>NZ_JBJIAM010000003.1:0-557384 GCF_045310815.1 Mycobacterium sp. SMC-19 | reverse complement strand
GGGGCCCCCCCCCCCCCCCCCCCCCCCCCGCTTCCGGGCCCCGTTCGTCGGCCGCACACTCAACGCCGTCAACGCACAATGAACGCTGGCCGATAGTCGCGGGACTGCAGTGCCTGACACACCCGCCGCACGATCTCGGGAGCATGGTCGCCGGCTACCACCCGGATGACGATCCAGCCCATCCGGGCCAGCCTCTCAAGCCTGATGATGTCCTTGCGCCACTGCAGGCTGTCGACCTGATGATGTTCGCCGTCGTATTCAGCGGCCACCATGACGTCCGGCCACCCCATATCCAGGTAATAAGTGACATCGGCGGTCGGAACCGGGATCTGAGTCCGCTCCGGGGGTAACCCGGCGTCGGTCAGCAGTAGCCGCAGGTAGGTCTCCCGGGGCGACTCCGCACCCCGGTCGACCAGACCCAGCGCCCACTCCAACTGCCGCAGCCCACGCATGCGGCGATGACGCAGGGCCAGCGCCGCGACGGCGGCGACATCAAGACGAGTCGCCCGGGCCAACGCATCGAGCCGCGCGACCGCTGGCCGTGGCCGTTCGTGGCGGCCGATGTCGAAGGCAGTGCGCTCGGGTGTGGTGACGAGCATGCCGCTGTCCTGGCCGGTCAACGTCTGTACCTCGTCGTCAAGCAGGGTCTCGCGCCGGCTGATCACGCCGCCCGGCGAACGCGGGTTCGCATGCACCAGCTCGACCGGCACGTCGTCGTCAACCCATCTGGTTCCGTGCAATGCCGCGGCCGCCGCACCTGCGACGATGCCGCGCCGCCCTGACCACAGCCACGCCGCGATGGTGCGCTCACCGAGCCGCAACGACGCCTGCCCGGGCGCGTAGACGCCCGGGTGCGCGGCCCGATAGTGGGTCCGCAGCCCGTGCCGATTCAGCCGTCCGGCCGCCAGTGCCTCACTGCCAATGAACGGTTCTCCCTCCACGATCGATGAGCCTCGCCGTGTCGGGCAACCAGCGCCATTCAGCTATCCACAGGTGATTGAGTGTGCGGCGACGGCGTTGAATGTGCGGTGAGGTCGGCAGCCGCGAGACTGTGCGTCGTGCTGGCGTCAGCGCCCGCCGGATTCGCTGTCGAGGCGCAGTCCGTGCGCGGCCGCATACGTCATGGCCTGGGCGATGTCGATCCGCGTGCCGGTCAGCGATGCCGTGGTCCACAGCGTGGGATCGACCCGCGCACCGCGCAGGTCCGCCTCGTCCAGCCGGGTGCCAACAGTCCGGGCGCCGGTCAGGTCGGCGCCGCGCAGTATCGCTTTGCGCAGGTCTGCCTCCACCAGGTTGGCTTCTCGGAGCCGACAACCGCTCAGGTCCACCGCCCGTAGGTCACTGCCGCCGAGCCCGGCCAGGGTGAAGTCCACCTCGTCGAACACCAGCGGCCGCATCCGGCACTGCACGAACTGCGAGCCCAGCATGCTGCACCCGATGAACTCGGAATGCCACAGCGAGGCCCGCTCGAAGCGACAGTTGCGGAAGGCCGACCCGCGGTGCACCGACTCGCCGAAGTCGGCCCCGGTGAAGTCGCACTCGTCGAACACCGCCCGCTCGGTGCGCAGCCGCGAAAGGTCCGCATCGCGAAAGTCGTGACCGGAGAACTCGCATCCGGTCCACTCTGGGGCGCCGCTCAAGCCTGCGTCAACCGTGCGAAGCCAGGGTGGACAGCGCGTATTCGCTGATAGCGATGAGCGCGTCGCGGGCCGACCGGGGGTCACGTGCGTCGACGCTGATCACCGGAATGTGTTCGGCCAGAGCCAGGGCCTTGCGCACCGCGGCGACCGGATAGCGCGGCGCGCCGTCGAACTCGTTGACCGCGATCAGGAAGGGCAGGTTGCGGTGCTCGAAGAAGTCCACGGCGGCGAAGCTGTCCTGCAGCCGGCGGCAGTCGACCAGGATTATCGCGCCGATCGCGCCGCGCACCAGGTCGTCCCACATAAACCAGAACCGGCGCTGGCCCGGCGTACCGAACAGGTACAGCACCAAGTCGTCGGCCAGCGTGATGCGACCGAAGTCCATCGCCACCGTGGTGGTCCGCTTGTCGGGGGTGGGCTCCAGGCCGTCGATACCAGCCGAAGCGTCGGTGACCAGCGCTTCGGTGCGCAGCGGCATGATCTCCGAAACCGTGCCGACGAAGGTGGTCTTGCCGACCCCGAATCCACCGGCGATGACGATCTTCGTCGACGCCGAGTCTCTGGGAGCTGCGGGCCTACCCGAGGGCCTATCCGAGCGCTCGTAGGCCACGAAGGGTCCTTCCTATCAGGTCTCGGCGTTCATCCCGGGTGGATGCCTCGGTCAGTGTGGCGCGTACCCGAAGGTATCCCGACGTGACCAGATCACCCACCAGGACGCGCGCGACGCCCAGCGGCAGGTTCAGTTTGGCGGAGATCTCGGCGACCGACGGCGCCCCCTGACACAGTTCGACGATCCGGCCGCGCGGATCGCTGACCGGCCATTGATTGGGCTGGGCTACTCGCAGGGTCTGCACTGGGGCCTCCAGCGGCAATGGCACGTCGGTGTGGGTCCGCCCGGCGGTCAGCGTGTACGGGCGGACCAGGTTGGCCTCGGTTTCCAGCGTGTACAGGGGTTCTGGCGCCTGCGGGCGCGCCCAGCTCTCGGGGATGTCCATCACCATTCACCGGCACCTCACGGGTGGCCGCCCCGCGACGGCGCCGATCGACGCGACGACTGGACCACAGCTCCGACTCGTTCCACCAGAACCGCCATCTCATACCCGATCTGGCCGATATCGCAGGAGGTGCTCGCCAACGTCGCCAGGTGCGAGCCGTCCCCGACTCGCATCAGCAGCAGGTAGCCGTGCTCCATCTCCACCACCGACTGCAGCACCCGGCCGCCGTCGAACAACTGCGACGCCCCGGTTGCCAGGCTGGCCAATCCGGACGCCACCGCGGCCAACTGGTCGGCCCGCTCGGTGGGCAGGTGCTCGCTGGCCGCCACCGTCAGACCGTCGACCGACACCAGCACCGCGTGCGATACCCCGGGCACCTCGCGGGCAAAATTGGATACCAGCCAGTCCAACGAGCTTTCGGCGGTACGGCGCGCTGCGGTGGGATCGGTTGGGAAAGTCATTACTGGTTCTGTCCCTGGTCGGTGTCGAAGCCCGTTTCTGAGGTTTTGTCTCGGCCGTTCTCCCGGGAGTGCGATCGTGCGGCGTGCACCCCGCCGAAGTGGCTGCTGATCGACGTGCGGATAGCCGCGGGGTCCCGTTCCAGTTGCTCGTGGGCGGGCTCAGGCGGCACGCCGTTCGATGTTACCGGCTGTTCCGGGGAAGCCGGATCGTCCGCCGTGGCATGGGGGTCGTCCTGCACCGCCGGCGGCTCCTCCGCCACGGCCGAGCCGGGAACCAGTCGAGCGCCGGGCTCACGGACCGGCAGGCCGTGTTCGGTGTGGTCGACCACCGGCACGTTCTCCGCTTCGGCGGCCACCGACCAACCCCGGTCCCACACCGATTGCCAGTCCAGGTCGGCGCGCAGGCTGGCCTCGTTGGGGTCATTGCCCACCGACTCCGAGAGCATCCGCTGGTAGATCGAGTCGGTATCGGGCTCGGCGGCCTCGGAAGTTGTAGCGCCGACTCGGGAGCGCGCCGCGAAATACCCCGACGTGTCAGCCGGAGCAAACGTCTCGGCCACCGGTTCGGGCACCCGCTGCGGGCCCGGGACCGGCGCTCCCTGTCCCCCGCCGTGCTCCTCGGCTTCCCACCACGGTTGCGGCAGCTCGCGGCGTCCGCGTTCGGCCGCCGCCGGTTGTGCTGGCGGTTCTGGTTGTGCTGGCTCTTCGGAGGGCACACCGGTGATGCCGCTGGACCCCGGGGTGCGCCGCGGCAGCAGCGAGACGACGGGACCGGGCTCGGCTGTGTCGACGTCCTCGGCGGGCTCATAGGACTGGTAGGGCTCGGGTTCGGGCTCGTAGTCGTACGGTGCGGCTTCGTACGGTTCGGCTTCGTACGGTGCGGCTTCGTACGGTTCGGGCTGCGCCGGCTCGGCGGGGGCGAAATACGGCTGGACGGCCGGCGCGAGCATCGGCGATCGCTCGGACTCCACGGCGGGCCTGACGGTCAGCAGATGCGGCGGCAAGTACACCTCGGCGGTGATACCGCGAGATCCCTGCGACGCCGGGAAAAGCCGGACCTCGATCTCGTGCCGGGCCGCCAGCCGCGAGATCACGAACAGGCCCATGTGGCGGGCGTTCTCCGGACTGAACTCGCCGCCGGCCGCCAGCCGCATATTGGCCATTCGCAGGTCGGCGTCGGTCATCCCCAATCCGACGTCGACGACCTCGACCACTACCCCACCGTCGTTCTCGAAACCGGCGACCACCCGCACCGGCTCCGTCGGCGCCGAATAGCGCAGCGCGTTGTCGATCAGTTCCGCGAGCAGGTGCACGCAATCCGCCGCGGCGCCGCCGATCACGGTGGTGTCGGGCACCAGCACGGTCTGCACCCGGTCGTAGCCCTCCACCTCCGAGGCGGCCGCGCTGATCAGGGTCGCCAGCGGAACCGGCCGGCCCCGCTCGTGCGGAACCCGGGCACCGGCGAGCACCAGCAGGTTTGCGCCGTTGCGCCGCATCCGGGCGGCCAGGTGGTCCAGCCGGAACAGGCTCTCGAGCCGGTCGGGGTCGTCCTCGTTGCGCTCCAACCGGTCGATGAGGGCCAGCTGCTGGTCCACCAGGGACCGGTTGCGCCGCGACATCGTCTCGAACATCTCGTTGACCAGGCGACGCAACCGGGCCTCGTCACCGGCGAGCAGCAGCGCTTGGGCGTGCAGTTCGTCGACGGCGTGGGCGACCTGCCCCACCTCCTCGGTGGTGTAAACGGGCAGCGGGGCGGGGTCGCGGTCTGAACCGGGCACGCCGGCACGCAACCGGGCGATCTCCTGTTCCAGGTCGGTGTGGGCGACCTGCAACGCACTGTCGCGCAGGGTGCGCAGTGGGCGCACCAGCGAGCGCGCCACCAACCACACCGCCAGCAATGTGGCGGTGATCGCGGCCAGCACCAGCACGATGTCGCGCAGGGCGGCGGCGCGCCGGTCCGCGGCCCGGTCTTCCACCGCCGCGGTGACCGCACCGGTGTTCTCACTGATCAGCCGGGCGGCGATCTGGTCGGTGGTACGGATCGAGTCGCGCAGCACCGGATTGTTGGGCAGCACCTGTTCGGGGTCGGACATGATCGACATCCGGGTCACCAGCTGCTGTTGCAACGATTTGGCCTCCGGGGAGTCCACGCCGAGCACCTCGGACATCCCGAACAGGGTCGACGGCTCGGTACCGGCCAGCGTCATCATCGAGCTGCGCAACTCGGGATCGGGAAGCTCGCCACCCCGATTGACCAGCAGTTCCTGCATCATCATCTGGCCTCGTGCACCGACCGCACGACTGAGACCCTCGGTCTGAGCCCGGATCCGCTCACTGTCCACCCGCACCGACCCGTTGATGGCGTCCTCGGCGGTCAGCAGGATCGGCGCGTAGCCGGTCACCTCGTCTCGCAATCCCACACCGGTGGTCGAGACCAAGCTCAACAGCCCCTGGCCACGCTCGATCAGCGTCTCCACCCCGGAGCGGACATCGGTCGCCACATCGGTGTGCGACAGCCGGGACTGAAGCTCGTACTTGCGGTTCTCGAAGTTCTTTCGGGCACCCTCGGCGTCGCCGTCGGAGGACGCGGCCACCAGCGCGTCGCCCAGCGCCGACATGTAATTGGTGACCGCCGGGATCATCTCGGCGCGGTCGGCGACCAGACGGAGCCGGTTGGCCTCAGTGAGCGCATTGGAGATCCGCAGCCCGCCGAAGAGCCCGGCCAGCGCCAGCGGCAGCAACGCGATCGCCAGCACCTTCCACCGCACCGGCCAGTTGCGTACCGACCACCGCGATGGGCGTTTTGCCGCCGCAGCCTCCGGCTGATGGGCGTCCTCGGCCGATTCGTCCAGGACCTGGTCCACCCCTTCTGGGTGGTCAAAGAGCGTCACCGGTCAGTGGCCGATTCGCCGACCGCTCGGCTGAAATTCACCGTCTGCGCCTCATTCATCGGACTCTCCGGGGACATCGCACCCGCACAGCGGGTTGCGGTGCGTTTCACGGCATAGCAATTCGACGAGTATGACAGTCGACTGCAGGCATGACCAGAATTTTTACTGAACAGAACACTTTCCGAGACCTTCGCGTGTCTTGGCGAACTCTGGTCGAGCAAACAGACCGAGAAGCCATGATCGCCCTCTAATCCGGGCGTTGCCCTGCGAGACAACCCACTGGAGTACTTCGCAGAGGTCACCGAGAACGTGCCACCGCGTCGGCGGTCGCGTCACACAACCGAATAAACGCAGGGCACTAGACCCCGGCGAGCCGGGTCTAGTGCCCTGCAGAAAGAAAAGGCCGCGCCATAACAAAGGCGCTAGCCCCTCAGCACAAATGCTCCTACGCGGCTGTTATGAAAATCCGATAATTATCCTGAGCGGCCGGGAGCGTGGTTGCAACCATCTGGTCTGGCGTCAACCCCAGCTGCAGCTGGTTGCACACGTCGTGACCGTTCGCGATTGCCACGTCCGGACGCGTGATGAGACCCGGCGCCAACGGGTGTCCTGTCGCACCGAAACTCATGGCCGACCAACCGTTTTCGCGCAATGCATCAACGAAGGTCTGCTCATCGGCGTGAGCTGCGGGCGCAGTCAGAACCCCAACCGAGAGTCCTATCGCTGCAATGGGAGCAACCACCCCCGCTTTACCAAAAAGCATTTCGATTCCCTATTCTTTTTGTGATCGCTATGGTTCGGAATGCGAGATTACCGCGCCCGGACAAGGTGCGCGATTTGTCCGGGGAATTCATCTCGAAGCGAAAGCCAAAGTTCAGTTTTCGACAGCCATTGCGCGAGTTTGTCACGCCGCCGGGACGCCCCGGACCGGCGCGGCAATCCGCGCCGGGCATAGCCTGCCTGGTACCGCAACGACCGGAGGTCGGTCGCTTCCCACTTGCCGTCATACGAGGATGCTGTTGTGTTCAAAGTGATGTTCTATTCGCCCCGCATCCCGCCCAACACCGGCAACGCGATTCGGATGGTGGCGGCGACCGGCGCAGAGCTTCATCTGGTGGAGCCCATGGGTTTCGACCTGTCCGAACCAAAGCTTCGGCGGGCCGGCTTGGACTATCACGATCTGGCTTGGGTGCGGGTGCACGCGTCGCTGCCGGCGGCATGGGAGGCGCTGGGCGACGCTCGGGTGTTCGCGTTCACCGCCGGCGCCCACATCCCCTACACCGATGTGAGCTATCAGCCCGGCGACGTGCTGATGTTCGGCCCCGAACCCACCGGCCTGGACGAGGCGACACTGGCCGACCCACACATCACCGCGCGAGTGCGCATCCCAATGCTGGCCGGGCGGCGGTCACTGAATCTGTCGAACGCCGCCGCCGTCGCGGTCTACGAGGCGTGGCGCCAGCACGGGTTCGCCGACGGGGCGTAGCCACCTTCAGCCCAACCTCCGAGTGAGGCCGTTCCCCGACGTACTTGTCACCGCTCGGCGAGACCGTGTACCGTCCTGTCTATACCCATACCCCCTATGGGTATAGACAAAGGGAGGAACTCATGACGTCGGCGACGGCAGTGGATTGGCACTTGCGAGGCGAGTGGTTTGACGTGTGCAGCTGCAAACTGCCCTGCCCGTGCAGTTTCGCCCAGGAGCCCACCCACGGAGACTGCCTGTTCACCCTGGTTTGGCAGGTCCACGAGGGGCACTACGGCGACATCGACCTCGCCGGCCTGGGCGTGATCGCCCTCGGCGAGTTCGAGGGAAACATGTGGGTCGACGATCCCGACGCCACGATGAAATTGATGTTCTACATCGACGCCAAAGCGGACACCGACCAGCGCTACGCCCTCGAGCGCATCTTCACTGGGAAAGAGGGCGGTTGGCCGGGCGAATTCGGCAGCCTGATCGGCACGCTGGACAAGATCGAGTACGCGCCGATCACCTTCGAAGCCGCCGATGATCTGGCGTACTGGCGCGCGGAGATACCGGGCAAGGTCGACGTACGTGTCGAGGCGCTCACGGGCCCGACGTCGGATCCGAACCGGCGGGTCACCACCGCCAACGCACCAGGCGCGGAGGTCGGCCCGGGCCAGGTGGCGACGTGGGGCGTAGTCAAACGCGACCAGGCAAAGGGTTTCGAGTACTCCCACGAATACCGCGGCGGCTCAAGCAAACACTTCCCCTTCGACTGGCAACCGCACGCGGATAGCCCAGGAGCCCAGCAGGACAGTGCGGGCGTCGACAGCCGTTCAGGTTGCCATTGCGGCACCTAATGCACCGTAGAAGAAGCGATTTCACCACCACTGAAAGGAAAGACGATGGGAATCTTCCGCAAATTCAGCACCAAGTTCGGCGAGCACAAGCGCCGAGCTGCCACCACGTTGGCCTTCACCGGCATCGCGGTGGCAGTCTTCATCGCCGGAGCCTGGGCAGGATCCTCCGGAGCACTCACCTTGGGCCAGACTCCGGCTATGACGTCGCACGCCATGCACGCACCCGGGGCCAACGGCCATGAGCCCGAGGAATCATGCTGCGACAAGCCGATGCCCGCCGGCGAGATGGGCCCGGGCATGAAGAAGCACGGCGAGATGGGCCACGACGAGATGGGCCCGAACATGAAGAAGCACGGCGAGATGGCGCGCGACGAAATGGGGTCGAACAAGCCTATGAAGCCGGGCATGCCCATGCACAAGTCGGACAAGAAGTGCTGCGACAAGCCGTGATTCGCGACCGGAAAGGGAGTTTTCGTGCTTGACACCATCTATGGCCTGCCGGCGCATCCGCTGCTTGCACACCTGGTTGCGGCCTTGGTTCCCGTGACCGCCCTACTGGCCGTACTTGCCGTGCTCTGGCCCGGCGCACGACGCCGCATCAGTGGCGCCGCGTTGTTCGTCGCGGTGGGCACGCTGATCGCGATCCCGCTGACCACCACGGCCGGCAGCTGGCTCCAGCAACGGGTGATGGGAGGTGAGATCCTCCAGCGTCACGCCGCGTTAGGGTCTCAGCTGGTCCTCTGGTCCGCGCTGCTCACCATCGCCATGATCGGGTGGTGGGCGCTGCATACCCCACTGTTTGCCGACGAAGTGGGCGCGATGTCACCGGCGATCCGTCGCATCGGCATCACCGTCACCGGAGCAGGCACTCTGGTATTCGCGGCCGTGTCGACGTGGCTGGTCGTCCGCATCGGCCACACCGGCGCCCAGTCGATGTGGGGCGGCATGGGATGTTGACGATAGGTGTTGGGTTCGCTTGTCCCGGAACCTGGTTGGGATACTCACCCAGACCCGGACCTCACCAACTGTCCCAGTGCGCCACCTGCTCGGCCGGCAGCCGCTTGGCCGGCTTGAAGTCGGTGCCCTTGGTGTAGGCGATCGGGAACAGCCCACCCTGGCTGTACTTCTCGTAAGGAATGCCGAGGACGTCGGCGGCCTGCTGCTCGCCGTCCCCGAGCAGGTGCAGGGTGGTCCAGCAGGAACCCAGTCCACGGTTACGCAACGCCAGGCAGTAGCTCCACGCAGCCGGGAACAGCGACGCCCAGAACGATGCGCCGAACCCCAGCGACGCCGTCTCAGGCTTGCCCTCCAGGCAGGGGATCATCAGCACCGGTACGTCCTGCAGGTTCTCGGCCAGATATCTGGCCGAGCCGCTGACGAACTCCATCCGCTCACTGCGCACGTCGCCCTCGCCGTAGTCCGGCTTCATCCGGTTCAGATACGGCATGGCGTTCGCGCGGTAGATGTCGGCAAGCGCCTGCTTCTTGACCGGGTCGGTGACGAACATCCACTGCCAGCCCTGAGCGTTGGATCCGGTGGGTGCCTGCAGGGCGATCTCGAGACAGTCCATCAGCACCTCGCGGGGAACCGGCTTGTCGAGGTCAAGCCGCTTGCGGACCGATCGGGTGGTGGTCAGGACTTCGTCGGCGGACAAGTTGAGGTTCATGGCTGGAGGTTACCGCCGGGCTTGCTTCGGCGGTCCAGCTTCGGCTCTCCTGCGTCGAACCTCGCTGACCGCCGGGCTTGCTGCGGCGGTCCAGCTTCGGCTCTCCTGCGTCGAACCTCGCTGACCGCCGGCGGCTACCGAAAGTCCCGGGAGCGCGAACTCACAGTCAACTCAAGGGCGCCCAGCCGGTCGGCCAGCACGGTGACCGCCCCGCTGGCGTTCTGCACCCGTCCGCGGATCAGCAGTGCCGTCGCGGTCTGCGCCAGCCGTCGATGCCGAGCCCACACCCCCGGTGTACACAGCACGTTGACCATCCCGGTCTCGTCCTCGAGGTTGACGAACGTGATTCCGCGGGCGGTCGACGGCCTTTGCCGGTGCGTCACCGCCCCGGCCACCAGCACCCGGGTGCCGTCGGGAACCGCGGTCAGCCGCACAGCCGGAATCACCCCGAGCGCATCGAGGTCGGCGCGCAGGAACTGGGTCGGGAAGCTGTCGCAGGAGACCCCGGTGGCCCATACGTCGGCAGCCGACAACTCGATCTCGCTCATCCCGGGCAGGGCCGGGGTATGCGTCGCGACCCCCACCCCGGGCAGCCGGTCCGGCCGCTGCCCCGCCGCAGCCCCGGCCGTCCACAGCGCCTCTCGGCGTGACACGCCGAAACCGGCGAACGCGCCGGCCGTCGCCAACGCCTCAGTCTGGGGCACTGAAAGCTGAACCCGCGCAGTCAGGTCCAGCATCGAAGCGAATGGGCCATGGGCCTCGCGGTCGGCCACCAGCCGCTCGGCGAGGTCGGTTCCGATGCCACGGACGGCACCCAGCCCGAGCCGGACCTGCGTTCCGGCTTCGGCCAGCGTGGCGTGCGCCAGACTGGCGTTGACGTCTGGTCGATGCACAACGACGCCGTGCCGGCGGGCATCGGCAACCAGCGACTGCGGCGAATAGAAGCCCATCGGCTGGGCCCGGAGCAGCGCGGCGCAGAACGCCGCCGGGTAGTGCAGCTTGAACCAGGCCGAGTAGAACACCAGCGACGCGAAGCTCATCGCATGACTCTCCGGAAATCCATAGTTGGCAAAGGCTTCCAGCTTCTCGTAGATCCGATCAGCCACCTCGCCGGTGATGCCGTGACACTCGGCCATGCCGGAGTAGAACCGGTCGCGCAACCGGCGCATCCGCTCCGGTGACCGTTTGGAGCCCATCGCGCGGCGCAGCTGGTCGGCTTCGCCCGCGGTGAACCCGGCACAGTCCACCGCCAGCGTCATCAGCTGTTCTTGAAACAGCGGAATTCCCAAGGTTTTCTCCAGCGCCCTGGCCATGCACGGATGCTCATAGGTCACCGGGTCGATACCGTTGCGGCGGCGAATATAGGGATGCACCGATCCGCCTTGGATCGGCCCGGGGCGGATCAGCGCCACCTCCACCACCAGGTCATAGAACACCCGTGGGCGCAGCCTCGGCAGGGTGGCCATCTGCGCGCGCGACTCCACCTGAAATACCCCGACCGTGTCGGCGCGCGCCAGCATCTCGTACACCGCCGGCTCGGACAGGTCGATCGCGGCCAGGTCCACCTCGACACCGCAATGCTGCGCCACCAGGTCGATCGCGTAGTGCAATGCCGAGAGCATCCCCAGCCCCAGCAGGTCGAATTTCACCAAACCGATTGCCGCGCAGTCATCTTTATCCCACTGCAGCACGCTCCGTCCGGGCATCCGGGCCCATTCCACCGGGCATACGTCGGCGATCGGGCGGTCACAGATCACCATGCCGCCGGAGTGGATGCCCAGGTGCCTGGGCAGGTCGGCGACCTGGTTGGCCAGCTCGATCACCTGTTCGGGGATGCCCTGCAGATCAGAGTCCTCCCGGCCGGGCGGGCCCCATCGACTCAACTGCTTACTCCAGGCGTCCTGCTGTCCCGGTGAATAGCCCAGCGCGCGGGCCATATCCCGCACGGCACTGCGTCCCCGGTAGGTGATGACGTTGGCCACCTGGGCGGCGTGATCTCGACCGTATTTGCCGTAGACGTACTGGATCACCTTTTCACGCTCATCCGACTCGATATCGATGTCGATGTCGGGCGGGCCGTCGCGGGCCGGAGACAGAAAGCGCTCGAACAGCAGTCCGTTGGCCACCGGATCCACCGCGGTGATACCGAGGGCGTAGCAGACCGCGGAGTTGGCCGCCGATCCCCTGCCCTGGCACAAGATGTCGCTGCGCCGGCAGAACTGGGTGATGTCGTGTACCACCAGGAAATATCCGGGAAAACCAAGCTGGGCAATGACTTCCAGCTCACGCTCGATCTGGGCGTAAGCGGCCGGCATGCGCTCGGGCGGGCCGTAGCGCCCCACCGCGCCGTCCAGGGTGAGCCGCCGCAGCCAGCTGTCCTCGGTGTGACGGTCCGGGACGGCAAACGGCGGCAGCCGTGGGGCGATCAGCGTCAGCGGAAAGGCGCACTGTTCGCCGAGTTCGGCTGCCGCCGGCACGGCCGCCGGATGCGCCGCGAACAATCGGGCCATCTCGGCGCCGGACCGCAGATGCGAGCCGCCCAGCGGAGCCAGCCGGCCGGCGGCGACGTCCAGCGACTGGCGGGCGCGCACCGCACCCAGCGCCATCGCCAGCCGGCCCCGATCCGGCCGGGCGAAGTGCGCGCCGGTGGTGGCCACCAGCCCCACTCCGAACCGGGGCGCCAAACCGGCCAGCGCCGCATTGCGCTCGTCGTCGCACGGATCGGAGTGCCGGGTCAGCTCCACACTGACTCGCCCGGCCCCGAATCGGTCCACCAGATCGGCCAGCGCCGCGGCGGCCGCATCCGGGCCGCCGGTGGCCAGCGCGTGGCGAACGTGCCCCTTACGACAGCCGGTCAAGATGTGCCAGTGCCCGCCCGCCGCCTCGGTCAGCGCATCCAGATCGAAACGCGGCCTGCCCTTCTCGCCGGCCAGGTGCGCGGCGGCGATCTGCCGCGACAACCGCCGGTAGCCCTCCGGGCCGCGGGCCAGCACCAGCAAGTGCGGGCCGGGCGGGTCCGGGTCGTCGGTGCGCGCCACCCTCCCAAGCGACAATTCGGCGCCGAAGACGGTGGCCATATCCAGCTCGGCCGCAGCCTCGGCGAACCGCACCACCCCGTATAAACCGTCGTGATCGGTCAGCGCGATCGCCCGCAGGCCCAGCCGGGCAGCCTCGGCGACGAGCTCCTGCGGGTTGCTGGCCCCGTCCAGAAAGCTGTACGCCGAGTGCGCGTGTAACTCGGCGTAGGGCGGAAAAGACACTGTTCGCCCAGTCGGCCGCAGCGGCTCGACCTGCGGAGACGGCGAGCCGTGATCGGTCGACACACCGGCCGAATTACCGGTGTGACGAGGCTTACCATCTAGAACACGTTCTATTTCCGCCCAGCTAGACGGCCCGCTGCTCCAACTCACACCTTCCAAGATATCGAACATATGTGCGAAACACCCTGGGATGGGTGTGAAAAAGAACTTTGATGCACTAATCTGTGTCAGTTCCGGCACGATGCGAAAGGGCCACTGCTTTCATGTTCGGCGCTCTCAGACGCGCGTGGTTACCCCTACTCATCGTCATAGTCGTCGCGGTGGGGGGGTTCACTGTGCAGCGAGTCCGCGGCTATTTCGGAGCCGACGACAGCGGCAATGGGACCGTCCCGTTCGAGGACACCAAGCCGTTTCACCCCAAGGTCGTGGTCTACGACATCTTCAGCCCGGACGGCACCTACGCCGACATCAACTACCTGGACCTCGATGCCACCCCACAGCGGATCGACGGCGCCAGCCTGCCGTGGTCGCTGACCCTGTCGACCACCAATCCGGCGGTGAGCCCCAACATCGTCGCCCAAGGTGACGGCGCCACCATCGGTTGCCGCGTCACCATCGACGGCGTCATCAAAGAAGAAAGAATCGCCACCGGCCCCGTGAGCGCCCAGACCTTCTGCATTGTGAAATCCGCATGAGCAAGCACACCAGCGACGACACCCCGACCGAAACGCTGCCGGCCGCGCAGCCGCCCAAGCGCGGCGGGATCCCGGCGTGGATCCGCCGGCTCGCGGTACCCATCATCCTGGCCTGGTTGGCGATCACCGTACTGGTGAATGTCGTTGTGCCGCAGCTCGACGAGGTCGGGAAGATGCGCGCGGTGTCGATGGCCCCCCGCGACGCTCCGTCGATGATCGCGATGATGCGCATCGGCAAGGTGTTCGACGAGTTCAAATCGGACAGCTCGGCGATGGTGGTCCTCGAAGGCGACCAGCCGCTCGGCGACGACGCGCACAAGTATTACGACCAGTTGGTCACCAAGATGGAGGCCGACCACACCCACGTCGAGCACATCCAGGACTTCTGGAGCGACCCGCTGACCGCGGCGGGGTCCCAGAGCCCGGACGGCAAGGCCGCCTACGTTCAGGTGTATCTGGCCGGCAACATGGGCGAGACCCTGGCCAACGAATCGGTCGAGGCCGTCCAGCAGATCATCGCCGACACCCCGGCGCCCGAGGGCGTGCACGCCTATGTCACCGGCGGGGCCGCCCTCAACGCCGATCAGCACATCGCCGGCGACAAAAGCCTGAAGATCATCACCGCGCTGACGTTCGTGGTGATCATCACGATGCTGCTGTCCATCTACCGGTCCATCGGCACCGTGCTGTTGGTGCTGGGCATGGTGGTCTTCGAGCTGAGCGCTGCCCGCGGCGTGGTGGCCGTGTTGGCCTACTACAACATCATCGGCCTGTCGACGTTCGCGGTGAACCTGCTGGTGACACTGGCCATCGCCGCCTCGACGGACTACGCGATCTTCCTGCTGGGCCGCTATCAAGAGGCCCGAGCGCTCGGCGAGGACAAAGAGTCGGCCTTCCACACCATGTATCACGGCACCGCGCACGTGATCCTGGGCTCGGGTCTGACCATCGCCGGCGCGACTTTCTGTCTGCACTTCACCCGACTGCCCTACTTCCAGTCGCTGGGCGTTCCGCTGGCGATCGGCATGTTGGTCATCGTGCTGGCCGCCCTCACCTTCGGCTCGGCGGTCGTGGCGGTGGCCAGCCGCTTCGGCATGCTGGAGCCCAAGCGGGCCATGCGAATCCGCACCTGGCGGCGGATCGGCGCGATGATCGTGCGCTGGCCGGGACCGGTGCTGGTGGCCACCACGGCGGTCTGCCTGATCGGCCTGCTCACGCTGCCGGGGTACAAGACCAACTACAACGACCGGCAGTACCTGCCGGACTACGTGCCGGCAAACATCGGCTACGCCGCCGCGGACCGGCACTTCTCCCAGGCCCGGATGAGTCCGGAACTGCTGATGATCGAGACCGACCACGACCTGCGCAACCCGGCCGACTTCCTGGTGATCAACCGAATCGCCAAGCGGGTGTTCGAGGTGCCGGGCATCGGGCGGGTGCAGACCATCACCCGGCCGCTGGGCACGCCGATCGAACACACCACGATCCCGTTCGCGATCAGCATGCAGGGCACCACCCAGCAGCTGAACATGAAGTACCAGCTCGACAGCATGAAGAACATGCTCAAGATGGGCGACGACATGGCGGTCTCTGTCCAGAGCATGAAGGACATGCTCGAGGTCACCCGCGCGATGTCCGAGACGACCCACAGCATGGACCTCAAGATGCACCACATGCTCGACGACATCCAGCGGATGCGCGACTCGATCGCCGACTTCGACGACATGTGGCGGCCGATGCGCAGCTACTTCTACTGGGAGCCGCACTGCTTCGACATCCCGATCTGCTGGTCGATCCGGTCGATTTTCGACGTGATGGACGGCCTCGACCAGATGACCGAGGATTTCGAACAGGTCCTGCCCGACATCGACAACCTCGACCGGCTGATCCCGCGGATGCTCGAGATCATGCCGCCGATGATCGAGACGATGGAAAACATGCGGACCACCCAGCTGAAGATGCAGTCCACCATGGAGGGCCTGCAGCTTCAGATGGAGAAGATGATGGAAGGCCAGAACGCCATGGGCAAGGCGTTCGACGAGTCCAAGAACGACGACTCGTTCTACCTGCCGCCCGAGGCGTTCGACAACCCCGACTTCAAGCGCGGCATGAAGATGTTCCTGTCCCCCGACGGGCACGCGGTGCGGTTCATCATCAGCCATGAGGGCGATCCGATGTCCCCGGAGGGCGTCAGCCACATCGCGCCGATCAAGCACGCCGTGCACGAGGCGCTCAAGGGCACCCCGCTGGAGGGCTCCAAGGTCTATCTCGGCGGCACCGCGGCCATGTTCAAGGACATGAAGGACGGGTCAGCCTACGACCTGATCATCGCCGGCATCGCCTCGCTGTGCTTGATCTTCATCATCATGCTGCTGATCACCCGGGCCGTGGTGGCCTCGGCGGTGATCGTCGGCACGGTGCTGCTTTCACTGGGCACGTCGTTCGGTATCTCGGTGCTGATCTGGCAGCACATCATCGGCCTGGACCTGCACTGGATGGTGCTGGCGATGTCGGTGATCATCCTGTTGGCGGTCGGCTCGGACTACAACCTGCTGCTGGTCTCCCGGATGAAGGAAGAACTGCACGGCGGACTCAAGACCGGCATCATCCGCGCTATGGGCGGCAGTGGCTCCGTGGTCACCTCGGCCGGCCTGGTGTTCGCGTTCACCATGATGTCGATGCTGGTCTCCGACCTGCGCGTGATCGGTCAGGTGGGTTCCACCATCGGCCTGGGTCTGCTCATCGACACCCTGGTGATCCGCTCGTTCATGACGCCGTCGATCGCCGCGCTGCTGGGCCGTTGGTTCTGGTGGCCGCAGCGGGTGCCGTTGCGGCCGAGTCCGGTGGCGCAGCAGGCCGTGGCCCGGGCGAGCGAGCCGGCGTCGGTCAGCTGACGCTGACCGTTATGACGGCGGGCGGACGACGACCACCGGCGTGTGCGCCGACTGCACCACCGCCTGGCTGACCGAGCCCAGCAGCATGCCGGTGAAGCCGCCGCGGCCGTGGCTGCCCAGGACCACCAGCTGAGCCTCCTGGGATTGGTCGACGAGTTGGTCGGCCGGTCGGTCATCGACGACCACCCGGCGCACCGTGACGTCGGGGTAGCGCTCCCGCCAGCCCGCCAACCTTTCGGCCAGGGCCAATTCGGCTTCCGAGGCCATGGCCGCGGTGTCGATGCCGGGGAAGTCCAGCAGTCCGGTGTCGTGCCAGGCATACACCGCGATCAGTTCCACCCCGCGCAGCGAGGCCTCTTCGAACGCCAGCGCGGTTGCGGCCTCCGACACCGGCGACCCGTCGATACCGACGACCACCGGTGCGGTGTCGGGACGCAGATGGTCTTCGTGGATGACCACGACCGCGCAGTGGGCGTGACGCACCAGCGACGAGCTGACCGAGCCGAGCAACAGCCGGCGCATCCGCCCGTGCCCACGCGACCCGACCACCAGGCGGGCGGCCTCGCGACTCATGTCCACCAGCATCGGCACCGTGGAGCCCACCACGGTCTCGGCGGCGACCCGCGTCGCGCCGGCCGCCTCGGCGATCTCGACGGCCTCACGCAGGTGGTGTTCGCCCTGGTCACGCTGCCACTCGGTGTAGCCGGGCGGCATCGGCGTCTCGGGGAACGTCATCACCACCGGGGACGCCAGCACGTGCACCAGGGTGAGCGGCAGGTTGTGCAGCACGGCGTCACGCGCCGCCCAGTCGACTGCCGCGACCGACGACGGCGATCCGTCGACACCGACCAGGATTCCGGGAGTGGACGACATCGGGGCTCTCCTTGTGTTCGGGGAACTCTCTAGACCCCTACCACGCTAATCGGAGCGCGGCTGTGGCACCGTGGTGGACATGGTTGGCATGTCGGTCACGATCGACCCGCGCCGGCATGACGCGGTGCTGTTGCGGCTCGACGGCGGTGCCGACACGGCGGCGCTGACCGAACGCCTGCGAGAGGCCGGGGTGCGGGTGGCCGCGGTGGGCTCCGACAGTTCCGGCGCCGAACTGGTGGCTGCCGCCACCGGGTTGGCGGCGCGACCGGGCCGCTGCGTGGTGCTCACCGACTCCGAATCGGGGGTAATCGCCGCTCGCAGTGCCGGATTCGCCCTGGTGATCAGTGTGGCGCGCGATGGCGGTGACGCAGTGGTGGCTGACCCGAGCGCAGTACAGGTGCGAACCGGTGACCGGCCGATGTCGGCGTTGCCGGATGCGATGACGGCTGCGGAGTTGCGCGGCCTCGACCACCCGGCGGTGTTCTTCGACTTCGACGGGACCCTGTCGGACATCGTCGACGATCCCGACGCGGCCCGGCCGGTGGCCGGCGCGGTGGATGCGTTGACCGCGTTGGCGGCCCAATGCCCGGTCGCGGTGCTGTCCGGTCGCGACCTGGCCGACGTGCGGGCCCGGGTGGGGCTGGACGGGATCTGGTATGCGGGCAGCCACGGCTTCGAGCTGATCGGGCCGGACGGCTCACACCACCAGAACGACGCCGCCGTCGATGCCGTGCTGGTGCTGGCCGCCGCGGCCGGATCGCTCACCGAGCAACTCGGCGCGATTCCGGGAATCATGGTGGAACACAAGCGCTTCGCCGTCGCCGTGCACTACCGCAACGCCGCCAGGGATCGGGTCGGCGAGGTACTGGCGGCAGTGCGCGATACCGGCCGGCGCCGCGGGCTGCGGGTCACGACCGGGCGTGAGGTGATCGAGCTGCGCCCCGAGATCGACTGGGACAAGGGCCGTACGCTGTACTGGCTGCTGGATCGGATGACCGGGGTGGCCACACCGCTGTTTCTCGGCGACGACATCACCGACGAGGACGCATTCGACGCGGTTGCCGAACTGTCGGGCGCCGGAATAGTGGTGCGACACAACGACGACGGCGACCGCGCGACCGCGGCGCGCTACGCACTGGAGAGTCCGGCGCAGGCGGCCGAGTTCACTGCGCAGTTAGCCAAGCACCTGGCCGCCGGCTGACCCTCCCCGGCCCCTCCCCGCCGAGCGTGCGTGTTTGCACGCGACACGCCGCGGCTTGACGTACAACTGCGCACCTTCGCGCGCGGCCGTTAGTCCTGGTATTCCACCGCGCCGTCGTCGAGCACCACCCGCGGGTTGGCGCCGTCGGGACCGGCCGCCTCGGTGCGGAACACCGCCTTGCCCGGCTCGGTCCGCCAGATCGAGGTGGTCAGCGTCTCCCCCGGGAACACCGGGTCGGTGAACCGCGCCGAGATGGCGCTGACTCGGCTGGCATCGCCGCCACCAAGCTCGGCGACCAGCGCACGACCGGCGAAACCGTAGGTGCACAGCCCGTGCAGGATCGGCTTGGGGAAGCCGGCCAGCGTGGTGGCGAACCACGGGTCGCTGTGCAGTGGATTGCGGTCGCCGGAGAGCCGGTACAGCAGCGCCTGGTCCTCCCGGGTCGCGTACGCGACGCGTGAATCCGGTTGCGTGTCGGGGATTTGCGGCGCGACCGCCCGTTGCCCGGGTTCCCCGCCGAAGCCACCGGCCTTGCGGATGACCAGGGTGGTCAACGTCTCGACGACCAGTTCGGAGGTCTTCGAATCGGTGCCGCGCGCCCGCAGCATCACGACGGCGTTCTTGCCCTCGCCCTTGTCCTGGATGTCGGCCACCTCGGCCACCACCTGCAGGCTTCCGGCGGGCGGCAGCGGCGCGAACAGTCGCACTTCCTGGGAGCCGTGCAGCAGCAGCGCCGGGTTGAACGTGCCGATCTTGCCGACGGCCGCAAAGCCCATGCAGCAGATGACGGCGTAGGTGGGCAACACCTGCTGCGGGGTGTCATGACTGTTCTCGGTGGTGAACGCCAGATCGGCTGTTCCGGCGCCGACCCCGAGCGCGTAGAGCATGGTGTCGCGCTCGGTCCATGCGAACGGCATCGGGTCAGCGGTCGCGCCAATGGCCGTCGGATCCAGTGCCACGGATTCTCCTTCACCAGGGACGAATGGGCCCCCACCATTTCAGCAGAACCGGTCGCGTCAGCGCCATCCACACGGCAGGCTGTCGGCATGGGGAAGCACATCTGGAACCGCACCGGCACGCTGTTCGCACTGCTGGCGGCGGCGCTGGCCGCGGTCCTAGTGCTCAGCGGCTGTTCGGGGACACCGCACCCGCGCAACATCACCCTGACGCTGGTCCGGCACGCGGAATCCGAAGCCAACGCCGCCGGAATCCTCGACACGTCGGTGCCCGGCCCGGGACTGACCGACAAGGGCCGCGTCCAGGCTCAGGAGATCGCAGATCAGCTCTCCCGCGGCCACCACGACGGTGTCTACGCCTCGTCGATGGTGCGCACTCAGCAGACCGCCGCCCCACTGGCCCGCGAACTCGGCCGGCAGGTGCAGATCCTGCCGGGCCTGCGGGAGATCAGCGCCGGCTGGTTCGGCGACAAGCCCCGATCGGTGGCCAACTCGGCGTATTGGCTTGCCCCGCAGGCATGGCTGCACGGTGACCGGACCGCGGCCATCCCCGGCTCGATCGACGGCAACCAGTTCAACGACGAGTTCGGCGCCGCGATCCAGCAGATCTACGACTCCGGCGACACCAACCCGGTGGCGTTCGCACACGGGGCATCGATCGCGACGTGGACCCTGATGAATGTCAAGAACCCCCGCGATGAGCTGTTGATCGACCATCCACTGCCCAACCTCGGCAAGGTGGTGATCACCGGCAACCCGGCCACCGGCTGGAAACTGCTGGATTGGGACGGGATTCGCGCATTCTGACCTCAGGCGCCGATGAGCACGTCTGACGGCTCCGATGCCCCGGCCGGTTTGACCGACACCGGACGCGTGGAGGCGTTCAGCGACGGCGTCTTCGCGATCGCGGTGACCCTGCTGGTACTCGACCTCAAGGCACCCGAGCACGCCCCCGGTCAGCTGCTGGAGGGACTGATCCGGCAGTGGCCGGCCTACCTCGGCTACCTCGCGTCGTTCGGCTACGTCGCGGTGATCTGGCTCAACCACCACCAGGCGTTCATCGCGATCAAACAGGTCAACAAGGGCGTACACCTGGC
Source organism: Mycobacterium sp. SMC-19 (assembly GCF_045310815.1). Classification (NCBI taxonomy): domain Bacteria; kingdom Bacillati; phylum Actinomycetota; class Actinomycetes; order Mycobacteriales; family Mycobacteriaceae; genus Mycobacterium; species Mycobacterium sp. SMC-19. Next base: position 536,430 of record NZ_JBJIAM010000003.1, on the reverse strand, counting down.
CAACATCGCGCTGCTGTGCACCACGGCGCTCATCGGAGTTTCCGACCGCGGTGCTCTCCCGCGCGTTCATCGACGGCGCCGATGCTCACGACGCCCGTACCGCCGTGGCCCTGTACGCCGGCATTCTGGCGGCCATGTGCGCCAGTTGGCTGCTGCTGTTCGACCAAGTCGGCCGGTGCCCCGACCGGCTGGCCGCCGACGACGCGGATCCGAGCGTGTTCGCCGCCCAACGGTTTCGGTCGATCACCGGGATCGTCGCCTACCTGGCGGCGGGCGCGATCGGCGTGCTGTGGTCGCCGATGGTCGCACTGGCGGTTTTCGTCGTGATGCCGGCCTTCTACGCGTTCAATATCCCGGGCATCGGACGGCGAGACCCAACTCACCATTGACGTAGCCGAGCCAAGCGACCACCATGACCGCATGCGTTATGTCGTTACCGGCGGTACCGGGTTTATTGGACGGCGAGCGGTGGCCCGAATTCTGGAGCACAGTCCCGATGCGCAGGTGTGGGTGCTGGTGCGCCGCGCGTCGCTGGGCCGCTTCGAAGCCCTGGCCTCTCAGCACGGACAGGCGTGGAACGAGCGGGTGAATCCGCTGGTCGGCGACCTGACGGAAGAGAACCTCGGGTTGACCGACTCGGTGCTCGCCGAACTGGGCGACATTGATCACGTGCTGCACTGTGCGGCCATCTACGACATCACCGCCGGTGCGGCCGAACAGCAGGCAGCCAATGTCGAGGGCACTCGCGCGGTGATCGGGCTGGCGCGACGGCTCGACGCCACCTTGTCGCATGTGTCGTCGATCGCGGTGGCCGGCGACTTCGCCGGCGAGTTCACCGAAGACGACTTCGACATCGGCCAGAAGCTGCCGACCCCGTATCACCAGACCAAGTTCGAGGCCGAAGCGCTGGTGCGCTCGGCACCGGGACTGCGCTACCGGGTGTACCGGCCGGCGGTGGTGGTGGGCGATTCCCGCACCGGCGAGATGGACAAGGTCGACGGGCCGTACTACTTCTTTCCGCTGCTGGCCAAGCTGGCGGCGCTGCCCCGGCTCAGCCCGATGGCGGTGCCGGACACCGGACGCACCAACGTCGTTCCGGTCGACTACGTCGTCGATGCGCTGATCGAGTTGATGCACGCCGACGGATATGACGGGCGCACCTTCCACCTCACCGCGCCGCGCTCCATCGGGCTGCCCGACATCTACCGGGCCGTTGCCCGAGAGGCCGGGCTTCCGCCGCTGCGCGCCACGCTGCCCGGAGCCGTGGCGGCGCCGGTGCTCAACGTCCGCGGACGGGCCCGGGTGTGGCGCAACATGATGGCCACCCAGCTGGGTCTTCCCGCCGAGGTGCTCGACCTGGTGAACCTGCGACCGACGTTCGTCGCCGACGCCACCCGCGCGGCGCTGGGCGGTAGCGTCCGGCTACCCGAGTTCGCCGACTACGCACCGGCGCTGTGGCGGTATTGGGCGCAGCATCTGGATCCCGACCGCGCCCGCCGTGACGATCCGGCCGGGCCCCTGGTCGGGCGGCACGTCATCATCACCGGGGCGTCCAGCGGGATCGGCCGGGCCTCGGCGATCGCGGTGGCCGAGCGCGGCGCCACGGTGTTCGCGCTGGCCCGCAGCGCCGGCGCCCTCGACGAGCTGGTGGCCGAGATCCGCGCCGGCGGCGGACAGGCCCACGCGTTCAGCTGCGACGTCACCGATTCGGCGTCGGTCGAGCACACGGTCAAGGACATCCTGGGCCGATTCGGCCACGTCGACTACCTGGTCAACAACGCCGGCCGGTCGATCCGCCGCTCGGTGGTGAACTCCACCGACCGGCTGCACGACTACGAGCGCACGATGGCGGTCAACTACTTCGGAGCGGTGCGCATGGTGCTGGCGCTGCTGCCGCACTGGCGGGAACGCCGGTTCGGGCATGTCGTCAACGTCTCCAGCGTGGGGGTACAGGCGAACAGCCCCAAGTACAGCGCGTACGTGCCCACCAAGGCGGCGCTGGACGCGTTCGCCGACGTGGTGTCGACCGAAACCCTTTCGGACCACATCACGTTCACCACCATCCACATGCCGCTGGTGGCCACCCCGATGATCGCGCCGACCGGAAAACTGGTGCCGATGGGGGCGATCAGCGCCGAACACGCGGCGGCCATGGTGGTGCGCGGCCTGGTCGAGAAGCCGGACCGGATCGACACCCCGTCGGGCACGCTGGGCCAGGCCGGCAACTACTTCACACCCCGACTGTCACGCCGGATCCTGCACCAGCTTTATCTGGGCTATCCGGACTCGGCCGCCGCCCGCGGCGTGGCACCGGCCGAAGCCGTTGCGGCGCACCCGACTCGACGCCGACCGAAGCGGCCGTCGCGGGCGATCCCGCGGGTGCGGGTGCCTCGCCCGGTCAAGCGGGCGGTGCGGTTGGTTCCGGGCGTGCACTGGTGAGCCTGCGCTCGTGACGCTGCCCGTCTTCGCCGACTTCGACACCGGCGTCGACGACGCGGTCGCGCTGGTGTACCTGCTGGCCAGCCCGGATGCCGAACTTGTCGGGATCGCGTCGACCGGCGGAAACGTTGCGGTGCAGCAGGTCTGCCGCAACAATCTGGCGTTGTTGGAACTGTGCGGGACGACCGGAGTCCCGGTGTCGCGGGGCGCCGAGGTGCCGCTGAACGGCCCGGTCCACACCGCGGAGAACATCCACGGGCCGCAGGGGCTGGGGTACGCCGAGTTGCCGCCCGGCACCGGACAGCTCACCGGATACGACGCCGCCGCGGCCTGGGTCGCCGCCGCACGGGAACACCCGGGGCAGCTGATCGGGTTGGCCACCGGCCCGCTGACCAACCTGGCATTGGCACTGCGGACCGAACCCGCACTGCCCACACTGCTGCGTCGGCTGGTGATCATGGGCGGCGCGTTCTCCGGCGAACGGTCCGGCTGGGCCGAGTTCAACATCGGATTCGATCCGGAGGCGGCCGCGCAGGTGTTCACGGCGTGGGGAGCAGTTGCGCCGCAACGGCTCCCGATCGTGTGCGGTCTGGATCTGACCCGGCACATCGCGATTACGCCGGCGATCCTGGCACGGCTGGCCGCACCGGCCGGCAACCCGGCGGTTCGGATGCTCAACGACGCGCTGCGGTTCTATTTCGAGGCACACGAGGCGCGCGGCTACGGCTATCTGGCGTATCTGCACGACCCGCTGGCCGCGGCGGTCGCGCTGGAACCCACGCTGGTGACGACCCGCCCGGCCGCGGTACGGGTCGAGCTTGCGCCCGGAGACACGCGCGGGAGGACGATCCCCGACTGGGATGCCGCACAGCCCAACGCGCTGATCGGGGTGGGCGTCGACCCGGCGGCGTTCTTCGACCGGTTCGTGCAACGGGTCAGCGCATTCGCCGGCGCTCTCCCACCGAACGTGTACTGAGGGCGATCTCGGAGCCGAATTCTCGTCCTGAGTGCACGTTCGGCGCGGGGACGCCGATCGGGCAATTGACCTGGTTCACTCGTACACCCCCTCCAGATACCACCGCCGCAGCCGGTAGCACAGCAGCAGCGCCTGCCCGGGTGCCGCACTTCCCGGCGAGTCCTCCAGCAGCGCCTGAACCCGGGCGGTGCGCCCGGAGCCCGGCCCCTCCCGCTGCGGGTCCCACCACCGTTCGTCGACCGGCCAGGGGCCGGCCCACCAGCGCAGCCGGTCGTCGCGGCCCCGGGCGACCAGCCACGCCGGGTCGGCGGAGAAGAATCCCCGGCCCGTTACCCGGATCGGATTGCGTTCGGCGTCAAGCAGTTCCACCGGGTCGTCGAGCAGTACCGCCGGCGACGGCTCGGGGAGCCGGCCGGGCCACGGCTGGCGTGGGTCGGCCAGCGGCACCGGCTCATCCCCCAGCGGGGTCAAGGTGATGCGCTCTGCGGGACCGCGGCCGCCGGAGAGCACCGGCACCCGCACCGCTTCGGGGCCGAGCAGGCCCTGCACCCGTACCAGGGCACGGCGGGCACGCAACCGGTCCTCCTCCCCGAGGCCACCCCACAGCGGCAACTGCAGCGCCTCGGTCGCCGAGAGCACCTCCACCGGCTCCAGCCGCAACAGCGCCACCGGACCGGTCGGCCGGTCCGAGCCGACGCGGCTGTTCAGCCAGCCATCCAGCTGCCAACGCACCCGATCCGCGGTGGCGTCCTCGGTCAACGGCTCGGCGCACCGCCACACCCGGGTCAGCTCTTCCCCGGTGTCGGTGACGGCGTGAATGGCCAGCCGGGTGCAGCCAACCCCGGCGGCCATCAGCGTCCGGTGCAGCGCACCGGCCAGCGAGCGGCCGGCGAACGCCGCGGCGTCGACCCGGTCGATCGGCGGGTCGCAGTGCAGCACGGCCTCGAGATCCGGCGTGGGTTCCCGCCCGGACGGCCCGCGTTCCGGCTCGGCGCGGGCAAACCGGTGCGCGGTGAGCGCGTCGGGGCCGAACCGCGAAGTGACATTCGGGCGGGGTAGCGCCGCGAATTGCCCGATGGTCCGAATACCCAAGCGCCACAACAAATCGACCAGGCCGTCACGCCCCGGCCCGGACAGACTGGGCTCGGCGGCCAGCTGACGGATCGACAGTGCCGACAGGAACCGGGCGTCTCCCCGAGGCGGCACCACGGCGCCGGCACGCGCGGCAAGCACCGCGGTGGAGAGCCCGTCGGCGATCCCGACCTGGCATTCGACGTCGGTCGCGGCTACTGCGTCGACGAGACGTTCGGCGGCTTGCTCCTCGGAGCCGAAGGCCCGTACCGCGCCGCGCACCGACACCACCAGCAGTCCGGGCCGCAACACCTCGGCAGCCGGCATCAGTTCGTCGACCGCAGCCAGAACCGGCTCGAACAGCCGGGCATCACGATCGGTGTCGGCGGCCACCACGTGCAGTGCCGGACAGCGCGCCGCCGCTTCTCGGCGCCGCAGCCCGCGCCGCACCCCCGCCGCACGGGCGCCCGCCGAGCAGGCGATCACCCGGTTGGCGAGGGTGACCGCAATCGGCGCGGTGGCCGGCAACCCCGCCGCGGCCGCCGCGGCAACCGCGGGCCAGTCCATGCACCACAGCGCCAGTACTCGAGAGTCGGCCATGAGAGGACTCGCTACCCGGCCTTGGTTCGCCCGGCCACGCGTCCGGCGGCCCGCACCTCGAGCCGCACCGCGCCGATCCGGCCGAACCCGGCGATGGCGCCGCAGCCCGTCATCTTGTCACCTATGGTCTCGTAGCCGCTCACCCGAGCGTCCAGCTGCAGCGCCGTGCCCTGCCAGGTGCCGCCGGAGACCAGCAGGGCACAGCCCCGCTGGCGGGCGCGGGCCAGCACAACCCGGGTGCGCGCCGGCGGCACCGATCGGCCGCCCAGTCCGAGCACCACCAGATCCATGCCGTCCATCAGCACCGCAGCCACCTCCACCGGGTCGTTGCCCGGGTCGGGAATCACCGCGAGCCGGCTCAGGTCGGCGCCCATCTCGGATGCGGCCAGCAGCCCGAGGTCCGGCTGACCGACGATGGCCGCGTTACCCCCGGCCGCCGTCACCGCGGCCACCATGCTCAGCATCAACGAGCGGGCCCCCGAGAGCACTGCCACCGTGCCGCGCGGCAGTCCGACGGGCAGCACCTCGGCCAGCAGCGACGGGACCGGCAGCACCGAGTCGGCGGCCGGGGCCGCCGAAGAGGTCGCAGCCGACGGCCCGGCCCCCCGCCGGCCCGCACCCACCTTGCCCGCCACCGCCGCCATCTGCCGACGCAGCTGTTCCAGCTGGTCGGCGCGATTTTCTCCGGAGCTATGACGTTGCCCCAAGTCCACTGCCGCCGTCATGATCGCCTCCGGGAAACACTCGAATATGTTCGAAACTATGTTCGATTGACCCGAGTGAACACTCCCCCACCGACAACCGTCAAGCCGGATCTCCCGGCGGCGCATCAACGGCCTCGCGCGCCCCATCAGCACCGCCGCCAAGGCCACCGGCCGCCAGGGTTGGTACATAGTTCAAAATATGTAACACTGTTCCGCATGACCCGATCCGTGGAGTCCGACGCGGCTACCGACGCCCTGCCGCTGGGGCCGCAATCCCTGGTGTGGCGCTACTTCGGCGACAACCGAATGTTCTTGATCGGGCCGCGGCCCGCGGTGCTGCAGAACATGCTCGCCGAACTCGGCCAGGGCGTGCTGGATCACTCGGTGTTCTTCACCGACACCGCCGCCCGCATCAAGCGTTCCCTGCCGCCGATCTTCATGACCGTCTACGGCGCCGAGTCCGACAACCCCGGCCAGCAGGTCCGCGACTTCCACCACAACATCAAGGGGACGATGCCCGACGGAAGTCGGTATCACGCCCTGGATCCCGAGACCTACTTCTGGGCGCACGCCACCTTCGTCGAGCAGGTGCTGTACTTCGCCGACACCTTCGTCAAGCGGCTGACCCCCGCCGACAAGGAGCGGATCTACCTCGAATCGAAGACCTGGTATCGCCGCTACGGTGTCAGCGATCGGGCGATGCCGGCCGACTACGCCGAGTTCGAGCGCTACTGGAATCAGATGCTGGACAAGGTTCTCGTCGACCACCCGACCGCCAAGTACGGCGTCGGCTATGTCACCAAGGGCTTCCCCTGCCCCAAGGGGATGCCGCCGGCACTGTGGCGGGCGATCTCGGTGGTCTTCAATCCGCTCGCGGCGTTTCTCACCACCGGCGGTATGCCGCCGAGCACCCGTGCCCAACTGGGCCTGCCGTGGAGTGCTCGACAAGAGCGTCGCTATCAGCGGTTCGCCGCGGCCTGTCGGTCGCGGCCGGTCAACTGGGCATGGGATCATTTGCCGATGCGACTGCGCTACAACCAATTCGCCTATGCCGGCTACACCCGGGACTGACTCGGCGACCACCGCCATCCTCGATGCCGCGGTCGTCGAGTTCGAGCAGCATGGCTTCCGGCGGGTCGCACTCGACGACGTCGCTCGCCGCGCCAAGGTCAGCCGCACCACCATCTACCGCCGGTTCGCCGGCCGCGATGAGCTGGTCGCCGCGGTCATCGACCGGGAGAATGCCGCACTCTACGACGAGATCGCGGCCGAGCTGAAAAGCTCTGGCGCCCAGTCGAATTACTATGTCGAGGCGTTCACCTCGGCGATCATGCAGTTTCGCCGGCATCGGGTGCTCAACCGGATGATCACCGACGAGCCGGCACTGGCCCTGGAACTGGGCCGACAGCACTACGACGCGATCGTGGACCGGATGTCCGAAGCGCTACGGGTGATCTTCCCGGCCGGGTTCGCCGAACGCATCGGCCCGCAGGTCGTCACCGAACTGGCCGACACCATCCTGCGATACGCGGCGCTGGCCCTGTTATTGCCGTCGCGCGAACCGCTGGATTCCGCCGAGGACATCCGCGCGTTCGCGACCGTGCATTTTCTGCCCAGCCTTCCCCTGGCGCTGCGCGCAATGCCGGTGTAGGGCAGTTCAAAACCCCCTCGGTCAGCGAGCCGCACCGACCCCCATCGAGGCGGCCACCTCGGGCATGTAGCGCTCCGCCAGCAAGGTCGCGACGGCCTCGACATCGCTGGCCAGCGGATACATGTGGCGATATTGCAGAACCTGTTTGCCGATCAACCCAAGCCGCTCGGTGAACGTCGGCATACGGCCCGGATCCAGCAACGGTGTGTTGAACGGCGCGCAGTCGGAGCGCTGAAACTCAAAAGCCGCGCTGATCCGCGGCGCGGCCCCGAGCCGGCTGCCGCGCCCGCCCCAGTGCAGCACTGCCTGATTCCAGGCGAACATTGTGCCGGCCGTGGCGGGCAACGCCCGAACGTCCTGCACATTGCGGACCACGGTGTTGTCCGGCCCGTCCCATCGACGCTGGACGAAACGATCGTCGAGATGGGCGGGCAGCACGTACATGCATCCGTTCAGCGGGTTGGCATCGCTGAACGGAAGCCACACAGTCAACGTCCGCGGCGAGTTGTCGTCGTCAAGCGTCCCGATCACCCGGTCGCGGTGCGGGCCCCAGCCCACGGCGTTATCGCTGGGATTGACGTGCCAGACCCAGAAGTCGGGCAACGCCTGATACCCCTCGCCCATCACGCTGGTGAGAAACTCCGAAAGCCCCTGGAAAGCCAGCCACAGCTCGTCGTAGACGAAGGCGAAAGCCAGTGGGATCCCTTGCTGGAACAGCGTCGACACCCCCGCGCGAATGGGCGCGATGGCCGCCTCCGGCAGCGCGTCGGGGACCTGGACGTAGCCCTCGCGCTTCAGGTTGGCCAGCTGGGTGTCGAGCTCGCCGACCGCAGCGGACGGGCGGGCGCCCCCGGCTTCTATCGACATTCCCGGGCACAGCTGCGCCCAGAACTCGCGACGCTGGGCGTCGGCAGCCGAAAGCGCAGCAATCATCGTGGCTACTCCCACTCAATAGTGCCGGGGGGTTTGCTGGTGACGTCCAACACTACGCGGTTGACCTCGGGAACCTCATTGGTTATCCGGGTTGAGATCCGCTCCAGCACCTCGTAGGGCACCCGAGTCCAGTCGGCGGTCATGGCGTCCTCGCTGGACACCGGCCGCAGCACGATCGGATGGCCGTAGGTGCGGCCGTCGCCCTGCACCCCTACCGAACGGACATCGGCCAGCAGCACCACCGGGCACTGCCAGATCTGGTGGTCCAGGCCGGCGGCGGTCAACTCCTCGCGGGCGATCGCGTCGGCCGCCCGCAGCGTCGCCAGCCGCGGTCCGGTGACCTCGCCGACGATCCGGATGCCCAGCCCGGGACCCGGGAACGGTTGGCGCGCAACGATCTCCTCCGGCAGTCCCAACTCGCGTCCGACCGCGCGCACCTCGTCTTTGAACAGCAGCCGCAGCGGCTCGACGAGGCTGAACTTCAGGTCGTCGGGCAGCCCGCCGACGTTGTGATGACTCTTGATGTTCGCGGTGCCGGTGCCCCCGCCGGATTCCACCACGTCCGGATACAGCGTGCCCTGGACCAGAAACTCGACATCGTGGTCTCCCAAGGTGTCTCGCACCGCACCCTCAAACGCCCGGATGAACTGGCGCCCGATGATCTTTCGCTTGCCTTCGGGATCGGACACCCCCGACAGCGCGTCGAGGAACACCGCTTCGGCATCCACGGTGACCAGCTTGGCCCCGGTGGCGGAGACGAAGTCGTTCTGCACCTGCTCGCGTTCCCCGGCACGCAACAACCCATGGTCGACGAAGACACACGTCAGCCGGTCGCCGATGGCGCGCTGCACCAGCGCCGCGGCCACCGCGGAGTCCACCCCGCCGGACAGTCCGCAGATGGCGTGGCCGTCGCCGATCTGTTCGCGCACCTGCTCGATCAGCGCATCGGCGATGTTGGCGGGCGTCCAGGCCGCGTCGATGCCGGCGAACTCATGCAGGAACCGGCTGAGCACCCGCTGCCCGTACGGGGTGTGCAGCACCTCGGGGTGGTACTGCACCCCGGCCAGTCGGCGGGCACGGTTCTCGAACGCGGCCACCGGAGCACCCGCGGTACCGGCCACCACGGTGAACCCGTCCGGCGCGGCGGTCACCGCGTCGCCGTGGCTCATCCATACCGGCTGAGTGCCCGGCAGACCCGCGTGCAGTTCCCCGCCGGTCACCGTCAGTTCGGTGCGGCCATACTCACTGGTCCCGGTGTGCTCGACGGTGCCGCCCAGCGCGGCCGCCATGGCCTGAAAGCCATAACAGATGCCGAACACCGGAATATCGAGGTCAAACAGCGCCGGATCGAGCTGGGGGGCGCCCTCGGCGTAGACGCTGGCCGGTCCGCCGGACAGCACGACCGCCAGCGGATCGCGCGCGGCGATCTCTTCGACGGTCGCGGTGTGCGGGAGGACCTCGGAGAACACCCGCGCCTCCCGAACCCGGCGGGCGATCAATTGGGCGTACTGCGCGCCGAAGTCGATGACCAACACGGGGCGAGAAGATGGTGATGACACGCAAAGAGTGTAGTGGCGGCAAAAGTCAGCCGAGCCGACGGCGGGCATGGTGAAGTGGAGGCACACCGGATCGCCGGAGGGAGAACACGTGCTGGGTCTGCCCGAAACGGTGCGTGCCTGCCTGTTCGACCTCGATGGAGTGCTTACCGACACCGCAAGCGTGCACACCCGCGCCTGGAAATCCATGTTCGACGCCTACCTGTCGGCACGTGCCGAACGCACCGCCGAGCCGTTCGTGCCGTTCGACCCCGAAGGTGATTACCGGCGCTTCGTCGACGGCCGCAAACGCGACGATGGAGTGCGCGCGTTTCTGGCCAGCCGCGGCATCACCCTTCCCGACGGCACCGATGACGACCCGCCCGACGCCGAAACCGTGCACGGCCTGGGCAACCGCAAGAACGAGGCGTTCCGGGTGACGTTGCAGGCCGACGGGGTGGAGGTGTTCGAAGGGTCCCGGCGCTACCTGGCGGCGGTCACCGATGCCGGCCTGGCCACCGCGGTGGTGTCGGCCAGCGCCAACGCCGGTACAGTGCTGGCGCTCACCGGCCTGGAGCGCTTCATCGGCGAACGGGTCGACGGCGTGACGCTGCGCACTGAACACATCGCGGGAAAGCCCGCGCCGGACTCGTTCCTGCGGGCCGCGCAGCTGCTCGGTGTCGCCCCCGCCGCATCCGCGGTGTTCGAGGACGCGCTGTCGGGGGTGGCGGCCGGTCGAGCCGGCGGGTTCGGCTTCGTGGTGGGCGTCGACCGGGTGGGCCAGCGCGACGACCTACTGAGCCACGGCGCCGACGTCGTCGTCACCGATCTAGCGGAACTGATGTGAAAGCGGGCCGATGATCTCCGAGGATTACTTTCCGATAGAACCGTGGCAGATCCGCGAAACCCACCTCGACCTGGATCTGCTCGGGCAGACCGAGTCCCTGTTCGCCCTGTCCAACGGACACATCGGTCTGCGCGGCAACCTCGACGAGGGCGAACCGCACGGCCTGCCCGGCACCTACCTGAACTCGTTCTACGAGGTGCGGCCGCTGCCGCACGCCGAGTCCGGATTCGGTTACCCGCAGGCCGGGCAGACCGTCGTCGACGTCACCAACGGCAAGATCATCCGGCTGATGGTCGACGACGAACCGCTGGATGTCCGCTACGGCGAGCTGATCGACCACGAGCGCATCCTCGACCTGCGGGCGGGCACCCTGTCCCGCCACATCCACTGGCGCTCACCAGCGAAAAAACAGGTCAAGGTGCATTCCACCCGACTGGTTTCGCTGGCCCACCGCAGCGTCGCGGCCATCGAATACGTCGTCGAGGCGATCGACGAATTCGTCCGTGTGACAGTGCAATCCGAGCTGGTCGCCAATGAGGACCAACCCCCGACCTCCACCGACCCGCGAGTGGCGGCGATCCTGGAGAACCCCCTGGAGGCCGTCGAATGCGAGAACACCAACACCGGTGCGGTGCTGGTGCATCGAACCCGCACCAGCGAACTGATGATGGCCGCGGCCATGGATCACGAAGTCGAGGTACCGGGGCGCGTCCAGGTCACCACGATGACGATTCCCGACGTGGCGGCGACCACCGTGGTGTGCGGTCTGCGCCCGGGGCAGAAACTGCGCATCGTCAAATACCTGGCCTACGGCTGGTCCAGTGAGCGGTCTCGACCCGCGCTGCGCGATCAGGCCATCGCGGCGCTGACCGGTGCCCGCTACAGCGGCTGGCAGGGGCTGGTCGACGCCCAACGGGCCTACCTCGACGAGTTCTGGGACGGCGCGGACGTCGAGGTCCACGGCGACCCGGACTGCCAGCAGGCGATCCGCTTCGCACTGTTCCACCTGCTGCAGGCCAGCGCCCGCGCCGAACGCCGCGCCATCCCCAGCAAGGGCCTGACCGGCACCGGGTATGACGGCCATACCTTTTGGGACAGCGAGAGTTTCATTCTGCCGGTGCTGATCTACACCGCTCCGCACGCCGCGGCGGACGCGCTGCGCTGGCGGGCGACAACGCTCGATCTCGCGCGCGGGCGAGCCACCGAGCTGGGGCTGTCCGGCGCGGCCTTCCCGTGGCGAACGATCCGTGGCCAGGAGTGCTCCGGGTACTGGCCGGCGGGCACCGCCGCCTGGCACATCAACGCCGACATCGCGGCGGCGTTCGAGCAGTACCGGGTGGTCACCGGCGACCCCACGGTGGAGCAGGAATGCGGGCTGGCGGTGCTGATCGAAACCGCGCGGCTCTGGCGCTCGCTCGGGCACCACGACCGGCACGGAGTGTGGCACCTGTACGGGGTGACCGGCCCCGACGAATACACCGCGATCGTCCGGGACAACGTGTTCACCAACCTGATGGCCGCCCACAATCTGCGCACCGCCGCCGAGGCGTGCGCCCGCCACCCCGACGCCGCCCACGAACTGGGGGTCACCACCGAGGAGATGGCCGGCTGGCGGGACGCGGCCGACGCGGCGCACATCCCCTATGACGAGGAACTCGGGGTGCATCCCCAGTGCGACGGCTTCACCACGGCCGCGGAATGGGACTTCGACACCCGCAACACCTACCCGCTGCTGCTCAACGAACCCTATGTGCGGCTGTATCCGGCTCAGGTGGTCAAGCAGGCCGATCTGCTGCTGGCCATGCAGTGGCGCAGCCACGCGTTCACCGACGAGCAGAAGGCCCGCAACGTCGACTACTACGAGCGGCGCACGGTGCGCGACTCGTCGCTGTCGGCGTGCACCCAAGCGGTGATGTGCGCCGAGGTGGGGCACCTGGAGTTGGCCCACGATTACACCTACGAGACCGCGTTCGTCGACCTGCGCGATCTGCACGACAACACCCGCGACGGCCTGCATATGGCGTCGCTGGCCGGGACCTGGCTCGCCCTGGTCGCCGGGTTCGGCGGCCTGCGTGACGACGCCGGCGTACTGTCGCTGGATCCCGCACTGCCGGACGGGATCTCACGGCTACGGTTCGGGTTGCGCTGGCGGGGATTTCGGGTGACGGTCGACGCCAACCACAGCGAGGTCACCTACACGCTGCGCGATGGCCCCGACGGTCGGCTGACGATCAACCATGCCGGCGAGGACATCGAACTGGGCACGCAGTCCCCGACGACGCTGCCGGCCCGTCGGCGTGAACCGTTGCTGCCCACCCCCACCCAGCCGCCGGGGCGCGAGCCGCAGCACCGGCGGGAGGTCGCGCGGTAAACCGTGCAATAGCCCCGCGGTTTCGGCGCGGTTGCGCCCGCTCAGCGGGAATTACCGCGCCGAAATCACTACTTCCAGCGCAGCGCGCCGAAGGCGCTGTCGGGCACCGCGGGGTTCTTCGGCGCGATCGGGTCCAGCCGCCGGTAGACCTCGCCCTGGGCCGGCCGCAGATCGTCCTCGCCCTTGTTGGGCCACAGCGACGCGGCCCGCTCGGCCTGCGCGGTGATCGACAGCGACGGGTTGACGCCGAGGTTGGCCGAGACCGCCGCGCCGTCCATCACCGCCAGGGTCGGGTAGCCGTACACCCGCTGGTAGGGATCGATGACACCGTGCTCGGGGCTGTCCCCGATCGCCGCCCCGCCCAAGAAGTGCGCGGTGAGCGGGATGTTGAACAACTCACCCCAAGTGCCGCCGGCGACGCCGTCGATCTTGGCGGCGATGCGGCGGGTGACCTCGTTGCCGACCGGGATCCAGCTCGGGTTCGGCTCGCCGTGGCCCTGCTTGCTGGTGTAGCGGCGCAAGCCCAGCTTGCCGCGTTTGGTGAAGGTGGTGATCGAGTTGTCCAGGTGCTGCATGACCAGGGCGATCACGGTGCGCTCGCTCCAGTCCTTGGGGTTCAGCAGCCGCAGAATGTTGCGGGGGTCTTCACGGCCCTGGTTCAGCAGTTGCTTCCAGCGCGGCACATCGGTACCGCTCGGCCCGGTGCCATCGGTCATCAGGGTCTGCAACAGCCCCATGGCGTTGGAGCCCTTGCCGTAGCGCACCGGTTCGACGTGGGTGTCGGCGGTGGGGTGAATCGAGGAGGTGATCGCCACGCCGTGGGTCAGGTCCAGGTCCGGGTTGACGCTCAATGTCGCCGCACCCACGATCGATTCGGAGTTGGTGCGGGTCAGCACGCCCAGGTTGCCCGACAGCTTGGGCAGCTTTCCCTTGTCGCGCATCTTGAACAGCAGCCGCTGGGTGTTGTAGGTGCCGGCCGCCAGGATCAGGTGCCGGGCGGTGAAGGTCTTGCGGTGCCGGCGCGCACGCAGGCCGGTTCGCACCGTCGTCACCTGCCACAACCCGTCGGCGCCCTGCTCGAAGGCCGTCACGGTCGTCATCGGATGTACCTGCGCACCATTCGATTCCGCCAGATACAGGTAGTTCTTCACCAAGGTGTTCTTGGCGCCCCAGCGGCAGCCCGTCATGCATTCGCCGCACTCGATGCACCCGGTGCGCTTCGGGCCCACGCCGCCGAAGAACGGGTCGGCCACGGTCTTGCCCGGCGCCTGAGCCCCGTCCTCACCGAAGAACACCCCGACCGGGGTGGCCACGAACGTGTCGCCGACCCCCATGTCGTCGGCGACCTGCTTGACGATGCGATCCGCGTCGGTGAACGTCGGGTTCTTGACCACGCCGAGCATCCGCTTTGCCTGGTCGTAGTGCGGCATCAACTCGGCGTGCCAGTCGGTGATGTGCGCCCACTGCTTATCGGCGAAGAACGGCTCCGGCGGTACATAGAGGGTGTTGGCGTAGTTCAACGACCCGCCGCCGACCCCGGCGCCGGCCAGCACCATGACGTTGTTGAGCAGGTGGATGCGCTGGATGCCGTAGCAACCCAGCTTCGGCGCCCACAGAAACTCGCGCAGATGCCAGGAGTTCTTGGCGAAATCCTTGTCGGCGTATCGGCGACCCGCTTCCAGCACACCGACCCGATAGCCCTTCTCGGTCAGCCGCAACGCACTCACGCTGCCACCGAAACCCGAGCCGATGATCAGGACGTCGTAGTCAGGCTCCATAGCCAGCAAGTATGACCGTACTCACCGGTAACTTGCTAGATAGGCTGCCCTTACCTGCCAGGCTCAGGAACCTACGGTCAGGCCGACCTTCTGGAATTCCTTGAGATCGCAGTAGCCGGCCTTGGCCATCGACCGGCGCAGCCCGCCGACCAGGTTCAGCGCGCCGAACGGGTCGTCGGAGGGGCCTTCGAGCACCTGCGCCAGGCTGGGACGCTCCCCGTAGGCGACCTGCATCAGCGCGCCGCGCGGCAGGGACGGGTGGGCGGCAGCCGACGGCCAGTACCAGCCGTCGCCCTGCGCCTCGGCCGCGGCCGCCAGCGGCGTGCCCAGCACCACCGCGTCGGCACCGCAGGCGATCGCCTTCGCCAGGTCCCCGGAGGTGTGGATGTCACCGTCGGCCAGCACGTGCACGTAGCGCCCGCCGGTCTCGTCGAGGTACTCGCGACGCGCGGCGGCCGCATCGGCGATCGCGGTCGCCATCGGCACCGAGATGCCCAGCACCTCATCGGAGGTGGTCACCCCGGAGGTGGAGCCGTAGCCGACGATCACCCCGGCCGCACCGGTCCGCATCAGATGCAGCGCGGTGCGGTGGTCGATCACCCCACCGGCCACCACCGGGATGTCGAGCTCGGAGATGAAGGTCTTCAAGTTGAGCGGTTCCCCGGCCCCGTCACGGTCCACGGCAACCCGCTCGGCGGAGATGATGGTGCCCTGGATGACCAGCAGGTCGACACCGGCGGCCACCAGCGCCGGGGTCAGCGCCGCGGCGTTCTGCGGGCTGACCCGGACCGCGGTCGTCACTCCGGCGTCACTGATGCGCGCCACCGCGGCGCCGAGCAGCTCGGGGTTCAACGGCGCGGCATGCAACTGCTGCAGCAGCCGGATTGCCGCCGACGGCTCCGGCTCCTTGGCAGCGGCCTCGGTGACTTGAGCGATCTTGGCTTCGACGTCGGCATGCCGGCCGATCAGCCCCTCGCCGTTGAGCACCCCCAGCCCGCCGAGACGGCCCAACTCGATCGCGAACTCCGGGGAGACCAGCGCGTCGGTGGGATGAGACAGCACCGGCATCTCGAACCGGTAGGCATCCAGCTGCCAGGCCGTCGACACGTCCTTGGATGAGCGAGTACGCCGAGACGGCACGATGTTGATGTCGTCGAGCTCATAGGTGCGACGGGCGGTGCGGCCCATGCCGATCTCAACCATGTCACGCATGACGGGTCAGCCTCGTTTCTGTTTCGCTGCGCGAGAATACGCCGGACGAACGCCTGCTTAACGCACGTAGTAGTTAGGCGCTTCGACAGTCATGGTGATGTCGTGCGGGTGGCTTTCCTTCAAGCCCGCGGCGGTGATCCGTACGAATTGTGCCTGCTGCAGCGCCTCGATGGTGGCCGAACCGGTGTAGCCCATCGCCGCCCGCAGCCCGCCGGTGAGCTGGTGGATGACCGTGCTCAACGGGCCCCGGAACGGCACCCGGCCCTCGATGCCCTCGGGCACCAGCTTGTCCTCGGAGAGTGCGTCGTCCTGGAAGTAGCGGTCCTTGGAGTAGGACTTGGCTCCGCCGCGGCCCTGCATGGCGCCCAGCGAACCCATCCCGCGGTAGCTCTTGAACTGCTTGCCGTTGACGAAGATCAGCTCGCCGGGCGACTCGGCGGTGCCGGCCAACAGCGAGCCGAGCATCGTTGTGGACGCGCCGGCGGCCAGCGCCTTGGCGATGTCTCCGGAGTACTGCAAGCCACCGTCGGCGATCACCGGTACACCGGCCGGTGCGCAGACGGCAACGGCCTCCATGATGGCGGTGATCTGCGGCGCGCCCACCCCGGCGACCACCCGGGTGGTGCAGATCGAGCCGGGGCCCACCCCGACCTTCACCGCGTCAGCGCCGGCCTCGACCAGCGCGGCAGCTCCGCTTCGGGTGGCGACGTTGCCACCGACCACCTCGACGCGCTCCCCCACTTCGGCTTTGAGCTTGCCGACCATGTCCAGCACCCCGCGGTTGTGGGCGTGCGCGGTATCCACGATCAGCACGTCCACCCCGGCGTCCACCAGCGTCATCGCCCGTACCCAGGCGTCGTCGCCGACGCCCACCGCGGCCCCGACCAGCAGCCGGCCGTCGCTGTCCTTGGTGGCCAGCGGGTGCTGCTCGGTCTTGACGAAGTCCTTGACGGTGATCAGCCCGGTCAGCTTGCCGTGGCCGTCGACGATCGGCAGTTTCTCGATCTTGTGCCGGCGCAGCAGGCCCAGCGCGGCGTCGGCGGAGACACCTTCTTGCGCGGTGATCAGCGGCGTCTTGGTCATCACCTCGGCGACCGGCTTGTTCTCGTCGACCTCGAACCGCATGTCGCGGTTGGTGATGATGCCGACAAGGGAGCCGTTCTTGTCGACGACCGGCAGCCCGGAGATCCGGAAGCGGGCGCACATCGCATCCACCTCGGCCAGGGTGTTCTCCGGTGTACAGGTGACCGGGTCGGTGACCATGCCCGCCTCGGACCGCTTGACGGTCTCGACCTGGCCGGCCTGCTCGGTGACGGGCAGGTTGCGGTGCAGGACGCCCATGCCACCGGCGCGGGCCATCGCGATCGCCATCCGTGCCTCGGTGACGGTGTCCATCGCGGAACTGACCAGCGGCACCTTGAGCGTGATGTTGCGCGTGAGCCGACTGGCGGTGTCGGCGGTAGCCGGCACCACGTCGGACGCAGCCGGAAGCAGCAGGACATCGTCGAAGGTCAGCCCCAGCATGGCGATCTTGGGGGACTGTCCACCGACCGCACCATCGGCGTACACCACATCATCTTGCGGGCCCATGGCACCGGTCATCGGAGCGCTGACCTCTGTTTTGGACAACCAACGGCCATCTGGGAGCCTCCACTACAAAGCCGGGGTGAGAAGTCCATCCTAATAGCGTCCCGCGAGCGCTTTCGCCCGCCACCACCCTTGACCCCCGACGGCGTCCCACGGCCCACCGCTGGCGTTCTGTCATGGCGACTGCGTACCCTGATGGGCGTGCGTGACCACCTGCCACCCGGTTTGCCACCCGACCCGTTCGCCGACGATCCGCATGACCCGTCCGCCGCACTGGACGCCGTCGAACCGGGCCAGCCACTGGACCCGCAGGAACGGACCGCGGTCGAGGCCGACCTCGCGGATCTGGCGGTCTACGAAGCGTTACTGGCGCACAGGGGAATTCGCGGCCTGGTGGTGTGCTGTGACGACTGCCAGCAGGACCACTACCACGACTGGGACATGCTGCGCGCCAACCTGCTGCAGCTGCTCATCGACGGCACCGTCCGCCCGCACGAGCCGGCCTACGACCCAGAGCCGGACAGCTACGTGACGTGGGATTACTGCCGCGGCTATGCCGATGCGTCGCTCAACGGGGCGACCTCGGAAGCCGACGGTTACCGCTGATCAGGGCTCAATACCAGTAACCACCGCGGTGGCGCACCAGCTCCGCGGCGTCCTCGCGCAGGCCGCGTAACTCTTCAGCCGTCCGAGTATTACTGCCGATATCGGCCAACATGCATGCCAGCGCCCATCGCAACGGAATCAACCCCAGCCGGTCGGTGTCCAGCAGCGCTGCCTCGGCCACCGCGCGCGCCCGGTCGAGATTTCCCGCGCAGCACAGCGCGCCGGCCAGCACCACCTGACTTTTCACCCGGTGCCGCACCATGACGTCGCTCGCGAGCTCGCACGCCTGCTCGGCATGGCGCACCGCGGTGGCTCCGTCGCCGGTGACCATCGCCAGTTCTGCGGTCACCCAATGCCGGCGGACCGCCAGGCGCGCCTGCGCGGTGGACGGCTCCGGCTCGACTCGGCCCAGCAGTGCCGCCGACGCCGCGAAACGCCCGACTCCTAGGGCGTCGGCGGCCAACCCGACCAACGCGTCGGCGCGGGCCACATAGTCGTCACCGGCCAGCGCCAGCGCCCGGCCGTCCACACCGCGGGCCAGAACGTGCCCGCCGAGCTGGCGCAGAAACGAGCCCCGGGTGCTGTAGGCCAGGGACACCAGCGGGCCGGCCGGCGCCTCGCGCAGCAACGCCGCCAGATCGGCGGCGGCGCTGGCGTAGCGCCCCTGCCCCCCGGCCGCGACGGCGCGCAGCCACCGCTGCCGGGGATTGGTCGCCTTCGGCAGGGGCCAGCGGCCGGGCTCATCGCCGAACGCGGCGGCCGCCAAGACTGCATTTGGGTCCTCGATCATCGCTGCGCGACGTTACGCGGTACGGCCTACGCATAACCACTCCACAGAATGCGGAATAACATCCACTCTCACGGAAACTCCACCCTTTTAGGCCAGCCTTTCTTAACCATCGCGTTGGTTTTACTTCAGATCATTTAGTTACCGTCCCCTCGGCGCCGGAAGACAGCCGGCGCTGTTTTACGCGCACCACCTGAGACACCGCTCGACAAGCCGCATCCCAAAGATTCGGCCCGAACAGCGTTTTGAGAGGGGTTCCCATGCCACAGGTTGAGCAATTGCCCGGGCGCAACGCGGACGTATGGGATTGGCAGCTCCGGGGAGCATGTCGAGGTGTCGACTCATCGGTGTTCTTCCCGCCCGACGGCGAGCGCGGTCGCGCCCGCGCACAGCGTGAACAGAACGCCAAGCAGTGGTGCCGCAGTTGCCCGGTGCTGGAACAGTGCCGGACGCATGCGCTCGCGGTAGGTGAGCCCTATGGCATCTGGGGCGGTATGTCCGAAGCCGAGCGGCACGCCGCCCTGCGCTGCAACCTGCGCCCCAGCGGCTAATTACTTCCCGACCGGGCCGGCGGCGTCACATCCGCGGCCCAGTGGGTACCTGAGCAGCCCCCGGTTTCCCGGGGGCTGTTCGCCCTACCCGGTGTCGAACCCGCGGACCGTTACGCCTGGTCGGCAGGTCTGGTGGCCCTGATCGTGAAGCTCAGTGGCATCACGCCAGATCGCTCGGCCAGGGCCCATTCGCTACCTTCGCGGCGCATCATCTGACCGGGAAGCGCTTCCCACGGCGCGGTGTCGTGCTCGACGAGAAGGTCGATGCGCAATCCGCTGGCGATCAACGCGGTCACGATCTCACCCAGGGAGTGGTTCCACTCGTAGGTTCTCGTCGCCGCGACGGCCCACTCGTCGGAACGTAGCTTTGGTCGTCATCCCACTGCACCGGCTCGTCGTGTTCGAAGTACGGATATCTCAAGTGCACATCGTCACCCAGGGATTCGTCCGTCGATAGCAGGATGGGATGCGCTTCGCGCATGACGAGAGACCCGCCCGGTGCAAGCAGTGCCGAGACCGCGTCAGCCCAAGCGGCAATGCGCGGCAGCCAGCACAACGCTCCGATCCCGGTGTAGACGAGGTCGAAGCTGTTACGCGGCAGAACTTTTGGTGCGTCGTGGACGTCCGCCTGCACGTAGGTCACGGCGTCGCCTGTCTCGGCGGCCAACGTCCGCGCCTCGCGGACGGATTCTTCCGAGAAATCGAGTCCGGTGACCGTGGCACCGAGGCGGGCCAGCGTCGGACAGCAGCGACCGGTCATCGATGAATTGCTGTACCTGATATCCCGTTCCGTCACGCGCCGGCGTGGATCGTGGCCCGGTCGTTCCAGTTGGCGCGGTTCGCCGCGATCCACTCGGACTTCACCTTGCAAACCTACCGCCGCGGTTTCGGTCATTACCCGACTCGCCTGGCGCCGACGCCATACGCTTCCCAACACAACCGTTACGCGGAGTACAAGGGGGAGCAACGTGAAGAAGCAGCTTCTGTTCGGAACCATCGCGGCCGGGTTCGCCATCGGTTTCATCGGCGCGCCCACGGCGAGCGCCGATGAGCAAGGTTTCCTCAATGAACTGCGGGCCAATGGGTTCCCGGGGCTGAGCATCGGGGACGCCCAACTGCCCGACGGTGTGGTCGTGGCGAACGGCTGGATGGCGTGCAACAGGCTGCATCTGGGTGAGAAGCCCGAACAGACGCTGGCCCAGGTGAGCCCGAACGACGTCGACAAGGGGCGCATGCTGATCAACGCCGCGCAGCATCACCTGTGCCCCGATACGCTCTGAGACCCGCGAAGTCGTGCATGCGATGACATCGCAAGGCAGAGCGGGCAAAAGCGCAGTTGCTCACGTCGTCGCCGTCGGCCTGGTGGCGGCCGGTGTCGCAACCAGCCAACCGGTCGTCCACGCCGCGGCCACTCTGCTGTCTGCCATCGGTCCACTGGCGGGCAGCCAGACGGCGCTCATCCTCGGCGGAACCACTCAACCGACGCCCTCGCCCGAATTCGCGCGGTCCGCCGAGAACCTGTTTCTGAACCCGCTGGGCTTCAACGGTGGTTCAACCGGATCGACGGTCTGCTACATGGACGGCACCGACCCGTGCAGTGCCCCGCTACAGGTGCTGACGACGCCCGAACTGATCCAGCAGGGCCCCAGCAGTCTCACGGCAGCCTCGGCGATCGTTCTCGCCGTCGAGAACCAATTCAACGCCAACCCAGGCGCTTTCGACGCCGAGCACCCTCTGACGATCTTCGGCTACTCACAAAGCGCCACCGCCGAGTCGATCGCCATGACTCGACTGGCCGAGGCCGGCATTCCCAGCGACGCTCTGCACTTCGTGTTCATCGGCGACCCCTCCACCCCGACCGGCATCTGGCAACACCTGGAAGCGGCCGTGGAAGCGCTGCTCGGCCCTGACCTGACGGCCTATCTGCTCAACCTTTTCGGCATGACCGATGTCCTGGGCGTCGAGACACCCAATGATCTGTATTCGGCCACCATTTACGGCCTGCCCGGCGACCCGGTCTCCAACTTCGCCGCCGTCTACGCCGCCGAAGGCCTGTGGGGTGCGCTGCTGGATGTCTTGGGCCCGCACGTGTGGTATCTCGGACTGACGCCGGAGCAGGTCGCCGACGCCACCATCACAGTCGACGGCAGCCTGACCTACGTCGATATTTCCGACACCGACATCAACGGCCTCGACGCCTGGATCAACGCGGTTTTCAACGGCGGGGCCGCCAACAGCGGCATCTTCGACAGCCTGTGGGATTCTCTGCAGCTGTTCTTCAACGACTTCTTCTGAGCCCCCCCCCCCCCCCCGGTGACGCCGGCGGCTTTTCTCCAACACATTGGCAGCACCGCTTGGGGGCGCTTCGGCGGCACGAGAACCCTAGACTTCAAAAATGAGAATGTGATATTCATATGCCATACACGGCGGGGGGTTCTCATGGCTCAGGTGACACTGCGCAGGGGCAGTGGTGCTGACACTGTCGGCCGCCTGGCCACTGTCAGCATGGTTCTCGCTGCGTCCGGCGCAGCGCTCATCCCACCCGCCGGGGCCCTGCTCGCCGAGGCGGCCCTGCTGGCCACCACCGGTCCGCTGGCGGGCAGCCAGACCGCACTGATCCTCGGCGGAACCGGCCAGCCGACGCCGTCGCCGGAATACGCCCGCTCCGCAGAAGAGCTCTACCTCAACGCGCTGGGCTTCAACGGCGGCTCGACCGGCTCGATGGTCTGCCACATGGACGGTACCGACCCGTGCAGCGCCCCCCTGCAGGTGCTGACGACCCCCGAGCTGTTCCAGCAGAGCAGCCTTGCCGACGCAACAGCGCTCGTCCTGGCCGTGGAGAAGGAATTCGACGCAAACCCAGGCGCATTCGACGCCGACCACCCGCTGACCATCTTCGGCTACTCGCAGAGCGCCACCGCCGGGTCCATGGCCATGGCCCAACTCGCGGCGTACGGAATCCCCAGCGATGCACTGCATTTCGTATTCATCGGCAACCCCTCCAACCCAGACGGCGTCTGGCAGCACCTGGAAGCCGCCATGGACGCAACGCTGGGCGCCAAGTTCACCGACGCCTTCCTCAGCTTCACCGGTATGGATGACAGTATCGGCAGCTCTACACCGAATGACCTGTACCCCACCACCATTTACAGCCTGCCCACCGACCCCGTGGCCAACTTTGTGGACTCCTACGCCGAAAACGGACTGTGGGGCGCACTGCTGAACATCTTCGGCCCACACGTGGAGTACTTGGGTCTGACCCCGGAGCAGATCGCCGACGCCACCACCATCACCGATGGCCTGCTGACCTACGTCAACATCAACGACGACGACATCAACGGCTTCGACGCCTGGCTCAACGCGCTGTTGTTCAACGGGGTCGCCACCAGCGATCCGCTCCAGAGCGTGTGGGACTCGCTGGTGCTGCTGTTCACCAACTCGTACTGAGCTCAGCCGGTTTTATCCGGCTCGAACTGCACCGTGCCCTCAGCCGTGCGGCGCCTCGGATATCTTGCTCTCCGGCTTTCCCAACGTCTTGCAGTAGGTCGACACCGACAGACGGGTCGCCGAGATCTCCAGATTCGATGGGTCGGCACCGCTTTTGTCCTTGAGCATCTTGGTGATTTCGTCGTCCTGCTTCTTCTCGTCCTGGTCGACGAAGTCCTTGCACTTCGTGTCGCCGCCGGTGTTGATCACCTGCGAGGCCGAACAGCCGCTGGAAATCAGCACGCCCAGCGCAAAGGCAGCAAACGCAATGTTTCTCATCATCGCCACTCCCCTATGCCTCGCGCCCGAACAGGCGCAGCAACCAGAGCAGGATGATCGCGCCCAAAATTGCGGTGAACAGGGTGAACCACCAGCCGCCGCTCGCCGTGTCGACGACGAAGCTGAGCAGGAACCCACCGATCAACGCTCCGACGACACCCACGACTACGTCGGCGAGCAGACCATATTTGGTCTTCATGGCCATACCCGCGATCCAGCCGGCAATAGCGCCGATCACGATGTAGCCGATCCACCCCACACTGGTCAACGTTGTGGAACGGGCCAGGAATTCGGTGGCCGCCACTGCGTTCATGGTGATCTCCTTTTCGACACCTTTAGCGCCGCCCGGTCAGCGCCGCGGAGGATTCATACCCGTTCTTCGCGGCGGCTAATCACCCATCGCTGCTGTTCACCATTGGACCGGAAAATGAATTGATAACCGATGCAATAGATTCGCCCGCTCCGAGTTATCCCGAGCCCTTCGGCAGCTGGTAGGCGAACGACTTCTCCTGGCGCTGCTTCATCTTCTCCAGGCACTGGTGGTGCTTACGGGCGTGGTAGGCCAGCGGGAAGTAGGTGAGCCGGTCGGGCAGCACGCGGTAGGCGACCCGAATAGCGGTGTAGATGCGGGTGAGCTGACGCTGCTCGTCGGCACTCCAGGTGACGCCGAGCTTCTCGCGAAGGCGCGGGTCCAGCAGCCCGACCACCGACAGGTAGTTGAACCGCATGGCGGGTCTTAATGCGGCCTGCACCAGCGGCGCCAACAGTTTCGGCACCGTCGGCGGCAGCTCGGCCTTCCCGGACTGCAGGTCGGCGATCAACTGCCGCGCCTGCGGCGTGCCGCGCAGGGTGTCGATCATCCGCTCGTAGTAGTCGGCCATCTCCTGCTGCGACTCGGGATAACCCCGCATCGGCACGTGCAGCAGCCGGGCCAACCGGCGGTTGTCGCGCAGCAGCTCTTCCTTTTCGGCGTCGGTGAACTCGCGACCGATCATCAGTCGCCCGGCCTGGGCGTTGATGATGTAGCCGGTGGCAATCACCCACTGGTAGGACTCCGGATGCAAGGCGCTGATCTGTTTGCCGGTTTCGGCGCTTTTCATCGTGATGGGTTTGTGCAGGGCGCGAACGCGATCGCCCTCGGCTTTGGCCTCGGTTCCGCCGTAGGTCCAGCGCAGCACCGAGTCGACCGAGCGGATCGCCCGGCCGCCCGGGTCGCCGTGGAAGGCCGCCGAGTAGCGGCCGGTGACCTCGGCGATGACCGGATGCATGGCCTGCATCATGAACGCCGCGCCCTCGAGGATCAGGAAGGTCCATCGGCCGGTGTGCTCGGCGGTCAGCGATTCCGGTGGAATGAGTTCGATCTGTTCGAGGTCCTCGATGTCCTCGACCTCCTGGGCGGGCTGGTGAGCCTCGAGGTCGGGTGTTGAGGTCATCGGATTCCCCTGTCTTCCCGTGCTATCTGATCCTGGCGCCGACGCTAATGTGCACGTACGGTCGCATACAAGTCGCGTTAGGAGGTCAGGTGAACGTGCGTAGTCCCAGTTCACGGCACCGAAAGTCGCCACAGCAGGCGCGTTCCCGTGAGATGGTCGCAAAAATAGTGACGTCGACGGCGTGGCTGTTGCACCGGCACCCGCCCGAGCAGATCACCACCAACCTGATCGCCGAGACAGCCGATATCAGCAAGGGATCGATCTATCAGTACTTCGCGAACAAGGAGCAGATCATCGACGCCGCGGTGGAGCGCCTTGCCGCCGAACAGGCACCCGCGATCGAGGACATGCTGCGGGCGATCACGCTGGACCGGCCGGCCTCAGCTATGGAGGCATCGATCGACATTCTCATCGACTACACGATCGCCAACCGGCGACTGATCCGCTATCTGGCACAACGGCCCGATCATCTGCGCGCGTTCGAGAACGTCTCCGGACTCAACGCCACCTTGTTGGCGATGACCACACTGCACATGAGTCACTACCGCAGCCAATACCGCGACGAACTGAGCCCGAGCGCTCTGGCTTGGTTGTTCTTCAACATGGCCGTGGCAACCACCATGCGCTACATCGAGTCCGACGACCCCATCTCGCTCGACGAACTGCGGGCCGGGCTGAAGTTCGCCTCGGCCGGGCTGCTGGCGCCCAGCTCGTAGGGTTAGCTCGCGCCCGCCGTGATCACCTCGTTGACCTCGACGGCGCGCGCGGCCATCTCGGCGTGCGCCCGGTCCAGGGATTCGGCTTGATCCTCGTCGGCCTTCATCAGGGCCTCGATGTCGAAACCGGCCATGTCGAGCACACCCATGTCCCGAAACGCCTTCTGCACCTTGGGGCCCCACAACCCGATGTCCTTGACGATCGGCACGATGCGACTGAACAGGTGCGACCGGAACTGGATCATCAGCGGTGACGAGTCGACCCATTCCGCGCACTCTTTGACGTTCATGCCGAGGGTCTCGAAGACCTCCTCGCCGCGGAATCGGTCGCGCATCAGGTAGCAGGCATCCACGACAAACTCTTCGCGGTCGTCCCGTTCAGCGTCAGTGAGCTCGGAATAGTAGTCCTTCAACGAGATTCGACCGAAGGCGACATGGCGGGCCTCGTCCTGCATGACGTAGGCCAGCACCTTCTTGGCCAGTGAGTCCGGTGCCGCCAGGTCACGCTGCACCCCGAACGCCGCCAGCGCCAGCCCCTCGATGAGGACCTGCATGCCCAGATAGGGCATGTCCCAGCGCGAGTCACGCAGGGTGTCATCCAGCAGCGCGGTCAGGTTCTTGTTGATCGGGTAGACGAGGCCGATCTTCTCTTGCAGGAACCGCGAGAAGGTCTCGACGTGCCGGGCCTCGTCCATGGTCTGGGTGGCCGCGTAGAACTTCGCGTCCAGATCCGGGACGACCTCGACGATCTTGGCCGCACACACCATCGCGCCCTGCTCGCCGTGCAGGAACTGGGAGAACTGCCAGGCCTGGGAGTGCTGGCGCATCTCGGCTCGGCGCGCGTCGTCCGCGGCCTCCCACATCGGGCTGCCGAACAGTGGATGGAACTCGTCGGGCAGACCCACCGGGTTCATCGGATCGACGTCTTGGGACCAGTCAATGCGTGACTGGGCATCCCACTGCTTGTCCTTGCCCTTCTGATACAGCGACAGCAGCCGGGATCGCCCGTCGTCGTACTCCCACGTGAAGCGCGCGTCGCCGGCGCTGGGGACCTCCCACGAGTACGGCGTGGGAACGTCGGTGTACTTGTCCCTTGTGGTCATGCGCTGCCGCCTTTACCGGGTGTGACCAGTGGTCTCATGACGTGTATCACACTGCGCCGCGGGCGCCGGCGCGTCAAGGATGGCGGGGCCGAAACCTTCGTCGCGGCCCCTCTCGAATCGCCGACCGAAGGCCCCGCAGTGAGCGAAGATCGTCGGCATGGACGGCAACGACGCACGAGCGCGGCGTGCGGCGGCGGAACCCCGGACTGACCTGACGCTGCCGCGCTTGCGGAACGTCATCTGGCTGATGCCGGCCGCCTACCTCCTGCACATCGTCGAGGAATACCTCGGCGGGTTTCCCGCGTGGGTCACCCATGACGTCCACGGCCGCTTCGACAACGCCGCCTTCGCCGCCAACAACGTCGCCTTCATGGCGATCCTGGTGACGCTGGTCTACGCGAACTACCGAAGGCAGACCCTGCCTCGCAGCGCTGCGTTGGTTGCCTTCGCCAGCGCAAACCTGTTCTGGGACGCACTCTTTCATCTGGCGATGACGCCGACTCTCGATCGGTATTCGCCCGGCGTCGTCACCGCCATGCTGCTCTACTACCCGATCTGCCTCGTAATCGGCACCGTCACCATCAAGGAGAGGGTCCTCACCAGGGGCCAGTTCACCCTGGCCCTACTGGGTGGTCTGGCGCTGTTCGCCTTCGTCGTTTGGTACGGGCTGTTCCACTTCGCCGTCTGACCACAACGAAGTCATCGACGCAGAGACGGTGCCGACGATCGAGAAGGGTTCCACTGCCCGGCCAATCCGCAACGCGCGCCGCGGAGCACTCCTACGCTCCTGACATGCAGACAGTCCTGTTCAAGCTCGGATTGCTCCTGTTTCTGCTCGGCCTGCTCACCGGGCTCGCCATTCCCGCGTGCAAGAACCCTCGCATGGCGCTGTCGAGCCATCTGGAGGCAACGCTCAACGGAATGTTCCTGGCGCTGTTGGGCCTGCTGTGGCCACACATTCATTTGCCCAACGCGTGGGGAGTTACGGCGGTCTCACTGATCGTCTACGCCGCCTACGCGAACTGGCTGGCGACACTGCTCGCGGCGGCATGGGGCGCCGGCCGGAAGTTCGCCCCGATCGCGGCGGGGGATCATGCGACATCAGCGGGCAAAGAAGGGATCGTCGGCTTCCTATTGGTGTCCCTCGCAGTGTCGATCGTGGTAGGCGTGATCATCGTCATCGTCGGACTCTGAGGCGCCGCCTGCCGACCACGAGCTGGTTACCCCTCCCGCGTCCTTGCCCAACCCCCGGGCGGCGCACGACCGGAATCCTCGTCGAACAGC
Source organism: Mycobacterium sp. SMC-19 (assembly GCF_045310815.1). Taxonomy (NCBI): domain Bacteria; kingdom Bacillati; phylum Actinomycetota; class Actinomycetes; order Mycobacteriales; family Mycobacteriaceae; genus Mycobacterium; species Mycobacterium sp. SMC-19. The sequence continues at coordinate 508,481 of NZ_JBJIAM010000003.1, read as the reverse complement.
CCGGTCAGGGGCGGTTGCCAGCCCCTGCACCACCGACACCACCCTTACCGGGCGTCGTGCCGTCGTGAGCCGTGCCAGGAGCGCCGCTTTCACCGGGCGTGTTGCCCGACGCACCACCAGCGCCACCAGGACCGCCATCGCCGCCATCGGTCTCAAAGTGGACGGGACCAACGTCGTACGTGGCGCCCTTGCCGCCGTCGCCGCCGCTCCCGCCACTGCCGCCGCGACCCGTGGCGCTGGTGCCACCTGTGCCGCCGCCACCGCCGTCACCACCGGTTCCCCGGATATTGCTTATCGCGCTCTCGCTGGCACCACCGGCGCCACCATTTCCACCGCGGCCTCCAGCACCGGTGCCGGCGCTGGAGCCACCGGCGCCGCCCTGGCCGCCGTGACCGCCGTTGACCTTTCCGGCACCAGCAGCACCGCCGCCGCCGCCGTTGCCCCCGTTGCCTGCGGTGTGACTTCCCGTGCTGGAACCTCCAGCGCCGCCGGCGCCACCGTCGGCTCCGTTGCCATTGTGGAGATCACCACCGGCGCCACCCTGACCGCCATTGCCACCATCTCCGTTGACGCTGTCGCCCCCGGCGCCTCCCGCACCGCCGGCACCCGAGGTCGCAGCTCCCTGATTGGTCGTGCCGCCGTTGCCTCCGGCTCCCCCATTGCCGCCATCCCCAGCAATGGCGGAGCCTCCGGCGCCTCCCGCGCCACCTACACCCGCAAAGCCATCGTTGCTGTTGCCGCCGGCGCCGCCAGCACCACCGGTCCCACCGTGGTTATCCCCGCCGTCGGCGCTGCTGGTGGCTGCACCGCCGATACCCCCGGCACCGCCGGCGCCCGCGTACCCCCTGGCAGCACCGCCGGCACCTCCATTGCCACCAACGCCGGCATGGTAGCCAATACCACCGTTACCGCCGGCGCCGCCGGAACCTCCATTGCCCCAGCCGGTCTCGCTGCCAGAGCCGCCGTTGCCACCACCGCCGCCGTTGCCGCCGTTGCCGATCGCGCCAAGCGTCTTACCGCCGAGACCGCCATTGCCGCCGTTGCCACCGGACCCACCGTTGGCTCCGGAACCGCCGGGACCGTCCGCTGATTCGCCGGCCATGCCCACGCCACCCTGGCCGCCATTGCCGCCGTTGCCGATGGACTGCGCATTGCCGCCATTACCGCCAACGCCCCCGGCGTAGTCTCCGTCGGCACCTACCCAGCCCGCGCCACCTGCGCCACCGCTACCGCCATTGCCCATCAACTGGCCACCGGTACCGCCGTTCAGACCGGCGGTGGCCGCGGTCATGATGCCGTCATTCAGGGAGGCCGCCGCCCCGTTGCCGCCGACTCCACCGTTACCGATCAATCCCGCGTCACCGCCAACGGTTCCAGCTGCACCAATGACAACGTCGCCGTTCTGGTCCAACAACACGCCGCTGCCGCCATCACCGAACAGCCATCCGCCGTCTCCGGCGGCGACGACGTTGCCGGCGTCATCGAGGTGAGCACCAACGCCGTGACAGATGAGGCCGCACGAGTCGCCATAGGCGAACAACGGGTTGATCAGGTCGAAGACGCGGGTGGCGACCACGACCTCGCCGAAACCGTGGATCGCACCGTAGAGCGCGCTGTAGACGTCCACGAGGCCCTGATCCGCTGCGGCCAACGGGTCCGTGGCAGCCGCGGCGGAGGCATCGAGCCAGCCGCCGAAATCCCAGATGGGGGCCGACGTGGCACTGAACGAGTCGATCAGCGACTCAACGACATCCTCGAAACCGAAGCCTGCCTGTGCGGTCGGCGCCGTCTCCAGCGGGGCGAGCCCAAGCGCGACGAGTGCGCAAACCATGCCGCCCGTTCCGACGATGCGCCGGGCAACCTCGCCAGTTTGGCTCTGTGATTGCTTCACGGTTCTACGGGCGAGAGACATGCAGAAATCCATCCTGTGGTTTTTCTGTTAGAAAGGCAAATAATTGCTGTGTGTCCCGCGCACGGTAGCGGCTGAACGCAGCCGTATGAAAACTTCCGCACGAAAACGCCCCCGGCCCATCAGGACCGGGGGCGTTTCGTGCGAACTGACTAGTGCGCGTGCCCGTGATGGCCGTGGCCGGCGTGCGCGTCGACCTCGACGGGCTTGTCGACAACCGCGGTCTCGGTGGTCAGCACCATCCGCGCCACCGACGCGGCGTTGAGCACCGCTGAGCGGGTCACCTTCACCGGGTCAATGACACCGTCGGCGGCCAGGTCGCCGTAGGACAGCGTCGCGGCGTTGAAGCCCTGTCCGGCCGGCAACTCGGCGACCTTGCTGGTCACCACGGCACCGTCGACGCCGGCGTTGGTGGCGATCCAGTACAGCGGCGCGCTCAGCGCAGCGGCGAACACCTCCGCGCCGGTCGCCTCGTCGCCGGTCAGCGCCAGCCCGGCCAACGCCGCGCGGGCCTGTACCAGCGCCACACCGCCGCCGGTGACGATGCCCTCCTCCACCGCAGCCTTGGCCGCCGCCACCGCGTCTTCGACCCGGTGCTTGCGCTCCTTGAGTGCGGTCTCGGTGGCTGCGCCGACCTTGATCACGGCCACGCCGCCGGCCAGCTTGGCCAGCCGCTCCTCGAGCTTTTCGCGGTCCCAGTCGGAGTCGGTCGCCTCGATCTCGGCGCGCAGTTGCTTGACCCGCCCCGCGATGGCCTCGGCAGTCCCGGCGCCGTCGACGATCACGGTGTCGTCCTTGCTGACCACCACCCGGCGAGCGGTGCCCAGCACATCCAGGCCGGCCTCCCGCAGCGTCAGGCCCACATCGGGGTTGACCACCTGAGCGCCGGTGACAATCGCGAGGTCCTCCAGAAACGCCTTGCGGCGGTCACCGAAGTAGGGCGCCTTGACGGCAACGGCCTTGAGCGTCTTGCGGATTGCGTTGACCACCAGGGTCGACAGCGGCTCGCCCTCGACGTCCTCGGCGATGATCAGCAGCGGCTTGTTTGCCTCAACGACCTTCTCCAGCAGCGGCAGCAGGTCCGGCAGCGAGCTGATCTTGTCGCGGTGCAGCAAAATCAGGGCGTCTTCGAGGACGGCTTCCTGCGAGTCGAAGTCGGTGACGAAGTACGCCGACAGGAAACCCTTGTCGAAGCCCACACCGTCGGTGATCTCCAGCTCGGTGGACAGAGTCGAGGACTCCTCCACGCTGACCACGCCGTCGGTCCCGACCTTGGTCATCGCCTCGCCGACCAGCTCACCGATCTCCTCGTCGCGCGAGGACACGTTGGCCACCTGGGCGATCGATTCCTTGCCGGAGACCGGGATGGCCGCGGCCAGCAGCGCTTCGGACACCGCGTCGGCGGCCTTGGCGATACCGGCGCCCAGCGCGATCGGGTTGGCGCCGGCCGCAACGTTGCGCAGCCCGCCGGAGATGATGGCCTGGGCCAGCACGGTGGCGGTGGTGGTGCCGTCGCCGGCCACGTCGTTGGTCTTGGTGGCCACCGACTTCACCAACTGGGCGCCGAGGTTCTCGAACGGGTCTTCCAGGTCCACGTCGCGGGCCACGGTGACGCCGTCCATGGTCACCGTCGGGCCGCCGAAGGACTTGGCCAGCACCACCGTGCGGCCGCGCGGGCCCAGGGTCACCCGGACTGCGTCGGCGAGCTTGTTCACGCCGGCTTCCAACGCCCGGCGCGCGGCCTCGTTGAACTCAATCTGCTTGCTCATAGCTGTTTAAGCCCTTTTCTCTACGCGTGCCGCCCCGGACATCACCCGTATTACGGGGATCTCCGGGGCGGGCACGGTGGTTGCTTTGTGGCTACTTGCCGACGATGGCCAGCACGTCGCGCGCGGACAGGATCAGGTACTCCTGGCCGCCGTACTTGATCTCGGTGCCGCCGTACTTGCTGTACACGACGACGTCACCCTCAGCGACGTCCAGCGGGATCCGCTTGCTGCCGCTCTCGTCCCACCGGCCGGGGCCGATGGCAACGACAGTGCCTTCCTGCGGCTTCTCCTTGGCAGTGTCCGGAATGACCAGACCAGAAGCGGTCGTGGTCTCGGCCTCGTTGGCCTGAACGAGGATCTTGTCCTCGAGTGGCTTGATGTTCACGCTCGCCACGATTGGAGCCCTCCACATTGTCTGGATGCGACCCGGCCGATGCCGAGCCCATCGGAACGTACTTACTTAAGGTGTTCGGCATTCGTACGAGCCCTCGCGTCGTCGTCGCGGGTGCCGAGCGAGAATCCGACCGACTGCCACCTAGCACTCTATACATGAGAGTGCTAGCACTCAAGGTGACCCCGCTGCGAATCGGTCAGGAGATCTGGCCCTGCACCACCGGCAGGCCCGGGTTGGTGGCCACGTCCAGGGGCGACGGCGCCGCCCCGGCGGCGATCAGGTGTGCCGCGAACGACGCGATCATCGCCCCGTTGTCGGTGCACAACCGCAGCGGCGGGATGCGCAGCGTTAAGCCTGCTGCCGCACAGCGTTGTTCGGCGAGTTCACGCAACCGGGAGTTGGCGGCCACCCCGCCGGCGATCAGCAGGGTGCTGACCCCCAGATCAGTGGCCGCGCGCACCGCCTTAGCGGTCAGCACGTCGGCGACCGATTCTTGGAACCCGGCCGCCACGTCGGCTGGGACGAAGTCCGGGTTGCGCTCCACATAGCGGGCCACCGCGGTCTTCAGGCCCGAGAAGCTGAACACGTACGGGTCGTCGCGCGGGCCGGTCATCCCGCGCGGGAACACCACCGCACTGCGGTCGCCGGTGCGGGCCAGCTCATCGAGCACCCGCCCACCCGGATAGCCCAGCCCGAGCAGCCGGGCCACTTTGTCGTAGGCCTCCCCCGCCGCGTCGTCGACGGTGCTGCCGAGTTCGACGATCGGCTCCCCCAGCGACCGCACATGCAGCAGGTGGGTGTGGCCGCCGGAGACCAGCAGTCCCACGCACTCCGGCAGCGGGCCATGGGCATAGACGTCGGCGGCCAGGTGCCCGCCCAGGTGGTTGACGGCGTAGAACGGCACTCCCCAGGCCGCCGCGTAGGCCTTGGCCGCGGCCGCACCCACCAGCAGCGCCCCGGCCAGGCCCGGCCCGATGGTGGCTGCGACTGCGTCCGGACGGCGGTCCTCTCCCAACCCCGCCGTTGCCAACGCCCGGCGCATGGTGGGGCCCAACGCCTCCAGGTGCGCCCGGGAAGCGATCTCGGGCACCACCCCGCCGAACCGGGTGTGCTCCTCCACGCTGGAGGCCACCTCGTCGGCCAGCAGCGTCAGGGTGCCGTCGGATTCCAGGCGGGTGATGCCGACACCTGTTTCGTCGCAAGAGGATTCAATGGCCAGGACTACTGTCAAGATCGGGCCTCCCGCCGCATGGTGTAGGCGTCGGCGCCATTGCGGTAGTAGCGCTTACGAAGTCCGGTCTCGACGAAACCGACGTCGCGGTAGAGCGCGATCGCCGCGGCGTTGTCGGTGCGGACCTCCAGGTACACGACGCCGCCGTCGGCGTACTCCAGCAGGTCGGTGAGCAGTCGCCGCCCGATGCCGCGCCCCTGGTGTGCCTTGTCCACCCCGATGGTGTGCACCTCGTATTCGAACGGCGCGGTGCGCCCGAGCCGCGCGATTCCGCCGTAGCCCACCACGGCGTCGCCGATCCGGGCGGCGACGTAGTGGTTGTCACGAGCATCGATCGCCCGGCTGAACGCCTCGGCCGGCCACGGATCGTCGCCGCCGAACAGTTGGGCTTCCAGTTCGGCGCAGCGCAGCGCGTCGCTGTGAACCAGCGCGCCCAGCGTCACCGGCGCAGCGACGGTCGCTGGGGGCTTGGCGTCGGGGCGACGCAGGTACAGCGGTACCAGCGATTCCGGCGCCTCATTCCAATCCCGCACTGCGGCAACCAGTCCCGCAGGAGTCGGATATGTGACGTCAAGGATCGGCAGGCCGAACAGCTCGGTGTGCGCAGGCGAGCCGGCCACCGCAACGGCGTCGGCCGGGTCGACGGCGGCCGGGGCACACACTGCCGGGCCCGCCACCCGGGCCCCGTCGCGATAGCGCGCCCAGTAGACCTCTCGACGTCGGGCATCGGTGACCACCAGGGTCGGTCCGGAAGTGCGCACGCCGATCGCGTCCAGGCTGCACACGCCGTACACCGGGATGCCCAGGGCGTGGCCATAGGCCGCGGCGCTGGCCATCCCGACCCGCAGGCCGGTGAACGGTCCCGGTCCGCAACCCACTACGACCGCGGCCAGATCGGCCATGGTCAGGCCTGCATCGGCCAGTGCGCCCAGCACATTGGGGGTCAGCCGTTCGGCGTGCGCGCGGGCGTCGGGGGTGACCCGCTCGGCCAGCACGGTGCGGCGGTCGGCGGCCACCACGCCGGCGGTGACGGCGGGGGTGGCGGTGTCGATGGTCAGAATCGCTCCGGTCACGGCGCGTGCCACCGCCAGGTCGCGGTGCGTGTCTCGCAGTCCGCCGCGCGGTCCAGCCGAATGTCCAGGTGCCGGTCGGAGAGCCGCTCGGCCAGGCCTTCACCCCACTCCACCACGACGACGGCGTCGTCGAGTTCGGTGTCAAGGTCCAAAGAGTCCAGCTCGGCCAGCAGGTCCAGGCCCGACTCATCGAGCAGCCGGTAAAGGTCGACGTGAATCATCGCCGGGCTGTCCGGCCGGCGGGCCCGATGTTCGCGGGCCAGCACGTACGTCGGCGAGGTGACCGGACCATCGACATCCAGTGCCGCGGCGATCCCCTTGGCCAACACGGTTTTTCCGGCACCCAGCGGACCGGACAGCACCACCACGTCGCCGGCTCGTAGCTGTTCGCCCAGCCGGGCTCCCAGCGCGACGGTGTCCTCGGCGGTGGACAGGGTCGCCTCCTGCGGATCAGCCACTGCGCCCGGCCTTTCGGCGCAACCGGTGCGTCAGCATGCCACGGCGCGGAGTGGCGCGCTCCACCAGTCGCACCAGCGCCTCGTCGATGACATCGGGTTCCTCCAACTGCACCAGATGCCCGGCCCCGGGCACGATCACCAGCTCACAATCCCACAACGTGGCCGCCATCGCCCGCGAGTACCCCGGTGGGGTGAGCAGGTCCTGGTCGCCACAGGCGACCAGGGTAGGGATCTTGGCCAGCGTCGGCAGCGCGGCACTCTCGTCGTGGACTTCCAGGGCGTGCAGGAAGCCCACCATGGTGGCGACCGGGGTGGAGTGCATCATCTCCTCGGAGTAGGCCACCACACTCGGGCTGATCTGGTCGGTGCCGTAGGAGGCGGCCCGCAGAATCGGTGCGATCACCCCGCGCGCCGCGCCGCGGCCCCGGTGCACCAGTTTCGGCGCGTACCGCACACTGAACTGCACGGCTTCCAGCGCCGGGTTGCGCAGGATCTGCCCCAGCGGAGACCGCGAAACCCCTTTGGCGGCCGACGATATCAACGCCGCACCGACAATCCGGTTGCCGTAGCGCTGGGGAAACTGCCGTGCGTGCGCCAACACCGTCATGCCGCCCATCGAATGGCCTACCAGGACGATCGGTCCGCGCGGCACGGCCGCCCGCAGCACCGCCTCCAGATCCTGGCCGAGCCGCGGCACGGTGTAGGTGCCCGGTGGGGCAACGCTGGAATCCCCGTGCCCGCGCTGGTCGTAGAAGACCATGCGCACCTGATCGCCCCACTCCGCTGCCAGCCGCGCCCGCTGAAAATGGAACGAGCCCATCCGCAGACAGAATCCGTGCGCGAACACCACGGTCAGCGGTGCATTGCGCGGACCCACGTCGCGCACCGCCAGTTCCACGCCGTCGTCGGTGACCACCACCGAGCTGTGGTCGTGGTCGAGAATCTCGAAATCCTCATCGGCGTAAGCGTCTTCGGCGGTGGTGCGTCGCGTCACCGACCGGGCGATGGTGCTTCCGGCGATGGTGCCGACGGCCGCCAGACCGGCCACCCCCGCCAGCCAGCCGCCGGCCCGCCGCGACCCGCGCCGATTACCCGCCATCGGCGCCCCGATAAGTCCTGGCGACCCGCCCGCGCGGGCTGTTGACCACCTCATAGTGGATGGTGCCCAACACGTCGGCCCAGTCCTGGGCCAGCGGTTCGCCGTCCGCTCCGGACCCGAACACGATGACCTCGTCACCCTCGGTGACGTCGACGGGGCCGGGACCCAGATCGACGACAAACTGGTCCATGCAGACGCGCCCGACGCTGCGCCGACGTCGGCCGTTGATCAACACGTCGAACCGTCCGCTCAGCGGTCGGAACACCCCGTCGGCGTAGCCCATCGGCACCAGTGCCACGGTGGTGTCGACCGGGGCGACCCAGGTGTGCCCGTAAGAGACGGCCTCGCCGGCTTTGATCGGACGAACCAACACCACAAGCGATTTCAGCGTCATCGCCGGAATCAGGCCCATGTCGCCGCGCTCGGGGATGGGGCTCAGGCCGTACATGGCTATTCCCGGCCGAACCATGTCGTAGGCCAGGTCGGGGCGGGTCATCGCCCCTGCCGAGTTGGCCAGGTGCGCGACCGGGAACTCCAGGCCCTGCGCGCGCGCCACAGTCAGCAGGTCGGAAAAGCGTTGCGCCTGAACATCGTTGACCGGGTTGTCAGTCTCGTCGGCGCAGGCCAGATGCGACATCAGGCCACGCACCCGGATCGCGTCGTCGGCGACGGCCCGCTGCAGCGCGGTCACCAGTGCCGGGAAGTCGGCGCCGCCCACCCCGTTGCGGTTCATGCCGGTGTCGGCCTTGACCGTGACGGTCGCGGTGCGCCCGGTGCGCTCCACCGCATCGAGCAACTCGTTCAGCTGCGCCACTGAAGAGACCGCGATCTGTACGTCGGCGGCCAGGGCGGGAGCGAAGTCGGCGTGCGGCCCGTGCAGCCATGCCAGCACCGGTGCGGTGATGTCGGCCGCTCGCAACGTCAGCGCCTCGTCGACGGTGGCCACCCCGAGTTCGACCGCACCGGCACCCAGCGCGGCGCGGGCCACCGGGACGGCGCCGTGGCCGTAACCATCGGCCTTGACCACAGCCATCACCCCGGCGGCGCCGGCGTGTTCGTCCAGCACCCGCACGTTGTGGGCAATGGCGTCCAGGTCCACCAGCGCCTGCGCCAGCAGGCCGGACGTTCGGGATACGGCAGTCATGTCAGGTTCGATTGTCCCAGAACCTCCCAAACCGGCCCGTCGGATCGCCGAGTGTGCGGTTTGATCGGCCTCAAAGCCGTTTTGCGACCGAGAACACACACTCGGCCGCAGCGCTCGCCTGATCAGTGCGAAAAGTGCTGCTGATCGTCGTAATGGCCCGCGGGCTTGACCCGGTCCAGCGCGGTCACCGATTTCATGATGTCGTCGAAAAGCGCGCGGGCGAGATCCGCCGACAGCCCCTCGCGGACCACAACGCGCAGCACCGCGACGTCCTCGGCGCCCTCCGGCATGGTGTAGGCCGGCACCTGCCAGCCGTAGGTGCGCAACTCGTGGGACACGTCGAACTCGGTGTAGCCGCGCTCGCCGGCCAGCCGGCAGCTCACCACCGGGATCGCCGAACCGTCGCTGATCACCTCGAAGTGCTCAGAAGCGGCCAACTGGTGGCTCAGCCAGCGGGCGGTGTCGGACAGGGTCCGCATCACCTCGGTGTAGCCGGCGCGGCCCAGCCGCAGGAAGTTGTAGTACTGGCCGACGACCTGGTTGCCCGGCCGGGAGAAGTTCAGCGTGAATGTCGGCATGTCGCCGCCCAGGTAGTTGACCCGGAACACCAGCTCCTCGGGCAGGTAGTCGGCGCTGCGCCACACCACGAAGCCGATGCCCGGATAGGTCAGGCCGTACTTGTGGCCGCTGACGTTGATCGAGACGACCCGCGGCAACCGGAAATCCCACTTGAGGCCCGGGTGCAGGAAGGGCACCACGAATCCGCCGCTGGCGGCGTCCACGTGCACCGGCACGTCCGGCCCGCTGCCGGCGGCGAGGGTGTCCAGTGCCGCACAGATCTGCTCGACGGGTTCGAGTTCCCCGGTGTAGGTGGTGCCCAGGATGCCCACCACGCCGATGGTGTTCTCGTCGACGGCGTCGATCACCTGTTCGGGGGTGATCACGTAGCGGTCCTGGCCCATCGGCAGGTAGCGGGGTTCGACGTCGAAGTAGCGGCAGAACTTCTCCCACACCACCTGGACGTTGGAGCCCATCACCAGGTTCGGAGTGCGACCCTTCCAGTCGTCACCGACCTGCTGGCGCCAGCGCCACTTCATCGCCAGCCCGCCCAGCATCACCGCCTCGCTGGACCCGACGGTGGACACCCCGATCGCGCTGGCGGGGTCGTCGTCGCGCAGGTTCTCGGCGTGGAACAGGTCGGCGACCATGGACACGCAGCGCTGCTCAATGGCCGCGGTGGCCGGGTATTCGTCCTTGTCGATCATGTTCTTGTCGAACGACTCCGCCATCAGCGCCGACGCTTCGGGGTCCATCCAGGTGGTGACGAAGGTGGCCAGATTCAGCCGAGAGCTGCCGTCGAGCATCAGCTCGTCGTGGATGAAGCGGTAGGCGGTCTGCGGGTCCATCGGGTCGTCGGGCAACCGCAGCGCCGGGACCGGCGAGGTAAACATCCGGCCGGTGTAGGCCGGAGCGATGGCATGCGCCGGCACGGACGGGTGGGAATGGGTCACTGCGACTCTCCTCTATAGCTGGGCCAGGGCGGTGCGGATGTGGGTCAGGATGCGCGAGGCCGACGTCGGGGTGTCGCCGGGGCCGGGGTCGGCGGCCGAGGCTGCGGCGGCGCGGGTGTGCACGAATGCGGCGGCGGCAGCGGCCTGGGCGGTGGGCAGGCCCGATGCCAACAGCGCGCCGATCATCCCGGACAGCACGTCGCCGGAGCCCGCGGTGGCCGCCCATGACCCGCCGGACGGGTTGAGATAGACCGGGCCGGCGGGGTCGGCGATGACGGTGACGTTGCCCTTGAGCAGCACGGTGGCCCCGAAGCGGTCGGCCAGCTCGCGGGCCGCACCGACCCGGTCGGGTCCGGGTGGGTGCCCGGCCAACCGGGCGTATTCGCCGGCATGCGGTGTCAGCACCGTTGGGGCGTTGCGCTCGGCCACCAGGGCTGGGTGGGCGGCCAGGATGGTGAGCGCATCGGCGTCGACGATCACCGGCAGATCGGCGCCAAGCGCGAACCACAGTGCGGCGGCGGCCTGTTCCCCGGTGCCCAGACCGGGACCGACCGCCCAGGCCTGCACCTTCCCGGCGGCGGCCGGACTGGGTGCGGCGACCACTTCCGGCCAGTGCGAAACCACTTGGGCGTCAGCGCTTCCGGCGTAGCGCACCATCCCGGAGGTGGCGGCCACCGCCGCCCCGGCGCACAGGATCGCCGCGCCCGGGTAGGTCGCCGAGCCGGCCAGGATTCCGGTGACGCCCTGGGTATATTTGTCGTCGCGGGGACCGGGCGCCGGCCAGCAGGACTCGACGTCGGCGGCGGTCAATGACCGAATGTCGGTGTCCGGCAGGTCCAGACCGATCTCGACGAGCTCGACCCGCCCGCACTGCCCCAGCGCGTGCACCGGCTTGAGGCCACCGAAGGTGACCGTGAGAGCGGCGTGCACCGCGGGCCCGTCCGCCGCGCCGGTGTGCGGGTCCAAGCCGCTGGGGATATCGACGGCCACCACCGAGATGCCTCGCGCATCGACGTCGGCGAAGATCTCGGCGGCGTGCGGCCGCAGCGGGCCGCGCCCGGAGATGCCGACCACACCGTCGATCACCAGATCCGTTGCGGGCGGCACGGTGTCGACGATCCGGCCACCGGCACGTCTGAACGCCGCGAGACCTTTGGCGTGGGCCCGCTCGGGGTCGAGCAGGATGGCGCTGGCCGCCACGCCGCGTCGGCGCAGCAGGGTGGCCGCCCACAGCGCATCGCCGCCGTTGTCGCCGGAACCCACCACCGCGCACAGGTTGCGTCCGGCTATCCCGCCGGTGCGCGCGGCCAGTTCCCCAGCGATCGCGGTCGCCAGCCCGAACGCCGCCCGGCGCATCAGCACCCCGTCGGGCAGGCTCGCCAACAGCGGTGCTTCGGCGGCGCGAATGACCTCGACGCTGTAGTAATGCCGCACTTGCCCTCCTCGCCCTGCTCGCGATTGTCAGGCTAGTGGCCGCCGGCGGTACTCGGGTGATGTCGCAGCGGATGGTGGGGATGGGTCAGCGGGTAGCAGCACAACCCGATCACCAGCGCGGCGGCGTGGCCGATCGCGGTGAAGTCGGGATTGATGAGCAGCGGCACCGTGAAGATGACGACCAGGCCGGCCGGGTAAACCCAGCGCCAGGGCCGACGGATCCGGTAGGTGAGCACCGCCATCACCCCGACCAGGAAGTAGCTGACGCCGATGTCGCGGGCGTAGGTCAGGCGCTCCGATTCCCGGTGCAGGTGGATCAGCGCATACAGCGCACCCTCGCTGACATAGGTGGCACCGACGTGGGAGATCAATCCGACCATCAGCCAACGCAGGTGGCCCAGCCAGTGTTCGGCCGGCGCCAGGAACAGGGTGAAAAGCACCAGATACGGTGACCAGTCCTTACCGTCGATCCACAGCAGGCTGGAGACCAGCACCTCCAGCGGGTCGGTGGCCAGATGGTGCAGGTTGGTGGATTGCTCGACGAGCATGGTGTGCAGCCGCCGGCCGACCAGGTGCTGGATGACGGTGGTGACTCCCAGCACCGCCAGCCACAGGTAGGTCAGCGGCGCGGTGTGCACGAAGTGCCACACCGCGGCCAGGCGCGTTCTGACGTCCGCCACGGCGTACAGCGTCGCATGGTTGATGCAGACACGGACAGACCGACCGCTGATAACGTCTCATGCCAGTGAGGCCCGTCCGCCTGTGACCGGCCCCGACGGGACGGGGGTGCCCCGATGAGCGAACCGCACGGTCCAACTCCCAATCCGTACGACCCAACGCAATTTGCGCCCACCAGCCGGCCCATGCCGCCGCTGGGTGGACAGTTCCCGCCGCCGTGGCCACCCAGTCCGCCGCCGCAACGCAACCGCCGATTGATTTGGGCTCTGCTGGGGCTGGTCATCGTGCTGACCGTAACCGCCGTGGTACTTGCCGTGAACGTCATCGGACGTGACCGGCACGAGAACACGCAGGCCACCACGGATTCGGAGTCCGGCGGCGGAAAGCTGGTGGCCGTCGCCGCTCTCAACGAACTACTGCCGGCCAAGGAGTCCGTCGCCTCAGCAGTGAGCGACCCCGACATCGGCCTCGCCAATGAGGGTACGAGTATCAGCACCGACGTCATGGTGGACGCCGACTGCCAAGGACTTACCTCTGTTTCGGGGCCGGTTTATGCCGGTACGGGTTGGACCGCTACCAGGTGGCAACGGTGGAACAGTCCCGCCGAGCCCGATGCGCCAAAGCTGGTGCGCCAAGCCCTGATGTCGGTAACCACGTACCCCCAGGCTGACGCTGCCCGCGCCTTCTACACCAAGCAGGGCGCAGCGTGGCAGAAGTGCTCCGGCCACATCATCAATACCCGCATGCCCGCGGTCACGGACTCGGCCGACGGATTCTGGACGGTCGGAGGCGTCACCGACACCGATGGGACGCTCAAGGCGACCACGATCTCCGAGGGAGGCGGCGGCTGGTCGTGCCAAAGCACACTGACCGCACGCAGCAACGTTGTTGTCCAAACCAACGCGTGCGCGTTGAGAGATTCGACAGCAGCCGCACAGGCGCTCCTCGATGCGATCACCGCGAAGATCGACGCGGCGGCCTGACTCGGGCACAAGCGGTTCGCGTCGATTCTCACCCCTGCGACGGCGTGCAGCTTCGCATTGTCAGTGCAGACCGTGATAGCCCAACCGCTGATAACGTCACACGCGAGTGAGGGCTGTCCGCCTGCGACCGGCCCCGATGGGATGTGGGGGCATCAATGAGCGAACCGCACGGTCCGACACCCAATCAGTACACCCAGCCCCAATTTGCGCCGATGAACCGGCCCATCCAGCCATTCCCGGGCGGGCAATACCCGGTGCCGCCGCTGCCGCCTGGGCTCGGGGGACCCCCACCGGGGTCACCGGGGCCCAACCGCCGCAAGATGTGGGCGCTGTTGGCCACGGTCGCCGTGGTCGCGGTGATCGGCATCGTGCTCACCGTGACACTGTCCGGGCGTAGCCGGCACGACACGGCCAGGCCCGCCGCAAAGACGGAGACCTCGGCGACGGCATCGGCATCCTCTGACAAGTCACCGGTGCCGGTCTCCAAGATTGAGGAGTTGCTGCCTCGCCAGGGGGCTCTCGCCGCGGCAGTGGCCGATCCCGAACTCGGTGTCGTGATGAGTGGTGAGGCGATGGATGAGGTCACCGTGGTGGACGCGGACTGCCAGGGCATCAGTTCGGTCGCCTCGGGTCCCGTCTACGCCGGTACCGGTTGGACCGCGATCCGCTGGCAGCGCTGGTACAGCCCGCCCGACATCGACACCCACGACCTGAAGCACGGTCTGTTGGTGTCGGTGGCGACTTTTCCGCGGGCGGAGAACGCGCAGGCCTTCTATGCGAAGCAGAGCGACAAGTGGAAGCGGTGCGCCGGCCGCACCCTGAACATGACCGTGACCAGCGGCGACAATGAGCCACGCGTTTTCTGGACCGTCACCGAGGTCACCGAGTCCGACGAGCTCGTCAAGACAACTGCCATCAGTGAGGGCGGCGGCGGCTGGTCATGCCAGGACGCCCTGACCATCCGCAACAACGTTGTCGCGCAGGCCGATGTCTGCGGTAACAGCATCCCGGCCAATGCGGCGCAGGACATCCTCGGCTCGATCACCCCGAAGGTCGACGCGGCAGGCTGAGCTGACTTCCGACAGGCCCTACGGGAAGTGGAGTGCACCAATGAGTGAACCGCAGGGTCGGACTCCCAACCCCTATGATCCGATGCGATTCGCGCCGATCAACGGCCCCGTCTCACCAGACAGTCAGGCACCGCCGTTCTGGCCACCGAATCCACCACCGAATGGCGGCCGACGGCTGATATGGCTGCTGGTGGGGCTGGTCTGCGCGCTGACGGCGATCATCGTGGCACTCAGCGTGACCGTCGTAGGCCGTGACCGACACGAGATTTCCCAATCGCTTACCACGACATCAGCACCCGCGACATCGAGCCACCGGGCGCCGCTATCCGCCTCGGCCCTCGACAGCCTATTGCCGGACAGTGGCGTGGTGTCTACTGCGGTGCGCGCACCCGACATCGGCCTCGTCGCTCACGGCGACGGTATTGCCACCGAGGATCCGGTGGATGCCGATTGCCAAGGTGTCACCGGCGTTGCTTCGCGGGACTACGCAGGCTCCGGGTGGACTGCTTTCCGCTGGCAACAATGGAACAGTCCGGCCGATCTCGATCCCACCAAGCTGTGGAGGCATGTTTCGCTCAGCGTAGCCACCTACCCGCAGGCCGATGCGGCCCGGGCGTTTTACACCAGTCAGAGCTCTGCGTGGCGGAGATGCAACCTCCGTATTGTCAACAGCCGCGCCGCCAGTGCGACCGAAGCACCCGATGTGCTCTGGTACGTCAACAAGGTCAGCGACTCCGACGGAGTGCTCGCTGCCATCACGTCGAACGCCCGAGGCAACGGCTGGACGTGTCAATCCAGGCTGACCGTGCGCAACAACGTTGTTGTCCGCGTCAACGTGTGCGGGTATAGCGATTCGGTAGCGCCAGTACATACGCTGCTCGATTCGATCGCCTCGAAGATCGACGCGGCCGGGTAAGCCGGAGCCACCCAATCCCTTGATCAGCCCCTGCGCCTCGCGTATCGTCCGATTCAATTTCGCGTCGCACAGTAGCGAATAGAGGGAGAGGGCCGAGCCGTTGCGCAACCGCTACGCCGGGGAACCGTTCACCACCGCCGATGCTGAGATCGCGGCGGCCTTGGAGCAGGTCTCCATCCCCACGTTGTTGCTGTCGTGCGTGCACATCACCGGCGACCCCCGCTTCATCCGGGACTTCAGGCAGAACGGGATCTTCCTCAACGAGATCCAGGGGTTCATGTCCGAAGAGGACAAGGCCCGGGCCCGCGCCGAAGCGCTGCCGGTGATCGTCGACTATCGCGATCGCGGCTGCCCGCAGCCCGCTCCCCTGCCTGCCGAGCTGGTCAAGGAGATGATGGACTGGGCGGCCTGCGAGACCGTGCCGGATGCCTACCTGGGGCTGCTCTCCGAAGAACTCGACCTCGACGGGGTCGACCCGCGCAGTCCAGCGCCGGTGGAACGCGCGGCGGAGCTGTCGGTGGTGGTGATCGGCTGTGGCGAATCGGGCGTGTTGGCCGGAATTCGGCTGGCCCAGGCCGGTATTCCCTTCACGATCATCGAGAAGAACGAGGGCCCGGGCGGAACGTGGTGGGAGAACGACTACCCGGGCGCTCGGGTGGATGTCGCGAACCACTTCTACTGCTACAGCTTCGAACCCAACAACGACTGGGGTCACTATTTCGCCGAACAACCCGAGCTGCGGGCATACTTCAGCGATCTGGTCACCAAACACGGCCTGACTGAACATATTCGGTGGGGTACCGAGGTCACCGATGCCGTCTGGAACGAGGGCAACGGAACCTGGACGCTGACCACCCGCACCGCCGACGGCGCAGGGTCCACGCTGTCGGCACGCGCGGTGATCACCGCTGTCGGTCAGCTCAATCGGCCGAATCTGCCCGACCTCGACGGCGCGGACAGTTTCGCCGGGCCGTCGTTTCACTCTGCGGCGTGGGATCACAGTGTCGACCTGACCGGTAAGCGGGTCGCGTTGATCGGGGCGGGTGCCAGTGGATTTCAGATCGCACCGGCGATTGCGGAGAAAGTGGCTCACCTGACGGTGTTTCAGCGCACCGCACAGTGGATGTTCCCCAACCCGATGTATCACGACGCCGTCGACGGCGGGGTGCGCTGGGCGTTGGAGCACCTGCCGTTCTACGGCCGCTGGTACCGCTTCCTGCTGCTGTGGCCCGGTGCCGACAAGGGCCTGGAGGCCGCCCGAGTAGATCCGGACTATCCCGACCAGGACTACGCGGTGAGCGAGATCAACGCCCTGGCCCGGCAGATGTTCACCGGCTGGATCACCGATCAGGTGGGCGACGACGACGAGCTGCTGGCCAAGGTGCTGCCGGACTATCCGGCGACCGGCAAGCGCACCCTGCAGGACAACGGCACCTGGCTCAAAACCCTGCGGCGCGACAACGTCGAACTGGACCGCACCGCCATTCGGCGAATCACCCCGCAGGGCGTGGAGACCGACGACGGCGTCCACCACGAGGTGGATGTGATCGTGTACGCCACCGGTTTTCGGCACACCGATGTGTTGTGGCCGATGCGCATCACCGGCCGCGACGGCACCGATCTACACGCGCTGTGGGGCAGCAAGCCGTACGCGTATCTGGGCATCACTGTGCCCGGCTTCCCGAACTTCTTTGTGCTCTACGGCCCCGGCGCGCATCTGGCACACGGCGGCAGCCTGATCTTCAACTCCGAGTTGGAGATGCGCTACATCGACGCCTGCCTGGCCAAGCTCGCCGATGAACAGCTGCACTCGATCGAGCCGACCGTGCGGGCGGCCACCGAGTGGCACCAGGCCACCCAGGCCGCGATCACCAAGACGGTGTGGGCGCATCCGGCGGTCAAGCATTCCTATTTCAAGAACGCCGACGGCGAGATCCATACCGTGAGCCCGTGGCGGCTCGACGAGTACTGGTCGGCGGTGCGTGAACCGGATTGGTCGCAGTTCGTCATCGCAAAGGAGCGCTGAATTGAGCGGAGTTGTCGTCACCGGGGCAGCATCGGGAATCGGCCGGGCCTGCGCCCAGGCCCTGGTTGCCGACGGCCGCCGGGTTGCGTTGTGGGACATAGCCCCAACGGTTCTGGACGTGGCCGAGAGTTTGGGAATGCCCGGCACGGTGGTCGACGTCTGCGACGACGCCGGGATGCCCGCCGCGGTCGCGGCAGCGGCTGAGGCGCTGGACGGAATCGACGGGCTGGTGCATGCCGCGGGCCGGGTGCTGCCCGAACCGGTGGGCGCCTACACCGGCGAATCCTGGGACGCCGTGATGAGCGTCAACCTGCGCGCCCAGGCGATGCTGGTGCAGTTGATGCTGCCGCACCTGGAGTCCGTCGCCCGAGCAGGCGGCGACCCAGCGGTGGTCGGCATCTCAAGCATCGAGGGGCTGACCGCCAACCCGTTCATCCCGGCCTACTGCGCCTCCAAGGCCGGACTGCTGGGGCTGACCAGGTCGATGGCCGCCCAACTGGGTCCGGCCGGAATCCGTATCAACGCGGTCTGTCCTGGCTTCATCGAGACACCGATGCTGCAGATCGCGCTCGACGTCGAAGAAGTCGCGGCCGGCTTTGTGGCCGCCGCGCCGCTGGGGCGGATCGGTCAACCGGGCGAGGTCGCCCAGGCGGTGGCGTTCCTGATGTCGCCCCGGGCGTCGTTCATCACCGGGACCCAGATCGTCGTCGACGGTGGAGTCACCGCCCGGCATCCGTGAGGTTTAGAAGACCCAGCTCTGCGGTGCGGCAATGACGAAGCCGTGGGCGGCCACCGGACTCACCGCACCGGGCACCTGTGGCTCCTTGAGCACACAGACCAAGTCGGTGGACGGCGGAACCCCGCAGACCATGGACTGGGCGGGTGAGAAGTCCCAGAACACGATCTTGTGGCCCACCGGAAGCTTTGCGGCCGGCGGGCTTCCGGCGAGCAGCGCGTCCGGCGGAGCAGGCAAGAAACGCGCCGGGATGCTTTCCTTCCCGTAGATCCCGGGCAGCTGTACCGAGCCGGCGTCGCGCGGCGCCCCCGGAATGTCGCCCGCGCAGTTGACCTCATGGGTGATCCTGCCCTGCCGCATCCTGCAGACCAGCCCGGATTCGGTGGCGAAGACGACGTTCGGAGCCTGCTGCAGATCGCTGACCGAACCGGGCAGCGGCCCGCTGTCATCGATCAGGGAGTCCACGTCGGGGAAACCCGGGGCCGCCACGGCGTTCGGCACCGTCATCAGCAGGGCAGCCGAGCTGACCGCCACTGCCAGTGCTCGCCGCACCACCCGAAGCCTCCCTGTTCGCCGTCAGATCTTCAAAACTACGAGCGGCGGGCTCGCTGGTCAATGTCGCCGGCCGGGCCAACCGCGCGCATGGCCGAAGCGGCGATCGCTTCCTGTAAGCCCCGCGTTGCCAACTCATCGGCCAGCTCGTTGTCGGCGACCCCCGAATGGCCTTTCACCCAGAACCACTCGACCTGGTGACGCGCGCAGGCGGCCTGAAGCCGTTGCCACAGATCGACGTTCTTCACCGGTTGCTTGGCGGCGGTCAGCCAGCCGTTGCGTTCCCAGCCTGACACCCACTTGGTGATGCCATTGCGGACGTAGGTGCTGTCGGTGTGCAGATGTACCACCACGGGCCGGGTGAGGGCTTCCAGCGCCGCGATCGGAGCGGTCAGCTCCATCCGGTTGTTGCTCGTCTCGCCGGGCTCGCCACCGCACATCTCGCGGACGTGGTGGCGCATGCGCAGCACCGCGCCCCAACCACCGGGGCCCGGGTTGGGGCGGCACCCACCGTCGGTATGGATGACGACCACGTCATCGGTGGATTCGGTCATCGGCTGAGGATAGGCGGCGAGATCATCGCGGTGCGGACCGACATACCCAGATCGCGATGCCGCAGCGTGGTGATCCGGCGACCGGGCTGCACGGCGTCCTTCACCGGCGACGTGCGCTCGCCGAAGAACGACGCCGTCGCCTCGATATCGGCGACGACGTAGGTGATACCCCACAGCGTTGACGGACCGTCCGCCCCCGTGTGGGGCGACCCGACGACTTCGAGGATCACCGCACCCAGCCGGAAGAAGATCTGCCGCATCGGCCGACCGCCGAGTTCGGCGTCGCGGACCCGGCGCGACTGCAGCCCGACTGCAGCCAGTGCCTCGACGGTGCGAGGCAGGTTGAGGGACAACAGCACAACGTGATCGATCGAGATCACGCCGTTCGGATGCGCGGCCGGTTCGGTGGCCGCCGCGACAGAGCGGGAGGTGGGGATACCGTCGAGCGGGCCGCCGGAGGGCAAGCCCCGCAGTGCCCACCCGAGGATGCCGGTGCCGCCCCCGGTCAGCCGCAGCCGGACCTCACCCACCCGGCAGACGTCGTCGGGATCCACACTGAACCCCGCCGACCGCCACGTGTCAGGCGGATCGGCAAGATGGAGTTCGTCGATGGTGACGGACATGCCGCTCACAGTACTGCGCCTTGCCGCGCATCTTGTCAGTCCGGTGTGACGGGCTCGGGTTTCAGGTCGCGCCACCAGCAGTAGATAAACAGCAGCATCGACATCACCAGCGCGACGATCACCCAGAGCGTGATCGTGACGTCAATCCAGGATCCGATCGGCGGAGCGTCCGGCAGCGCGTTTCGCAGCGGGACCACCGCGAAAAGCATTGCCGCATACCAGGTCGTCATCGGCGGCTGGAACTTGCGCCAGCCGAGGAAGGTC
Organism: Mycobacterium sp. SMC-19; assembly: GCF_045310815.1. Lineage (NCBI taxonomy): Bacteria > Bacillati > Actinomycetota > Actinomycetes > Mycobacteriales > Mycobacteriaceae > Mycobacterium > Mycobacterium sp. SMC-19. Next base: position 488,057 of record NZ_JBJIAM010000003.1, on the reverse strand, counting down.
AGGTTCGCCACGACAACGGCCACCGCGGCCAGGGCGATCAAGACGCCTACGATCACGGCACCGAACGCCATGGTGCTCGGCGACCGGTGCAGCGTGATGCGGTATGGGCCACCATCTTCGCGGTCGCTGACGATCTCGTTCTTCCAACCGGCGATGTGGTCGACGAACGTCACCGACATCCGTTCCGGAACCGTGGCATCCCCGCGCACGACATCGACGGTGATCGGCCCGGTCTGATAGTGATCGAACGGCCACTTCGCCGAGTTACCGGAGATGGTCAAGGGCACCGGGAACTCACCGGGCACCATGCCCTTCGTCCAGGTGCGCTTCGTCGGCGTGACCGCGGAGTGCACCGCGATGCTCAGTTCTTCCGTGAGCCCATGCCGGACAGGGTCGAGCAGTTCGGCCCCCGGCGTGATGGTGACCTTGCCGGTCAGTGTGCCCTTGACCGTCTGGAGGTCCTCGATATCGATGGTCACGGTCGTGCCGTCGGCCGACGCCACGCCTTCGGTGAGGTGGCGCGGGCATCCACAACCCGCGCGCTCATACAGCGCGACGGTGACGAGGTAGGACGCGACGAAGAAGATCGTCATGCCGAGGATCAGAAGCAGTCTGGGCCGGTTGACGTGAACAGCAGGCTCAACGTTGGACAAGTCTGTTCTCCCTCACTCGGTCAGCTTCGCAGTCGACAACAACGGCTGCATCGTCTCATCGTCGCCGCGATTGCCGCCGAGTTTTCGACGGACGGGCGACACACAATCGAGCTGCTGCAACCAGATTCCGGCACCGCCGCGAATCTGCGCCGCGTTAGAAGACTTCGCTGTTCGGCGCGGAGATGACGAATCCGTGCGTCACCGCCGGGCCGCCGCTCTTGCCACCGTTCTCGCGCGCAGCCTTGAGCACACAGGCCACCTCGGTACCCATCGGTGCACCGCAGACCAGCGATTCGGTGGGCGAGAAATCCCAGAACACGATCTTGTGGCCGGGCGCCAACATGATCGACGGAACCTTTGCGGGATCGCCGAGGAGCCCGGCGGGGGCCATCGGCATGAACTGCGCCGGGCCGTTGCCGTCGGCATAGACGGTCCCAAGACTGACGCTGCGAGTTCCCGCCGGGGCGCCAACGAGATTCCCGGCACAGGCCACACTGTGCGTCACTTTCCCGCGACTCTTCCGGCAGGCCAGACCCGACGGGGTGGTAAACGCCAGATCCGGGATTCCGGTGAGGTCAGCGACCGAGCCGGGCAGCGGTCCGCTGTCGTCGAAGAGCGGGCCCAGGTCGGGAACCTCGTTCGCCGCACCAGCATTCGGCGCCTGCGCCAGCACCGCCATCGCGGCGCACACCACCGCCAACAATTGTCGCACTGAATGCTCCCGCTACTCGACGGTGACTGACTTGGCCAGGTTGCGCGGCTTGTCCACGTCGTAGCCGCGAGCCTGCGCCACGCCGGCGGCAAACACCTGTAGCGGGATGGTCGACAGCAGCGGCTGGTACAGCGTTGACACCGCAGGTATTTCAATCAGATGGTCGGCGTAGGGACGCACCGTCTCGTCGCCCTCCTCGGCAATAACGATGGTGACGGCACCGCGGGCCTGGATCTCGCGAATGTTGGAGAGCAGCTTGGAGTGCAACATCGCCGCATTCTTGGGCGAAGGCATCACAACGATCACCGGAAGGTCGTCCTCGATCAGTGCGATCGGGCCATGCTTGAGTTCACCGGCGGCAAAGCCTTCGGCGTGCATGTAGGCCAGTTCCTTGAGCTTGAGCGCGCCTTCCAGTGCCACCGGGTAGCCGACATGGCGACCAAGAAAGAGCACCGCACTCGACGACGCGAACTGCCGCGCCAACTCGGCGACCGAGTCGATGCCTTCCAGCACATGCGACACCAGTTCGGGCATCGCCTCCAGTTGCCGGTACTCGTGCTCGACCTCGTCGGGGTATTTGGTGCCCCGGGCCTGCGCCAGCGCCAGACCGACCAGATAGTTCGCGGTGATCTGGGCAAGGAACGTCTTCGTGGACGCGACACCGATCTCCGGTCCGGCCCGGGTATAGAGCACCGCATCGCACTCCCGCGGGATCTGCGAGCCGTTGGTGTTGCAGACCGCGAGCACCTTGGCCTTCTGCTCCTTGGCGTGCCGGACAGCCTCCAGGGTGTCGGCGGTTTCGCCCGACTGGCTGATCGCCACCACCAGGGTGCTGCGGTCCAGAACCGGGTCGCGGTAACGGAACTCACTGGCCAGTTCGACTTCCACCGGCAGCCGCGTCCAGTGCTCGATCGCGTACTTGGCCAATAGACCGGAGTGGTACGCGGTGCCGCAGGCCACGACGAACACCTTGTCGATCTCGCGCAGCTCCTGGTCACTCAGGCGCTGCTCGTCGAGCACGATCCGGCCGTCCTCGAAGTGCCCCAGCAGAGTTTCGGCCACCGCGGTGGGCTGTTCGGCGATCTCCTTGAGCATGAAGTATTCGTAGCCACCCTTTTCGGCGGCAGACAGGTCCCAGTCGATGTGAAAACGCCGGGCGTTGGCGGCATCGTCGTTGCCCGCGAAATCGGTGATGCGGTAGCCGTCGGCGGTGATGACCACCGCCTGGTCCTGACCCAGCTCGACGGCTTCGCGGGTGAAGGGGATGAACGCCGCCACATCCGAGCCCAGGAACATCTCGCCGTCACCGATACCGACCACCAGTGGGGTGGACCGACGCGCCGCCACGATCGTGCCCGGCTCGTCTGCGTGGGCGAACACCACGGTGAAGTGGCCCTCCAGCCGACGGAGCACCGCCAGCGCCGAGGCGACGAAGTCCCCGGCGGTGTCACCGTCCCGGTATTGGCGGGCCAGCAAGTGGACGGTCACTTCGCTGTCGGTCTCGCTGGTGAACTCCACCCCGGCGCGTTCCAACTCGTCGCGCAGTACCGCGAAGTTCTCGATGATGCCGTTGTGCACCACGGCGAACTTGCCGGCCGCGTCGCAGTGCGGGTGGGCGTTGTGGTCGGTGGGGCGGCCATGGGTTGCCCAGCGGGTGTGACCCAGCCCGGTGCCCCCGGCCAGCAACGCGGGATCGGTCGCGGCCAGTTCGGCTTCTAAGTTGGCCAGCCGACCCGCGCGGCGCCGAACGGTCAGCTGCCCGATTCCGTCGACGACGGCGATGCCCGCGGAGTCGTAGCCCCGGTATTCCATGCGACGCAGGGCCTCGACGACAACGTCGCGGGCAGGGCGTTGCCCGACGTAGCCGACGATTCCACACATAGCTGTTCAGGGTAGTGCACCGGCAGCCCGGTCCCGTCAACCGTGCAGGTCAGTGGCGTCCGGGCTGCCAGCCGTGCAACTGCCGTTTCAGTCCGAGGCTTGCGCTACTCGCTACTGCGCGCCACCGAACAGGTCCGCCAACAGGGCGCCGAAGTCGAAGTCCGTAGCCGCGCCAGGATCCGGCTCAACCTCGGGAGGTGGCCCATCGAAGTCCAGGTCGCCAGTGAGCAGCAATGCGATCACCTGCTCCAAGCCGGCCAACGCGCCGGTCAACCCGACCCCCTGCCCCGGACCGAAGGTCAGGTCGAGGGTGAGTGGGTCGGTGACCGAAATGGTGATTCCGAGCGCGTTGAGGATCGAGCCGCCGCCGTAGATGGGCGGAGGGAGCTCTTCCGCGGACAACGCATCGATATTGCCGCCGACTTCTCCCGGCGATAGCAGGCCGCCGAAGGCGAAGCTCAGGCCGGAAACGGCGACGCCCTCGGGCAGCAGGCCGGCGTCGGCGACTATCGGGATCAACGCGTCCAGGTTCAACGTGGCGCCGTTGAGTAGGCCGTTGAACATATTGGCCGGAATGTTGATCAGCTCCTGCAACGCCGCCGTGGTGTCCGGGTTGTCGCCGCCGAGATTGGCGCTGATGGCTTCGATGCTGTTGATGAGCGCCACCAACGGCGACAGGGACGGCCCCAGGGCGCCGATCAGCAAGCCGGACAACGGCGAGGCCAAGACTTGGACGATCTCCGGGATCGGGTCGGGAATTGCCGGAATGAGCCCGGGAGCCAAGGCTTCCCCTTGGTTGCTGAGCAGGCCGTAGAGCAAGAAATTGCCCAGGAAGAAGTCCGGACTCCCAATCCCACCGTCGCCCGACGGGAGGCTGGTCGTAAATTCGGCCAGCGGGTTGAGGAAGCCCTTCTGGTCACCACCAAGGAACGTCAGGGCGGCACCCAGCTGCTCGAGGTCCAGGTTGCTCAGATCGGCGTTGCTGAGCGCTTCGCTCAGCGCGCTGTTGGCGTCCTGCATCGCGGTCTGCAGGTGCTCGAAGTTGACTTCGGCGGTATTGAAGGCGTCGGCCCAAGCCCCCGTGAAATCGATATCGGCGGTCAACGCGACGTCATGAACCGTGTGAGCTTCGAGCAACGGCGTGGCCACCGGCGTGACAGTGATCATGCCCGCACCTACCAGCGCGATTCCGGCGGTGACGAAGGGGCGCAGTGTCGGATTCATTTGAGCAACTCCTCAAGATCCAGTGTCTTGCCAGCGGAAATAACTGAGTGTGAGGAAGATCATATTTAATAAATAGCTGTGATGCAAGGCTCAGTTCCCAGATTTCCGGCATCGCCGCCGGGCGTTTCGGCACCGACGTGGCCTTTTCGACCCCGATACTTTCTTGGGCTGCTCCCAGCACGTTGCGGCCAACCCGGCTCAGCTCCGGTCCCCAGCGGTTATGTTGGGGATCCGCACGAAGACCCGAGGCGGGGTCGGCCAGCAAACGACGGTCTAGGTGACGACATGCCAGAGGACAACCCAGCCACCGCGCGCACCCTGGTGGAATTGCTACGTCAGCAGGCCGACCGCTATCGAGACAAGGTCGCGTTCGTGTTCGCCCCGGACGGCCTGGAGGAACAGGGTCGGCTGACCTACGCCGAACTCGACCGCAGCGCGCGGGCGATCGCGGCCGCACTGCAACAACAGGGAGCGGCGGGACGCCGCGTGCTTGTCATCTGCCGGCCGGGCCTGGACAGCGTCGCGGCCTACTTCGGCTGCCTGTACGCCGGCGCGGTTGCGGTGCCGGTGCAGGATCGGCTCGGGCGGCTGACGCTGATCGCCCCCGATGCGCGAGCCGGTTTCGCCCTGGCGGACTCCGCGACACAGGACAAACTCAGGGCGAAGGTCGACGGTATGACCAAACGGCCGCTGCGCTGGCTGGCCCCGGGCGACCCCGGCGCGGACCCGGACAGCTGGACGCTGCCGGATATCGACGCCGACAGCACAGCGATGTTGCAGTACACCTCGGGCTCCACCAGGGCGCCCAAGGGCGTCGTCCTGACGCACGGCAATCTACTGGCCAACCTGATCGCGATCCATGAGGCGTGGGGCGGCGACGACCAGAAAGTCGCAGTCTGCTGGCTGCCCCAGCACCACGACATGGGCTTGATCGGCGGCATCCTGCAGAGCATCTACGTCGGCGGCAACACCGTGCTGATGTCGCCGGCCGGCTTCATCACCCGCCCGATGCGCTGGCTGGAGGCCATGTCCCGGTATCGCGCCACCATCGCCACCGCACCGAATTTCGCCTACCAGCTCTGCGTCGAGCGCAGCACCGCCGAGGAGCGCGCGGCGCTGGATCTGTCGCAGTGGTCGACCGCGATGAACGGCGCCGAACCGGTACAGGCCGACACCCTGCGCGCCTTCGCCGAGGCTTTCGCGCCCGCCGGTTTCCGGCCGGAGGCGTTCCTACCGGTGTACGGATTGGCCGAAGCCACCCTGCTGGTCTCGGGCGGATCGGACGCCACCGCACCGGTGATCCGCTGCATCGACCGCACCGCGCTCGGCGAAGATCGGGTAGTCGAGATCACCGACGCCGACGACGGCGATCCCGGCGTCGTGGAGTTGGTCGGGTGCGGCCTCCCGCGAGGCGATCAGCAGATCGTGATCGCCGACCCGGAGACTCGCCGGCGCCGCGACGCCGAGCAGGTTGGCGAGATCTGGGTCTCCGGCCCGTGCGTCGCCCACGGCTACCGAGGCAAACCGGAGGACACCGAGCAGACGTTCGGCGCCTACCTGGCCGACACCGGCGAAGGGCCCTTCCTGCGCACCGGCGATCTGGGCTTCCTGCGAGCCGGCGAGGTGTTCATCGCCGGGCGCTGCAAGGACCTGATCATTCTCCGCGGCAACAACTACTACCCCAACGACATCGAAAAGACGGTGCAGGGCAGTCATTCAGCGCTGTTGTCCGGGCGCGGTGCGGCCTTTTCGGTGACGCCGAAACCGGGTGCCGGCGAACAACTCGTGGTGATACAAGAGGTCGGCGCCACCGGTGACCCCGCCGCCCTCGCCCGCGTGCTGGACGCGATCAAAGCGGCGATCACCCGCCACCATGGCATCGGGGCCCACACCGTCGCCCTGGTGGAGCCGGGCTCGATCCCGACCACCTCCAGCGGCAAGATCCAACGGCAGGCCGCCCGGCAGAAGTTCCTCGACGGAGGGTTCACCGCACTGGCGCAATGGCGAGCCGCGCAGGGATCCAGCAGCGCCCCCGCGCAGCCCCTGGCGGCGGCCCAGACCGCCGCTGCGGCGCAGCGGGCGGTGGCGCTGCAGTACTGGAAGGCACGGCAGGGCTGAGAGCTCAACGTACGAACCGGCGTGCGTTACGGTCATCAGATGGCCAGCATCAAGCGCCTTTACGCCGCGTTGACCCGTCCCGGACCGCATCGCGTCCTGCGCGGAAACCTGGCCTATGCGGGCCTGGCCGGGGCGGTGTACACCCCAGAGTCCGGGTATCGACTTCCCGCGGTGGCCTTCGGCCACGATTGGCTGACCGGCGCCGATCGCTACGCCGGATTGCTGGAACACCTGGCCTCCTGGGGCATCGTGGCCGCGGCCCCCGACACCGGACGAGGGTTGGCGCCGTCGGTACTGGATCTGGCAGCTGATCTGGGCCGCGCCCTGGAGATCGCCACTGAGGTCCGATTGGGGCCGGGCCGGATCAGTGTCGACCGCGACCGACTCGCGGTGGCCGGTCACGGCTTCGGCGGTTCGGCCGCGGTGTTCGCCGCAGCCAGCTTGTCGATGAAACCCAAAGCGGTGGCAGCGATCTTCCCAACCGTGACCACGCCGCCCGCCGAGCAGGCGGCGTTGACGCTGGATTCGCCGGGCATCGTGTTCAGCAGTCCCGACGACCCGAAAGCACTGCGTTCCAACGCGATCGAGCTCGCGCATGCCTGGCAGCATTCCACCCTGCGGGTGATCGGCAAAGCATCGCCGGCCGGGTTGCCGCAGGGCCGCCGACTGACCGGGTTCTTCGGCTTGCCGACCTCGGATCGGCGCACCCAGCGGCGGGTACGGGCCCTGCTGTCCGGATACCTGCTGGCACAACTGGTGGGCGACAAGACATTCCGAGAATTCGCCAACCCGCAGGTGTCCCTGCCTAAGACCGAGGCATTCGACACTCTGCCGGAGCCGGTGAGCCCGGAAGAGAAGATCGCCGCACTGTTCAAGTAGCGCGCGGCAAGCGGTCGCGGCCCCCGGGCCGGAACCCGACGGCCGCAACCGCTGTGGTGATCTAGACGTCGGACAGCATGTCGCCGATCGGGTCGAGCCCGAAAAGGGGCGGGATCTGGTCGGCGCCCTTGCCGTCCCAGTTGTCGCCGAGCAGCACCCCCATGACCTGCGACCACTGCTCCATGGCCGCGATCGGACCGATGGCCACGCTGTCGAGGGTCAGCGTGTCAAGGATCGGAACACCGGTGAGCGTCAGACCCAGGCTGTTGAAGATCGACCCGCCCACCGGGTCCACCGTGGTGCCATCGGCAAAGGTGTAGGTGCCCTGATCTCCGGCCCCGCCCGCAATGCCGGGGCTGAACAACCCACCGAACGCAAAGTCGAGCGCGGTGAGCTCCATGCCCTCCGGCAGCAGTCCCGCGTCGTTGATCGTCGGTACCAGCGCATCGAGATTCAGGTCGGCGCCGTTGAGGAATCCGTTGACCATATTGGCGGGAATATTGAGCAGCTCGTTGAACGCCGCCTCGAAGTCCGGCGTGTCACCGTTCAGCGCGTTGGAGACGTCGGTGACGCTGTTGACCAATGCCACCAGCGGGCTGATAGAAGGCCCCAGCGACCCGATGAGCATTGCGCTCAACGGCGACGACAGGAACTGCAGAATGTCGGTCACCTGATCCGGATCGATCCCGGAATCTTCGGGCAGGAAGCCGGGCAACAGGCTGACCATGATGCCGCGTAACCCGTCGAGGGTATGCGGGGTCACCGCATCCCAGATGGCTTTGCCGGCGTCCTCGGAGGTGTCGACGTTCAGCGTCAGCGCCGACCCCAACATCTGGAAGTTGCCCTGGATCTCAGTGAACGCGTCCTGGACGGTCTTGGTGCCGTCGGAGACCTCCGCCCAGAGGGCTTGCTGGTTGACGATGAACTGCTGCAGCCCCACCTCGGGGGCGATCAGGAAATTGTTGGCGACCTGCGTGGCGTTGGCGGACGCGGTGTCGAAGACGTTCTGCCATGCGTCAAGGAAGCCCTCACCGGCGGTGAGTCGCAGTGCAGGCGCATGCGCGACAGCGGACGCGGTGACCACAGGAGTGACAGCGATCGTGCTGGCGCCCAGGACCGCTACACCCGCGGTGACGTAGGGACGAAGTGATTGGTGCATCGACATCTCCTCAAATTTCCGTTGCGCGCCCCTTAGGCGCCATGCCAATTCATGCAACACAACTGACATTAGGCTGAGAAATAATGCGGATGTTCGGTTCGGAAAAATTCGCCAGAATCCAGAGCGAGACCCGGAACTTCGATTCCCCATACACCAATAGTTTTCAGATACCTACAGCTCACAGTGACTTTCCAGTCGCCTCACACCTATTTACTCGACGCAAGATTACATTTTGCAACCAAATGTCCATCTTTATGAAAGCCTATCCCATATGAGGGAATGCTGAGATTTCCGATCTGAAATCCAGGGCTGCGCAGACAGACGCACCCGGGTGTCTGCAACAACGGCAACGGCCGCCGAGTCTTTTCAGACCCGACGGCCGTTGCCGTTGTTGTGTGGCGTCTATCCGCCCGCGCCCGCGGTGCCCGAGGCTCCGACCGTGCCGGCTGTCCCGGGCGGCGTGCCGTCACCGGCCGCGCCGCCGGCGCCACCCTTGCCGAGCGCCCCGCCGGCGCCGGGCGTTCCGGTGCTCGCGCCGCCGGTGCCACCGTCGCCGCCCTGGCCACCATTGGCGCCGTTACCGCCAGCGGCCCCATCGGTGCCGGCGCCACCGGCTCCACCGACGCCGCCTGCCGCACCAGCGCCGCCCTTGCCGCCGGCGACACCCTCGGTGCCGACTCCACCTGTACCGCCGTTGCCGCCGGTTCCGGCCGCACCACCGTTGCCCGCGGTGTTGCCCGCACCGCTGGCCGCGCCGCCGGCCCCGCCAGCGCCGCCGACGCCGCCGGCTCCACCGACGCCACTGGCACCGGTCGAACCATTCGTGCCCGAGGTGCTCGCCCCGCCCAGCCCGCCGGACCCGGCAGTACCGCCATTGCCACCGGCAGCACCGGTACCGCCGTCGAAGCCGGCACCGTTGTTCGTGCCACCGACACCGCCGGCACCACCCTTACCGCCGGCACCACCGGTGCCGCCGGCGCCACCAGTGCCACCGTTGCCGGTGCCCGAGGTGCCACCGTTGCCGCCGGCGCCGGCCGCGCCTCCGTTGCCACCGGTGGTGCCGTTGCCGCCGGCCGCGGTCGTGCCGGCATCGCCGGCCGTCCCTGCGACCCCGGCCCCACCGGCGCCACCCCGGCCGCCCGTGCCGCCGTTGCCGTCCAGTGCCCCGGCACCGGCGTTGCCCGCAGTTCCGCTGGTGCTGGCACCGCCGCTGCCGGCAGTCCCGGCCGCTCCACCGGCCCCGCCGTCACCGCCGATGCCACCGGCCATACCGTTGCCGTCGCTGTCCACGCCGCCAGTCCCACCGGCACCACCGGTACCGCCGTTGCCACCCTTGCCTGCGGCACCGCCGTTGCCACCGTTACCGGTGTTCGAGGTACCACCGTTGCCGCCGGTGCCACCGACGCCGCCGGCGGATCCGTTACCGCCGTTGCCACCGACCGTGCCGGCGACAGTGTCCGTGGCCGTCGTGCCGGTTGCCCCGGTGCTGCCGGTGGTACCCGTGCCACCGGCGCCACCAGCGCCACCGTTACCACCGTTACCGGCATCCGCCGTGCCACCGTTGCCACCGGTGCCGCCGTTCGCGGCCGCACCGCCGGCGCCACCGTTACCGCCGTTGCCACCGTTGACCGCGAGGGCGCCGTTACCGCCGTTACCGCCGGCGCCACCGATCCCGTTGGCCCCTCCGGTACCGCCGTTACCGCCGTTACCGGCGTGACTGGGTGCGACCCCGATGTTGTTGGTCGGTATCGCAGTTCCGGCGCTGTTGCCGCCCTTACCACCCGCACCGCCGGCCGAACCGGCGCCGCCGGTAGCACCATTGCCGCCGTTTCCGCCGCTGGCGGTGCCATTGCCGCCGTCGCCGCCGGCACCGCCGGCGCCGACCGCACTGCTACCACCGTTACCGCCGTTGCCGCCGATGCTCACCCCGGTGGCCGCGCCGTTGCCGCCGGCACCGCCATCGCCGCCGGTGGCGCCGGTACCGGCCGTGGAGGACGGTCCGGATCCGCCGTTACCGCCATTACCGCCGACGCTGTAGACGGTGCCCGCGGTGAAGTGGTCACCATTGACGTCGCGCCAGCCGGTACCGGAACCACCGGCACCGCCGTCGCCGCCGTTGCCGGCGGTTCCCGCCCCGGCCAGGCCGGTACCACCACCGGCACCGCCGTTACCACCTTGGGCGTGGTTGCCGGAGAGCAAACCGCCGCCGGCACCGACGGTGCCATTACCGCCCGCGCCACCGTTACCACCGGTTCCGCCGACGCCGGAACCGGGCGCGCCACCGGTGCCACCGTTACCGCCGTTGCCGCCGAAGGTCTGGACGGTGTCGTCATCGGTGGCGCCGTTACCGCCCGCACCACCATTGCCGCCTGCCCCCGCGGGCGCGCTGGCAGCGGCACCGCCGGCACCACCACTGCCGCCGTTGCCCGCCACACCTTGGACATTGGCGGCGCCGCTGGCGTCACCACCGCGGCCGCCATCACCACCGGCAGCACCCACGTTGAACCCGGTCGAGGCGCCAGCGGCACCACCGACACCGCCGTTACCACCGTTGGTGACACCGTCACCACCGGCGCCACCGACGCCACCGGTACCACCGGAACCGTCACCGGCGTTCGCGCCGGCACCACCGACGCCACCGTTGCCGCCCTTGACACCGTCACCGCCGGAACCGCCGGCAGCACCGTTGCCGGCGACACCGCCGCTGGTGCTGCTCAGGGGGTCACCGCTGCTGCCGCCGGCACCACCGGCGCCACCATTACCGCCGTTGCCCAGGAAGTTGCCGCCTACGTCCTTGAAGCCCTCGCCACCGTTACCGGCCGCGCCACCATTGGCCCCAACGCCCGCGTGGCCCTGTTCCCAGAAGTTGCTTCCGGCCGCGCCACCGGCGCCACCGGCGCCACCGTTGCCACCGTTGACGTGGTCGACGGTGCCGGCCGCGCCGTCACCGCCGGCGCCGGCCTTGCCGCCATCGCCACCGTTGCCGAGGTTGAAGGCTCCGCGTCCACCGGCGCCACCGTTACCGCCGGCGGTGCCGTTGCCGTTGCCGCCATTGGCGAAGCTGCCGGCCACGCCGTTACCGCCATCGCCACCGACGCCGCCGTTACCGAAGAACCAGGCCACAGAGGCGCCACCGTCGCCACCGTCGCCACCGATACCGCCGGCACCGCCGACGCCACCGTGCCCCAGGCCCCAGGCGCTCGCGCCACCGTCGCCACCGGCGGCACCGAGCCCGCCGGCCCCGCCGTCGCCACCGTTGCCCAGCCAGCCGAGCGCGTCACCACCGTTGCCGCCGGCCACGCCATCGGCATCGCTGCTCCAGCCGGCGCCACCGTCACCGAACCACAGCCCGCCGTCGCCGCCGTCAGGGTTGAGCTCCGTGCCGGCCGCACCATTGCCGATCAGGTATTGCCCGGACATTTCGTTAATGGCGTTGTTGACCATCGCGCCGAAGTCGCTGTCGATCCAGGCGGTCATCCCCATGTGCAGCGGGGTGTAGAACCACTGGTCGAGGATGGTGATCATGTCGAAGGCGGCGGGATCGAAGGCCGCGAGTCCGGGGTCGACGTCGGAGGTGACGTCGGCCGGGGTGAGCCAACTGAAGTCGAACAGATCCTCGAAACCGTCGGCCTGGGCCGCCGGCGCGCCGGCCAGCGGGGCCATTCCGAAGGCCAAGAACGCTGCCACGGCGCTGCCGGTGCCGATCGCCCGGTTGCCGCGCCGCGCTCCGGCCTGAACTTCTGAACCCGGCTGGCTACCGGTGTGACGACGAGTCATTGCGAATACCTCTCCTGATGAAAAGTTCGGCTAGTAGTGAAAGTTGTTGGGGAAAGCGAAGGATCAGCCGACCAGGCCGAGGTCCGAGAACAGGTCGCCGAAGCTGAAGCTGTCCGCCATCGAACTGCCCGCGCCGCCATCGTCAATGCCGCCGTCGTCGACGACGAAGCCCTCGGGCGCCGGGATGCTGAAGATCGGGTCCTTGCCACTCCACGAGCCCCAGCCGAGCTGCGACCCGATGACCTGCGACAGACCCAGCAAGGCACCCAACGGGCCGATCGCGTCGCTGGGCGCGTCGATGGTGGGCGACAGCGCGACACCGGTGTTGAGGTTGAAGCCGATGCTGTTGAAGATCGAGCCGCCGGAGGCCGGCGCCGTGCCGATCTCGTTCCCGTCGGCGTCCAGAATGTGCATGGGGCCGGCCGTGACATGCCCGCCGGTGCTGAACCATCCGCCGAACGCGAAGTCCAGGTGGGTCAGCTCCATGGGCGCCGGGAGCAGACCGGCGCCGTTGATCGCCGGCAGCAGGCCGTCCAGGTTGAGGGTGGCGCCGTTGAGCGATGCGTCGAACATGTTCGCCGGGATGTTGATCAGGCCCTGCAGCGCCCCTGACGTGTCACCGTCACGCAGTGCGTCGCTGATGTCGTCCCAGCTGTTGCCCAACGCGACCCAGGGCGCGATCCAGGGGCTCACCGAGGCGAGCATGAGGGCGCTCATCGGCGAGCCCAGGAAGTTGATGATCGGGGTGAGGGTGTCGGCCTGATCCTCCGGCAGGAAGCCCGGGACCTGGTTGAAGATGATTTCGTGGCCACCGCTGAGGTTGCCTACCGTGTAGCTGCTGTCCATCGTGTGGCGGATGACGTCGTTGATGGTGGCCTGGTCGGCGCTCATCAACGTGATCGCAGACCACGCGTTCTTGAGGTCCGTCTGGATCGCGTTCATCATCGCCGGGATGGTCGACGGGTCGTCGATCATGCTCTGGATGTAGCCCTCGACGTTATTTGTGAACTGGGTGAACCCGATGTTGGGCGCCGCGTCATAGGAGGCCATCATCTGCGCGATGTTGTCCTGAGCGGTGTTGTAGGCCGCAAGGTACGGGTCAGTGAAATCCGAGAGGCTGAAGCCGGCGGTCAAGGCCAAGTCACGTGCGATGGCCATGTGGGTCGCCGGTGTGGCACCCGGGGTGGCAGCGATCAGGCTTGCGCCCACGATCGCGACACCGGCGGTGGCGTAGGGGCGAAGTGCTTGCTGCATCAAAATTTCTCCTCACAACTTGTCGCCGCACCCTGAGGCGCAGGTAGGACCACGGGGAACCTATCTAATATTTAACTTAGAATCAACTGGAAACGTGAAGTGCCTCAACGGCGGCCCAAAACGTGATCCACGCCTCGAATTGGCCTCGGCCAACCACCCTTGACCTGCGGTTATCTGTCACGCAGTGGTCGGCAGAACCGAATCTCGCTCCCCGGAAGGATCGTTCACGTAAGTAGACTTATCCGACATGCTGTGAACACACTGAGGAACGATGATTAGCGGGGCGACGAACACTCGGACCGGGGGAAATCCTCATGGTCGATAACTTGTGTCCGCTTCGCGGCGTGGATTCATCGGTGGATTATTGGTACAGGCAGGTGTGCCGAAAGCCCCTTGAGTGGACTCTCGAGGTCATATCTGGCTCTAAGGCCGGTCGAGTCGCGTGGAGACACGCGCGCTCGCCCGCCGTGAAGGCGAAAATGACACCGAAACGACCACGGTCGCCGAGCCCGTGATGGACCCGGCGACCGTGGTCGCGTTCAGCTTTCGGCTAGGCGCCGGGCGCTCCGTCAGTGCCCGGCGTACCGGGGGCGCCATTGCCGGCACCGCCGGTTCCAGTGCCGCCGGTACCGGCTGCACCACCAGCCCCGCCGGGACCACCCGGTGTGCCACCGTTGCCGCCGGTGGCGCCATCGCCGCCGTCGCCGCCGGTGTTGCCGGCGCCTTGGGCGGCGCCGCCCTTACCGCCGGCCCCACCGTGACCGCCGGCCCCGCCGGCCCGATCAGCACCGTCGCTACCGGCCGTGGCGCCGCTACCGCCCGCCCCGCCGACGCCGCCCTGACCGCCGGTGCCACCGACCCCGCCGTTGCCGCCGTCAAAGCCGTCACCGGTGGCGTTGGTTCCGCCGCTGCCGCCGGCGCCGCCGGCGCCACCCGCACCGGCAAGACCACCGGCGCCACCGGCACCGCCGTGACCATCGACGGAGGTGCCACCGGCACCGCCCTTGCCGCCGTTGCCGCCGTCGCCGGCCGCACTGCCGTTGCCGCCGGCCGCGTTCGAGTTGTTGGTGCCGGCCGCACCGGCACCGCCCGTCCCGCCGTTGCCGCCGGCCCCGCCGGCTCCACCGGTGCCGTCGCTCCCGACGGTTCCGGCCGGTCCACTAGTGCTGGTACCGGCCGCACCGCCGACGCCGGCCTTGCCGCCGATGCCGCCGTTGCCGGCATTTCCGCCGTCCTGGCCGGTGCCACCGGCCCCGCCGTTACCGCCCGCACCGCCGGCACCGCCGGTGCCACCGACTCCGCCGCTGCCGGCGGCCCCGGTGCCCGAGGTACCGCCCGCTCCGCCGTTGCCGGCGCTGCCGCCGTTGCCGCCGTTGGTCCCGTTGCCGCCGGCCGCGCTCGCCGAGCTGGCGCCGTCAGTGCCGGCAGATCCAGCCCCGCCGTTACCGCCGGCACCACCGGCACCGCCACTGCCGTCGAGTCCAACGGTTCCGGCGGCACCGCTGGTACCGCTGGTGCTCACGCCGCCCGCGCCCGCTGCGCCGCCGTCACCACCGGCACCGCCCTTGCCGCCGTTGCCGCCGGCCAGGCCATTGCCACTGGCATCAGTGCCGCCGGCGCCGCCTGCCCCACCGTGACCACCGATACCGCCGACACCGCCGTTACCGCCCTTGCCACCGTCACCGGTGGTTGCGGTACCGCCGGCACCGCCCTTGCCGCCGGCACTGCCGGCCGAGCCGTCGCCGCCGTTACCGCCGGCCGCGCCGGCAAGCGCTGTGCCAGCGGCGCCGGCCGCTCCGGCCGTGCCGGCACCGCCGTTACCGCCGTTACCGCCGTCCGCCGTGCCGGTAGCGGCACCACCGTTACCGCCCTGGCCGCCGCCGGCCCCGCCGTCACCGCCGTTACCGCCGTGGCCGTCGCCCGCCGCGATGCCGAGGGGGTTGCCGATCGGCGCCGCCGCGGAGCCGCTGCTCGCGCCGCCGTTACCACCGTTGCCGGCCGTCCCGTACGTGCCACCGACACCGGCGTCGCCACCGGTACCGCCGTTACCGCCGATGACCGTGCCGGAGCCACCGGCACCACCGACACCACCGTTACCGCCGGGAAGCACGAGGCCGCTGAGCCCTTGGCCGGCAGCGCCGCCGGCACCACCAGCGCCGCCGTTACCGCCCACGCTGATACCGGTGCTTGCGCCGGCACCGCCGGCACCGCCAAGGCCGCCGTTACCGGCGCCGGCACCGCCGTTGGCGAAGGCCATGCCACCGGCACCACCCGCGCCACCGTTGCCGCCACGGCTGTAGACACCGGATCCGTTGTTCCAGCCGGTGGCGCTACCGCCCTTACCGCCGTTACCGCCGTCGGCGCTTGCGTTCGTGTAGCCACCCTGGCCACCGGCGCCACCGTTACCGCCGGCGAAGGTACCGGTACCGCCGTCGCCACCATTACCGGCGAGGCCGCCGGGGCCGCCCTTGGAATTGGCGGCGCCACCGCTACCACCGGCGCCACCGGCACCACCGGTGGTCTTCACGGTGGCATCGTTAGTGGCGCCTGCACCACCGGCGCCACCGTTACCACCGGCACCGGCGGCGCCCGTGCCATTGGTGCCTCCGCCGAACCCGCCGGCACCGCCGGCGCCACCGACACCCGGGCCGGTCGCGGAACCAGTGGCGGCACCGCCAGCACCACCGTTACCACCGTTACCGGCGTTGTCGGCGCCGGCGCCGGTGCCACCCGAGCCGCCGGAGCCACCGGCACCACCGTTGATGCCGGCACCGCCAGCACCACCGTCACCACCGTCAGCCGCGGCACCCGCCGAAGCGTTATAGCCCGGGCCGCCGCCCTGACCGCCCGAGCCACCCCAACCGCCGTTGCCGAGGAAGGCACCGCTGCCGTCCTTGGCCGCGTCGCCGCCGGCTGCACCGTTACCGCCGTCCGAGCTGGCGCCGGTCTGGCCGGGCCCGCCGAGCATGCCGTCCACCTTGATCCCCGCGACACCACCGACGCCACCGAGACCACCGGAGCCACCGTTACCACCGTTGAGGTGGGTGGCGTCACCGTCAGCGCCGGCGCCGCCGTTACCGGCAGCGCCGGCCGCGCCGCCGTTGCCGCCGGCGCCGAAGATGTACCCGCTGCGGCCGCCGGCCCCACCGTTGCCGGCGCTACCACCCGTGCCGCCGTTCCCGCTGCCGCCGTTGGCGAAGGTGCCGGCGGCGCCATTGCCGCCGTCACCGCCGACGCCGCCGTTGCCGCCGACGCCGAACAGCCAGCCCACACCGGCACCACCGTCACCAGCTGCGCCACCGGCGAAGCCCGCGGTGATAGCACTGCCGCCGGCACCGCCATCACCACCAATCCCCATCAGCCAGCCACCGGAACCACCATCACCACCGGCCGCGCCGGCTCCACCGGCGCCGCCGTCACCACCGGTGCCGATCCAGCCGAGGGCGCTGCCGCCGTTGCCGCCGGCGACACCGGCCGCGTCGCTGGTCCATCCGGCACCACCGTCGCCGAACCAGAGGCCGCCGTCGCCACCATCGGGATTCAGCGCCGTCCCGTCAGCACCGTCACCGATCAGATACAGCCCGGACATGTCGTTGATGGCACCGTTGACGAACTCGCCCAACGGGTTGTTGATCCAGAACTCCATCACCATGTGGATCGGGTTGTAGAACAGGTTGGTGAACAGGTCGGTACCGAAGTCCGCCGCGGACCCCGGTTCGAAGTTGAAGTTGAAGTCCGCCGGCTGGGCGTCGGACTGGAACATGTCGGAGAGCCAATCGAAGTTGAACAGATCTTCGAAGTCGGCCTGCGCCGCGGGTGCGGACGCCAACGGGGCCATGCCGAACGCCAAGAACGCGGCTACCGCGCTGCCGGCACCGGCCGCCCGGTTGCAGCGCCGCGCGCCAGTCCCGGGCTGAGAGCCACGCTGGCTGCTGGTGTGACGACGATTCATTTTCGAACACCTCTCCTGTGAACAGTCCTGTTGAGCGGTTGTGACTTCTCAGTTCGGGTCATATGACTTGCTGGTCTGCGGGCTTAAAGGCCCAGACCGCCCAAGGCGTCCATGAGGCTGGTCCAATCGAACTCGCCCCCCACGCTGGAGCCTGCGCCGCCGTCGTCGAAGAAGTCGGAGGGGATGACGGGGAAGGAGAACCCGGACAGCGGCGGATCCGCGGGCGGCGGGGGGCCACCGCTCTTGCCGCCCCAGTTCCAGGCGTCTGCGCCCAGCAAACCGGCGATGGTCTGCGACCAGGCCATCATGGCGCCGATCGGCCCGACCGCATGGCTTTGGATGTCCAGCGTCAGCGGGACCCCCAGGAAAGCCGACCCGTCGATAGTGAGGCCGACGCTGTTGAAGATCGAGCCGCCGACCGCGGGCACCTCGGAGACAACGGCTCCGGAAGAGTCGTAGCTCGTGTAGGGGAGGTTGGCGACCGTGCCGGTGCTGAGCAGCCCGCCCAGCGCGAAGTCCAGATGGGTGACCGTGCCCGGCGGCACCACGCCTTCCAGCATCGGCAGCACAAAGTCGAGGTTGAGGGTGGCGCCGTTGAAGAAGGCACCGGTCATGTTGGCAAAGATCTCGTTCAGGCTGTCGCCGTCGGAGATGCTGTTCATCAGCGCGACCAGGGGACTCAGCCCGGGCCCCAGCATGCCCATGATCATGCCGCTCATCGGTGACGAGATGAAGTTGATGATCGGCACTATCGCCTCGGCGTCGGTGCCGGGCGGCAGGAAGCCCGGCAACAACTGCGGCAGCAGCGTGAAGAGCAGGTCGTGTCCGATGGACAGGGTGTTGAGGTCGCTACCGCTGAGGGTGTGCAGAATCGTGGCGGCCGCGATGGGGTCATCCGGGGCGATACCGAGCATGGTGTATGCACTCGTCACCGCGTGCAGCTGATCCTGCATCTCCATGACCACGTCCGGGATCTTCGACGGGTCGCTGAGGATCTCTTGGAAGGCCGCGTACTGGTTGGCGATGAACTGCTGGAACGCCACGAACGGGGCGATGCTGAAGTTGTTGGCGAGCACCGTGGAGTTCTCGGCCGCGATGTTGTACTGCTCGATCCACGGCGCCATCGAGTCGGTCAGAAAGCTGGTGAGCGCTACGTCGCGGGCCGCGGGAATGTCGGGCAGCGACGCAACCGCCGGCGGCACGCTGATAAGCGTGGCGCCCACGATCGCGACACCCGTGGTGGCGTAGGGGCGAAGGGTTTTCTGCACAGCCATCTCCTTAGGTGAGGTGCCGCCCTCGGCAAGCGCCTGGAGAGGTCATGGCGCCGCCGTGTTGCTCCTGAATTCACACTTATTCACTGATGCGAAACAGAACACTAACCGTGAAGAACATAAGACACAAGCATCTTCGTCGAACATTCTTCTTGAGTTTTCAAAGCTCACAGGCGTTAACTTTGCGGTATCTCGCGATCCTGCATAATTTTCGCCTGAGAGTGGACGGTCACCCTGTTCTGGGCATGGCGCATATTCACAACAGAACTGACGTGAACGACATGGCCGAATCGCTGGAAAGCCCCGCAAACCACGCGGTCGCCGGGTCCCCTGGTGGGGACCCGGCGACCGTCAGGCGATCTATCTGGGTGTAACTAGCTGCCGGGGTTACCCGGGGTGCCGGCGGTCCCGTCGGCACCCGAGGTGCCGGGGCTGCCATCGGGGGTGCCGGTGCCGCCCGCACCGGGCGCACCACCGGTCCCCAGCGCGCCCCCGGCGCCGCCGTCGCCGGGCGTTCCGGTGCCGGCCGCGTTGCCGCCGTCACCGCCGTCACCGCCACTACCGCCGCCGCCGCCGTTGGCTCCGGCACCGCCACGCCCGTCGGTGCCGCTGGTGCTCGATCCGCCGTTTCCGCCGGTCCCGGCGCTGCCGCCCTTACCGCCGTTACCGCCATTGCCACCGTCAAGGCCATTGCCGTTGGCGCCGGACCCGGCGCTGCCGGTCCCGCCGTCACCGCCGTTGCCGCCGTGGCCGCCGGCGCCGGCCGCGCCGCCGGCGCCGCCCGTGTTGCCGGTGGAACCGCCACCGGCCCCGCCAGTGCCGCCCGTGCCGCCGGCCCCGCCGTTACCGCCATCGTCGCCTGGCTTGGTAGGCACGCTGGCGCCGTCGGTGCCATTGCCGCCGGCCCCGCCGGCGCCGCCCGCGCCGCCCGCGCCACCGAAAAGGTCGTTCCCGGCAGTGCCGGCGGTGCCGCTGGTGCTGGCACCACCCGCGCCGCCGGTGCCGCTGTGGCCGCCGACGCCACCAGCACCGCCGTTACCGCCGGCCAGTCCGTTGCCGTTGGCGTCGACGCCACCAGCACCGCCTGCGCCGCCGTCGCCGGCCTTGCCGCCCTGACCGCCAGCGCCGCCACCGCCACCGTTGCCGGTGCCCGAGGTGCCGCCGGCGGCACCGTTGCCGCCCTGACCACCGGCACCGCCGGCCTGGCCATTTCCACCGGCCGTGGTGGCCGAGCTGGTGCCGGTGCTGCCGTTTGCGCCGGCGCCACCCTGACCGCCGAACCCGCCGAGGCCGCCGTCGCCGTCGGTGGCAGTGGCACCGTTACCGGCGCCGCCGTGCCCGGCAGTGCCGGCAGTACCGCCGGCCCCACCGATCCCGCCGTTACCGCCGGTGCCGCCGGCCAGGCCGACGCCGGTGGTGGGGTCGTTGCCGCCGGCACCGCCGTCACCGCCCGCTCCGCCGCGGCCACCGGTGCCGCCCCTGCCGGCGTTGCCGCCGATCCCGTTCTCCGAGGTTCCGCCGTTGCCGCCCTTGCCTCCGGCAGCAGCATTGGTGCCGTCGCCGCCAACGCCGCCGGGGGTAGTGCCGCCGGTGCCGGTCAAGGCGCCGTTCGTGGTCGATCCGACAGCGCCGGCCGCGCCCGCACCGCCGACGCCGCCAGTGCCGCCGTTACCGCCGTTGACGTCACCGGCACCGTTTCCGCCGTTGCCGCCTTGTCCGCCGACGCCGCTGGTGCCGTTGCCGCTGCCGCCGACGCCGCCGTTGCCGCCGTTGCCGGCGTGGCTGGTCCCGAAGCCGGCGGGGTTGCCGACGGTGGTTTGCACGCCACCGCTGTCGCCACCGCTGCCGCCGGCCCCGCCGACTCCAGCGGCCCCGTGCTCGGCGTCGCCGCCCTTGCCGCCCACGCCGCCGTTGCCGCCGGAGGCGGTGCCGCCGGCACCGTTACCGGCGGCACCGCCGGTACCCCCGACCTGGTCGCCGTAACCATCCGCACCGCTGCCGCCGTTGCCGCCGTTGCCGCCCACGCTGACCACACCGGCACCGGTGGCACCGGCCCCGCCGTCGCCGCCGACACCACCGTTGCCGCCGACACCGGAGGCACCGATCAGCACGCCCGAGACTCCACCACCCCTACCACCGGCACCACCGTTGCCGCCTTGGCTGTAGACGGTGCCGTCGGCCGCCTTCCAGCCGGTGCTGGTACCGCCGGCACCACCGTTACCCCCATTCCCGCCGGTGCCACCGCTGATGGTGCTGCCGCCGCCACCACCGATGCCGCCGGCGCCGCCCTTGAAGGTTCCAGTGCCACCGACGGTGCCGTTACCGCCGTTGCCGCCGGTCAGGCCCGCACCGCCGCCGCCGCCAGCACCGCCACTGCCACCGACGGTCTTGATGGTGGCGTCGTCGGTGGCGCCGTTGCCGGCCGCACCGGCGTTACCACCGGCACCACCGGCACCGGCCTCACTGGCGCCGCCGGTGCCACCGCGACCGCCGTCGCCGGCGGTGCCCGTCACCCCGACAGCACCGGTGGCGTTACCGCCGACGCCCCCGTTTCCGCCGGAGCCGCCGGCGGTGGCGCCCACGGACGAGCCGCCCTGGCCACCCTGACCGCCGCCACCGCCGTTGATGCCTTCGGCGCCGTTGCCACCGTTGCCACCGTTGCCGCCGACGCCGCCGTTGCCACCGCCACCACCGAGGCCGGCCCTACCTCCGTCTCCGAGGAAGGTGCCGGTGGCGTCCTTGAAGCCCGCACCGCCGTTGCCGCCGACACCACCGTCGCCGCCGGCGCCGACCTGGCCGGCCGCACCGAGCAGCGGCGAGTTGTAGAAGTTGGAACCGCGCGCGCCGGCCGCGCCGCCCGCACCTCCCAAGCCCTGGTTGAACGAGGCCGAGCCTCCGTTACCACCGTTGTGGTGGTCGACGGTTCCTGCGGCGCCGTTACCGCTGTTGCCGGCGATACCACCGGCACCGCCGCTGCCGCCGTTGCCGAACAGGTAGCCCGAGACCCCGCCCGCGCCGCCGGCACCGCCGTTGCCGCCGATTCCGCCGTTGCCGGTACCGCCGTTGGCGAAGCTGCCCTGCGCACCGCCCGAACCCTGGCCGCCGGCGCCGCCGGCGCCGCCGTTGCCGAACATCCAGGCCATGGCCGCACCACCGTCACCGCCGGCGCCGCCCATCAGACCGTTGCCGTTGGCTGCCAGGCCCACGGCGTCACCGCCGGCGCCGCCGTCGCCGCCGTGGCCCATCCAGACCCCACCGATGCCACCGTTGCCGCCGGCCGCACCCGCACCGCCGTCACCACCGTCGCCGCCGTTGCCGAAGCCGATCGCGTTACCGCCGTTGCCGCCGACAACCCCGGCCACATCACTGTTCCAACCGGCACCACCATCGCCGAACCACAGGCCACCATGGCCGCCATCGGGGTTTTCCGCGGTGCCATCGATACCGTCACCGATCAAGTACTGCCCCGAGATCGTGTTGATGGCGCCGTTGACCATCTCGCCGAGCGGATTGTTGATCCAGAACTCGGTCAACATGTGCAGCGGGCTGTAGAACACCTGATCAAACAACGTGGCCACGTTGAAATCACCGAACATCGCCGACATATCGAACGCGTCCGCCGAACCCGAGACATCAACATCGGCGGCCGTCGGAACCAACCAATCGAAACTGAACAGATCCTCAAAATCAGCCGAAGCGGCCGGCGCAGGCGCCAACGGCGTCATACCGAACGCCAAAAACGCCGCCACGGCGCTGCCAGTGCCGATCATCCGATTGCGGTGCCGCGATGCGGTCTTACCTTGAGTCATGCGAATACCTCTCGTGTGAAAGTCGTTTGGGGATAGCAGATTTCGGGCGATCTATGTCGGGCGGTGGCTACAGGCCCAGCCCTGCCACCAGGTCGGCGAACCAGTCGGTAGCCGCGGCCCCACCGGCGCCGCCATCGTCGAGGTCGGGGATCAGCGGCAGGTCAGTCCCGGCCAGCGGCGGGGTGACCGGCACCGCGCCCTTGCCGTCCCAGCCCGAGCCCAACAGCGCACCGAGGGTCTGCCCGAGCCCCAGGATCGCGCCGATCGGGCCGACTGGGTTGCTGTCGATGCTGATGCTCCCCAGAATCGGAACACCGGTGAGGTCGATGCCGACACTGTTGAGGATCGAGCCGCCCACCGCGGGCGTCTCGGCGACGACCTCGCCGTTGGCGCCGAGCACCTGATAGGGGTCGATGGCCACATGGCCGGCGCTGAGCAGCCCGCCGAACGCGATGTCCAAGTGGCCGATCCCCATGCCGGCCGGCAGCATGCCACCGGCGACTTCGTTGATCATCGGCAGCAGGCTGTCCAGGTTGAGGGTGGCGCCGTTGAGAGAGGCCCCGAACATGTTGGCCAACGTGTCGGAGATGCCGTCGTGGTCGCTGATGCTGTTGAGCAGCGCGACCCACGGGGCAATCGCCGGGCCCAGTGAGCCCATGATGATGCCGCTCAAAGGCGAGGACAAGAAGTGGATGATCGGGATGAGATCCGCCGGGAACATTCCACCCGCAATCGACGCCAACGGGCCCGCAAACAGGTCATACCAGCCGAACGTGAAGTCCGCCGAGTTGCCGGCCGCCAAGGTGTGACTGAGCACGATGTTGAGGGTTTCCTCGGTGGGATTGCTCAGGGTGTACCCGGTCAGCACGGCGTCGAGGTTGTGGCGGATCTGCTCGGTGACGTGGGTGAGGTTCGCCGGGTCGTCGAGCAACTGCTGGGCGTAGTCGTTCTGGTTGGCGATGAACTGCTGGAACGCCACACCCGGCGCCAAGTAGTAGTTGTTCAGCATCTGGGTCAGGTTCTGCGATGCCGCGTTGAACACCTCGTCCCACGCACTGTTCGCGGTCAGCGCCACATCACGGGCGGTGCCGATGGTTGGCGGCGACATCGCGGCCGGGGTGGCTGCGATCAGGCTTGCGCCCACGATCGCGACGCCGGCGGCGGTGACGTAGGGACGAAGGGTTTGTTGCACAGCCATCTCCTTGTTGTTGGGTACCGCCCTTGACCAGCGCCCCGTAGGCCGTGACGCCGCCGTATTGCGTCTGCAGTCACATTTGTCCACAGATGTGAAAGGCGACACTACCGGTGAGTAACCTTAGAGGCAAGCAAATTCATTAGATGTTTTTCCAGGGTTTTCGGTGCTTACTCCAAGTGCCCCGGTTAACTTCCCAGGTCAACCGTAAGTAAGACCTGAGACCGATCGGTGGACTTGTTGCCGATATGGCGCACCGCTCAGGCTGTCGCAGTAAGGAGCGCCGTGGTATCTCTGTTAAGTGCGGATCGGTGTACAGCTGGCCTATGCGGGTGGGTTCAAGGAAGCGGTCGAGCAGGTTGTCGCGCTGGAGCGAGTCGGGATCGACGTGGTCTCGGTCGCCGAGGCCTACTCGTTCGACGCCATCAGCCAGCTGGGCTACCTGGCGGCCAAGACGTCGCGAGTCGAGCTCCTGACCGGGGTTCTGCCGATCTACACCCGAACGCCCGCCCTGCTGGCGATGACGGCCGCCGGCCTGGACTACGTCTCCGACGGCCGGTTCGCCTTGGGCCTGGGCACCTCCGGGCCGCAGGTGGTGGAGGGCTTCCACGGGGTGCCGTTCGACGCCCCCCTGGGCCGTACTCGCGAGGTCGTGGAGATCTGCCGGGCGGTGTGGCGCCGCGAACGCCTCAGCTACGACGGGAAGCACTACCAAATGCCGCTTCCGGCGGAGCGCGGAACCGGACTGGGCAAATCTTTGCAGCTGATCAATCACCCTGTGCGCGAGCGCATTCCGATCTCGATCGCCGCGTTGGGGCCCAAGAACGTCGAGCTGACCGCCGAGATCGCCGACGGTTGGCAGCCGGTGTTCTTCTACCCGGAACGGGCCAATGACGTGTGGGGTCCGTCCCTGAAAGCCGGTGCGGCCAAACGTGATCCGGCGTTGGGCCCGCTCGACCTGATCGTGGGTGCCTCGCTGGCCATCGGCGAAGACGTCGAGGACCGGCTGGCTTGGGTGAAACCGCAGCTGGCGCTCTACATCGGTGGAATGGGCGCCAAAGGCCGCAACTTCTACCACAACCTGGCCACCCGATACGGCTTCGGCGACGTCGCCAACCGCATCCAGGAGCTTTACCTGTCCGGACGCAAGAACGAGGCAATCGACGCGGTGCCCGACGAGCTGGTGCGCAACACCTCGTTGGTCGGGCCGCGGGGCCTAGTGGCCGAACGACTGGCCGCATACGCCGAGGCCGGCGTGACGACGCTGCTGGTCGGCCCGCTGGCCACCGGGCCCGCCGAAGCGCTGCGCTACGTCGAGGAGCTGCGCGCCCTGCTGCCGTCCTGACTCAGTGCGCGGGGGCCGGGTGTGGTCCAGAACACCCCGCACGCCAAGATGGGCCCATGGAATTCACGCCCACCGTGACAACCCCCATCGCAGAAACCCTGGTAGACCTGCTACAGCGGCAAGCCGAGCGGTTCGGCGACAAGGTCGCCTTCAGCTTCTCCTACAACGGCGACGACGAAGGCCGCAGCGAGCTGACCTTCAGTGAGCTGGACCGTCGCGCGCGTGCCATCGCCGCGAACCTGCAGCGCTACGACGTCACCGGAGAACGAGTGTTGGTGCTGGTGCGGCCGGGCCTGGACTTCATCGCCGGGTTCTTCGGCTGCCTGTACGCAGGTGCCGTGGCTGTGCCGGTGCACCAGAAGCTGGCGCCGCGCCTGCAGGTAGTCGTCCCTGACGCCCAGGCCCGGTTCGCACTCACCGCCGCCGAGAAGAGCCAGGACACCCGGGCCGCGGTCGCAGGGATTCCCGGGGAACCCGAGCAGTGGTTCTTCACCGATGCGGGCGCCGACCCCGACACCTGGGTCGCCCCCGATATCGACACCAACTCCCCGGCTGCCATCCAGTACACGTCGGGCTCGACCCGCTCCCCCAAGGGCGTGCTGCTGAGCCACGGCAACATCCTGCACAACTGCGATGCCATCCGTCAGTCGTGGAACGGCGACGAGAACGCCAAAGGCGTGTTCTGGCTGCCACCGCACCACGACCTGGGTCTGATCGGCGGGATCTTGTCCATGATCTACGTCGGGGCCAGCACGGCGCTGATGTCGCCGACGGCGTTCATCAAACGCCCGATGCGTTGGTTGGAACTGGTGTCGGCGCATCGCGGCGTGATCACCGCCGCGCCGAACTTCGCCTATGACCGGTGCGTGGAGACCAGCACTCCCGAAGAGCGTGCCGCACTGGATCTTTCCTGCATGACCGTGGCGATGAACGGCGCCGAGTCGGTGCGCGCCACGTCGCTGGCGGCGTTCGCCGACGCCTTTGCGCCGTCGGGTTTCCAGCTCTCGTCGTGCTATCCGGTGTACGGGTTGGCCGAGGCCACCCTGTGTGTGGCGTCCGGTTCGCCCGCCGGAGTGCCCGGGGTGCGCTATCTCGACCGAGTCGCGCTGGAGCAGGACCGCATCGTCGACGTGTCGCCGGATGATCCCGCCGCCGCAACGTTCGTGGGCTGCGGTCAGCCGCGACAAGCCGACATCGCGATCGTCGACCCGGTGACCCGCCAGCCCTGCGGTCCCGACGAGGTCGGCGAGATCTGGGTCGCCGGACCCAATGTCGCGCAGGGCTATTGGAACAGGCCGGAGGAGACGGCGGCGACATTCGGGGCGGTGCTGGCCGAGCCGGGCGAGGCGACCCGCGGCCCGTTCCTACGCACTGGAGATCTCGGCTTCCTGTGTGCCGGTGAGATTTTCACCACCGGACGATGCAAGGACCTGATCACCATCGACGGTCACAACTACTACCCCAACGACATTGAGTTCACCGTGCAGCAATGCGACCCGGTACTGGTGTCGGGTCGCGGGGCGGTCTTTGCCACCGACGCGCCGCCCGGTGGCCTCGAGCAGCTTGTCGTCGTACACGAAGTGGACAGCGCGCGGGCCGCTGAGACCGATCTCGATGCCGTCATCGAGGCAATTCGGCTGGCGGTCGCCACCCATCACGGGATCGCGGCCGACGCCGTGGTCCTGGTGCATCACGTGTCACTGCCGACCACCTCGAGCGGCAAGATCCAGCGCGGCCAGTCCAAGCAGAACTTTGTCGAGGGCAAGCTGGCAACCCTGGCCGAGTGGCGTACGCCCACCAAGGAACTGTCGCTGGAGGAGCTGGAGGCGGCGGCCAAGATCGTCTCGACACTGCAGTCGTGGGGGGCCCGCCAAGGCTGAACAACGCGCCGGGCACCTAGCCGGATGTCAGCGGGTTGATCCAGCGCAGGCCGGGAAATCGCTGAAAATCGGAGTCGGCCGAGGCTAGTTCGACGCCGTGCTCGATCGCGAGGGCAGCAAGCTGGGCATCCGGTACAAGGTTGCCGGTGACGTCGACCTGCGTGCAGATCTTGGCGTACGTCTTTGCCGTCGATTCGGTGGCGGGCGGGATCCACACCACCGGGACCGCTAACCAGTCCGAAACGTACGTCCACGCTTCGGGCCCGGTCAATGGGTTGGCGGCCACCCTGGGATGTGTGACGATCCGCAAGAACGCACCGATGGTCTGCCATGGCAAGCCAACCCGGTTGGCGCCGTTCAACGTTTCTTCCAACCACGCCGCGGCCACCGGATTGTGGTTGCTATCGGCGTCGACGGCGTACAGCAGGAGGTTCGCGTCGACAATCATCGGTCGTCATCGAGTAGGTCGAGCACCTCGGCCACGTTGGTGACATCGACCTTCAGTCCGATCGGCGCGGTGCGATGGCGGTATCGAGCCCCGGGGGCGCTGGCCTGTGCGGCGATGCCGCGGCGGGCAAGCAGGTTCAGCGCCTCGCTGATACCCATTCCCTGCCGCCGAAGTCGCTCGACCTCGGCGGCGACATCGCTATCGATCACCACGGTGGTTCTCACCTTGAGCATCGTACGCGTGGCGCATCATGATGCGATAGATGGCACATCATGATGCATGCCCTCGGATCACTCCCCCACCTGCGGTAATTCCTCGGCCGCGGTCTCACACGGGGTCTTCGGTGGGATGACGTCTGTCGGCTGTTCGGCCTCGCTGTTGTCCCCGTCGGCTACGGGTTCGGAGTCCCCGGTCACCGGTGCTGACTCCGGTGCGACATCGGTGACCGGCGCGTCGCCGGTGAGATCCTCGGCATCAGGCTCCTCAGCGGTCTCCGCCGCCGGTTCGGCGTCCGGCTCGGAATCGCCGGGGTCATCGGAGTCTGTGGGGTCGGCATCGCCCCGGGGGTGATCATCGAACGGCTCGGCGAACGGCTCCCCGACGCCGGGCGCGCCGAGCGCATCGGCAAGCCGCGGGATCAGCCCACCCAGGCCTGCGAGTCCGCCGAGGCCACCGCCCGCGCCGCCCGGCAGTCCCGCCGATGGCAAACCCCAGTCGCCGGGCAGGCCGAGCGCTCCGGGCGGCCCCAGATCACCCGGCTGCCCCGCAGGTGGTCCTGCGGGCACCGGGTCGCTCGCCGGCTGGGCCGTTGGATCCGGCGCCACCGCTGCCGTCTGGACCGGCGGACCATCGACGGGGCCAGCGATCGGCGTAACCGGGACCGGCACGGCGGGCACCGCCACGTCGGGCTCGAGCACCGGTCCGAGATCCCCCGGAATCGCGAACGCCACACCCGCCCCGGGTTCCGCTGCCGCGACCGCGGCGCTGTAGGCCGCGGCACTCCCATCCTGCGCCGACCGGACGGCCGCCACCCACTCGCCGCGAACATCGTTGTCCACGTAGGGCATCACTTGCGTCTCCACCACCTCGGCAGCACGCTCGTCGTCGGCGCCGGAGCTCACCGCGTGGGCTGCCGCCAGCCAGGAAGGCCGGTGCGTGCCCACTCGCTGATCGACGTCCACCACCGCGGCGACCTTGGTGTCGATCAACCGCCACAGCTCATCACGCAGCGCACCACAGCCCGCGGCCGCGGCACGCAGCCGGTCCGTCAGCTGTGCTGCGGCGTCGCAGTGCTGGCGCAGGAATTCCGCGGCGGCGTCCGCGCCCGACCCCCGCCAGGCATTGTCCAGCTCGGCCAGTTGCTGTCGTTGTGTGCGCAGTGCGTCGCCGGCGGCATCGGCCAGTGCGTTCAGCGCGGCGCAGTCATCATCGAGCGACCGCAGGTCCAGGCCGGTTTCACTGTCGTAGCGGTCGACGAGCTGACCGTCGTAGCCGGTGAGCTCCGGATCCCGGTATCCACGCCGCTGGCAGGCCGCCACGTAGGCCTGAGTGTCCGTGACAGCCTTGCGCCCCTCGGCCAGCCGTGCGGACACGTCATATCGCTGGGCCACCTCAGCCCACTCGCAGGGCAGAAGCGGCCTCGACCTGCCCGTAACGCGCCAGCGCGGCGCGCAGTGCCGTCGCGATCTCACTGGTGGCCCGCGACCAGCGCATCAGCTCGGGCGACCAGGCCTGTACGGCACGGCGCAGTGCCTCCCCTGCCCCGACATGGTCGCGCCCGGCAGTTCCGCCATCGAATGTCAACCCGCCCAACCGGATACGGGAGGCCATATCGATAGCCGCTGCGGTGGAATCGAAGTGGTCGGCCACCGAGCGCAGCGCGGAGGCCTCGAGGTAGAGCTGTTGTCGTCCCATACGGGTTTGACGCTGACAGCGCTCGAGGGGTTCCCCTGGGTTCGCCGAGATTCGCCGGGTTCATGCGGCGGTCCCAGCTTCGCCTCTCCTACGTCGAGCCTCGCTGAACCGCCGGGCTCAGCGCCGGGTGCGGACCGCGTCGGCGACGTCGGCCGCGATCCGGCGAGCCGTCTCCTCGTCGGAGGCCTCCACCATCACCCGGACCAGCTGCTCGGTTCCGGACGGGCGCAACAAGATTCGTCCGGTATCACCGAGCTCGTCGGTGGCACGCTGCACCGCGTCGCGCACGGTCGGGCGCCCGACCGCCTCGGCCTTGTCGGTGACCTCGACGTTGATCAGCACCTGCGGCAGCGTGCGCATCGCCGAGGCCAGGCCGGCCAGTGGAGTGCCAGTCTGCGCCATCCGCGCCATCAGACGCAGGCCGGTGATGATGCCGTCGCCGGTGGTGGCCACCTGGGGCAGCACGATGTGACCCGACTGCTCACCACCGAGGGTGAATCCGCCGGCCCGCAGCTGTTCGAGGACATAGCGGTCGCCGACATCGGTGGTGTGCACGGTCACCCCGGCCTCGCGCATCGCCAGATGCAGTCCGAGGTTGCTCATCACGGTCGCCACCAGGGTGTCCTCGGCCAGTTCACCGTCATCGCGCATGGCCAGGGCCAGCACGACCATGATGGCGTCGCCGTCGATCACGTTGCCGTCGGCATCCACGGCCAGGCAGCGGTCGGCGTCCCCGTCGTGTGCCAGGCCCAGGTCGGCGCCGTGGTGCAGTACAGCGGCGCGCACCGGTTCCAGGTGCGTCGAGCCGCAGCCCTCGTTGATATTGAGGCCGTCGGGCTCGGCGTTGATGGTGATCACGGTGGCACCGGCGGCCCGGTAGGCCCGCGGCGCCGCGTCCGATGCCGCGCCGTGAGCGCAGTCCACCACCACGGTCAGGCCGTCCAAGCGGGTGCGATGGGATTCGCCCAGGTGCCGCAGGTAGCAGTCCAGCGCATCCTTGGCGTCCACCACCCGGCCCAGCTCGGCGCCGATCGGGCGCAAGCCCGGTCCGGCGGCTACCAGGTCTTCGATCTGGTCCTCGGTGGCGTCGTCGAGTTTGTGTCCGCCCGGGCCGAAGAATTTGATGCCGTTGTCGGGCATCGGGTTGTGCGAGGCGGAGATCATCACCCCGAAGTCGGCTTCATATGCGCTGGTCAGATAGGCCACCGCTGGGGTCGGCAGCACACCGGCGCGCAGCGCGTCAACGCCCTGACTGGTCAGCCCGGCGATGACCGCGGCCTCCAGCATCTCGCCGCTGGCCCGCGGGTCGCGTCCAACGACGGCCACCCGGCGCCCGGTACCGGTGGAGAGCCGCTGCGCCGCCGCGCCGCCCAGCGCGACCGCCAGCTCGGCAGTCAGCTCGCGGTTGGCAACGCCGCGGACGCCGTCGGTGCCGAAAAGTCGACCCATAACTATCCTTTATCGCCGCGAGCGCGCGTATCCCCGACCCGACACGCCGGTATCGGACCGAGAACACGCACCCTCAAACGCAAGCCGGGGGCACCTTCCGCGTGCGGAAGGCACCCCCAACTCGCTGCCAGAATGCAATCGCAGATCAGCGCTTGCTGTACTGCGGAGCCTTGCGGGCCTTCTTGAGACCGTACTTCTTGCGCTCGGTGGCCCGGGGGTCACGAGTCAGGAAGCCGGCCTTCTTCAGCGCCGGACGGTCTTCGGGCTGGACCAGGATCAGGGCGCGGGCCAGAGCCAGCCGCAGCGCACCGGCCTGGCCGGAGGGGCCGCCGCCATCGAGGTGGGCGTAGACGTCGAAGCTGTCCACCCGGTCCACGGTGACCAGCGGAGCCTTGATCAGCTGCTGGTGCACCTTGTTCGGGAAGTACGCCTCCAGGGTGCGCCCGTCCAGGTTGAACTTGCCGGTGCCGGGCACCAGGCGCACCCGCACCACGGCCTCCTTGCGGCGGCCGACGGTCTGGATGGGCCGACCCAGGTCGTGCGGCTCGTAGGCCGGCGCGACCTCTTCGTGCACCTCTACGGTCTCCTCGACCACGATGGCCTCGGGGGCCTCGTCGACCTCGTGGGCCTCAGTACCTTCAAATGCCGTCTCGGTCATTGCGCCACCTGCTTGATTTCGAACGGGATCGGCTGCTGGGCGGTGTGCGGATGCACCGGCCCGGCGTAGACGTGCAGCTTGCGCTGAATCTGACGCCCCAGCTTGGTGTGCGGGATCATCCCGAGGATCGCCTTCTCCACGACACGGTCGGGACGGGTCTCCATCAGCTCACCGATGCTGCGCTTGCGCAGCCCGCCCGGGTAGCCCGAGTGGCGGTAAGCCATTTTCTTCTGCAGTTTGTCGCCACTGATGGCGACCTTGTCGGCGTTGATGATGATGACGAAGTCACCGCCGTCAACGTTCGGCGCGAATGTCGGCTTGTGCTTGCCGCGCAGCAGGGTTGCTGCCGCAACGGCGAGCCGGCCGAGCACCACGTCGGTGGCGTCGATGACATACCACGAACGCGTGGTGTCACCCGCCTTCGGCGCATAGGTGGGCACAGCGCTTACCTCTTCTTTTAACTCGAGCCGGGGTTTCCCGGTTCTTGCGGATCCCGGTGCGAGCCGGGTGCCGGTCTGGCGTCGACGCGTTGGTTCTCGGCGACCGACAGTGACCCGAGGACCCGCTGTGCCAGGAGGCACCGCACGCCAACGGTGCAGCTTACCGGCGGGGATCCGCGCAGGTCAAAACGGGGCATTGCACCCCAATAGCCGCCGTGGCCAGCCTAGATGCCGGTGTGGCCCCGTCGGCTCTCCTCCTTCGGGGCCACACCGTGCTCCGGGGGCAGGCTCTCCTAGCTGCCCCAAGCTCCCGCGGCGCGACGATCGGCATCGGCAACGTCGGCGGCGCCGTCGCGCACGGCGCTACCCAGGTCGAACAGGATCTGGTTCAGCGCGCTGACGGCGTGCTGCCATCGCAGCTGTTCAGCGTGGTAGGCACCGGCCGCCTCCCGTGTCCACACCTGCTGCAGGGGCGCGATCTGCGACCGCAGCTCCTCCAGGGCCCCGTTGAGCCGGGCGGCCGTGGCGTGGATCTCCTGACGGACGCCATATTCGATCTCGTCGAAGTTGTACGACAATGCGGTGTCCATATCCGACCCCACTCAGATTCCGTCGCCGGCGGCGGCGATGTGGTGCGAGTGGGTCTCGGCGACCTCACGCAGCGCACGCTCGTTGTGGCGGATGGTCTCGGCGATGCGCGCCAGCGCGTGGTGCAGGCTCAGCGATTCGGTGTTCCAGCGGTCCAGCACGTCCTGGAAGCGGGCAGCCGCCAGGCCCGACCACACCGACGGCGGCACCGACCGCATCTTGCCGACGAACGCCTGCAGCATCCCCCGGATTTCCTCGTTGCGGGCGTCGGTGGCAGCCGCGACGGCGAGCATGAGGTCGAAGTCGGCGCTGAGTGTGCTGGTGGCTGCGGGTGTGGTCACATCGTCTCCTGCCGTCGGCGGCCGCGGTTCAAGTCGCGCTGATATGTAGTTCGACTGCTGCCGGGCGGGTTCGGTTCCATTGGGCATTGCCACAGCAGCGCGTTGCCGCCGAGGTGACGCGTCGATCTGCGCATTCCCCGTCCACTGCCACCGCCTGGATGACATAAATGCAGAACGAGGACCGTACGCCTTGAGCTGACTGCCGCGTCCGGCCCGTCGACTGCATCGAGGAGGGGAAATGCAGCTAGCTCTGGGCGCCTATCTCACCGCTGGACTGGTCATCACCGGCGCCGGCATGCAGCTGGTTCCGCCGGCGCAACCTGCGGTAGCTCATGCGCCGGCGCTACTGGCCGCCGTTGAGTCCTCGCTCGGGGACGGCACCGCGCTGATCATGGGCGCCAGCTTCATTGCAACCCCCAGCCAGGGCTGGCTCAACGCGTTCGACAGGCTGTACCTGCAACCACATGGCTTCACCGGCGACATGCTGGCGGTGACCACACCGGAGTCGCTGTATCCGTTCACCGGCCCCTTCAGCATGACGTTCGACAACTCGACGGCCCAGGGCCAGCAGATCATCCTGGACGCGATCAAAGCGCAGATCGCCGCCGGCGGAGTCAGCCACGACAATCCCGTTGTGGTCAGCGGCTATTCGCAGAGTTCCACGATCGACTCGCTGCTGATGTCGCGGCTGGCGGCCGAGGGGGTGGACCCCAACGACGTGCACTTCGTGCTGCTGGGCGACCCCAGCAATCCCAACGGCGGCCTGCTGGAACGCTTCGCGGTCCCGGACGGCAACAGTCCCGACGCCACCAGCCTGGGACTCACTTTCAGTGGTGCGACACCGTCGGATATCTCCCCGACCGACATCTACACCTACGAATACGACGGCTTTGCCGACTTCCCGAAGTACCCGATCAACCTGCTGTCCGATCTCAACGCGTACCTCGGCATCGTCTTCAACCACATCGCGTACCTGGGCCTGACACCGGATCAGGTCGCCAACGCGATCCCACTCCCGACGTCGACGGCCGACTCGCTGACCAACTACTACATGATCGAGTCGCCCAGCCTGCCGTTGCTTGACCCGCTGCGGTTGATTCCGTTCGTCGGCAATCCCCTGGCGGATCTGCTGCAGCCGAGCTTGTCGGTGTTGGTCAATCTGGGCTACGGCAGCATCGACAACGGTTGGTCGCCGGGGTTCGCCGATGTGCCCACTCCCATGGGGTTCCTGCCGCCCCAAAGTGTCCTGGACCAAGTTCCCGATGCGCTGCTGAACGGCATACAACAAGGCGTCCAGGACGCGTTCAACACCCTGATGAATCCGACCAATTACCAACTGATCTCGCCCCAGACGATGGACTACGTACTCGGTCCGATCATCAACTCCGCGATAGCCGCGTTCAACCTCGACGGATCACCGGACGACATCTCGAACTACCTCTCGACGTTCCTCGCCGGCGCCGCGAACTGGTTCACCCAGAGCTTCGGGGAGTTGTCGTTCACCCACACCGGCCTCCCCGCGGTCGACATGGCCAGTGCGCTGCTGTTCACCCTGCCACCGCTCGCCGTGGAGCTCTTCAACACCGAGATGGCCGCCGGCAACCCACTCGACGCGATCGGCGAACCACTGGCAGCGCTGGTCGGACTCGCCCCGCTCATGCTGATTGGGGCGCTGCTCTAACCACTCGCCCGGACCACGGCGAGCGTGCGCAGACGCACGATTCTGCGCCGCGTGTCGTGTACAGACACGCACCCTCGCGGTAGAGAGGCTCGCGGCTCAGGGGCTCGCGGGAGAGGGGGCAGCCACAAATGGCACGGTCGCCGGGCCCCATGTAGGGACCCGGCGACCGTGTCGAGGAGGTACTGGCTAGCCAGGGCTGCCCGCGTTGCCGGCGTTGCCGTCAGCACCAACGGGGTCTCCGGGGCCACCGGCGCCACCGGCACCGGCCGCACCGCCGGCGCCGCCTGCGCCCACCGAACCCGCAGCGCCGTTACCGGCACCGCCGTGTCCGGCCGTGCCGGCTGCACCACCGGCCGCGCCGTTGCCGCCGTTGCCGCCGTCGCCGCCCGCCAGGCCGGCTCCGGTGGTCGGGTCGACACCGCCGGCACCGCCGTTGCCGCCTTGGCCGGCGTCACCGCCCTTGCCGCCATTACCGGCGTTGCCGCCGACACCGTTCTCCGAGCTGCCGCCATTGCCGCCCTTGCCGCCGACCGCGCCGTTGCTGCCGTTGCCGCCGACACCGCCGGCCACCTTGCCGGGCGCCCCGGTGAGCGGGTTGTTACCAGTCGAGCCCTCAGCCCCGAAATTGCCGCGACCACCGGTGCCGCCCGTGCCGCCGTTGCCGCCGTTGACGTCGCCGGCGCCGTTGCCGCCATTACCTCCGGCGCCGCCGACGCTGCTGGGGCCGCTGCCGTAGAAAGTGGTGCCGTTGCCGCCGTTGCCGCCGTTGCCGGCGTGGCTGGGCCCGATGCCGAGGGCGTTGGTGGGGGTTTGCACGCCACCGCTGTTGCCGCCGTTACCGCCCACCCCGCCGACTCCGGCGGTTCCGCTGGTGTCCGTAGTGCCGCCTCCGCCGCCTCCGCCGCCGTTACCGCCGGAGGCGGTGCCGTCACCACCGTCGCCACCGGCACCACCGGCACCACCGTCGGCGCCGCTACCCGCGCCGCCGGTGCCGCCCCAACCGCCGTTGCCGCCGATGCTGACCACGCCGGGACCGGTCAACCCGTCTGCGCCGGCACCGCCATGGCCGCCGGCCCCGCCGGAGCCGGTGCCGCCGGTGAGCATGTTGCCGCTGGTCTGGCCGCCGCCGCCGCCGGCGCCACCGTTGCCGCCGATGCTCCAGATCACTCCGTCGGCGTCCTTCCAGCCGGTCGCCACGCCGCCGTCGGCGCCGTTGCCGCCGGCACCGCCGTTGACGGCGTTGGCGCCGTTGCCGCCGCCGCCACCGTCGCCGCCTTTGTAAGTGCCGGTGCCGCCGGCCCCGCCGTCGGTGCTGGCCCCGGCGGTCTGGCCGTTGCCGCCGCCGCCGCCATAGCCACCCCGGCCGCCGATGGTCTGGATGGTGTTGTCGGTGGTGGCGCCGTTGCCGCCGGCCCCGGCCTGGCCGGCGTCGCCGCCGGCGTGGTTGGAACCGCTGTAGCCGCCCTGGCCCCCGGATCCACCGTTGCCGGCGGTGCCGGTCACCCCGACCGCACCGGTGGCATTGCCACCGACACCGCCATTGCCGCCCTGCCCGCCGATACCGGTGGCGCCGTCGGTGGTGGCGGAATTGCCCAGGCCGTATCCGCCGCTGCCGCCCCAACCGCCGGCGTTGCCGCCGTTGATGCCGGAGCCGCCGTTGCCGCTGTTGCCGCCGTTGCCGCCCGCGTATCCGGCGCCGCCGTCACCGCCGATGCCGCCCTCAGCGCCGTTGCCGATGAAGTGGCCGTTGGCGTCCTTGACTGCTTCGCCGCCGGCGCCGCCGTTGCCGCCGTCGCCACCGTCGCCGGCCTGGCCGGCACTGCCATAGAGCGGGGCGCCATAGAACATGGAACCGCGGGCACCACCGAGGCCGCCCACGCCGCCGCGGCCACCGACGCCACCGGCCAGTCCGTTCGTGCCATCGTTGGTGCCGGCGCCACCGTCGCCGGCCGCGCCGCCGCCGCCACCCTTGCCGCCGTTGCCGAGCAGGTATCCGCTGACCCCGCCGTTGCCGCCGTTGCCGCCTTGGCCCCCGCTCATGCCCGTGCCGCTGGCGTTCTGGGTGCCATCCATGCCGGTGCCGCCGGCTCCGCCGGCGCCGCCGTTGCCGAACATCCAGGCCATCGCCGCACCGCCATCGCCTCCGGCGCCACCGAAGCCGCCCGCCACAGTCGCAATGCCGCCGGCGCCGCCGTCGCCGCCGTGGCCCATCCAGACCCCACCGATACCACCGTTGCCGCCGGCCGCACCCGCACCGCCGTCACCACCGTCGCCGCCGTTGCCGAAGCCGATCGCGTTACCGCCGTTGCCGCCGACAACCCCGGCCACATCACTGTTCCAACCGGCACCACCATCGCCGAACCACAGGCCACCATGGCCGCCATCGGGGTTTTCCGCGGTGCCATCGATACCGTCACCGATCAAGTACTGCCCGGAAATGGTGTTGATGGCGCCGTTGACCATCTCGCCGAGTGGGTTGTTGATCCAGAACTCGGTCAACATGTGCAGCGGGCTGTAGAACATCTGGTCAAACAACGTGGCCACGTTGAAATCACCGAACATCGCCGACATATCGAACGCGTCCGCCGAGCCGGGAACATCGACATCAGCGGCCGCCGGGACCAACCAATCGAAACTGAACAGATCCTCGAAATCAGCCTGGGCGGCCGGCGCAGGCGCCAACGGCGTCATACCGAACGCCAAAAACGCCGCCACGGCGCTACCGGTGCCGATCATCCGATTGCGGTAACTCATGTGTGAAAACCTCTCGTGTGAAAAGTCAGATAGGGGAACGGTTTTAGGGGATCTACGCCAGGCGCCAGTTACAGACCCAGCAAGTCCGCGAACCAATCGGTCGCCGCAGCACCACCGGCACCGCCGTCATCGAGGTCATTGATCACCGGCAAGTCGACACCGGCCAGCGGCGGGGTCACCGGCACCGCACCCTTGCCATCCCAACCCGAACCCAACAACGCACCAACGGTCTGGCCCAGGCCCAGCATCGCCCCGAGCGGGCCGACCGCATTGCTGCCGATGTTCAGGGCGCCGATCACCGGGGCACCGGTGAGCTCGATGCCGACACTGTTGAGGATCGAGCCACCCACCGCGGGCGTCTCGGCCACCACCTCACCATTGGCGCCGAGCACCTGATAGGGGTCGATAGCCACATGACCGGCCGTCAGCCACCCACCGAACGCGATGTCCAAATGGCCGATCCCCATACCGTCCGGCAGGAAGTCGCCGGCGGCCTCGTTGATCATCGGCAGCAGGCTGTCCAAGTTGAGGGTCGCACCATTGAGCGAAGCCCCGAACACGTTAGCCAGGGTGTCACCGAAGTTGTCGCCTTCCGTGATGCTGTTGAGCAAGCCCACCCACGGCGCGATCCACGGCCCCAACGAACCCATGATCAGTCCACTCAACGGCGAGGACAGGAAGTGGATGATCGGGACCATCTCCGCGGGGAACATCCCCCCCATCAGCGACGACAACGGACCGGCGAACAGGTCATACCAGCCCAACGCAAAGGTCGAGGAGTCACCGGCCGCCAGAGTGTGGCTCATGACGATCTCGAGGGTTTCCTGACTGGGGTTACTCAAGGTGTACCCGGTCAGCAGTCCGTCAAGGTTATGCCGGAGCTGCTCGGTCACCGCCGTGATGTTCGCCGGGTCATCCAGCAACTGCTGCAAGTAACCACTCTGATTGGCAACGAACTGCTGAAACGCAATCCCCGGCGCCAAATAGTAGTTGTTCAACATCTGCGTCAGGTTCTGCGAGGCCGCGTTGAACACCTCATCCCACGCGCTACTGGCGGTCAACGCCACATCACGCACTGCACCGATCTGCGGCAACGGCGTAACCACCGGCGTGGCCGCGATCAGACCAGCACCCGCGATCGCGACACCAATGGTGGCGTAGGGACGGATTGTTGCGCGCAAGGGATATCTCCTCAAGGTTGTGGCGACTGTCAGGGGTGGATTTGGTACTGCTTGGCACGCGATAGGGAGGTGAGGCTAACCATAGACATCTCTCAGGCAGCGCACGGTTTTCTTAACGCCGGCCGCACGACGAGATGCGAATGCAACGCAATAACAGGACATCTCGGTCGGCACGCCTTAAAGCTAACCGTCATTTTTCTGTGAAGTTAGGACGTTCTTCCGCAGGTTTGGATTATCGTCGGCGCCATGGTTCCCACAGCCCGCTTGGTGCGGCAACGCGCCGGGGTACAGGTCTACGAGTATCCGACCGACCCACATCTGCCGCCGGTGGTGGTGGCCCGGGTTGGCCAGGAACGGCTGTCCCAACACGGCCAGATCCATAACTTCCCGGCGCTGTGGTGCGACCGGGCGACCGGGGTGGTCTACGTGGTCGCGATGGGCGCCACCGTCGGTCCGGAGGCGGTGGAATGCGCCGATGATGGCATCGCGGTGTTCTTCGACCCGGTCGCGGTCGGCGACGACGGCACGTCGCCCTGGCTTTCCTGGCGATCACATCCCCTGCTGCGCCTTTTCCTGCATGAGCACGAGGACGGCCTGCTGCGCATCGAACTGCCAGTTGCTGATCATCCGGCGATCTTCAAAATCCTCGACGCGATGAAAACCGAACTCGCGCAACGCCAGGACGGTGACCGCGAAGCGGTGTCGGCGCTGCTGACCCTGCTGCTGGTCAAGCTCACCCGACTCGCCACCAAGACCATCGACGGCCTGCGCCACGAAGACGAACCGCTGCTGGCTGAGGTGTTCGCAACCATCGACCGGCGCTTCACCGAACCGCTTTCGCTACGCGAGGTCGCACGCGAGGTCTCCGTATCGGCCGGGCATCTGACCACCGTCGTGCGCCGCCGCACCGGACGCACCGTACTGGAGTGGATCACCCAACGCCGCATGGGCGAAGCCCGCCGCCTGCTGACCGACACCCGACTGCCGATCACCGAAATCGGCCAGCGGGTCGGACTTCCCGACGCGGCCTACTTCACCCGGCAGTTCCGCCAAACACACGGCATTTCACCCAGCCAATGGCGAAAATCGCCCCCACCGCCTCTCTGACGGTTGGTGACGTCACTCAGCTGACGGTGTGGGCGGAGCGCACCGCCTGCTCGCACACCGCGCGCAGCGCGTCCTCGCCTCCTGGCTCGCTCTGGCACCCGATGCCGATGCGCACCGCACGGTCGACCAGCACCGCCCAGTCCACCTGATGGCCGTTGCGAATCTCCCGATAGGTCACGGCGGGCCGTCCCGCGCGGGTGCCGACCGGGTTGAAATCGATGAATACCCCAGGCGTTTCGGCGTCAGCGCGTTGCAGGGCCTGCCGCAGCGGCTCTGCGACAGCGGTCTGGGTATCGCCGGCGGCAGGTGCCTGAGTCACATGCAGCACCAGCTGCGGGTCGGTGGGCGAAACCACCTCCACCCGAGCCGATCCCGGCCCGGCAGTCACCCGCCTGGTCGCCCACCCCTGCGGAACCTGCACCGCTACACGGCTTTCCACGAGGTACGTCGTCCCAGGATGTTCGGGGTTCGGAGCGATATCGGGGCGCACCACCAGGGCCAGCGCGAGCACCCCGCCGACCACGCCGGCCGGGGCCAGCCGCAGCCGGCGACCGACGGGCGCCGGATCGGCGACCGACGTATCGACCGTGCGGCGGAGCGGCGGCAGCTGATCGATCACCGTCGCCCGCACCCCGGGCCGCAGCCGCTCCTCGATCATCGTCGAGAGCTCCGGGGCCCCACCGACCCCGACCGGTACGTCGATCACGACAGCGCCGGGACGTTCCCACACCGCCGCACGTATCCGGCGCGCCACCGCGTCGGCGACCTCGTCGGGGGAACCGATACGTGGCTCGGCGAACATGTCAGCGCTATCGGCGCCCGCGACGGCCACCAGGCCAGCGGCGATCTCCACAACCACCGCGGCACCCAGCACCGTCGCTCGCGATCGGGTGACCACCTCGCCGGTCAGCACTCGCGCCGCCGCGGCGAGCAGCTGCACCCTGCGGACCGGCCACCACGACGGATGGATGAGCTCGACCGATTCAACGGGCAACGAGCAGGTCAGCGCCTGGCGCAAGAGCTCGGGCACCGCGACCGGTTGCCCATCGACCAGACCGACCGGGTCATCGATCCAATCCAGCGCCGCTGCGGCGTCGGCCGATTCAGCACCGCCGCAACACAGTCGGCGAATGATTGCGGGGCCGGCCTCGATCACCGCCCGATGCCCGAGGCTCACGGTTCCCAAGCCACCTGGATGAGGCGCTCGCCGTCGGCGCGGGTGATCAGGGTGCCGCGCCCGGGCGGGAGGGTTGCCGGTCGAACCGAACTCAGCGGGCCGTCCGGGGCGGCCCCGCTCATCATCAGCCTCATCGCGCCCAGATCGGCCAGCGCGGTCAGCATCGGCTCGTACATCGACCGGGCCGCTCCCCCGCTGCGGCAGGCCACCATCAGGTGCAGCCCGAGATCGGCGGCATGTGGCAGGTATTCCAGCAGCGGTGTCAGCGGATTGCCACTGGCGGCGGCCACCAGGTCGTGGTCATCAACCACCACATACAGCTGCGGCCCGGACCACCAAGACCCGGCGCGCAGTTGCTGCGCGCCGACGTCGGCGCCCGGCATCCGCTCGGCCAGCTGGTCGATCAGGCTCGGCAGCAGCGCTGTCAGCGCGGGCCGAGACATCGCGTAGCCGGCCAGATGTCCGGTCGGTACAACGTCCAGCAGGCCCCGCCGATAGTCGACCACCCATAGCTGAGCCTGCCCGGCGGGCTGTGCCCGCACCAGCTCGCGGCAGAGCGTTCGCAGCACGGAGGTCTTGCCGCATTCGCTGTCGCCCAGGATGAGCAGGTGCGGTTGGCGGCCGAAATCGATTGCCACAACCTCAAGTCCGCGTTCATCGATCCCCAGAACAGGCGGGCCAGCGGCGGCGGCTAGCTCGGCCCGGTCGACGACGGTCGGCAGCAGCCGGATCGGTGGCGCGACGGCACCGTCGGGGTGCCGCATCGGTGCCCAGCCCTGCGGGCGGGCCAGCAGCATGTGCATGCCGTCATGGGTCAGGCCGCGTCCGGGCCGGCCCTGCGGCACCCGCTGAGCCTGCCGTCGGTCCACTTCGGATTCGGCCGGATCCCCCAACCTCAGCTCGATGCGGGTGCCGATCAGGTCACGCAACGCGGGCCGCACCTCGGCCCACCGCGATGCAGCCAGCATCACGTGCACCCGAAAGGACAGGCCGCGGGCGGCCAGCGCGACGATCCTGGCCTCCAGTTCGAATTCGCGGCACAGGGCGGCCCATCCGTCGATCACCAGGAAGATGTCCGGGACCGGGCCTTCGACGTCCGCAATACGGCCGGCCCGCTGGGCTTCGCGCCGCGCCAGGATTGCCTCCATCTCGGCGACCACCCGCCGAACCAGGTCCGGTTCCCCAACGCCGGCGACCGTCCCGACGTGCGGCAGGCTTCGAATCGCCGAGAGCGCCCCACCACCGAAGTCCAAGCAGTAGAACGCGATTCGCGTCGCGTCGTGGGTGGCACACAGGGCGGCGATCAGGGTGTGCAGCCCGGTCGACTTGCCCGATTGCGGGGCGCCCACCACCGCGACGTGTCCGGCGGCGCCATCCAACCGGATCGACAAGGTGGTGCGACGCTGGTCGAAGGGCCGATCGACGACGCCGGCCGGGACCGTCAGATCGCCGTGGTCGGCGTCGAGCAGGGATCCCAGAGCTGGGGAATCTCCCAGCGGCGCCAGCCATATCTGCCGTGCCGCCGGACCGCGCCCACCCAATCGCGCCAGCATTGTCTGCAGCACGGTGCGCCCGGCCGGATCACCCCCTTCCAAGGCGGGGCCCAGCGGCGCTGCGGTGAACGGGCGTACCGCGACGGAAGCCGATCGGGCACGCGGGTACATCCCGGAGACGTAGGCCGTCTGGAATCGCCGTACCGCGCCGTCGGCGGTCCGCAAGAACCCGACTCCGGGGGTGTTGGGTAATTCGTAGGCGTCGCTGGTTCCCAGCACGAGCCGGGATTCGGCGGCCGACATCGTCTTAAGGCACACCCGGTAGGACAGATGCGATTCCAGGCCGCGAAGCCGGCCCTCCTCTAGGCGCTGGCTGGCCAATAGCAGATGCATTCCCAGTGATCGGCCCAGCCGGCCGATGGCGACGAAAGTGTCGAGGAGATCGGGATGCTGGTGCAGCAGTTCGGAGAACTCGTCGACGATGATCAGCAGTGTCGGCAGGGGCGGTAGCTGCGGCTGCGCGGTCCGCGCCTGCCGATATGCGGCGATGCCGAAGGCCCCGACGGTGCGAAGGAGTTGCTGACGCCGGTGCATCTCGCCGGCCAGCGCATCGCGCATCCGCCCCACCAGCGGTGCCTCGTCGGCCAGATTTGTGATCACCGCACAAACATGGTTGGGCTGCTCGAAGCCGAGAAATGTTGCGCCACCTTTGAAGTCCACCAGCACCAGATTCAGGTCCTCGGGCGAATGCCGGGCCGTCAGGCCCAGCACCAGGGTGCGCAAGAACTCCGATTTGCCCGAGCCGGTGGCACCGACACACAGTCCGTGCGGCCCGCTGCCCCGCTCGGCGGCCTCTTTGATGTCCAGCCACACCGGGTCTCCGCTCGCGTCGGTGCCGATCGGGACGCACAATTGCTGTGCCGCGGCGCCTGCCCATTGGGTCGGCGGGTCGAAGCGGTCGATGTCGCCGATGCCCAGCAGGTGCGCCCACCCCTGGCCACTGCCGGAGCCGACGGGCCGGTGTGCGGCCAGGCGCCGCGCGCACACCGTCGCGTCGGCGAGGGCCAGAAAGTCCGGCCGTCCGACGTGACGATCGGAGTCGCTTAGCGCCGTCGCGGTCACGTGCAACCGGCGAGCATCGCCTCGCGCACCTGCCTCGGCCACCCGCAGACCGCTGGCATCGTCGATGATCACCACCGCCCGCCGGCCGGCCAGGCTGGTTTCGGCGGTCATCAGGTCGGGGTAGGTCAGCCGCAGCGGACCGCCGGCGTCGAAAGCCGATGGATGCTGGTGGTGCGGTAGCCATTTCAGCCAATCCCAGTGATGCCGACCTGCGACGGCCGCGATCAGCACCGCGTCGGGGCCGTGCAGGACCGCGAGCTGGCAGATCAGCGCACGCACCAGACCCCGCGCCCGCTCCATGTCGCCGTCGAGCAGCAGCGGCGCCGGGCCCAGCACCGTCAGCTCGACCGGCACCTCGGCTATGGCTGCGTGGGCCTCGAGGAAACGGCGCAGCGCGGTATCGGTGACCGGATCGACCTGCCGCGCCGGATCCCGCGACGGTGCCACCAGGCGAGTGGCCGGGATGGCCGACCCGATCCCCCACCGCACCGAACCGAACGCGGGGTCGCCGGGTCCGCGCTCCCACATTCGGGGCCCACCGGCCAGCGCCCACAATGCGTCCGGTTCCGGATGCGACCACACCGCAAACGCGTACTGGGCCGCAGCACGGCCGGCCACAAACTCACGCAACCCGCCGAGATAGGCCAGGTAGCTGTCGCGGATGTCGTCAATGCCGCTGCCACGTCCCCGGTTTCGTCCGGCGAGTACGGCTGCCACCGCCGATATGAGCATCATCAGCGGGAACAGGGCGAACAGCGGGCTACGTGCGGCCGGAGTTCCCGAGCGGTAGGCGGCGGCGGTCACGACAAGCATCCCCACCGCCACGACGGCCGGTAGCAACCGGGTCAGCATCATCCGAGACTCGGGGTCGGGCACCGATGGCGGTGCGGCGACAGCGATTTCACCCCGCGACGGCGGCGCGGGCGAGATCGCGGTCAACACGGGACCGGTCATCGGCACACCGTAGACAGCACCAATTACACCGGCAAGTCAGCTGTGGATAGCCGAAAACCTCTCCCCTGCCGGGACAGTAGCGTGCGGCCAACGAC
The DNA here is from genome assembly GCF_045310815.1 of Mycobacterium sp. SMC-19. NCBI lineage: Bacteria > Bacillati > Actinomycetota > Actinomycetes > Mycobacteriales > Mycobacteriaceae > Mycobacterium > Mycobacterium sp. SMC-19. Next base: position 443,549 of record NZ_JBJIAM010000003.1, on the reverse strand, counting down.
GCCGAAAGGAGAACACGACGTGTCGACTTCGGATTCCGGCATGTACCGGGTCGCCATACACGCCGACACCGCGCGCGCCGATCTGACGCTCCCCTCCGGGGTCCCGGTGGCGGCCCTGATCGCGGCTGTCGCAGATCTGATACCGCACCGGGCCGGCCCGGAATCACTGCGCCCCTATCGGCTGGCCGAGCCGGGCAGGGCTGCCCTCGATGGGACGAAAACCCTTTCTCAACAAGGTATCCGAGATGGATCGATCCTGCTGCTGACCCACGCCGAATACCGGGCTCCGCGGGTGCTGTTCGACGATCCGGCAGAACAGGTGGCGGCCGCGGTGCGGACGAAGGAGCGGCCCTGGGATCCGCCGGCGCGCCGGCTCAGTGCCGCGCTGGCGGCGTCCGCGCTGGCCGGTGTTGCCGGCTTCGTGGCGATTCCCGGCGGTCCCGGATCCCCGAACGCGCTGCTGGCGGCCGCGGCGGCAGGGACGGTCGCCCTGATGAGCGTCCCGCCGAGCGGCTGCAGCGCGCCGGTACGCACGACGTTGTGCTGCCTGGCCGGGCTGGCGGTACTGGCCGCGGTCGCGGGAATGGCCGCCGCGGTGACCGGGATTGCGCCGACGCCGGTGGGTGCCGTGGCGGCTGCCGCCGGAGTCGGCATGATCCGCATTGCCGGCCGGATGGTGTCCGCGGCCACCGGGCTCGCTCGCCGGGAAGCGCAGGTGGGCGCGGCGCACGATCTGCTGACGGGGTTGGTGGCGGGTGCCGCGGCGCTGGTGACCCTGGGCGCCGCCGCGGTGGTCGCCGGGACACCGGCTTCCGGGGCGCCCCGGCTGGTCGGCGCGGTGTTCGCGGCGACGGCCGGTGTGGCGCTGACGCTGCGGGCCCGCTCGCACACCGATGGCGTGCAGATCGCGGCGCTGATTGCCGGCGGTACCGCCACGCTGGGAATCGCCCTACTCGGGGCGGCGCGCAACACGGCGGCGCAATGGCCGGTGGCGGCAGCCGTGCTGCTGGTCGCGGTGGTGCTCGGCCTCGGCTTCGCCGCGCCCGGCGTGTCCCCGCTGATCGGGCGTGGCGCTGAAGTCATCGAGGGCCTGGCTCTCGGGTCGCTGGCGCCACTGACCTGCTGGCTGTGCGGGTTGTACAGCGTCGCCCGCGGACTGAGTCTGGGCTGACCCATGCGGTGGACCCGGATCTCCCGGTTGGCGGCGGTCGCCGTGATCGCAGCGACACCGTGCGCACCGCCTGCGAACGCGGTCGCGCCGCCCCCGGTCGACCACACCCGATTGCCCGCACCGGCGCCCGCCGCTCCGGCACACCGCAGCGTCCAGCGCAGGGTATGCACGGTGGGCTCGCTGGGCCCGGGTGGCGCGCCGACCCAGCTCGACGGGCTGGACCTGGCCGCGGCGTGGGCGCTCACCCGCGGGGCCGGCCAGCGGGTTGCGGTGATCGACACCGGCGTTGCGGCGCACCGGCGACTGCCGGGCCTGATTGGCGGCGGCGACTACGTGTCCACCGGCGACGGCACCCGCGACTGCGATGGGCATGGCACCGTGGTCGCCGGAATCATCGCGGCTGCACCGGATCCCGCGGCCGACCGGTTCAGCGGGGTGGCACCGTTGGCCACCGTGATCGGCATTCGCGCATCCAGCGCCAAGTTCGCCGTCCACGGTGATGGCCCCGGAATCGGCGATGTCGACACCCTGGCCAAGGCGGTGCGCACCGCGGCCGACCTGGGCGCGTCGGTGATCAACATCTCCGCGGTGGCCTGCCGACCCGCGAGCTCCGGCCTCGACGACCGCGCGCTGGGCGCCGCCCTGGCGTATGCGGTCGAGATCAAGAACAGCGTCGTCGTCGCGGCGGCGGGCAACACCGACGAAGGCTGCGCCGCCGAGCGACCCATGATCGTCAGCCCGGCCTGGTACGACGACTATGTGCTGACCGTCGGGTCGGTGGATGCCCGCGGCACTGCCTCGGCGTTCACCCTGCCCGGCCCATGGGTCGACGTGGCCGCTCCCGGCGAGGCGGTGCTGTCGTTGAGCAACATCGGCGATGCGATGGCCGACACCGCCAATGGATCGGCGCTGCGCGGCACCAGTTTCGCCGCGCCGGTGGTCAGCGGTCTGGCCGCGCTGATCCGCTCGCGGTTCCCACAGTGGACGCCGCGGCAGGTGATGGACCGGATCAGGGACACCGCACACCACCCACCGGGCGGGCGTGATGACGCCGTCGGTGCCGGCGTGGTGGACCCGTTGGCGGCGCTCACCTTTGACGTGCCCACCTCCCGCGAACAGCCCCGGCCTGCCGCACCTGTGCCCCATCCCGCCTCGGCCTCAGAACCCGCTGCCGAAGCCGCGCCCGCCGGGCTGCACACCGCGATCTTCGGCACGGCTGTCCTCCTGGCGCTGCTCCTGGCAGCCGTCACCGCCCGGGCGGTCACGGGCCGGAAACCACGTCGCGGCCCAGCAGCGCTTGATCCCGGCTGAGCCGGGGGCCGGCCGGTAAACCGGCCAGCATCGCCCACGGCACCCCGGCGGCCGTCGCGGGCAGCCCCAGCCTGCGCGCGGCATCGTCGTCGTCGATGGTGAACCGCACCCCGCCGTCGGCGATGAGATATCCCGCGCCCCCGGCGTGGCCGGAACTGTCGACCGCGCGCACGTAGGCACTGTGTCCCGGCGGAAGGTAGACGCCGTCCAGGGCAGGGCCCGGCCCGTCCGCTTGAGCCAGCACGCTCGGCGCCGCCCCCGCCGGCAGGCCCACCCCACCCGACAGGGTGACCCCGCCCGGATCATCCGCGCGCCAGTGCACGCACAGCGCCACCGGGGCCAAGCCCACCCTGAAGCCCATCCCGCGGTGGTCTGCCGGGTCCGACGGCGCTTCGGGGATCGCGTTCAGCAGCAACGCCGAGACACGTCTCGATACGGCGGACTCCAACACCGGGTCGGCAGGATCGACCGCAAGCCGACGTCCGTCGCGCAGCAGATACGGTGCCCCGGACTCGGAGCGGACCGCAATCGCCTGCTGCGGGTCGAGGCGGTCGGATGACGGCGGGTCGGCCCCGACGATGAGGGTGGTGCCGGCCGAGTCCTCGCACAGCGACCAGGTCTGGGAGTCCGGCAGTGCCGATCCGAGTACGCCGGGCGCACCCGGGATGCCCACCAGCGGCCCGCGCCGGGCCCGGCCGACCGCGCTGCCGTCTACCGGTCGCGGGTCGGCTGCACCGGTGATCAGCCGAGCCGACGCGAGGTTGTAGACCGGATGCACCGTGTCGCCGATCCGGACATACAGGGCCCCGGTCGCGCGATCCAGCACGATGGGCGCGTCACCCAGGACCGGCTGCGGCCATAGGACGGCCAGCACCATCGCGCCCGCGGCGATGACCATGCTGAGCAGCCACCCCAGGCCCAAGGCGGCCCGGCCCGGGACGCGGCCGCCCGTCACCTGCCCACACCGCAGCGCCCGTTCCATCCGGCGGGCCACAAAGCGGTGCGCGCTGAGCTGCAGCTGCGTCGTCGATCGCTCGGCCATCTCGGCCACCCACTCCCGTCATCGGTGTTCTGGCGACGCTAACCGCGAGACCGACGCACCGGTGTCCGGCCGTCCACAGGCCCGTCGGTATCGAATTTCGGTTTCGGTACCATCTCGGGTATGCGTTTTGTTCAGCTGAGCAGCATTTTCTCCGCAACATTGATGGCCGGCGCACTGCTGGCGCTCCCGGCGGTCGCGCCGAGCGTCGCCCCGGTGGCGTCCGCCTACGACTGCCCGGACGTCGAGGTCATCTTCGCCCGCGGCACCAGCGAACCGCGCGGCGTGGGCCGGGTGGGGCGGGCATTCATCGACTCGCTGCGCCAGCAGACCTCCAAGAAGGTCGACGAGTACGGGGTCGACTACCCCGCCGGCCGCCTACAGCTGGGCGGCGGCGACGGCGCCAACGACGTGATCAAGCGGGTCAAGGCGGCCGCCGACGTCTGCCCGAACACCGATCTGGTGCTGGGCGGCTACTCGCAGGGCGCCTCGGTCATCGACATCGTCACCGGTACTCAGGTCGGCGGTATCACCTGGGGCAACCAGTTGCCCGCGGACCTTGCCGACCAGGTGGTGGCCGTCGCCACGTTCGGCAACCCCGCCGACCGCACGGGCGGGCCGATCAGCCAGCAGAGCGTCCTGTTCGGTTCCAAGGCCATCGACCTGTGCAACCCGGGTGACCCGATCTGCCATGAAGGCCCCGGGAACGAGTGGAGCGATCACACCGACGGCTACATCCCGGCCCTGACCAGCCAGGCCGCCAACTTCGTGGCCGGCCGGCTGCGAGCCGCGGGTCCGGCACCGACGCTGGCGCCGTGATGCGGCCCACCCCGGTTTAGTTAGCTGATCAAGGCTTATTTTCGCTACTATCGTTCACCATGAAGGCATTCCGGATCCTGGCGGCAGGGGCCGCTGCCGCAGCGCTGCTGATGGACCCCAGCGCGTCATCGATGCCGACAGCCTCGGCTGACGGTTGCCCCGACGTCGAGGTGGTGTTCGCCCGCGGCACCAGCGAGCCACCGGGCCTGGGCCGGGTCGGCGACGGCCTGGTCAACGCCCTGCGGAACCAGACGTCCCGATCGGTCGGCGCCTACGCGGTCAACTACCCGGCCAGCTACGACTTCGGCCGGGCAGCCGACGGCGCCAACGACGCCAGCGGGCACATCATGTGGATGGTGGAGAACTGCCCCGGAACCCGCCTGGTCCTCGGTGGCTACTCGCAGGGCGCGGCGATCATCGACATCGTGGCGGCGGCACCGGTGCCCGGCTTCGGTTTCACCGCCCCGCTGCCGCCCGAGGCCGCCGATCACGTTGCGGCGATCGCGGTGTTCGGCAACCCGTCGACCAAGATCGGGCAGCCGCTGACCAACAGTCCGGCCTACGGCTTCAAGACCATCGACTTGTGCACCGATGGCGACCCGATCTGCTCCCCCGGGCGCATCTTCTCCGCGCACTCCGGCTACACACCCGGCATGACCAATCAGGCCGCCTCGTTCGTCGCCGGCCTGCTGTAGCCCATCTCCCGCGAGGGAGCGTGTTTGTACGCCGACACGCCGCCAAAGCTGTACAACCGTGCACGCTCGCGCCCGGGAAGACCTAGCGCGTGCGCAGATCCCTGGTGATGAGGGTGCGCGCCCCCAGCTGATCGTCCGGCGGGTAGTCGACGCCGACCAGCGTCAGCCCACGGGCGGGCGCGGCGGTGAAGTCACTGGATCGGCGCTGCGCGTTCAGCAGATCGGCGCACCACGCGGCATCGCGCCGGTGCTCACCAACCGCCAGCACCGCCCCGACCAGCGAGCGCACCATCGACCAGCAGAACGCGTCGGCGCTGACGTGGGCGGTGACCAGATCACCGTCCCGGACCCAGTCCAGGCGCTGCAGGTCGCGAATGGTGGTGGCACCCTCGCGATGCCGGCAGAAAGCCGCGAAGTCATGCAGCCCCACCAGGTGTCGGGAGGCCTCGGCCATCGCGTCGACGTCCAGCGGGCGAGACCACGCGGTGATGTAGCGGGCCTCCTGGGGCACCACACCGTAGGGCGCGGTCGACAATCGGTAGGCGTAATGGCGCCGCAGCGCCGAGAACCGGGCGTCGAATTCGGCGACCGTGCGCTGCACCCGCAACACCCGCACGTCGATCGGCAGGAAACGCGCCAATCGCCGTGTCAGTGCTAAGAATTCCGGCTCACCGTCACGCCGAGTCCGCGAATAGGCATGTTGGAGCGCCGAATTCGGAACATCGATGTGGGCCACCTGTCCGGTGGCGTGCACGCCGGTGTCGGTGCGCCCCGCCGCGAACAACCGCACCGGAGTGCGGAACACGGTCGTCAGAGCCTCGTCGAGGACTCCGGCGACCGTGCGCTGGCCCGCCTGAACCGCCCAGCCGGCGAATTCCGTGCCGTCGTAGGCGATGTCGAGCCGAAGCCGGACGGCTTCGGCCACGCCGTCAGGACTCGTCGGTACCCTCAACGGCCTCGGTGGCTTCAGCGGCCTCGGTCTCCTCGGCGGCCGGCTCTTCGACCTTCTCCTCGGCCTCGACCTTGGCGGGCTTCTCGGCCTTAGCAGCCTTCTCTGCCTTGGCCGCGGCGCGACGAGCGCGGTCGGCCTCCGAGGTCACGGTCTTCTCCCGAACCAGCTCGATCACGGCCATCGGGGCGTTGTCACCCTGACGCGGCTCGACCTTGATGATGCGGGTGTAGCCACCGTTGCGGTCCGCGAAGTGCGGGGCGATCTCGGCGAACAGCGAGTGCACCACGTCCTTGTCACGGATCTTCTTGAGCACCTCACGCCGGTTGTGCAGCGTGCCCTTCTTGGCGTGCGTGATCAGCTTCTCGGCGTACGGCCGCAGTGCCCGCGCCTTCGGCTCGGTCGTCTTGATCCGGCCGTGAGTGAACAGCGACGTGGCCAGGTTGGCCAGCAGCGCCTTCTGGTGCGAGGACGATCCGCCGAGGCGGGGGCCCTTGGTGGGCTTGGGCATTGCGACTTCTCCTAAATGGGGCCGGCCCCCGTATCAGGTAGGGCCGGGACGGCTCTCTTTTCGAGAGGTTGGGCGTTACAGCTGTTCGGTTTCGGCGTAGTCCTGCTCGTCATATCCGGCGTCGGCCGACCAGGTGCCGGTGGCAACGTCGTAACCCGCCACCTGCGACGGGTCGAAGCTGGCCGGGCTGTCCTTGAGCGACAGGCCGAGCTGGTGCAGCTTGACCTTGACCTCGTCGATGGACTTCTGACCGAAGTTACGGATGTCGAGCAGGTCGGACTCCGTGCGAGCGACCAACTCCCCGACCGTGTGCACTCCCTCGCGCTTGAGGCAGTTGTAGGACCGCACGGTCAGGTCCAGGTCGTCGATCGGCAGGGCGAACGACGCGATGTGGTCCGCTTCGGCCGGCGACGGACCGATCTCGATGCCCTCGGCCTCCACGTTGAGCTCGCGTGCCAGACCGAACAGTTCAACCAGGGTCTTACCGGCCGAGGCCAGCGCGTCCCGGGGGCTGATGGAGTTCTTGGTCTCCACGTCCAGCACCAGCTTGTCGAAGTCGGTGCGCTGCTCGACACGGGTGGCCTCGACCTTGTAGGTCACCTTGAGCACCGGCGAGTAGATCGAGTCCACCGGGATGCGGCCGATCTCGGCGCCCGACACCTTGTTCTGCACGGCCGGAACGTAACCGCGGCCGCGCTCGACGATCAGCTCGACCTCGAGCTTGCCCTTGTCGTTCAGGGTGGCGATGTGCATGTCGGGGTTGTGCACCGTCACGCCCGCCGGCGGGACGATGTCACCGGCGGTGACCGCACCGGGTCCCTGCTTGCGCAGGTACATGGTGACCGGCTCGTCCTCCTCGGACGAGACCACCAGGCCCTTGAGGTTCAGGATGATGTCGGTGACATCCTCCTTGACGCCCGGGACCGTGGTGAACTCGTGCAGCACACCGTCGATGCGGATGCTGGTGACCGCCGCGCCGGGGATCGACGACAGCAGGGTGCGACGAAGCGAGTTGCCCAGGGTGTAGCCGAATCCCGGCTCCAGCGGTTCGATGACGAACTGCGACCGGTTGTCGGCCACGACCTCTTCGGACAGGGTCGGACGCTGTGAGATCAGCATGGTGTTCTTTTCTCCTTCTGGCACCCGCTATTTGATGCCGCTCGGTTGTCTCGCGGCGATCCGCTTCGCCCGGCTACGCCGCGCTCGCGATCCCCGCGGGGGACTCGGGGTCGGAACCCCGAGTTGTCTTACTTCGAGTAGAACTCGACGATCAGCTGCTCGGTGAGCGGAACGACGATCTGCGCGCGCTCGGGCAACTGGTGGACCAGGATGCGCTGACGCTCCCCGACCACCTGCAGCCAACCCGGGATCGGGCGGTCGCCCGCGACCTCACGCGAGATCTGGAACGGCACCGTGTTGATCGACTTGTCCTTGACGTCGATGATGTCGTACTGCGACACCTGGTAGCTGGGCACATCGACCTTCACACCGTTGACGGTGAAGTGGCCGTGGCTGACCAGCTGGCGGGCCATCCGACGAGTGCGGGCCAGGCCGGCGCGGTAAACCACGTTGTCCAGCCGGCTCTCCAGGATGCGCAGCAGTTCCTCGCCGGTCTTGCCGCCGCGACGGACGGCTTCCTCGTAGTAGCGACGGAACTGCTTCTCCATCACGCCGTAGGTGAAGCGAGCCTTCTGCTTCTCCTGCAGCTGCAGTCGGTATTCGCTTTCCTTGACCCGGGCGCGGCCGTGCTGGCCGGGCGGGTAGGGCCGCTTCTCGAATGCCTGGTCGCCGCCGATGAGGTCGACGCCCAGACGGCGGGACTTGCGGGTGGCGGGTCCGGTGTAACGAGCCATGTTGTTTCAGTCCTCCTAGACCCGACGCCGCTTGGGCGGACGGCAGCCGTTGTGCGGCTGCGGGGTGACATCGGAAATCGCGCCGACCTCGAGGCCGGCGGCCTGCAGCGAGCGGATCGCGGTCTCGCGGCCCGAACCCGGACCCTTCACGAACACGTCGACCTTCTTCACGCCGTGCTCCTGCGCCTTGCGGGCAGCGTTCTCGGCGGCCAGCTGCGCGGCGAACGGGGTGGACTTACGCGAGCCCTTGAAGCCCACGTGGCCCGACGACGCCCATGCGATCACGTTGCCCTGCGGGTCGGTGATCGTCACGATCGTGTTGTTGAAGGTGCTCTTGATGTGAGCGGCACCATGCGGGATGTTCTTCTTTTCCCGCCGGCGGGTCTTCTGACCCTTCTTCGGGCCGGTCGCTTTCTTCGGTGGCATGACGATTACCTGGCCTTCTTCTTACCGGCGATGGTGCGCTTCGGACCCTTACGGGTGCGCGCGTTGGTCTTGGTCCGCTGGCCGCGCACCGGCAGACCGCGACGGTGCCGCAGACCCTGGTAGCAGCCGATCTCAATCTTGCGACGGATGTCCGCCTGCACCTCGCGGCGCAGATCGCCCTCAACCTTCAGGTTGCGCTCGATGTAGTCACGCAACTGGGTGAGCTGGTCGTCGGTCAGGTCCTTGCTGCGCTGGTCCTTGTCGATACCGGTCGCAGCCAGGATTTCGTTGGAGCGAGTACGGCCGATGCCGTAAATGTAGGTCAGCGCGATCTCCATGCGCTTATCGCGCGGCAGGTCGACGCCCACAAGTCGAGCCATGTGTGGCATTCCTCTTTCGTAGCGGAGGTTATGGTCCCAGCCCGTTCCCGGCTAAAAGCTCCGGGGCCCGGCCTCCGATCCGGGCGTGTGTGAGCGGCCTATCCGCTCACTGGTACTGGGAGGTCTGCATTCAGTTGTGGCTGGTGCCCGGCTACGCCGGGCCGGCGACTGCTAGCCCTGGCGCTGCTTGTGGCGCGGGTCCGAGCAGATCACCATGACCCGGCCGTGCCGACGGATCACCCTGCACTTGTCGCAGATCGGCTTGACGCTGGGGTTCACCTTCACGGCTGCTGTGGTCCTGTTCTAATCGCTGGTTGACGTACTTCGGGCGGTCGGGAGCTACTTGTACCGGTAGACGATGCGTCCCCGGGACAGGTCATAGGGAGACAACTCCACGACCACCCGGTCTTCCGGCAGGATACGGATGTAGTGCTGCCGCATCTTGCCGCTGATGTGGGCGAGCACCTTGTGACCGTTCTCCAGCTCAATGCGAAACATCGCATTGGGCAGGGGCTCGACCACTCGACCCTCGACCTCGATTGCACCGTCTTTTTTGGCCATTACTCTCCGGCGATCCTCCGTGTCTGACTTACTTGTCGCGTATGCATGCGCCCGCCACGGCGCAGCATCGACTACGACTTCAAAACGTGGGCCGGTGACAGGAAATTCCAGGTAGAACCCCAAGAATCTCAGACTGGACACGCAAGAGTCGACGCGGACGCCGCACCGTCGACCTACGATACCCGCATCCGCCTCCCACGCCAAAAGCGCCGGGTTCATGCGGCGGCCCCAGCCTCACCTCTCCTGCGTCGAGCCTCGCTAAACCGCGGGGTTCATGCGGCGGCCCCAGCTTCACCTCTCCTGCGTCGAGCCTCGCTAAACCGCCGGGTTCACGCACGCCCGCGACATGCGAGGATGACCCTGACAAGCGGTGAAGTGGCGGCGCTCGATCTGCAGGAGGCGTGGTGACGGCTGTTTACCTGGCGGCATTCGCCGTCGGCGCGATCGCCCTGCTCACCGCCTTGCTACTGACCGATATCGGGCACGACGGGATGCCGTTCCTGAGCTTGACCGGAATGTCCGCCGCCCTGGTCGGAACGGGTGCCGGCGGACTGGTGGGGACGTGGGCCGGGTTCAGTGCCCTGCCCGCGGGTGCGTTGGGACTCGGCACGGGAGTCACGCTGGCGCTCATCCTGCACGGCGTGGTGCTGCCCTACCTGCGGCGACAGGAATCCAATTCCCAGCACGGACGGTCGGCCTACGTCGGCCTGTTGGGCACAGTGACGATCGACGTGCCGCCCGGCGGGTGGGGTGAGATCGCCTTCGTCGACCCCGACGGCAACCGGGTCCGGTCCCGGGCGATCAGCCCGGAGCCGCAGACTCTCGCCAAAGCCACCCGCGTCTACATCGCCGATGTCGACGCCGATTACCTGCACGTCGTCGCAGTACCCGCTCAGTAACCCAGCTGGAGAGGCAGTAATCGTGTCGCTTGTCTTGATCGTGGTCATCAGCACCGTCGCCGCACTGCTGTTGCTGGTCGTGTTGCCGATGATCTACGTCCAGAACTACATCAAGGTCCCGCCGAACGAGGTCGCGGTGTTCACCGGGCGCGGTCAGCCGAAGGTGGTGCGCGGCGGGGCCAGGTTCCGGATGCCGGGCATCGAGCGGGTCGACATCATGTCGTTGGAGCCGTTCAACGTCAGCATCAACCTGCAGAACGCGCTGTCCAACAACGGGGTGCCGGTCAACGTGGAAGCCGTCGGCCTGGTCCGGATCGGCTCGGCCGACGATGCCGTGCAGACCGCGGTACAGCGCTTCCTGACCTCGGACCTCGACGATCTGCAGCGCCAGATCAATGACATCCTCGCCGGGAGCCTGCGTGGCATCACCGCGACGATGACCGTCGAGGACCTCAACTCCAACCGCGACACGCTGGCCCGCAGCGTGGTCGAGGAAGCCGGCACCGACCTGTCCCGCATCGGCATGGAAGTCGACGTGCTCAAGATCGCCGGCATCTCCGACCGCAACGGCTATCTCGAATCGCTGGGTCAACGCCGCATCGCCGAGGTGAAACGGGACGCCACGGTCGGGACCGCCGAGGCCGAGCGGGACGCCCAGATCCAGTCCGCCAAGGCCCGTCAGGCGGGGGCGGTCGCCCAGGCCGAAGCCGACACGGCGATCGCCACCGCCAATCAGAAGCGCGACGTCGAGCTGGCCCGGCTGCGTGCCCAGACCGAGGCCGAGAACGCCCAAGCCGACCAAGCCGGTCCGCTGGCGCACGCCCGCGCCGAGAAGGACGTCGGAATCGCCGTCGAGCAGGCCGAGGCCGCCCGGGTGCAGGCCCGCATTGAGGTGGAGCAGCGTCGCGCCGAGCAGGCCCAGGCCGCGCTGCAGGCCGATGTGATCGCCCCCGCCGAGGCGCAGCGGCAGGCCGATGTGGCCCGTGCCGAGGGGCAGCGCCAGGCCGCGATCCTGGCCGCGCAGGCCCAGGCGGAGGCGGCCCGACAAGCCGGCGAGGCCCAAGCCGACGCTCGCAAGGCGGCCGCCGACGCGCTGCGGGTGGAACGCCAGGCCGAGGCCGACGGCGCCAAGGCGAGCCTGGTCGCCGAGGCCGAGGGCACCAAGGCCAAGCTGCTTGCCGAAGCCGAGGGCAAGAAGGAGATCGCCAACGCCCTCAACAGCTACAGCGCGGAGGCGGCCCGAATGCTGATGCTCCCCGACGTGTTGGCCTCGGTGGTGGCCGCCACCCAGGCTGCGGCCGCGCCGCTGTCGGACATCGAGCGACTGTCGATCGTCGGCGGCGCCGGCGATGCGCATGATGCGATCGGCGGTCTGCTGGGTATCAGTCCGTTGGGCATTGCCAAGGTGCTGGAGACGCTGAAGGCGTCCGGGGTGGACGTGGCGGCGATGCTGCGCCCAAAGGCCGCCGAACCCCCACCGGTCGACAACTCGTATCCGCTGCCCACCGAGTAACCGCGACGAGCGAGGAGTCACGATGTCGGACACGTTCGCACTCAAGCCCGACCTGGGCCGCTACGCGGTGTGGACCTTCGGATCCCCCACCCCTGAGCAGGCCGCCGAGATCGAACGCCTGGGCTACGGCGCGATCTGGGTGGGCGGCTCGCCGGCCGCCGACCTGGCGTTCGTCGAGCCGCTGCTGGCCGCGACATCGACCCTTCAGGTGGCCACCGGGATCGTCAACATCTGGTCGGCGCCGGCCGAGCAGGTCGCCGAGTCCTACCACCGCATCGAATCGGCCTACCCGGATCGGTTCCTGCTCGGCATCGGTGTCGGTCACTCCGAGGCCACCGCCGAGTACCGCAGCCCGTATGCCGCCCTGACCGACTATCTGGATGCCCTCGATGAGGCCGGGGTGCCCACCAGCCGCCGGGTGCTGGCAGCGCTGGGCCCCAAGGTGCTGCAGTTGGCGGCGCAGCGAAGCGCCGGGGCGCACCCCTACCTGACCACTCCCGAGCACACCGCCAGCGCACGCGAGCTGGTCGGCCCGTCGGTGTTTCTGGCCCCCGAGCACAAAGTCGTGCTGTCCACAGATGCCGCCGCCGCCCGCGAGGCCGGACGCGAGGCGGTCGGCTTCTACCTGCGGCTGTCCAACTACGTCAACAATTGGCGCCGGCTGGGCTTTTCCGACCGCGATGTGCGCGCGCCGGGCAGCGACCGGTTGATCGATGCGGTGGTGGCCCACGGCACCGCCGGCCAGATCGCCGCCCGGCTGGGCGAGCATTTGGAGGCCGGCGCGGATCAGGTGACCATCCAGGTGCTGGGCGGATGGCAGAACCTGCTGCCGACACTGACGGAGCTGGCCGGGCCGCTCGGGTTGACGCCGCGGGACTGAACGCGAGCGGGAACCTCACGACGCGACACGCAGACGCGGCGTCGTGGTTTTCCCGCTGGCAGCCACGACACCACTCGCCCCACCGTTAGGGTTGCCCCATGCATCTGCTGGTCACCGGTGGCGCCGGGTTCATCGGCGCCAACTTCGTGCACAGCACGCTCGCGCAGCGCCCCGGCACCACGATCACCGTGCTGGACGCGTTGACCTACGCCGGCAGCCGCGAGTCCCTCGACCACGTCGCTGATCGGATCCGGCTGGTGCAGGGCGACATCACCGATGCCGCGCTGGTCACCGAGCTGGTCGCCGAGCTGGATCCCGCAACCGACGCGGTGGTGCACTTCGCCGCCGAAACCCACGTGGACAACGCGCTGGCCGACCCCGAGCCGTTCCTGCGATCCAACGTGATCGGCACCTTCGCCGTGCTGGAAGCGGTGCGCGCCCAGGGGGTACGGCTGCACCACATCTCCACTGATGAGGTCTATGGGGACTTGGCCCTCGACGATCCGCGCCGGTTCACCGAGACGACGCCCTATCGCCCGTCCAGCCCGTATTCGTCGACCAAGGCCGCCGCCGATCTCCTGGTGCACTCCTGGGTGCGCTCCTATGGGGTGCGGGCGACCATCTCGAACTGCTCCAACAACTATGGGCCGTACCAGCACGTGGAGAAGTTCATCCCACGCCAGATCACCAACCTGCTCACCGGGCGCCGGGCCAAGCTCTACGGCAGCGGCGCCAACGTCCGCGACTGGATTCACGTCGACGACCACAACAGCGCCGTCTGGCAGATCATGACCGGCGGCCATATCGGCCGCACCTACCTGATCGGCGCCGATGGGGAGCGCGACAACCGCAGCGTGCTGCAGACCATCCTGCGGCTGATGGACCACGACCCCGACGACTTCGACCACGTCTCCGACCGGCCCGGTCACGACCTGCGCTACGCGATCGACCCGTCGGCGTTGCGTGACGAACTGGACTGGAAGCCCGAGCACACCGACTTCGATGCCGGCCTGCGCGAGACCATCGCCTGGTACCGCGCCAACGAATCCTGGTGGGCCCCGCTCAAAGAGTCCTCCGAGGCCCGCTACGCGGCGCTGGGACGCTGACGTGGACGCGCGCGAACTGACCATCCCGGGTGCGTGGGAGCTCACTCCGACCCAGCACACCGATACCCGCGGCACGTTCTTCGAATGGTTCACCGACCGCGAGTTCACCGCGTTCGCCGGGCACCGTTTCGACCTGCGCCAGGCCAACTGCTCGGTATCGAGCGCCGGGGTGCTGCGCGGCCTGCACTTCGCCCAGCTGCCGCCTGGGCAGGCCAAATACGTCACCTGCGTGTCGGGCTCGGTCTTCGACGTCGTCGTCGACATCCGGGTCGGCTCCCCCACCTACGGCCGCTGGGATGCGGTGCTGCTGGACGCCCGGGACCGCCGGTCGGTGTATCTCGCCGCCGGACTGGCGCATGGATTCGTTGCGCTACAAGATAATTCGACCGCGATGTATCTGTGCTCCGCTGAATACGATCCCCAGCGCGAGCACACCATCTGTGCCACCGACCCCGCGATCGGGATCGACTGGCCCGACGATCACCCGTTGGTGCTCTCGCACCGCGATGCGGATGCCCCGACGCTGGCGCAGGTCCGCGCCGCCGGGCTTCTCCCCGACTGGGAGCCGAGCTAGAACCCCTCCACCCCGCCGACTGTGCGGATTGGTGGGCCCAACGGCGACAAACCCCACAAATCCGCACACTCGAGGATCACACCCCCTCGCATTTACTAGGATGTCCTAGTAATCTGGCGATCATGACCCGCCAGATTCCGCACTTCATCGATGGCCGCCGCAACGCCGGCACCTCGCAGCGCAGCACGGACGTCTTCGACCCCAACACCGGCGAGGTGCAAGCCACCCTGCCGCTGGCCAACACCGCCGACGTCGACGCCGCGGTCACCTCCGCGGCAGCGGCCCAGCGCGGTTGGGCCGCCTACAACCCGCAGCGCCGGGCCCGAGTGATGATGCGCTTCATCGACCTGGTCAACACCCATGTCGACGAGCTGGCCGAACTGCTCTCCCGCGAGCACGGCAAGACCCTCGAAGACGCCCGCGGCGACATCCAGCGCGGCATCGAGGTGATCGAGTTCTGCGTCGGCATTCCGCACCTGCTCAAGGGCGAGCACACCGAGGGTGCCGGCCCCGGCATCGACGTGTTCTCGCTGCGCCAGCCGCTGGGCGTGGTCGCCGGGATCACCCCATTCAACTTCCCGGCGATGATCCCGCTGTGGCAGGCCGGACCGGCCCTGGCATGCGGAAACGCGTTCATCCTCAAGCCGTCCGAACGTGACCCGTCGGTGCCGGTGCGGCTCGCCGAGCTGTTCCTCGAGGCCGGGCTGCCGCCGGGCGTACTGCAGGTGGTGCACGGCGACAAGGAGGCCGTCGACGCGCTGCTGCACCACCCGGGAGTCGCCGCCATCGGCTTCGTCGGCAGCTCCGACATCGCGCAGTACATCTACTCGACGGCCACGGCCAACGGCAAACGCGCTCAGTGCTTCGGCGGGGCCAAGAACCACATGATCGTGATGCCTGACGCCGACCTGGACCAGGCCGTCGACGCGCTGATCGGCGCCGGCTACGGCAGTGCCGGCGAGCGCTGCATGGCGATCTCGGTGGCGGTGCCGGTCGGCGAGCAGACCGCCGAGCGGCTGCGGTCGCGACTCGTGGAGCGGATCAACAACCTGCGGGTCGGCCACAGCCTGGACCCCAAGGCCGACTACGGCCCGCTGGTCACCCGGGCCGCTCTGGACCGGGTCAACGACTACATCGGCCAAGGCGTCGCCGCCGGCGCCGAGCTGGTGATCGACGGTCGCGAACGGGCCAGCGACGACACCGTGTTCGGGGACGCCGACTTGACCGGCGGCTTCTTCGCCGGCCCCACGTTGTTCGACCGCGTCGGCACCGGCATGTCGATCTACACCGAGGAGATCTTCGGCCCGGTGCTGTGCATCGTCCGGGCCCACGACTACGAAGAGGCCCTGCGGCTGCCGAGCGAGCACGAGTATGGCAACGGGGTGGCGATCTTCACCCGCGACGGCGACACCGCCCGCGACTTCACCTCCCGGGTGCAGGTCGGCATGGTCGGGGTGAACGTGCCGATCCCGGTGCCGGTGGCCTATCACACCTTCGGCGGCTGGAAGCGGTCCGGCTTCGGCGACCTCAACCAGCACGGGACGGCGTCGATCACCTTCTACACGAAGGTCAAGACCGTCACCCAGCGCTGGCCCTCGGGCATCAAGGACGGCGCTGAATTCCACATCCCCACAATGCAATAGGGCCGCTTTATGAACACGATCTTGGATGACGAAGAACGGGTGATCGTCGACACCGCGGCAGCGTTCGCCGACAAGCGACTGGCCCCCTTTGCCCTGGAATGGGATGCCACCCACCACTTTCCGGTCGACGTGATGCAGGAGGCGGCCCAGCTGGGGATGGCGGCGATCTACTGCCGCGACGACGTCGGCGGCTCCGGGCTGCGCCGCCTGGACGGGGTGCGGATCTTCGAGCAGCTCTCGATCGCCGACCCGGTGATCGCCGCCTATCTGTCGATCCACAACATGTGTGCCTGGATGATCGACAGCTATGGCACCGAAGACCAGCGCAAGAGCTGGGTGCCACGACTGGCGTCGATGGAGGTTGTGGCCAGCTACTGCCTCACCGAGCCCGGGGCGGGCTCGGATGCCAGTGCATTGAGCACGCGTGCGGTGCGCTCGGGGGACGACTACGTGCTCGACGGCGTCAAGCAGTTCATCTCCGGCGCCGGCGTCTCGGACGTCTACGTGGTGATGGCCCGAACCGGCAGTGACGGCCCCCGGGGAATCTCCACGTTCATCGTCGAAAAGGACACGCCGGGGCTGAGTTTCGGTGCCGCCGAGCAGAAGATGGGCTGGAACTCCCAGCCGACCGCGCAGGTGATCTTCGATGGCGTGCGGGTGCCGGCCGAGGCGATGCTCGGCGGTCCCGACGGGGAGGGCAACGGTTTCGCCATCGCGATGAACGGCCTCAACGGCGGCCGGATCAATATCGCCGCCTGCTCGATGGGCGGCGGCCAGGCAGCGTTCGACAAGACCGGCAGCTACCTGGCTGACCGGACGGCATTCGGCAAGTCGCTGCTGGACGAGCCGACGATCCGGTTCACCCTCGCCGACATGGCCACCGCGCTTCAGACCTCACGGCTGCTGTTGTGGCGCGCGGCGACCGCGCTCGACAACAACTCCCCCGACAAGGTGGAGCTGTGCGCGATGGCCAAGCGCTACGTCACCGACGCATGCTTCGACGTCGCCGACAAGGCGCTGCAGCTGCACGGCGGGTATGGATATCTGCGCGAATACGGTCTGGAGAAAATCGTCCGCGATCTTCGGGTGCACCGCATTCTGGAGGGCACCAACGAGATCATGCGGCTGGTGATCGGCCGGGCCGAGGCGGCCCGCGTCCGCTCCGGCCAGTAACCCCGCCACCCGGGCCCCCGGGCCACTTAGGAGCACATATGGCAATCGTCGCGTTTCTCGGTCTGGGCCACATGGGTGGGCCGATGTCGGCGAACCTGGTCGCCGCCGGGCACACCGTGCGCGGCTTCGACCCGGCGCCGGCCGCCACCGCGGCCGCCGAGCAACACGGCGTGAGCATCCATGCCAGCGCCGCGGAGACGGTGGCCGGCGCCGACACGGTGGTGACCATGCTTCCGCACGGGGACGCGGTGAAGGGCTGCTACGCCGAGATCCTGCCCGCGGCCTCTCCCGACACCCTGTTCATCGACAGCTCGACCATCTCGGTGGCCGACGCCCGCGAGGTGCACGCCCTGGCCGGCTCGCACGGGTTCGCCCAGCTCGATGCGCCGGTCTCCGGTGGCGTGACCGGTGCGGTTGCCGGGCGACTGGCGTTCATGGTCGGCGGCGAGGACGCCGCAGTGGCGCGAGCCACCCCGGTGCTGGAACCGATGGCCGCCAAGATCATCCACTGCGGTGCGGCGGGCGCCGGCCAGGCCGCCAAGGTCTGCAACAACATGGTGCTGGCCGTGCAGCAGGTGGCGGTCGCCGAGGCGTTCGTGCTGGCCGAAAAGCTGGGCCTGGCCGACCAGGCGCTGTTCGACGTGATGACCGGCGCCACCGGGAACTGCTGGGCGCTGCACACCAACTGCCCGGTCCCGGGGCCGGTGCCCACGTCGCCGGCGAACCGCAATTTCGAGCCGGGTTTCGCCACTGCGCTGATGAACAAGGACCTGGGCCTGGCGATGGACGCGGTCGCCTCCACCGGGTCGGC
This sequence comes from Mycobacterium sp. SMC-19, assembly GCF_045310815.1. NCBI lineage: Bacteria > Bacillati > Actinomycetota > Actinomycetes > Mycobacteriales > Mycobacteriaceae > Mycobacterium > Mycobacterium sp. SMC-19. The sequence goes on along the minus strand of NZ_JBJIAM010000003.1, from coordinate 425,235 downwards.
CGCCCCGCTCGGCAGCCACGCCGCGGCGATCTACCGCGACTTCGCCGCCGAACACGGCGCGCAGGATTTCAGCGCGGTGATCAACCTGCTGCGCGAGAGCTGAGTGCCCCGCCGGCCTGATCGTTCACGATCGGGCCGCTCAAACTTGTCAGACCCTGCTGCCATGCTGATGCCATGTCCGCGACCGCGACCTCAGCCGGGGCCGAAGCGCGTCCCGGCGAACGTCTTGAGGTGCTCTTCGAGGAGCTGTCGGAGTTGACCGGCCAGCGCAACGCGATCGACGGCCGCATCGTGGACATCATCGCCGAAATCGACCACGACGAACTGTGGGGCGCTACCGGGGCACGCTCGGTCGCCGCGCTGGTGGCCTGGAAGACCGGGACGTCGCCGGGCAACGCGCACACCATCGCGACCGTGGCACACCGACTCGAAGCGTTTCCCCGCTGCACCCAGGGGATGCGGGAGGGCCGCTTCTCGCTAGACCAGGTCGGCGTCATCGCCCAACGAGCCGCCGACGGATCCGATGAGCACTACGCCCAGCTCGCCGGTGTAGCCACCGTCAGCCAGCTACGCACCGCCGTCAAACTGGAGCCACGCCCCGACCCCGCTCCACGGTCCGACCTGCAACCGGCAATCACCAAGACTTCCAACGCCGAGCTCGACATCTGGCGCATCGCCTTGCCGCACACCGAATCAGCGATGCTCGACGCTGCACTGCAGTCACATCTTGATGCCCTGGTCGCCGAGTGGAGCCGCGACCGCGACAGCAGCAGCGCAAAGCCCGACAACGATCCCCCGATGCCGACCCAGATCGATGCGTTCCTAGCGCTGGTCGAGACCGGCTGGGACACCGAAGTACAACGACGACCGCACGGTCAACGCACCACCGTGGTGGTGCATCTCGATGTCGAACAGCACATCGGCAACCTGCACCTGGGCCCGCTACTGCCCGATTCCGAGCGGCAATACCTGACCTGTGACGCCACCTGCGAAGTGTGGTTCCAGCGCGCCGGCGAAGTGATCGGGTGCGGTCGATCGACCCGCACAATCAGCCGTCGACTGCGCCGCGCCCTCGAACACCGCCACGCCACCTGCGCCGTGCCCGGGTGTAGCGCCACCCGCGGCCTGCACGCCCACCACATCCGACATTGGGAAGACGGCGGCCCCACCGAACTGAACAACCTGGTCCTGGTCTGCCCCTACCACCACCGGCTGCATCACCGAGGCATCATCACCATCGCCGGGCCGGCCGGTCATCTCCTCGTCGCCGACACAGACGGCCGACAACTGCACCCCGGATCCCTGGCCCGCCCACCGCGCAACCCGCCACCGGTAGTCGCACCCTGCCCCGGGCCGACCGGCGAACGAGCCGACTGGTGGTGGTACCAACCCTTCCAACCCCAAGCACCGCCGAGCACCAACTGATTGGCCGTATCAATCTGCAGCCCAGGCCCGATTGCAGGGCATGTGCGGGGGAGCTGCTGTCGCGGTCGGTGTCACCGCAAGCCCGCTGAGCGGAATCAGTCGCCCCACGACTGACGCGGCGGATCATAGTCAAGTTCCCACGATCGCCAAGTGGGCCGCCAGTACAGGTCGGCCTCGGCTTCTCGTTGTCGGCGCTGCGCGAGCTGTTCGTCGATCTGGCGTTGTCGTTCAAACGCTTTCAGTTCGGCCTCCCGAACGGCTTCCAAAAGCCGCGCGCGGGCCTCGGCTGGGCTAATGATCGGGATGCCGAGTGCGCGGGCGGTGATATGCCGCGAGTCTGTGGCCTCCGGGGTTGAGGTGGCCAGCCACCGGACGGTCTTGGTGATGTTGACAGCGAGTTTGGCGCCGTACGATTCGGCCTCTTTACGCAGCTCGATGATTTCGCTGTGATCACCGAGGATCGCGATGCGCAGACCCCGAAGGTAACGGGCCTCGGCAGACGGTGGGGGCTCGGCGCTGGCTTCGATGACGTGACGAAGTTCCTCGGCCAGGACGGTCAAACCGAGGGCGTCGGCGAGCAGATACATCTCCTTGCGGTGGGTGGCGGACAAAGTGGCCCAGTCGGAGCGATGCTCGGGAAACGCTGCTTCCCAGGCCTTCTGGTGAAGCTGTCGAAGCTGGGTACCGGTTAGTCGGGTCAGGCGGGCCTGGTCGATGAGCGCAGCTGCTTCCTCGTAAGTCAACCGGCCGTCTTCCACGGCATCGGCGAGAACAGCCTGATACTGCGAGATCGCCAGTGGGTCACCGACTCGTATCACCGGTGACTGCGGGAATGCATCCAGAAGCTCCGCCACCGAGGCGCGGGAAAGCCCGACGGGTCGACAGCTGATGGCGCACTGCCGCATGGGCACCGGTATTGCGGCGGGCGGCGCCTGCGTCAAGTAGAGCCGGTGAGGTGACGTACGCAGCAACCAGAGCAGCACCTCACGGACGGCGCGCGCATCGCCGAGCGCTGTATGCCGCTGATCGTTCCAGCCTCCGGTGGCTGTTTTGTACATCGACGTCAGGCTGAATGCCCGCCCTTCGAGTTGTCGCCGGGAGGTCTGCAACGTGCACAGGCCGAGCACCGGCGGCAGAGTCAGCCGGGTGTGAGCCGCGGCGGCAGCAAGGAATCCACCCTCGAAGTCCAAATTGTGGGCGACGAGGGCAGTTCCCGCCATGAACGCGAACGCCTCCGGCAGCACTTGGTCCAGGCGCGGCGCCCCGGTGAGATCGTCGTCGAGAATGCCGTGGACCTCCCGGGCGCCAAGACTTGAACCAGGGCTGTCGACTAACGTGGCGAACTCGTCGAGGACCGTGCCGTCCGCGGTGAACTTGACCAAGCCGATCTCCACGATCTGATCGGCGCTGGGGTCCAAGCCGGTGGTCTCGATGTCGATCGCCGTGAATGTAACGCCGTCGACGGTGTGCTTTGTAGGCGTGCGGGTGAGCAGAGCGCAGGGAATATCCGATGCCGTTGCGGTGGGTGCGGGGTTTGGACCGCCGGTGCCGACGGAGTCGGATCGTGACGCAGGTGGCGCCGGGTCGGGGGCGGAAGCAGGATTGCGCGGTTTGGTCACGGTATTGAGCTGCGGAATTTGCTGGGCTATCGGCTCGATGGCGGTACGGATTTGCGGGCCGCGACTCGCCGACAGTGCCTTCGCCACCGCGTCGGTAGAACCATCGCGGGACACTTGAAGTTGCCATTGCAGCCCTTGCGGGGAGGTGATGTCGAGGGTGCTGTAGCGCATCACCGGTAGCTGGCGGTTGTCCTTGTAGCGCCGGTCAGGTCCGCCCTTGACGTTCACGTACTGCCACGTGTAATCCACCTGGACGGCGTCGCCGGGCGGAGCAGCGTCCTCAATGAATCGGGTGCGGCCAGCAGACGCGTGCAGATGCGCGTAGCCGACGTCGCTGAAGTGCTTGCCCTCCTGTATCAGGGCGCGGTCGGGCAGGAAGTACAGGGCAGCTTTGCCTGCCCGGATTGACGGGACGGCGATGTTGGTGGCCAATTCCTTGGGGCCCGCCGTCGTCGCCGAGCCCGTCACCCGCGACAGCAGCCTTCCGGCACCGGAGTTCGTCTTGAACTGATAGGTGGTAGTCACCGCACCCGATTGCAGCACCCGCCAGACCCGCTGCGAGTCTGTCAGCCAATCCCATTGCGTCACCAGGGAGTCGAACCAGGACGCTTGCTCGTCGTGGACGTCGTAGAACAGCACCACCGTCTTGTGCGCGCGGTCGTTGAGCACCAGCCATGCGCACCCGGGAGCCGCCAATACCCAGACGATCAGTCCGAACGGCAGCGTCGACAAGCCGAGCAAAAACACCGCGCCGATCGCCCACCAGCCCCATGCCACCCGGCTCGACGCGCCGTTGAGTTGCTCAACCACGTCGTCACTACTGGTCGGCTCCAACTCGAAGGCCGTGCTGCCGGTGACGTCCTCCATGACCACGCCGCTGGGCCGAAAAGGCTGACCAGAAACGCCCTGCGTCGGTTTGGTGGGTGGCGGGGCATGTAGCTGCGACCTAGGGCCGAGCGTTGCCCGGTAGTACACGCCGCCACGGCCCATGTGCACGTAATGTCCGCGCGGGCCGGTGCCGACACGGAACCCCGGAATACCGGCACTGACACCGATGCCGGATTTGCTCAGATTGAACCGAAACGGGCCCGCCTTGATGCTTTTGCGCAGATAGAAGCTCACTTCGATGCCTCGTCTTTCGTCCCTGTCGACGGCATCGTGCCACACATCATGTTTGCGGGGGCCAGAACAGCCGGCCATCATTGGGTAGCTCTGGCGGCAGGAACAGGCGGGCGCCATCGGTGGCGAGCGACGACAGAATCGGCGGCCTCAGTTCTACATCTTGACCGCTCCTCATTTTGCTACGGCGCGGTGGGCGCACGGGTACCGTCACGCCACGCGACTCGGTATTGGCGGCGGCGCCTTCGGTATGAGGGGCGGCATCTCGACGCGAGGGGTCGGGGCCGGCCCCTTCATAGCAACATTGAAACGCTTGCGACTTCTCCGGTTTTTGGCGGCCAGGAACTCCAGATTCGCATTCTGCCCATTGCCGTCCGGGTTCTGGCGCTGATCTGCGGCCTGCCGGCTACTTCGCGATTGCCATCACCGCGCCGGGCCGTAGCCAGCCGATGATCTTCACCAGTGTGGCGTCATCGATCGCCACGCAGCCCGCCGTCGGCCCGCCGTCGGTGGTGTGAAAGAAGTAGGCAGAGCTGGCACCGGGTATGCGGGCTTTGTTGACGCCGATGACCACCGCGTGCCGGTACTGCGGGATGTTGAGGTTCTCGCTGACCGCCGTGTCGAACGGGCACTGAGCCTTTTTGCAGACCTGCATGGTGTTGTAGGTCGGGCTGCCCGAGTCGCTGTCCCACCAGTGGTCGGACCCGACTTGCACGTACGGCAGGCCACCGCCGGGATTTCCCGCGGTGCCGAACGCCGAATCCAGGGTGTAAATGCCCATCGGGGTCGACGGCTCGCCTTCCTTGGTCTCTCGCGTGATGCCCGCCGAGCCGACATGCGCCGGGATCCCGGCCGCGACCGGTTCCCAGCCTGCGGGCGTCCGTTGGTAGACGTCGATCTTTGCGGTCGAATGACCCACTCCGACAACCGAAACGACTTGGGTGGCGTTGCCGACCGCATTTCCGAACCACGGTTCGACGACCGCCGCGGCCAGCGGCGCGGTCACCGATGTCACTCCCATCGCACACAGCGCTACGCACCAAAGAACCACCAGTCGACGCACCACATCATGGTCAGCGACCGGAGGCGTCAGCGTCAAACAATGACTGCGGCGCGGCGGCAACCGGCGCCGAGATCAACCCGCTTCGCGGGAGCTGAATCGGGCGACCACCCGCTGCGACTGCAACTCCCGGCATCCGTTGGCCAGCAACCCGTCATAACGACTGGAACCCGCGTAGATCGCCGGAAGGCCGATCGCGGCTGCGGTACGGGCCCCGGACTCGTATCCGGCGATCACCAGCGCCTCTCCGGCCACAATGCCCAGCTCCCACAGCGCCAGCCGGTAGAGCTCGGCATCACCGGCCGGACCGGTCAGGTCGTCCGCGCTGACCACGGTCTCGGCCATGCCGTCGCCGATCAGTTCGCGCACCCGCTCCTGCACCCAGGCACGCGGGCCGGCGCCGACCACTGCGATCCACAGACCGGTGGCGAACAGGCTCAACACCAGGTCCACCAGGCCCGACCGGGGTTCACCGTCAGCGTCGGCGAGCGCGTCGAGATCAAAGATCACCGCTTGTAGGGGGTAAACCTCGGCATCCGGGTGCATCTGGTCCCACCAGAACGGGCGGCCCGGACCGGTCCATGTCGCGAGTTCAGTTGTGATCTGCATAACAGACACCGTGCCGGAAACGAGCGCGGGTGTCCTCCCCCATTGGGGGGATCTGGGCGGGGAAATCGCCCGATGGAACCGTTCCGGGGGCCGCCGCGGGAGGCTTTATTGTCTTGCTATGCCCGTGCGCCTGGTCCTCGTCGACGACCACGAAATGGTGATCGAGGGCCTACGGGCCATGCTCACCGCGTTCACCGACCGGATCGAAGTGGTCGGGCAGGCGATCAACGCCGAGCAGGCCATCGCCGTGATCGGCGAGACCGACCCGGACGTCGTGCTGTGCGACGTGCGGATGCGCGGTGAGAGCGGCCTGGACCTGTGCCTGGCGCTGCGGGAACGCGACCCGGAGCGCAAGGTCGTGATGCTCTCGGTCTACGACGACGAGCAGTACCTGTTCGAGGCGCTGCGCGTCGGCGCGAGCGGCTACCTGCTCAAGAGCATCAGCAGCGATGATCTGGTGCACCAGATCGAGTTGGCGCACCGCGGTGAGACGGTGATCGACCCGGGTCTGGCGGCACGGGCGGCCGGCACCGCCGCCCGCCTGCAGCGCGATGAGTTCTGGCCCGGCGCCCGCCAGGGGCTCACCCAGCGGGAAAGTGAGATCCTGGCCTACATGGTCAGCGGGCTGTCCAACCGCGGGATCGCCACCAAGCTGGTGATCGGCGACGAGACGGTCAAATCCCATCTCCGCTCGATCTACCGCAAGCTCGGGGTCTCCGACCGGACCGGTGCGGTGGCCACCGCACTGCGCGAAGGCATCTACCGGTGAGTTCCGCAGGCGGCCCGCGCTCCCGCCCCCGCAAACCCAATGCGGTACGGGACTTCGTCGACGCCAACCATGAGCTGGCGCTGTTGCGGGAGCTCATCCAGGCCGCCTCCAGCGGGCCCGGAGTGGAACCGCTGGCCGCCGCGGCCGCCCGGATGATCACCGCAGCCACCGGCACCGACGTCTGCTTCGTGCACGTCCTCGACGACACCGAGCGCTCGCTGACCCTGACCGGCGCGACCCCGCCGTTCGACACCGAGGTGGGCAAGATCCGGCTGCCGCTGGGATCGGGGGTGTCGGGCTGGGTGGCGCGGCACCGAGAGCCGGTGGTGATCAGCGACAACAAGGAGTCCGACCCGCGCTACCTGCCGATCGAGTCGCTGCGCGGGCGTGACTTCACCTCGATGGTGTCGGTGCCGATGGAGACCGATCCGGGCGGGCTGGTGGGTGTGCTCAACGTGCACACCGTGACGCGCCGCGAGTTCACCCCCGGCGACGTCGAGCTGCTGCGGGTGATCGGCCGGCTCATTGCCGGCGCCATGCACCAGGCCCGGCTGCACCGGCAGCTGGTGGCGCGCGAACGTGCCCACGAGCTCTTCGTCGAGCAGGTGATCGAAGCCCAGGAGATCGAGCGGCGCCGGTTGGCCGGCGATATCCACGACGGCATCTCGCAGCGGCTGGTGACACTGTCCTACCGGTTGGATGCCGCTGCCCGCGCGGTGGGCAACGATCCGCACGAGGCGTCGGCGCAACTGGAGGCCGCTCGTGAACTCGCCGGACTGACCCTGCAGGAGACCCGCGTGGCGATCAGCGGGCTGCGGCCACCGGTGCTCGACGATCTGGGCCTGTCCGGTGGTCTGGCCAGCCTCGCCCAGTCCATCCCGCAACTCACGATTGAGCTGGACCTGGCCGAGACCCGGCTGCCCGAACACATCGAGCTGGCGCTGTACCGGATCGCGCAGGAGGGCCTGCAGAACGTGGTCAAACACGCGGCCGCGACGACGGTGCGGCTGGGGTTCGCGATCACCGCCGATCCCGATACCGCGCGGTTGGAGATCATCGACGACGGCGTGGGTTTCGACACCTTCGAGCACCCGGTGGGCGGCGACGAGATGGGCGGCTACGGGGTGCTGTCGATGTCCGAACGCGCCGAGCTGGTCGGTGGCCGGCTCAACATCCGGTCGCGGCCGGGGGCGGGCACCGCCGTCACCGCCACCATCCCCATCCCGTCCCCCGCAGCGCGGGCGTGAATCCCTAGAAGTCTCCGGCGTTACGCCGCAACGTCTCGATCGCCGACGACAGCGTCCGCGATTCCTGCACCGACATACCGACATCGGCGAACACCTCACGGTTGAGGCTGACCGTCGCGTCCGCGACTGTGGTGCGGCCCAAATCGGTGATGGACACCAGCGTGGTGCGGCCGTCGGTGGGGTGCGGCAGCCGCTCGACCAGGCCGGCCGCCTCCAACCGCCGGATCGCGTGCGTGACGCTGGTGACGTGGACCTGCAGCCGGTCGGACGCCTTGGTGATCGGCAGGGCGCCCGAACGGCTGAACGCCAGCAGCCGCAGCAGCTCGAATCGGGAGAAGCTCAAGTCGTAGGGCCGCAGGGTCGCTTCCACCCGGGCCAGCAGGATCTGGTGGGCGCGCATCACCGATGTCACCGCCACCATCCCATCGGCGACCTCACCCCAGCCGGCCCGCTCCCAGTTGGCGCGGGCCAGCGCGATCGGGTCGGCGTCGCCGGAGGAACTGGAAGCTGCCACGCCCTTTCTTACCGCACCGCGCGGCGCGCCCACGTCGGTGTGCGTCAATTGCCAAGTTCAGCGCGCCGGCGCGGCGGTCGCAGGCCGCGAAGGCACAGGCCGGAAGGTTCAGCGCGGTAGCGGAATTGAACCGTTGGGCGCTCGGCAACGTGACACCGGCATGACCCCCTCTTCGCCTTCGCTTGCCGCGGTAGCCGTTGAATTCCCACCAAACCGATACAGCCAAGAGGAAGCGGCCCAGGCCCTGGGCGATTTCGCCGGCCCAGAATTTCGGCGGTTCTTCGAGGCCAGCGGGGTTTCATCCCGCCACCTGGCGTTGCCGCTGCCGCGCTACGCCGAGCTGAGCGGTTTCACCGAGGCGAACGACACCTTCATCGAGGTCGCCTTGGATCTTGGGGAGCAGGCGCTGCTGGCAGCCCTGGACGCCGCCAAGGTCAAACCGGCCGACGTCGACGTGGTGGTGTCCACGACGGTGACCGGGCTTGCCGTACCGACACTGGAGGCCAGGCTGGCGGCCAGAGTCGGACTGCGGCCCGACGTCAAACGGGTGCCCCTGTTCGGCTTGGGCTGCGTCGCGGGCGCCGCCGGGGTGGCCCGGATGTACGACTATCTGCGCTCCTACCCCGACCACGTGGCGGCGTTGGTCGCGGTCGAACTGTGTTCGCTGACCATCCAGCGCGATGACCGTTCGATGGCCAATTTCGTGGCGGCCAGCCTCTTCGGTGACGGCGCGGCCGCGGTGATCGCCACGGGGGCGAACCGGCGCGCGGCGGGACCGAGGTTGCCGAGAATTCTGGCAACCCGCAGCCGGCTCTATCCCGACACCCAGGACGTCATGGGTTGGGATATCGGCACCAGTGGGTTCCGGATCAAGCTGTCCGTCGAGGTCGCCACCGTCGTCGAGAAGTATCTGGCCGAAGATGTCCGCAACTTCCTGGCCGACTGCGGACTGTCCGCCGATGACGTGTCGACCTATGTCTGCCATCCCGGCGGGCCCAAGGTCATCGAGGCGGTCCAGAACGTGCTGGACCTGCCTGCCGACGCGCTGGATCGAACCCGAACGTCGTTGCGCGAGAACGGGAATCTGTCATCGGCCTCAGTACTCGACGTACTGCGCGCCACCATGGCCGATCCGCCGCCGCCGGGCTCGTTCGGCCTGATGGTCGCGATGGGTCCGGGATTCTGCTCCGAGCTTGTGCTGCTCGGCTGGTAGCCGATGTACTACCTGTTGATCCTGGCCGTCGGGCTTGAACGGCTGGCAGAGCTGGCCGTGTCCACCTCGAACGCCGACTGGGCTTTCAGCCGGGGAGCCAAGGAATTCGGCCGCGGCCACTATCCCGCCATGGTCATCCTCCACTCCGGCTTTCTGATCGCCTGCGTGGCCGAGGTGTGGCTGTTGCACCGCCCGTTCATCGGGTGGCTGGGCTGGCCGATGCTGGCCTTGGCCGCGTTGAGCCAGGCGTTGCGCTGGTGGTGCGTGCGAACGTTGGGCCGACGCTGGAACACCCGGGTGATCGTGCTGGCCGATGTTCCGTTGGTGCAGCGGGGGCCGTATCGATGGCTGCGTCATCCCAACTATGTGGCGGTTTCCCTCGAGGGTTTGGCATTGCCGTTGATACACACGGCGTGGCTGACCGCCGTCACCTTCACGCTGGCCAATGCCGCACTGTTGTGGGTCCGGATCCGGTTGGAGAACACGGCTCTGGGCTACGCCTGAATCGCCCCCGCGCTCGTCAGGACGACCGCAGCGGCCGGCCGTCCACGGACCGCAGCCCTGCCCACAATGCGCACAGCGCGTCGTGCAGTTCGCCCTTGACCGTGTCGTCATCGATCCCGAGATCCACGGCGATCTGCGCAGTCGTCCAACCGAGGTAGTAGGACCGGTAGATCACCGCGCGATACCGGCCCGACAACCCGGCCAGCGCACCTTTGACCTGGTCCGCGCTCCCCGACGACGGCACCATCCCGATCCGCCTCCGACCCGGTGCAACTTCCCAGTACTTGTACGGCAACGATACAGATACACCTTAGATGTACCCGGCGAGACATTTCTATCTTTTTGTCGTCTACCCTGTGAGGCATGCCCGCCGTGCCGAATTTTCAGGCCGAGGTCCGGCAGATGCTGCACAACCGGATCCTCGATGCGGCCCATGCGCTGGTCTGCGAACAGGGCTGGCAAGCGGTGAACATGTCCCGCATCGCCGCCACCGTCGGCATCAGTCGACAGGTGCTCTACAAGGAGATCGGCGCGAAGCAGGCGCTGGGCGAGGCCCTGGTTCAGCGCGAGACGAGCCGTTTCATCGCCGGGGTCATCGCGGCCATCCAATCGCACCCCGACGACGTCGCCGCAGGTCTGGCGGCCGGCGCCGCCTTCACCCTGCGCGCCGCCACCGACGATCCCCTGGTCACCGCAACGCTGACCCGCGAGAACGACGCCGAAGCGGGCCTGACTCCGCTACTGACGGTGGGGCCGAGACCGATCCTGGCCGGTGCAATCGAGGCCATGGCAGCTGCGGTCCGGTCCTCCTACGACCTGTCGGACGCGATCGACCGGCAGCTCAACTCGATCGTCGAGGTGGACGTCCGGTTGACGCTGAGCCATCTGTTGCAGCCGATGGGCAGCATCGACGATGCCGTCCGCCAGATCCATACCACCTTGCGCGCACTGTTCGACGCCGCGACGCCCTAGGCGCCCGTCGGCGCATTCCCCGGCGCCGGAGTCCTCCTCACTGTGAACCGCGCAGCCTCGCCAACCGTGTCAAGGGTCAGAACCCGCGGATAGGGAGTGACGCCCTTGCACACCGATCTTCGTCTTCACGCGGATCAGTCGCGCCCGCGCGAGCTGACCATCGAACTGCGCGACGTCGTGCGCGAGTACCGGATCGGCGGCCAACGGGTGCGAGCACTCGACCGGATCAACCTGCACCTCACCGGCGGACAGTTCGTGTCGGTCGTCGGTCCGTCGGGCGCCGGGAAGAGCACGCTGCTGCACCTGCTCGGGGCACTGGACTCGCCCGACAGCGGTTCGATCATCTTCGACGGCGCCGAGATCGGCCGACTCGGGGACGAGCAGGCTTCGGCGTTTCGCCGGCACCGGGTGGGCTTCGTCTTTCAGTTCTTCAATCTGCTGCCGACCCTGTCGGCGTGGGAGAACGTGGCCGTGCCCAAGCTGCTCGACGGCAGCCGACTGGACCGGGTCAAGAACGACGCGATCGGCTTGCTGGAGCGGGTCGGGCTCGGTAACCGGATCGAGCACCGCCCGGCCGAGCTGTCCGGCGGGCAGTTGCAGCGCGTCGCGATCGCGCGGGCCCTGATGATGAATCCGTCCCTGATTCTCGCCGACGAACCAACCGGCAACCTCGATTCCGCCACGGGTGCTTCGATTTTGCGGTTGCTTGCCGAGGTGGCGCACGAGGGTGGCCGAGCCCGGCTGGTGGTGATGGTGACCCATGACCGCGATGCCGCGGCGGCCACCGACCGAGTGATCGGCCTGCAGGACGGCCGGGTCGGGTCCGACCGCGGCGATCGCCAGCGCGGCGAAGCCGGGCGCAGCGGGTCGCCGCCCAACGACTCCGGCGATCGCGGGCGCGGCGAGGCCGGGCACAACGGGTCGCCGCGCCACGAGCGGGCCGCGGTCCGGCGATGACGTCGGCAATAGCCGCCACTGCCAGCCGGCTTCGACTGTTCAGTCTGCGCGAACTGGCCGTGCACCGGCGGCGCACCGTCGCCTCGATCACTGTGATGGCCGTGTCGGCCATGTATTTGGTTGCGGTGCTGGGCATCTTCGGATCGATCACCGGCTCGGTGAACCGGCTCTCCGACGGGATCGCCGGGATCGCCGCACTCGAGGTGTCCGGTGTCACCGACGCCGGATTTCCCGACTCGCTGGCGGCCGACGTGGCCCGGGTTCCCGGCGTCGCCACCGCGGCACCGCTGATCCGGGCCGCTGCCCCCACAGCCACCGGGACGATGCTGTTGTTCGGCGCGGATGCGAGCAGCGTCGCCCTGGCCGGCGCGTTGGCCGACGCTCTGGCTCATCCGCCGCCGGGGCCATCGAGGACACCGGGCGGCGTGCAGGTCGGGCCGGGCGTCGGCCATAGCCGCGGCGACGGGTTCCGGCTGGGCACGACCTGGGTCACCGTGACCCAGGTACTGACCGGCAAACATCTCGCCGACCTCAACGGCGGCAACTACGTGCTGGCTCCGCTTGCCTTGGCGCAGCACATCACTGGGCGGCTCGGCCAGCTCGATTCGATTCTGATCACCACCAAGCCGGGAACGGACCCGGCCGCGGTGCGCACCGCGGTGACCTCCGCCGTCAACGGGCGAGCCATCGTCGCCGAGCCACGGATGCGGGCGACCCGCGCCGGCGACGGCGTCCGGCTGATGAACTACATGGCGCTGATGGGCGCGGCGGTTGCGTTGGTGGTCGGAGCGTTCCTGGTCTACACCACGATGACCATGGCGATCGCCCAGCGCCGTCCGGCCATCTCGACACTGCGAGCGATCGGGGGCCGACGCTCCACCATCGTGGCCGACTTGATCGGTGAAGCCGCCGCCCTGGGCGTGCTGGGCGGTGCCGCCGGATCGGTGTTGGGAATCCTCCTGGGACGTTTGGCGATCCGGAGGCTACCGCCGGCCATCACGCAGGGACTCGAAGCCCGGGTCGAGTACTGGCTGCCCGGCTACGCCCTGCCGGTGGCGATAGCGGCGACAGTACTCAGCAGCGTGACCGCGGCGGCCATGGCCGCACGACAGGTCTACAAGGTGTCGCCGATCGAGGCATTGGCTCCCGTCGGCGCTTCCGCCGCCGACACCGTGCCCAGTCGGCTGCGGACGGTGAGCGGGATCGCGGCCGTCGCGGTGATCGCGGTGTCACTGCTGATCATCATCGGCCACCGCGGCACCACCTCCCTGGCGGCGATGATCGCGGTGTTCTGCGCCGAGATCACCCTCGGTTTCGCATTGACCGCATCCCTGGTCGCCGCCGCTGCCACAGCCGCCCGCCTCTTCGGAACGGTCGGCGCGGTCGGGGCGGCAACGATCGAGCGCGCACCGCGGCGGGTGTGGGCGACCGTGATGACCGTACTGATCGCCGTGGTGACCACCGTGGTGATCACCGGGACCGACAACGACATGATCTCCTCGGCGCGCGCCATCTTCGCCCCCGTCGCGGGAGTCGACGTGTGGGTCAGCGCGAACGCTCCGGACAGCTTCCCCACCGACGCGCTGCCGCAGGGCCTGGAGGATCGGGTGGCCGCGCTACCGGGGGTAGCCCGGGTCTGCCCGGGCGCCTACGGGTTTGCGGTGATCGGCGGCACCCGAGTGATGCTCGATGGATTCTCCCCCGGATCGGCCGATCCGCTGTTTAGCGCGCTCGGCGACCAGACGCGCCGCGACGTGCTCGACGGCCGGGGGGTGGTGCTGTCACAGAACCTGGGCACAACCCTGGGTGTGCGGGTCGGCGACGAACTGCACCTGCAGACACCCCGCGGTCCCCGGCAGGCCGCAGTGCTGGCGCTGGTTCCCTACTTCTCGACGGTCATCGGGACCGTCGGGATCGGGCTCGCCCAACTGCGCACCTGGTTCGATCGCCCGGCGGTGACCACGCTGCAGGTGATCGCCGGCGACGATGTGGACCCGGCGCGGCTGCTCACCGACATCCGCCGAGTGGTCCCCGAGCCGAACTACGTCTACGACGGACGCGCCGCCCTGGCGGGCCTGGAGGCGCCACTGCATCAGAGCATGGTGATCGCCAACGCGGTGTGGCTGATCGTGGTGTTCGTGGCCGCGGTGGCGTTGTTCACCACGTTGACGCTCTCGGTGCTCGAACGGCGCCGCGAGATCGGCGTGCTGCGGGCGATCGGCGCCAACCGCCGCTTCACCGTGCAGATGGTGCTGGCCGAAGCGGTGGGTATCGGGGTGATCGGCGGCCTGATCGGGCTGGCGATCGGCCTGACAGATCAGTGGCTCTACAGCCTGGTCAGTGCTGAGATCATGAATTTCACCGTCACGTTCCGGCCGAGCGCGGTGGCACCGGCCTATGCCCTCGGGGCGGTGGCGATCAGCCTGCTCGGCTCGGTGCCGCCCGCACGACGAGCCGCCCGACTCAACATCATCGACGCGGTCGCCTCCGAATAGTGTTCTGGCTCAGACGAGGCCGAGCTCGATGAGGTCAATGAACAGCGCGGCGAAGGGATCGGTGAACGGCAGGGAGAACGTGAAATCCAGGTCCGGATTGTCCGGAACGATGAACGTGTTGACCGTCTCCCCGGCCACCCCGATGCTCGCGGCCCCGAACCCCAGATTGTCCTCCGGGTCGGTTCCGGACGTAAGGATGTTGGTGAACAGCGAGGTTTGCAGGACGACCGCAACGTAGTTGTCGTCCGATGGGTCGCCAGCCGAGGTGAGGGTGAATAACCCGAAATCGGTGGTGTTACTGATGAAGTCCGGATCATCGGCCGACCCGAACAGCACAGCGCTCAGGTCGCCGGGATCACCGATGAACCAAGGGTCGGGACTCGCGCCACGAGAACCCCCGTCGGCATAGGCCGGGGCACTGAACGCCAACGGGACCAGCCCGGTGGCCACGGCCGCGCCGACGGCTATCACTGCCCGGCGCCGATTCGCAACGGTATTACTCATGGTGGGACTCCAATCTCTCGACATTACCTAGGCCCACGCTGTTGCCACCCGGTTCACGACGCAGCACAGTGGCGAACCCCTGCAGCTGCGGTGTGCACGGCGGCGGTACCGGTGTACGTCGAATGCTCGACAGAGCGGTGGTGTCGAATCCTGCTGCGGCGATGGCGTCGATGGTCCGGCGGTTCGGGCGGCAGCCGGATGCCAGCCACGCCCACGGCTTCGCGATCAGGTCCTGGAATCGACCCATCGCGCCATCGCCGCGGACATGCTCGAGCACCACCAGCCGACCCCCCGGGGCCAGCACCCGGCGAATCTCGCCGAGAGTGGCATCGACGTCGTCGACCGAGCACAGCACGAGGCCGACATGTACCGAATCGAAACTGTTGTCCGGGAAGGGAATCGACTCCCCGACCCCATCGACGATATCCACCGTGATGCCGTGGCGGCGGGCGACGGCGGCGGCCATCCGACGCATCGCGGGCTCCGGCTCGATGGCCGCGACCGACGTGACCGCCGCGGGCAGAAACATCAGGTCCGCTCCGGGACCGAGGCCGATCATCAACAACCGGCCCATCGCGTAGCTCATGGCCGTCCGTCGGTACCGGCGATAGAACAGCCGGTCGAAGAACGGCATTCCTAGTCGATACACGTACGGGAACAGCGGATTACGGCGCGCCATCGGTCCCCCACAGCTCGCCCTGATCCAGCCGGAAAGGCGGATACACGTCACTCATCAAAGAGACGTAGACGGCCACCCGGTAACGCCACCGAACGATGCCCAACAGCAGGTCCGACATGCCGGTCGGGATCGTCCCGGTGATCAACAGCGTCACCGCCGTGATCAGGCACAGCAACTGCAGCGCAGGCTCCAGTGCCCAGCACATCAGGATCTGCGGCAACCCCAACAGCCACCATTTGATCAGCACCGCCCGGCGGTCGAGCCGTTCGGGATAGTCGACCTGCAGATCGGCCGGATAGTCGGGTCGAGACGCCAGCGTGAACGGTGGGAATCTGTCGGTGCTGTTCATCGGGAACCGGTAATTCATGACGCGCCATGACCAGCGCAGCACGCCCACATTGAAGTCGAAGATCGGTCGCGGGTATCGCCCGGTGATCACAATCGCCACTCCGGCAACGAGAGTCATCGGAACGTAGGCCAGATACAGGGCGATCAGGATCGGGTAGTGCGGGGTGGCCAGCACGCACCATTTGATCAGCCAGAGCCAGCGCGAGGGACTGTCGTATTCACCGCGCACCCGTACCGGACCGGCCGGTGCCGGCGCGACGGGGCGGGCGGCCACGTCTTCACGCGCGGGAAGTGACATCGGCCCACTCTCCTCAATGACTGCGATCTGTTGTCCGGCCGGCGATGTGGCTGATATCGGCTGGGCCGAGTCCGCGGCTGATCTCGGCCGACATCCGGCGATGACTGACCGAGCGCAGGAACATGGTCATCCCCCAGGTGTGCAATCGGTCCGGGATGAACGCCGCCGGCCGCAGCACCAGCTCGCTGTGGGACAGCTGCAGCGCCGTCACCCGGGACACCGCGGCCACTTTGCGGCGTCGGGTGTTCTCGTACCAGCGCAGCGCGCGCGCCAGATCGCCGTGCGAGGGTTCCGGCCGGAGATCCGCCAGCGCCTTGCACAGCACCATGGTGTCGAGCAGCGCCTGGTTGGTCCCCTGCGCCATGGTGGGCGGCATGGTGTGCGACGCGTCGCCGATCAGGGTGAGCGCGCCCCGGCCTGCCCCGGGAACCGGATGGCGATAATGCGGGTAGGGCGAGCCCGTCAGGTCGTCGTCGGTCAGGGCACTGAGCACCCGATCGACGGGTTCGGACCAGCCGGCGAACTGTTGCCGGATCATGTCGATCGGGGATGCCGGGCGAACGAAGTCCGGTGACCACGGCAGGTCGAACCACCACTGCAGCTCGGATCCGCCGGCCGGCCACAGGCCGAGGTTTCCGCGCTTGCCGACAATCATCAGTGCCACCCGCTTGTCCGCCACAACATCGGGGAGGTCGAGCAGGCCCTGCCAGCTGCTCCAGCCGGTCGGCTGGGCCGGTGGCGCGTCGGTGAGGTCCCGCACCATCGAATGCAGCCCGTCGGCACCAATCAACAGGTCGCCACTGATCGAGCTGCCGTCGTCGAAGTCGACTCGCGATTCGCCCTCGGTAGCGCTCACGCCCACCACGCGGGCATTGCACCGGATGCGTTCGGCCGGAAAGTCCTCCAGCAGGCGTTCCAGCAGAACCCGGCGCGGAACCATCCGAACCGGTGCGCCCAGCCCGCGCGCCATCGCGGTCATGTCGAGCGTGGCGAGCGAGCGGCCCGTGGACGTCATCACCTGCACCGCCGACAACGGCTGCCCGGATCCCACCATGTCCACGCCCAGCTGCCCCAACACCGTCGCGCCGTTGGACCAGATGGTCACGGCACCGCCGCCGGGTTGAAGGTGTGGCCGCTGCTCGAAAACGGTGACGTCGTGACCGTCACGCAGCAGCCCGCGAGCAAGCGAAATCCCCGCCACGCCCGCACCGACCACGAGGATGCGCAAGGCTGATGGCGCGTTCAAGGCTCGCACCTTCACCGTGGTGACACGGTTCAGCGGGGAGTTTGGTTCATTTCCCTACGGGTCAGCCGGCGGCCGGGCTGGTCAGAATTCTGGGCCCGTCCTCGGTCACCGCGACGCTGTGCTCCCAGTGCGCGGCGCGTGACCCGTCGGCGGTGACGACGGTCCACTCGTCTTCGAGGATCACGGTCTGGTCGGTGCCCAGGGTCAGCATCGGCTCGATGGCCAGCACCGAGCCCGCCACCAGCAGCGGTCCGCGACCCGGCGATCCCTCGTTGGGCAGGAAGGGGTCCATGTGCATCTGACGGCCGATGCCGTGGCCGCCGTAGCCGGCAACGATGCCGAACGAGCGCTTGAACTCCGTCGACGCCGCCCGGGCACCCATTTCGATGGCGTGCGAAACGTCGCTGAGCCGGTTGCCCACCACCATCGCGGCGATTCCGGCCTCCATCGCCTGCCGGGTGGCCGCGGAGAGGTTCTCGTCGGCCGCGCTCAGCGTCCCGATCCCGAAGGTGACCGCGGCGTCGCCGTGCCAGCCGTCCAGGATCGCTCCGCAGTCGATGGACACCAGATCGCCCGCCACCAGCACCTCGGCCGCCGTCGGGATGCCGTGCACCACCCGGTCGTTGACCGAGCTGCAGATCGACGCCGGGAATCCGTGGTAGCCCAGGAACGACGGCGTGGCGCCGGCGTCCCGGATCACCGATTCGGCGATCTCGTCCAGTTGCAGGGTCGAGACGCCGACGGCCGCCGCTTCGCGGACCGCGGCCAGTGCGGCGGCGACGACGGCGCCGGCCGCAGCCATCGCGTCGAGCTCGCCCGGGCTGCGATGCGGCACCGCTTTGCGCCGCTTCGGCAGTCCGATCACTACTTTCCCAGGGCGTTCAGGGCGCGGGTGAACACCTCATCGAGCGTGCCGAGCGCGTCCACGACGTGCAAGTCGTGCTCGTCCTGGTAGTAGTCCAGCAGCGGCGTGGTCTCCTCGCGGTAGACCATCATGCGGTTGTGGATGACCTCGGCGGTGTCGTCCGCGCGGCCACGTTCCTTGAGCCGCTTGAGCAGTTCGCTCTCGGTGACCCGGAACTCCAGCACCGCGTCCAGTTTGGCCTGGCGGCTTTCCAGCATGGCGTGCAGCGCCTCGGCCTGCTCTACCGAGCGGGGGTAGCCGTCCAGGATGAACCCGCCTGCGGCATCGGGCTGGTCCAGCCGGTCTTCGACCAGCGCGTTGGTCAGCTCGGGCGGCACCAAGTCGCCCGCATCGAGGTACTGCTTGGCCTGCTTGCCCAGCTCGGTGCCCTCGGCGATGTTGTGCCGGAACAGGTCACCGGTGGAGATCTGCGGGACCCCCAGCTTCTCCGAGAGCTTCACCGCCTGGGTGCCCTTGCCTGCCCCCGGCGGTCCCAGCAGTACGACTCTCACTTGAGGAACCCTTCGTAGTTGCGCTGCATGAGCTGGCTCTCGATCTGCTTCACCGTGTCCAGACCGACGCCGATCATGATCAGCACCGCGGTGCCGCCGAAGGGCAGGTTCTGAACGGTGCCCGAGCTGCCCATGTGCAGGAACAGGTTGGGCAGCACCGAGATGACGCCGAGGTAGATCGAGCCAGGCAGGGTGATCCGGCTGAGCACGTAGCGCAGATAGTCCGCGGTCGGGCGTCCCGGCCGGATGCCTGGAATGAAGCCACCGAACTTCTTCATCTCGTCAGCCCGCTCGTCGGGGTTGAACGTGATCGACACGTAGAAGTACGTGAAGAAGATGATCAGGCCGAAGTACAAGGCGATGTAGACGAAGTTGGACGGGTCCGACAGGTAGGTGCTGACGAACTTGTCCCACCAGCCGTTGCCGGCGCCGCCGCCGCTGTGGACCAACTGGGTGATCAGCTGCGGAATGTAGATCAGCGACGAGGCGAAGATGACCGGGATAACACCGGCCTGGTTGACCTTCAGCGGCAGGTAGGTCGAGGTGCCGCCGTACATGCGCCGGCCCACCATGCGCTTGGCGTACTGAACCGGGATACGGCGCTGGCCCTGCTCCACGAAGACCACACCGACGACGATGGCCAGTGCCGCCAGGCAGACCATGGTGAACACCATGGCGCCGCGGGAGTCGAGGATGGTCTTGCCCTCGATCGGGATGCGGGCGGCGATACCCACGAAGATCAGCAGCGACATGCCGTTGCCGATGCCGCGTTCGGTGATGAGCTCACCGAGCCACATCACCAGCACCGCGCCGGAGGTCATCACCAGAACGATGACCATCAGGGTGAAGATGCTGTGGTCGGAGATGATGTCGTGCCGCAAGCTGCAGGTCTGCAACAGTCCACCGTTGGCGGCCAGCGCCACGATGCTGGTGGCCTGCAGAACGGCCAGCGCGACCGTGAGATAACGGGTGTACTGCGTCATCTTGTTCTGGCCGGACTGGCCTTCTTTACGCAGCTCCTCGAAACGCGGGATCACCACGGTGAGCAGCTGCACGATGATGCTGGCGGTGATGTAGGGCATCACGCCGATGGCGAACACCGTCAGCTGCAGCAGCGCGCCGCCGGAGAACAGGTTGATCAGCGAGTAGACCTGCGCGGCATCGCCACCGCTGACTTCCTTGATGCACTGCTGCACGTTCTGGTAGTCGACGCCGGGCGACGGGATCGCGGCTCCCAGGCGGTACACCACGATGATGCCCAGCGCGAACAAGATCTTGCGCCTCAGGTCGACCGTCCGCAGTGATGAGATGAAAGCCGAGAACACTCTTCTCCTCCTGCGCAGCCGAGGTCCGGTCGCGGCGTTCCAATGGGCTGTTCTGTCCCAGCCCCGGTTAGTCCTGGGTTAGTCCTGCGTTTTCGCGTCCACGTGCCGGCCGAATCATGACGGGGCCACGCGTGTCCTAGGCGCGTCAGCAGTCTACGAGAGTAACAGCTGCGCACTGCGGGCCGGGCGGGCGTTGGCGGCACTGCCAGCGTGCGATCAGCGTAGCGGCGTACAGTCAGCGATGGCTCGTTAAATACGCTAACTAACTTCCCGGCGCCGTTCAGCCGGCAGAGCTAGATAGATAGGAGTGTGCACCATGGCAAGTACCGGCCGATTTCCTGGAGACACCTGGGACCTGGCCTCCAGCGTGGGCATCACCGCCACCGGAGTGGCCGTAGGCCGTGCGATCGCCAGCCGCGCCGACCATCCCCTGATCAACGACCCGTTCGCCGAACCGTTGGTGCGCGCCGTCGGCCTGGACCTTTTCACCCGGTTGGCCAGTGGCGAGATCGCCCCGGAAGACTTTGGCGACCAGGCGCCGATGGATATGGCCCGGATGGCCGACAACATGGCGGCCCGCACCCGCTTCTTCGATGACTTCTTCACCGACGCAGGTACGGCCGGCATCCGCCAGGCGGTCATCCTGGCCTCTGGACTGGACTCGCGCGCCTACCGACTGGACTGGCCGGCCGGCACCGTTGTCTACGAGGTCGACCAGCCCGAAGTGATCGAGTTCAAGACCCGGGTGCTGGCCGAGCAGGGCGCCCAGCCCACCGCCGACCGGCGAACCGTCGCGATCGACCTGCGCGATGACTGGCCGGTGGCGCTGCGCGCCGCGGGGTTCGACCCCGCCCTGCCGACCGCCTGGAGCGCGGAGGGACTGCTGGGTTACCTGCCACCGGACGCACAGGACCGGCTGCTGGACACCGTCACCGCGCTGAGCGCACCAGGCAGCCGGATTGCCACCGAGAGCACCCCGGGCCTCGACGCCGACACCGAACAACAGGCCCGCCGGCGCATGCAGGAGTCCGCGGAACGGATGCGCAGCCACGGCGTCGACATCGACATGGCCGAATTGCTCTACTTCGGGGACCGCAACGAGGCCGGCACCTATCTGGCCGGCCACGACTGGCGGGTCGACAGCCACGACGTCGGCGCATTGTTCGCCGAGTACGGGCTACCACCGCTGGATGTCGACCAAGAGCCCGGCTTCGGCAAGCTGGCCTACATCAGCGCGGTCCGGGGGTAGTGGATATGGAACGCACCGGCGCACGTTTTTCCGGGGACCGCTGGTACCTGGCCTCCAGCGTGGGTACCACCGCCACCATGGTCGCCGCCGCTCGCGCGCTGGCCACCACGGAAGCCCAGCCGATCATCTCCGACCCGTTCGCGGCGCCGCTGGTGCGTGCGGTGGGTATCGACTTCTTCACCAAGATGGTCGACGGCACGCTGGACCCCGCGGTGGCCGCGGAGGCCAAGTCCGCCGCCGAACCGATGACCGCCGTGATGGCGGTACGCACCCGGTTCTTCGACGACTTCTTCGGCCAGGCCGCTGACGCCGGAGTCCGGCAGTCGGTCATCCTGGCCGCCGGACTGGATTCGAGGGCCTACCGGCTGGATTGGCCGCAAGGCAGCATCGTCTACGAGATCGACCAGCCGGACGTGATCGAGTTCAAATCCCGCACGCTGGGCGACCTGGGAGCCCAGCCGACCGCCGATCGCCGCGCCGTCGCAGTCGATCTGCGTGACGACTGGCCGGCCGCGTTGCGCGACAGCGGTTTTGACGCAACGAAGCCCACCGCGTGGAGCGCAGAGGGCCTGCTCATCTACCTGCCTCCGGAGGCTCAGGACCGGCTGTTCGACCACATCACCGCGCTCAGCGCTCCGGGCAGCCGGTTGGCCACCGAGTACCACCCCGACGGCGCGGCCGCGCTGAGCGGCTCGAACCAGTCGCTGGGTCAGCGCTTCGCCGACCAGGGGCTGGATCTCGACATCACCAGCCTGGTGTACTCCGGCGAGCGGAACCCGGTGGGTGCGTACCTGAGCGAGCGTGGGTGGCAGGTACGCGAGCGTGGCCGAGAGACCGTGTTCGCCGACTACGGTCGCACCTTCCCCGACGGTGACATCGTGGCGCGGCTGCGCAATTCGGTTGCGGTCGAGGCGATTCGGCTCTAAACAGCTCTTCGCCACCACAACGACTATGGCCGCCGGGCCCGAAGGACCGGCGGCCATAGTCGTGTTGCGCGGTGGCCCCGCTATCAGCTCGGGGGGATGACCCCGCCGCCCTTGCCACCCTCGCCGGGCAGTCCAGGCGGACCGGCGGTGCCGCCGCCGGCAGCCGCGCCGCCGCCACCGGCCGGGCCACCCGGCCCGGCGGCTCCAGGTCCGCCGGGAGTGCCGTCGGCGCCGTTGCCACCGTCTTGGCCGCCGGTGCCGTTGGGGTTGTTCGCCGCACCGCCCTTGCCACCGAGGTTGCCGCCGGCCGCGTTTCCGCCGCTGCCGCCGTTACCGCCGCTGCCGCCGTTACCGCCGGCGCCACCGTTGGGGTTCGACTCACTGCCGTCACCACCGCTGGCACCGGCACCACCGGCGCCACCGTCGCCGCCCCTGCTGCCGTTGCCGCCGGCGCCACCCTTGCCGCCGTCACCACCGTTGCCGGAGTTGCTACCGCCGAGGCCGCCGTCGCCGCCCTTACCGCCGTAGCCACCATCGGCGCCGTTGGAGCCGTTGCCGCCGGTACCACCGGTGCCACCGGCACCTGCCGACTCGCCAGGTGCACTGCCGGCGTCGGCGCCGGTACCACCGGTGCCACCGTTTCCGCCCTTGCCGCCGATCCCGGTGCCGTTGCCACCGGTACCGCCGGTGCCGCCGTTGGGGTTGCCGGACTGATCGCCGTCGGTGCCGGTCTCCCCGGTTCCTCCGGTCGTGCCGGGGCCGGTGGGGGCATTGGCGCCCTTACCGGCGTCTCCACCGTTACCGCCGTTTCCGTCAGCGCCGGCGTTGCCGCCCTTGCCGCCGTTGCCGCCGTACTGGCCGGTGCTGGTCGCGTCGGCGCCCTTGCCGCCGTTCCCACCGTTACCGCCGGTGCCGGTCGACCCGGCTTTGCCGTCCGCGGCTTGGCTCCCGTTACCGCCGGTGCCGCCCGTGCCCGCGGTACCTGCGGTGCCACGGTCACCACCGTCGCCGCCGTTGCCGCCGTGACCGCCATGCGCACCGGACCCGGTGGTGTTGGTGGCGATCCCGTCGCCGCCGTTACCACCGTTGCCGGCATTGCCGGCGTTACCGGCATTGCCGCCCTTGCCCCCGGCACCAGCGGTGCCGCTGCCATTGGCCCCGGTACCGGCCACGCCGCCGTTGCCGCCGGCAGCACCGTTGCCACCGTTACCGCCGCTGCTGGCGTCGCCGCCGGCCGCGCCGTCCGGGTTCGCGCTGGTGCCGTTGCCGCCGGTGGTGCCATTGCTGCCGTGGCCGCCGTGGCCGCCGTTACCGCCGGCACCGCCGGCGCCACCGTTGCCGCCGACGCCGGAGTTGGTGCCGCCGAGACCGCCCGCGCCACCGTTGCCGCCGGCGGTGCCGTTGCCACCGTTGGTGCCGTCGACGCTCGGGTCCGTGGAGTTGGTGCCGTTGGCGCCGTTGAAGCCAGTGCCGCCAGCGCCGCCGTTGCCGCCGCGGCCATCGGGGCCGGCGTTGCCGCCCTTGCCGCCGTCGCCGCCGGTCTGGTTCGCGTTGGTTGCCGCACCACCCTTGCCGCCGGCGCCGCCGTCGCCGCCGGTGGCATTGGCACCCGTGGAGCCGTTGGCCGCCTGGGTGGTTCCGTCGCCGCTGGTGCCGCCCTGGCCGCCGGCCCCGGCCGTGCCGCGCACGCCGCCGTCCCCACCGTCGCCACCGTTGCCGGCTTCCGCACCGGCACCGCCGCCTAGGCCGGCGCCACCGACACCGCCGTTGCCGGCGTTACCGGCGTTACCGCCCGCACCACCGACACCGCCATCGCCGGCATGCCCGTCTTTACCGTCGGTGGCAGTGCCGCCGACGCCACCGTTGCCGCCGCTGCCACCCGTGCCGCCGACACCGCCGTTGCCGGCGTCGCCGCCGTCCGTACCGTTGCCGCCGGGCAGGGTGGCGTCGATACCAGCGGTGCCGTTGGCGCCGCTTCCGCCGATGCCGCCGACGCCACCGGCCCCGCCGACACCGCCGTTTCCGGCGTCACCGGAGGTGGTGCCGCCCGCGCCGCCGGCGCCACCATTGCCGCCCTGACCGCCATCGCCGCCGAGGGTGCCGTTGCCGTTGCCGTCGGTCACACCGGCCAGGCCGTTGGCGCCGGTACCACCCGCGCCGCCGTCGCCACCGGTGCCGATGGCCCCGGCGTTACCGCCGGCACCGCCGTTGCCGCCGTTGGTTCCCGGGGCGGTGGCGTCGAAGCCGCGACCGCCGGTACCGCCATTGCCGCCTGCGGTGGCGTCCGCGCCGGCAACGCCGTCGCTTCCGGCGGTACCGCCGTCGCCACCGGTGCCGGGTCCGGCACCGGTGCCGCCCAGACCGGCCTCACCGCGATTGCCGCCGTCGCCGCCCTTGCCGCCGTCGGGGTTGTCGGCGTCACCGGCGGCACCGGTTCCGCCGTTGCCGGCGTTCCCGGCGTTCCCGCCGTCACCGGCGTTCCCGCCGTCACCGTTGCTGCCGCCGTTGCCGTTGGCCGCGGTACCGGCATTGCCGCCCACACCGCCATTTCCGCCCACGCCGCCGTTACCGCCGTCGCCGGCGTCGCCGCCCGCGCCGTCGTCGACGCCGGCCACCCCGGTTGCTCCGTCCTGGCCGGTACCGCCGCTGCCACCCGTTGCGCCATCGCCGCCGTTGCCGCCGTTACCGGCGTTACCGGCGTTCGCGCCGCCGTTACCACCGGCGCCGCCAGCGCCGCCAGCGCCACCGGCACCGCCGGTACCACCGGATGCGCCGGGCACGTCACCGTCGGCACCGATTGCGCCCAGTGCACCGCTACCACCGGCCGCGCCGTTGCCGCCGTTGCCGATCAGGCCACCGTGGCCGCCGGCCCCGCCGGCGCCGCCGTCGGCACCGGGAACCGCGTCCGGGTCACTCGAGGCGTCATAGCCGGCGCCGCCGTTACCGCCGTTGCCGTGAATGCCGGTCACTCCGGTCCCGGCCACACCACCAAGCCCGTCGACGCCGCTGGCCGGGTTGCCGCCGGTGCCGTGCACGCCGGCGACGCCGGCGTTGCCCGCCGTGCCGGGGTCGCCACCGTTGCCGCCCTTGCCGCCGTTGGGGTTCTCGGCATTGCCGGCCGCGCCGTTGCCGCCGTTGCCGGGGGTGTTGGCGTTGCCGCCGTTACCGGCGTCGCCGCCGTTGCCGTTGAGTCCGACCACGCCGTTGTAGACGACGCCCGCGTTGCCACCGTTACCGCCGGCGCCACCGTCACCGCCGCTGCCGCCTCGGCCGCCGTCCTGACCGTCTTGGCCGGGGAGGATCCCGTCCGCACCGTTGGCACCGGCGCCGCCGTCGCCGCCATCCGCGCCGTTGCCGCCGTTGCCGCCGTTGCCGGAGTTCCCGGCATCGCGACCGCCGGCACCGCCGTGTCCACCGTTGCCGCCGTAACCGCCGACCTTGCCGTCCACCCCGGCGTCGCCGGAATTGGCCCCGTCGGCCCCGGCGGCGCTGTCGCCGCCATGGCCGCCGTTACCGCCGTTACCGCCGTCGCCGATCCGGCCCGCGGCGCCACCGTTTCCGGCGGCACCACCGTTTTGGCCCTGGCCGTCGGCCAGCACGCCGCCGTGGCCGCCATTGCCGCCGTGACCACCGTTGCCACCACTGATGGCGACCGCCCCGTCCGCGCCGGACGCGGCCCGGGTGCCGTCGCTGTTCAGACCGCCCAGGCCCGCGACACCGACGATGCCACGGTCACCGCCCGCACCGCCGTTACCGCCGTCGCCGGCGGACAGGCCGGTCCCGTCGTTGCCGCCGTTGCCACCATTGCCGCCGTTACCGGCATTGCCGGCGTCACCGGCGCTGCCGCCGGCCCCGGCCACACCGGACGCACCAGCCGGGTGAATGCCGAGGAATCCGCCCGCGCCGCCCTTACCGGCGTTACCACCGGCGCCGCCGTTGCCACCGTTGCCGCCGTTGCCGGCGTTCATGCCGTCTTGACCGGGCAGGCCACTGCTGACGCCGGCACCGCCGGCATTGGTGCCGTGCAGACCGTTCTGACCGTCACCGCCGGCACCGCCGTCGCCGCCGATCCCACCATTGCCGCCATTGCCCGCGGCACCGAACAGCAAGCCCGCCCGGCCGCCGGTACCGCCACTGCCGCCGATACCGCCGAAGCCGCCGTTGTCACCGCTCGCGCCGAAAGTGGCCCCGTCGGCTCCGTCGCCCCCGAAACCTCCGGCACCACCAGCGCCACCGGCACCACCGTTGCCGATGAAGATGGCTGCACCGCCGGCGCCACCCAAACCACCTGCGCCGCCGCCGATTCCACCGACGCCGCCGGCGCCACCGAAGCCGCCGTTGCCCAGCAGCCAGCCGCCCGCACCGCCGTCGCCGCCGTTACCGGCGTCGCCACCGGCAATGCCGTCGAGTCCCGCGCCACCGGCGCCACCGTTACCGATCAGGCCGGCCGCTCCACCGAACCCACCGTCGGCATTGATGGCGTCACCGGCCACCCCGGCGCCGCCGTCGCCGAACAAGAACCCACCGTCGCCGAGGTTGCCGAAGAGTCCCGAGCTGCCCAGCAGCGAGTCGTTGACGCCGTCGAAGCCGTCGATGCCGTTACCGATCAGCACCCGACCGAACAGGTCGACGAAGGGCTGGTTGACGATGTTGAGCAACGGCTCGGCGTAGCCCATCAGGTCTTGGCTGACGGCGTACAACGGCAGGTAGACGTAGTTCTGGAATCCCGTGTACAGCAGGTGATCCATCTCCGCCAGCCATGGCCCCAACGGTTGGGTCGGGTCGAAGGCGAAGATGCTCGAGTCGAACGCGGCACCCGCTTCGAGGCCGTCCAGGAAGTCGGCCGACGACCCGGCGAGCCACAGGTCTGAGCCCGCGGACCACGAGTCGAACATCTCCAGGATCGGCTGCGAGAACAGGTCGTCGAAGTCAGCACTGGCTGACGGAGCACCTGCCACCGGGCCCACCCCGAAGGCCAGGAATGCACCGACTGCGCTACCCGCGCCGGCTACCCGCCGACCTACACCACCCGGACGGCCACTTTGCCGACGGTCACGACTCTGTTTCATGCCGACCTCTCAATTTCTGAATTCATTGCCTAATTAATCGCCGGTTCAGCATGAAAAACGCGAACCGTAACGCGACCACTCGTGCTGCAAGTTAGCTGAATTTGACGGGCCCGACGAATTGAAATTTAGGGTTCCACATAGGCTCGTGTCGCGATAAACCATGACTGACCTGAGAATTAGCCGAAATTGAGAGGCGGGTCATATGGGCGACATCATGGATTGCGTACATTTGTGACTGCCACCACAGATTAGGTAATATTGCTTAGGTATGGACTCCACTATTTGAAATAGCAAGACCCTCCAAAAAAATGACTAACGGCCCTATCGGACAATCTCGTGCACTGACCGACCGAAATACCGATCCCGGAGCACCGCCCGGACACGGTGGTGCAGGGATGGTTACCGGGGTGTGGCGACGGTGCGGGCGCGGCGCCCTGACTTCGCCATTCAGCGATAACCAGGCGACCGGCGGCGGTATAACCACCCCATGGTGCTCAAAGTCAAGGTTCCGCACGACCTGATCAGCGGCGACGTTGATGTGGGCTACGGCAAGGTCGCCGATGCGTTCCGGGCCAACTTCGCTGCGGGCCGTGAGGTCGGCGCCGCGGTCTCGGTGTACCGCGACGGTGTCAAAGTCGTGGACCTGTGGGGCGGCTACCGCGACGGGGTTACGCGCGAGCCATGGCAGCAGGACACCATGGTCAACGTCTTCTCCAGCACCAAGGGCGTGGCGGCCCTGGCGGTGGCGCTGGCGGTCTCGCGGGGCCTGTTCGGCTACGACGACAAGGTGGCAACCCATTGGCCGGAGTTCGCCCAGGCAGGCAAGGGTGAGGTCACGGTCCGCCAACTGCTGGGCCACCAGGCCGGCCTGTGCGCACTCAAACCCGCACCCGCCCTGGCCGATGTCGCCGACCCGAACCGGCTGGCGCCCATGCTTGCCGCGCAGAAGCCGCTCTGGGCGCCGGGCACCCGGCACGGGTATCACGCGATCACGTTGGGCTGGTACGAATCCGAGCTCATCCGGCGAACCGATCCGGCTGGCCGCACCCTGGGACGGTTCCTCGCCGAGGAAATCGCCCGGCCTCTCGGGCTGAACATGCACATCGGCCTGCCGACCTCGGTGACCCGCGATCAGGTCGCGTTGCTGCACCAGTGGAAGCGCGCCGAGTCCCTACTGCACCTCAACGTGATGCCGGCGGCCCTGGTGGCCGCGTCCTTCAACCCGTTCGGGCTGCTGGCACGGGCAAGCGACCTGCCCAGGGATATCAAACCGTGGGACGGCGACTACAACCGCGATGACGTGCGAGCCGTGGAGATGCCCTCGTCCAACGGAATCGGCACCGCCTCCGCCATCGCCCGGCTCTATGGCGCCGCCGCCACCGCGGATCCCACCTTGCCCCTGAGCCCAGGCGTACACGATGAACTCACCGCGATGCCGGCACCGCCGTCTCGCGGGGAACGCGACAAGGTATTGGGTGTTGACGTGGTGTTCTCGCTGGGGCTGTCCAAGCCGGCGTTCGCCTCCGCCTTCGGTTCCTCGGACAAGGCTTATGGCACACCGGGTTTCGGCGGCTCTTTCGGGTTTGCCGACCCCGACACCGGCATCGGCTACTCGTATGTGATGAACCGCCTGGGTTTTCACCTCTACAGCGATCCTCGCGAACTCGCACTGCGCCAGGCGTTGTTCCGCGACGTGCTGGGTGCCCGGCTGCAGTCCTAGCGAAACGGGACTACATGTACTGCGGGCAGTAGTGCGCCGTGGAGATCGCGGCGAACTGGCCGGCCGTCTGAATGGTGAAGCCCGGGTTGGTGGTCTGCACTGCCACGACGGTGTCCATCGGCGACAGTCCCGCGTCCATCAGCTGGCAGACGGCGTGGCCGGCCGAGACGGTGGCATCGTCGTTGGCCCGGTGACTGAGTCCGGCACCGTTCAAGGTGGCCAGGAACTGCCCATCGATACCGGTCGGCGCGGCGTTGGCGGGAGCGGCCAGGCCGACCATCGCGCTCAGACCTGCCAGCAGCAGTAACCGTTTCATGGCTCTAAGGATGGCCGGGACCCGTTAAAAACGTGTTACCGAGCTTTTACTGTCGCGAAGAGAATTGTTGATTCTGGGTTACGCGCTTTACCAGCGCGGCTCCCCCATCCACAGCACGTGCGCCCCGTTGACCGAGCGTTCGACCTGGTCGACGACCCCGGTCAGGGACCGCACCAGCAGGTTGCCGACCGCATCGGACAGCGCGGCTGCCGGCTGTGACGACTGGCGCGGCCGGACGAACTCCCACAACGACGAGCCGGGGTAGGACACGGTGCGGACCTGCGCGTCCGCGTCGAGTCCGGCCAGCTCCTTGGCGCGGCGCACCGCCGCGCGCAGCCCGCCCAGCTCGTCGACCAGCCCGCGTTCGGCCGCGTCTGCGCCGGTCCACACCCGCCCGCGCGCCACCGCGTCGACCGCGTCGGTGGACAGGTTGCGGCCTTGGGCCACCCGCGCCACGAAGTCGTTGTAGAACAGATCGGCTTCGGTCTCGACCTGTCCTTGCTGCTCGGCGGTGAACGGGGCGTTGATCGACCAGGCGTCGGCGTTGGCCCCGGTGCGCACCGAGTCGGTGCCGACGCCCAGGCGGTCCTTGAGCTGACGGGCGACCAGTTTGCCGGTCACCACCCCGATGGATCCGGTGATGGTGCCGGGGTTGGCCACGATGGTGTCGGTGCCCGCGGAGATGTAGTAGCCACCGGAGGCCGCGACAGCGCCCATCGAGGCCACCACCGGCTTGCCCGCATCGCGGGCCTGCTGCACCGCCCGCCAGATGGTTTCCGACCCGGTGACCGAGCCACCGGGGCTGTCCACCCGCAGCACGATCGCGGCGACCTCGTCATCGGCGGCGGCCTCGCGCAGCGCCGCGGCGATCGTGTCGCCACCGACATTGCGGTTGCCCAGCGGCGACAGCTGCGGCCCGCCCGAGCCACTGACGATCGCCCCGGACACCGTCACCACCGCGATCGCCGGCTTGGGCTTGCGCCCCGGCAGGGTGGGTCCCGATCCGCCGGCCGTGGCGTGGGCATAGCGCCCCAGGTACAGGCGCGGTGGCGCGCCGTCGTCGTCGGCGCCGGCGGTGCCCTCGGCGCCGGCCAATTCGGCGATCCGGTTGTAGGCCTCGTCACGGAATCCGATCCGGTCGATCAGACCCGACTGCAGAGCGTCATCGCGCAGCAGCGGCGCCTTGTCGGCCAGGGTGTCGATGACGCCGGCGTCGAGCTTGCGGGACTCGGCCACGGCCGCGCGCACCTGAGCGTGCAGGCTCTCCACCAGGGCGGTGTCGGCCTCGCGGTGCGCATCGGTGTAGGAGTCCTGGGTGAACAGGTTGGCCGCCGACTTGTACTCGCCCCGGGCCACGAACTGCGCCTCGATGCCGGCCTTGCCCAGCGCACTGCGCAGGAAGGTCGCATTGGTGGCGAATCCGATCAGCCCGACCGTCCCCGACGGCTGCATCCAGACCTCACCGAATGCCGAGGCCAGGTAGTAGGACAGCGTGCCTGGGTAGGTTTCGGCCCACGCCAGCGACGGCTTGACGGCGGCGAACTCGGCGATGGCAGCCCGCAGCTCCTGCACCGGCCCGGCGGCCGCCGACGACAGCTGCACGCGCGCAATCAGTCCCGCGACCCGCGGGTCTTCGGCGGCCCGGTGGATGGCGGCCACCACATCACGCAACACCGGGGGGCGACCACCGGAACGGATCAGGGCCAGCGGGTCGAAAGCCCCGGTCTCGTGGGGCAACTCCTGCAGGTCGAGTTCGAGGATGACGCCGTTGGGCACGCCGTGGTGGCGAGCCGTGTCGATGCGGCGCGCGACGCCGCGCAGGTCGTCCAGGCCGGGCACGCCGGTCAGCAAGGAGAACATGATTTTGAGCCTACCGGCGCCGGCGGACATGCCCACCAGACGCAGAATCGCACCCCACCGAGGAGGTGGAGTGCGATTCTGTAGCTTCGCAGAGACAGTCCCTACAGCTCGGTGGCGGAGCCTCCGGCTGCGGTGATCTTGTCCCGGGCGCTGCCGCTGAACTTGTGCGCGGTGACGTCGACCTTGACGGTCAGCTTCCCGTCGCCGAGCACCTTGACCAGCGTGTTCTTCCGGACGGCACCCTTGGCGACCAGTTCGTCGAGACCGATGGTCCCGCCTTCGGGGAACAGCCGGCTGATGTCGCCGACATTGACGACCTCGTACTCGGTGCGGAACCGGTTGCGGAAGCCCTTCAGCTTGGGCAGCCGCATGTGGATCGGCATCTGCCCACCCTCGAACCGGACCGGCACGTTCTTGCGTGCCTTGGTGCCCTTGGTGCCACGGCCCGCGGTCTTACCCTTGGAGCCTTCACCGCGACCGACGCGGGTCTTCTTGGTGTTCGACCCGGGCGCAGGGCGCAGGTCGTGCAGCTTGATGGTCATTCTGCTTCCTCCACTTGCACGAGGTGGTGAACAACCCGGATCAGCCCACGGGTCTGGGGGTTGTCCTCACGCACCACCGACTGGCGGATCTTGCGCAGGCCCAGGGTGCGCAGGCTCTCGCGCTGCTTCCAGCGTGCACCGATGGTGCCGCGGACCTGGGTGATCTTCAGGTTTGCCATGATTACGCCGTGCCTTCCCGCGCCGCGGCGGCAGCCAGAGCTTCGCTCTCACGACGAGCCTTGAGCATCGCGGCCGGCGCAACGTCTTCGATGGGCAGGCCGCGTCGGGCCGCCACCTCTTCGGGACGCTGCAGCATCTTCAGCGCGGCAACAGTGGCGTGCACCACGTTGATCGCGTTGTCGCTGCCCAGCGACTTGGACAGGATGTCGTGCACGCCCGCGCATTCCAGCACGGCACGCACCGCGCCGCCGGCGATCACACCGGTACCGGGGCTGGCCGGGCGCAGGAACACCACACCGGCGGCGGCTTCACCCTGCACCGGGTGGGTGATGGTGCCACCGATCAGCGGGACCCGGAAGAAGCCCTTGCGAGCCTCCTCCACGCCCTTGGCGATCGCGGCGGGCACTTCCTTGGCCTTGCCGTAGCCGACGCCGACCAGCCCGTGGCCGTCGCCGACGATCACCAAAGCGGTGAAGCTGAACCGGCGGCCACCCTTGACCACCTTGGACACCCGGTTGATCGCGACGACGCGCTCCAGGTAGTTGCTCTTGTCGCCGTCACGGTTGTCGCGGCCGCCACGGCCGCCGTCGCGGCCACCACGTCCACCCCGGTTGTCACGGTTGTCGCGCCCGTCGCTGCGGTGGGCACTGCCCGTGTCGGGACCTGCCGAGGAGGCCCCTGTCGGCTGCTCCGCCATCATGCGGTCCTTCCAGTCATCTTCACGTCAGTCATCAGAAGTTCAATCCGCCCTCGCGCGCTGCGTCTGCCAGCGCCGCGATACGCCCACCGTAGGTGTAGCCACCGCGGTCGAACACCACGTTCTCGACGCCGGCGGCCTTGGCACGCTCAGCGATCAGCTGGCCGACCCGCACACTGTGGGCCTTCTTGTCGCCGTCCACACCCCGCACGTCGGCCTCGATCGAGGACGCCGCAGCCACGGTGTGACCAGCGAGGTCGTCGACCAACTGGACGTGGATGTGCCGCGAGGAGCGGTGCACGACCAAGCGGGGACGCTCGGCGGTGCCGGACACCTTCTTGCGCAGCCGCGCGTGCCGACGAATCCGGTGGGTGCGCCGAACCTCGGAGATGTTCTGCCCGACGGGTTTGCGGTCCGGGGTGCCTGTTTGTGATTGCGCCATGACTACTTACCTGTCTTTCCGACCTTGCGGCGAACCTGCTCACCCTCGTAGCGCACGCCCTTGCCCTTGTAGGGGTCGGGGCGACGCAGACGGCGGATGTTCGCCGAGATCTGGCCGACCTTCTGCTTGTCGATGCCCGAGACGGAGAACTTGGTGGGCGTCTCCACCGCGAAGGTGATGCCCTCCGGAGCCTTGATCAGCACCGGGTGGCTGTAGCCCAGCGCGAACTCCAGGTCGCTGCCCTTGAGCGCGACGCGGTAGCCGACGCCGAAGATCTCCATCTTGCGGACGTAGCCCTCCGACACACCGGTGACCAGGTTGGCCAACAGGGTGCGGCTCAGGCCGTGCAACGACCGGTTACGCCGGTCGTCGTCCGGCCGGGTCACCACGAGGGCGCCGTCATCGTTGCGAGCAACGTTGATCGGCTCCGCCACGGAGAGCTCCAGGGTGCCCTTGGGCCCCTTGACCGATACGTTCTGACCATCGATGGTCACGTCGACCCCGGCGGGAACCGGGACCGGTTGCTTACCAATACGCGACATGTCTGCTACTCCCTCACCACACGTACGCGAGGACTTCGCCGCCCACGCCCTGCCTGGCCGCCTGACGGTCGGTGAGCAGACCCGAGGACGTGGAGATGATCGCCACGCCCAGGCCGCCGAGCACCCGTGGCAGGTTGGTCGACTTTGCGTAGACCCGCAGGCCCGGCTTGGACACCCGGCGCAGACCGGCGAGGCTGCGCTCCCGGTTCGGGCCGTACTTGAGGTTGACCACCAGCGCCTTGCCCACCCGGGCGTCTTCGACGTGGTAGTCGGTGATGTAACCCTCGCGCTTGAGGATCTCGGCGATGTTCGCCTTGATCTTCGAGTGCGGCAGGGTCACCTCGTCGTGGTACGCCGAGTTGGCGTTACGCAGACGGGTCAGGAAGTCCGCGATCGGATCCGTCATAGTCATTTAGGCTGCTCCTCCACCCTCACCAGCTGCTCTTCTGCACACCGGGCAGCTCGCCGGCGTGCGCCATTTCGCGCAGGCAGATTCGGCACAGGCCGAACTTGCGGAGCACCGCGCGCGGGCGGCCGCACTTGTTGCAGCGGGTGTAGGCGCGCACCGCAAACTTGGGCTTGCGGGCCGCCTTGATAACCAACGCCTTCTTAGCCATGGTCAGTTCTCCTTGAACGGAAAGCCGAGAGCCCGCAGTAGCGCTCGTCCTTCGTCGTCGTTGGTCGCCGAAGTGACGACGGTGATGTTCATCCCCCGCGGACGGTCGATGGAGTCCACATCGATCTCGTGGAACATCGACTGCTCGGCCAGCCCGAAGGTGTAGTTGCCGGAACCGTCGAACTGCTTGGCCGACAGCCCGCGGAAGTCGCGGATACGCGGCAGAGCGATCGAGGTAAGCCGGTCCAGGAACTCCCACATCCGGTCACCGCGCAGGGTGACCCGGGCACCGATCGGCATGCCCTCGCGCAGCTTGAACTGTGCGATGGACAGGCGGGCCTTGCGAATCTCCGGCTTCTGGCCGGTGATCGCGGCCAGGTCGGTGACCGCGTTGTTGATCAGCTTGGCGTCCCGGGCGGCTTCGCCGACACCCATGTTCACCACGACCTTCACCACGCCCGGGATCTGCATCACGTTGGCGTAGTTGAACTCTTTGTTGAGCGCGTCCCGGATCTCCTCGCGGTAGCGCACCTTCAGCCGGGGCTGGATCTTTTCTGCAGTCGTCATCTCTAGATGTCCTTGCCGTTGCGCTTGGAGACGCGAACCTTCTTGCCGGACTCGGCGTCCACCCGGTAACCGATCCGGGTGGGCTGTCCGTCGGAGTCGACGACCATCACGTTGGAGACGTGGATCGGGGCCTCTTGCGTGACGATCCCGCCTGAGGACGCACCGGCCTGGTTGGCCGAGTTCGCGACGTGCTTCTTGATCCGGTTGACGCCCTGGACCAGCACGCGGTTGCGGGTGGGGAAAGCCTGCAGGACCTTGCCCTTGGCGCCCTTGTCCTTACCGGCGATGATCAGGACGGTGTCGCCCTTGTGGACCTTCATCTACAACACCTCCGGTGCCAGCGAGACGATCTTCATGAACTTCTTCTCGCGCAGCTCGCGACCGACCGGCCCGAAGATGCGGGTGCCGCGCGGGTCGTTGTCGGCCTTGATGATCACGGCCGCGTTCTCGTCGAACTTGATGTAGCTGCCGTCGGCGCGGCGACGCTCCTTGACGGTGCGCACCACGACGGCCTTGACGACATCACCCCGCTTGACGTTGCCGCCCGGGATGGCGTCTTTGACGGTTGCGACGATGACATCACCGATGCCTGCGTATCGCCGCGACGAGCCGCCGAGCACCCGGATGCACAAGATCTCCTTGGCGCCGGTGTTGTCGGCGACCTTCAACCGCGATTCCTGCTGAATCACCAGATCTCCTAAATAATCGAGTCGACGCCCGGCACGCCAAGTGGCATGCCGGATTCTCCCCGGTCGTGCATTGTCTTCTTCATTGCCGAAGTGCACGCAGGGCCAACTTGCGCTGGCCGAGGTCTGCTGACGGCAACCCCTAGAGCTTAGGTGACGGATCCCGCAACACCAAATTGCTGGCCAAGCCGGGCGGAGAAGGGCCGGCGCGGGCGGCCTCAGTCGTCCCCTTGCCGCACCCAGGCGTAGATGAACAGACCCATCGCGGCCGCCAGCGCGATCAGCACCCACTGGACGATTGCCTGGTCGATCCAGGAGCCCGGCGGCGGGGCGCCGGGAAGGATGTTGCGCAGCGGGATGATGGCGAACAGGTTCGCGGCGTACCAGGTGGCGAATGGGGGCAGAAACTTCCGCCGGCCCATCGCCATCGGCACGGCCACGATCAGCGCCAGGGTGGGCAGGCTGATCAGGACCAGGCAGATTCCGAGGTCGAAGATCAGCGGCCCCCTGGCGCGCTGGATCTTGAGCACCACCGCGGCATCGGCATCCCCGCGCTGGTTTCGGGTCCGGCTGGCGTCATGCACCCGAGCGACGCTGGCGTCCCAGCCGTCCAGCGATCCGGTGACCTCCACTCGGGCGGGCAGCCGCCTGCGGTCTTCGCCGGTCCCGACGAACACATCGGCCGACAGCTCTTCGGTGGTGTAGGTGTCGAAGGGCCAGTTTCCGGGGGCGCCGTACGCCTCGATGGTCGTGCTGACCCGGGCCGGCGCATCCCCTTCGGGAAAGTGGAGGTCCCCCAGATCGTTCGGGGGATACAGGCGCACCGCAAGCTCGGTGTTCAGCACGTCGAAGCGCTTGTCGTACAACGCCTCTCCGGGATGGACGAGTACATCCACCGCGAGTCGATTGGCGACCGGGTTCAGCTCCTGAAGGCGCACCTGCACGATGGTGTCTTCCGGATTCGCCGCGCTCAGATCCAGCGGCGGCAGCGGATTGTCCGATCTCTGCAGCGTGTGGACGCCGAACAGCGATGACGCATATGCCACAACGATCGCGGCCAGGATCACCGCGCCGGTCAAGTAGCGCGGCCTTTGGCGCCGCTTCGCCGCCGCAGTGCCGGCCGCGCCTGATTGGGGCTCAGTGGTCATCGGCAGTCAGGGTAGCGAACAGCGGCGCCGACCGCGCCGAGCAGCAGATGTCCCGAAACACGCTGGCCAGCAAGCGTATCGGAATCCGATCTAACTAGCTCAGACGTCACTCTCCGCCCGCACCCCGTTTACCTACTGTTCGGCAATATGCGGGTTTCGGTTGTTATACACACGGCCATGAATCGTTTTCGGGCTGTCGCAACCCGAACGCCGGCCGTGGCCGCCGGCATCCTGCTGACTGCCGGCGCAGTGGCACTGTCGGCGTGCAGCGTTCCCCATATGACGCTGGCCTACGCCAGTGAACTGGTGACGTGCGGGGGCAAGACAGATCTGAAGGCCAGTGGTTCGACCGCGCAGGCGCACGCGATGGCCGAGTTCGTCGGTGTCTACCGCGCCGCCTGCGTTGATCGCACACTCGACTACACCGCCAACGGGTCGGGCGCCGGCATCGCCGACTTCCTGGCTGGAGAAACCGATTTCGCTGCGTCCGACTCACCCCTGAGCGCCGAGCAGCGGGAGCTGGCCAAGCAGCGTTGTGGCGGTGCGGACGCCTGGCACCTACCGATCGCGTTCGGGCCGATGGCCATCACCTATAACCTGCCCGAAGTCGACTCGCTGGTACTCGACGCGCCCACCATCGCCAAGATCTTCAACGGCAGCATCACGCGCTGGGACGATCCGGACCTCGTCGCACTCAACGGGCCCATGCCTGCCCAGGACATCCGTGTCGTTTACCGCAGCGACTTGTCCGGCAGCACCGAGAACTTCCAGGCCTACCTGCGGGCCGCATCCGGCGGGGTCTGGGACAAGGGCGCCGACAAGACCTTCAACGGTGGCGTCGGTGTGGGCGCCAAAGGCAACGACGGCACCGCCGCGATGGTGCGCACCATCGAGGGTTCGATCAGCTACAACGAGTTGGCTTTCGCCATGGACCAAGGACTTTTCGCCGCCGAGATCAAGACCCCGGCCAGCCGCAAGTCCAAGCGCCCGGTGCGCATCGGAGCCGACTCCGTGGGCAAAACCATCGCCGGCGCGACGATCACCGGAAGCGGCAACGATCTCGTGGTCGATATCTCGTCGTTCTACAACCCGACCCAGGGCGACGTGTACCCGATCGTCTTGGCCGGTTACGAGATCGTCTGCTCGAAGTATCCCGACCCCGCCGTGGGCCAGGCGGTCAAGGGCTTCCTGCAGGCGGCCGCCGGCCTGGGCCAGGCCAATCTGAACAAGCAGGGCTATATCCCGCTGCCACCGGACTTCCAATCACGGGTTTGGGCGGCCATCGACGCCATCTCCTAAGGCGCCCGGCATTTGTCGCCAGCGTGCGTGTTTGCACAGCGACACGCCGCGCCAGGACGTACAGACGTGCACGGTCGCGCTAGCTCTGTCCGTCTGTCGCGCAACGAAACCCGATGTGGCTGGTGGCAGTGTCCTGCGACTGCGGGGACCGGGCCGCCGGTCGGTAACGATGGCAATACTCCGGCGCGCACAGGTGCGATCCGCCTTTGAGGGTCTGACTGATACCCGGGTCGGCTGGGCCGACGGGAGCGCAGCAGGACTTCGGCGGCGCTGGCCGGTCCTGGAGCCGATGATGGGCCGAGAACTCGGTGGTCGTCCACTCCCAGACGTTGCCGATCATGTCGACCAGCCCCCAATCGTTCGGTGGAAACGTCCCCACCGGCGACGTCCCGGCCCAGCCCCGTGCACCGTCGTTGCGGTACGGAAAGTCGCCCTGCCAGGTGTTGGCCATCAACGCACCGCCCGGCTTCTCCTCCTCCCCCCACGCATAGGTGCTCACGCGCCCGGCGCGGGCCGCGTACTCCCACTCGGCTTCGGTCGGCAACCGCCGCCTGGCCCATCGGGCGTAAGCGGCCGTGTCGGGATAGGCCACCTGGACCACCGGGTGATCCGGCTTGTCCTCGACCGTGCTGTCCGGTCCGAACGGGTGTCGCCAGCTGGCGCCGGGGACCCACCGCCACCATTGCCGCCAGTCGCGCAGGTCGACCGGCCCGTCAGTGGGCTGAAACACCAGGGCGCCCGGCTCGGCGTCGCCGTAGTGCGCGGGATCGAGTTCCTGCTCGGCGAGGGTCACATACCCGGTTGCGGCGACGAATGCGGCGTACTGCGCATTGGTCACCGGATGGCGCTCCAGCGCGAACGGCTGCACCGCCACGCTGTGAATGGGCGCCTCTTCGGGATAGAAACTCGTCGAGCCCATCCGGAACACCCCGGCCGGGATCTCGACGAGGTCCGTCAGCATCACATCAGTCCCGCGAAAACGCTGCCGCGATAGTTCTTTTCACATCCAGGTAGGGCTCGCCGCTGACATCCACCGCGACGTCCGCGATGGTCCCACCGGTGAAGGCGAACGGTGCACGGTACGCCGACGACACCGCCTGGCCGGTATTGCGCCCGACGCTGACTCCACCGCCGGCCAACGCGAACGCGCCCGGCTGGGCGACCATGCCCGGCAAAGTGGCGATCACCGTGTCGTCGATGTACAACGAGGCCTCGCCGACCGGCGTGTGAGCGCCCTCGACGGTTCCGGTGCGCTCGAACCGCACGCCGAAAACATGCCGGCCCAACGGAATCGGATCGGGCGAGGACAGCCACTGTTCACGCTCGCCGAGGAAGTTGTAGACGTAGTGCAGCCGGCCACCCTGCACGAACAGCGCATGCCCGCCGTGCCGGGCGCCCTGCTTGAACAGCACTCCCTGCGCGTCGGCCGAATCCACCGTGACACGGGCCAGGACCGAAAATGACCGGCCACGAAGCTCCACGCAGGCCCCCAACGGCACCTCGGCGGTGTGGGGGTAGTAGGTGTAGCCGGTACGGTCGCCGGACAGGTAAGGCCGCTGCCTGCTGGTCATTTCGAAGATGTTCAAGTCGGCGAGCGGCAGCCCGTTGTACTTTTCGGCCTCGGCGAACCACATCGCCTTGAGTTCTTCGAGTTTCTCGGGATGTTCTGCAGCCAGGTCGTGGCACTGACTGCGGTCCTCGGCGAGGTGGTAGAGCTCCCACCGGTCGTCGGTGAAGTGACTCCATCCCGATGGGGTCGCCGCATGCACGGTGTTGGCGAACCAGCCGCGATGCCAGATCCCGCGGGTGCCCAACATCGTGTAGTACTGGGTGTGCTTGCCGGTATCTGCGGCCGGATCCACCAGCGCTGCTTTGAAGCTCACGCCTTCCAGTGGACGCTGGGCTATGCCGCGCACGGTTGCTGGCGGTTCGATGCCGAGCAGGTCGTAGACCGTCGGGGTCACATCGCACACGTTGACATAGGTGTCACGAACCTCGCCACGCGCGGCGATTCCGTTGGGCCAGCTGACGATCGCGGGATCGGCTATGCCGCCTTCGTGGGAGGCGTAGCGCTTGTAGAGTTTGTAGGGCGTGTTGAACGCCATCGCCCACCCGACCGGGTAGTGGTTGTAGGTTTCCGGACTGCCCAGCTCGTCGAAGAGCTTCATCGCCTCTTCGACGGTGTCGATGTAACCGTTGAAGAACTTGTTCTCGTTGGGCGACCCGTTCGGTCCACCCTCGCCGCTGGCACCGTTGTCGGAGATCACCACGACGATGGTGTTGTCGAGTTGCCCGGATTCCTCCAGGTAGTCCAGGATGCGGCCGATCTGGGCGTCGGTATAGCTCTGGAATCCGGCGAACACCTCAGCCATCCGGGCGAACAGCCGCTGCTCGGCGTCATCGAGGCTGTCCCACGGGCGGACCGTGTCCAGCAGTGGCCAGGGCTGGCCGTCGGCACTGGTGACACCGGCATAGGGGTTGATCTCGGAGAGTTCGGTGTCTTCCGGCACCAACCCCAGCTTCTTCTGGTTGGCCAGCACGATCTCCCGGTACTGTTCGTAGCCCATGTCGAAGCGTCCGGCATAGCGGTCGGCCCATTCGGCGAACACATGGTGCGGGGCGTGCCCGGCGCCGGGGCAGACATAGCCGAACCAGGGCTTTCCGGGCGCGATCGTCTGAGCGTCCCGGATGAATTCGATTGTCTTGTCGGCGATGTCCTTGGAAAGGTGGTAGCCGTCCTCGGGCGTGGCCGGCGGTGCGACCGGATGGTTGTCATAGACCAGATCCGGGTACCACTGGTTGGTCTCGCCGCCCATGAAACCGTAGAACCGTTCGAATCCGCGCTGGGTGGGCCAGTGCCGCCGGGCGCCGGCCATGTTGGACTCTTCCAGCGGGGTCAGGTGCCACTTGCCGACGCAGAAGGTGTTCCATCCCTGCTCGGCGAGAACCTCACTGAGTAGGGCGGTTTCGAATGGGATACGCCCGCTGCAGTTGGGAAAGCCGTCGGTGAACTCCTCGATGGTGGCCATGCCGACGCTGGTGGCGTTCCGCCCGGTCAGCAGCGACGCTCTGGTCGGGGAGCACAGTGCGGTGGTGTGGAACTGAGATAACCGGACGCCACGCTCGGCGATCCGGCTCATGGTGGGCATCTCCACCAGTCCGCCGAAGCAGTCCCAGGTGGCGATGCCGGTGTCGTCCCAGACCAGGTACAGCACGTTGGGCGCCCCCTCGGGGGCGGTGGGCGCAGCGAACGGCCCCCAGTCCGGCTCGGAATCCCGGATATCGAGACTGACCTTGCCCGTGAATTCCACCATCGCTCACTCCGTCGTCGGCCCCCGGAACGGATGAGACACTACCGGCCCGGTGCCGAAGCGGCAGCCTTTGAAGCCGGGGGCCGCTCGGGCGCGCCCGATGGACGATTGTCCCCCGCCCCCGCCGACACCAGCTCGCCGAGAAACGCCGCGGCCGCAGGCGAAGGTGCCCGCTCGATCGGGGTGATCAGTGCGAGTTCACGCGGGATCACCGGATCGGTCGCCACCCCGACCAGCTGATCCGACTTCGCCACCAAGGCCGGCGGCAGGAAGGCGACGCCGAGGCCCGCAGCGACCAGATCGACCAGGTCGAGCGGACTGTTGGATTCGGCGCAGACGGTTCGGACAAATCCGAGCTCTGCGCAGACGCCATCGATGTGCAGTCGGGTCCGCAAGTCCGCCCGGCGCTCGACGAACTCGCGATCGCGCAGTGCGGCCAGAGCGACGACGGCACTGCGGGCGAGCGGATCGTCGCGGCGCACCGCCAGCACCAGCGGTTCGATTCCCAAGGGCAGGTCCTTGACTCTGCTGTCGTCGTATGGCCTGCTGACTAGGGCCAGGTCCAGGTCGCCATCGGCGGTCGCCTGCACCAGTGTGTCGATGGGATCGTGCCGCAGGGTGATGTCGATGCGCGGGAAGCGTCGGTGATATCGCGCCAGCAGCCCCGGCAGACCGACGGTGCTCAGTCCCTGGATGACCCCGATACTCAGCCGCCCGCACAACACCCCCCGGACCGCGTCGACGGCGGCTCGCGCATGGTCGGCGGCAGCCAGGGCGTTCTGTGCATCCGGCAGGAGCGCCAGTCCAGCCGTGGTGAGGTCGACGCGGCGATTGTTGCGGACCAGCAGCGCGGTACCGAGTTCCTGCTCCAAGCTGCTGATCGACGCGGACAGGGTGGACTGCACCACGTGAACCTTCGCAGCCGCCCTGGTGAAGTGCAGCTCCTCGGCGACAGCGACAAAATGTTTCAACTGCCGCAGCTCCATAGCGATCAGTGTGCCGCCCAGCTCGGTTTGGTCAAATCGAATGTTGGCCTACCCCAACACGATTACTTGGAGCTGGCTGAGACAAAACCTCAGTAGAAACTGTCCTTAGTCACAATTCCTCTGCCGCAATAACTTACATCGCCGCCTTTACGTGCATCGATCGACGATGGCGATTCTCTACATTGAGATTAACTGTTGAAATATCCGCCCGCAGGGGTGGTGACGGCGTCGCCGACCCGTTAGCGTCTGACGAGGATGCCAACGGGGGGTTGAGAAGCAGTCGCTGGCATCCGGACATCCGTTGTCGCCCAACACTATCGCCGCTACAACAACATCTCAGCCGGATTTGTCGTGCGCGTAACGCGGGACGACGGACGATGTTCAGCTCTTCCCGGCATGTTCGATGGGGAGCATTCAGGACCGGGACCATCCACGTACGGAAGGAACGTACCGAAAATGAATCGTCGGATCATCTTGTCGGCCGGTGGGGTCACCGCCGGTCTACTCTCGACCACATTCCTGCCCGCGACAGTCGCTTTCGCCGACAACGGGGTCGGCGCGGCCGGAAATGTCGGCAGTACCGCGATTCCAGTCGACCTGGCGAGCAATGTCGCCGGTACCGGCGCAACAGGAGCGTTGGGCGACGCCGGTGCCCTCGGCCCGGACGGGTCCACGCCCACCCCTGCCCCGCTCGGCGATCTCGGCGCGCTGACACCCACGGCGGGCACCCCCAGCCCGCCGACCCTCGGCGACACCGGGGCGATCCCGCCGATCGCCGGCACACCCGACGCCACGCCCGCCGGCACACCCGATGCCACGACCAGTGACGTCACGCCCGGTACCGGCGATGGGTTCACCATCGGCGACACCACCTTCAACCCCGTGCAGGCCGACGGGTCAGAGGGCTTCACTCCGCTCAGCCCGCTGTTCAGCGCTCCGCCGTTGTTCCAAGTCGGCGAGGGCGACCAGTCGTTCGACGTCTCCAGCGGTACCGGGAGCGGCGCCACCGACCTGGGCACCGTGACCGCCAGCGAGAATGTCACGAACCTCTTCGGCGGTATCCACAACACGCAGTTCACCATCACCGACGTGGACCCGGCCTCCGGTGCGACCGCCTCGGACCTTCCCGCGGTGGGAACGGTGTATGACGTGATGAACTTCGGCAACGGGTTCGAGAACGTCTACACCGATATCCCCGGGGCGGACGGCGCCGCCAACTCCATCACCGACACGCTGTCGACTCCGTTCGGCGACTTCAACATCCCGACCGATTTCGACGCGGCCGGGCTCCTGGATCCGGGCGAGGCATTCGGGATGTCCGCGATGGGCGCCGATGCCACGGGTGGTGCGGCCGACGCCGCTTCCGCAGCGGCGGGCAGCGCAGCCGACGCAGCCGGTGGTGCGGCGGACGCCGCCGGCGGCGCGGCCGACCTCGCCGGGGGCCTCCCGGACATCTCGGGCATGTTCGATCCGTCGGACCTCTTCGGAATCTGACCCGCGTCACAAGCCGAACATCCCAGGTCCACCCTCGCACCCCGGGCCTGGGATGTTTGGCTCGGTGATTCAGTGGGTAGCCCGGTCACCGCACACTTCATGGAAGTTCTGGGGGAACCATGAGTTGGACACATCGATGAGGGCGCAGCATTCGTTGGGGCTGAATCTGTCCTGGCTGCGCGTGACCACGGTGTTTCTGATCGACATCGGCATCTTGTGGGTAGCAGGTCATTGGCCGGCGCAGCTCGGGCCGGCCGAGCGCGCATGGTGGCCGGCGGTCGGCCTTGCCGCGGTGCTCACCACGGCCGCGTTGATCACGCACCGCCGGGTACCGCTGACGGCGATCGTGCTGGCGCGGCTGTTCGATCGGTTTGCCACGCCCGCGGCGTTTCTCACCGAAGGCTGTACGCCCGGCTTCGACCACCGCCGCCGCTACAGCCGCGACGTGGTGGGCGTGCGCGAATATCGCGGCCGGCTGGTCTCGGTGATCGCCATACCCGCCATGCCCGCCACCCCGGCCGAAGCGGCTGGGCGGCATCGCCGCGTCTCGGCCCCGGTACCGGCACCGACGCTTCCCGCGGCGCTCGTCGCCGCCGGCCTGCGGCAGTTCGACGTGCGCCTGGATGGGATCGACATCGTGTCAGTACGAACGTGCGATTCCCCCGACGACGAACACACCGACGACGACGCAGCGGCGGCCGCCGGGACCGGCTGCCCTGGGCCGCAAGACAACTGGCTGATCCTGCGGATGGATCCGATGCACAACACCGAGGCGGTGGCTGTTCGCGATTCAGTAGCAGCGACCCTGGCCGTAGCCACCGAACGCCTGGCACGAGACCTCTGCGAACGTCACCTGGACGCGCGCATCCTGTCGGCCCATGAGTTCGACCAGGTCGAT
The DNA here is from genome assembly GCF_045310815.1 of Mycobacterium sp. SMC-19. NCBI lineage: Bacteria > Bacillati > Actinomycetota > Actinomycetes > Mycobacteriales > Mycobacteriaceae > Mycobacterium > Mycobacterium sp. SMC-19. The sequence continues at coordinate 380,368 of NZ_JBJIAM010000003.1, read as the reverse complement.
GCGGCGCTGCTGGCGGGCCTGCAGCCCACCCAGATCCGCCGACGTCGCCGCCGACTGAAGCAGAAAGAGCCCAAGGGGCCCAAGCACTTCGCGGCCACGTTCTGGATGTCGCCGCGAGACATCTCCACGGAGAACCTGGAACGGCTGTGGCTGCCTGAGACCGACACCACGGCGGTCACGGTCCGCCTGACACCGCGTCAGCGCAACACCGACGTCGCCGTGCTGGTGCGCTACCACAGCGCGAGCAGATTACGCCGGAACACCTCGTCCGGATTGAACCGGCTCAACGGCCGACAACTGACGGCCCTGCGGACAAGTCTGCCGACGCCGACACAACGCACACTGGTGGTGCCGGCCCGTGCGCTCAACGGCCAGGAGTCACTGCAGGTTCCGCTCGGTCCGACCGCGCCGCAACCAGTGGCGCGGGTCAAGGTGCCGGCCTAAGCCGCACCCGACCCCAGAAACGACGAAGCCCCGCGACCCAGGTCGCGGGGCTCTGTCGTTACTACGTCGCCGTACTACTTGGCCTTCTCAAGGATCTCGACCAGGCGCCAGCGCTTCGACGCCGACAACGGACGGGTCTCCATCAGCGACACGCGGTCGCCGATGCCGGCCGTGTTGTTCTCGTCGTGCGCCTTGACCTTCTTGGTGGTCCGGATGATCTTGCCGTACAGCGGGTGCCGCACACGGTCTTCGAGCTCGACGACGATGGTCTTCTCCATCTTGTCGCTGACCACGTAGCCGATCTGGGTCTTGCGGCGGCCCCGCACCGTCTCCGTGCGCGGGGTGTGCTTGGCACCCTTCTCCGCGGCGTTAGCCTTTGCAGCCTGTGCCATTACGATGCCTCGCCTTCAGAACCAGCGGGACCGGACGCCAGGCCCAGTTCCCGTTCGCGCAACACGGTGTAGATGCGCGCAATCTGGTGGCGCACCGTGCGGAGCCGACGGTTGTTGGTGAGCTGCCCGGTCGCCATCTGGAAACGCAGGTTGAACAGCTCTTCTTTGGACTCGCGCAACTGCTCGACGAGCTCGTCGGCGTTAAGCTCGCGCAGTTCGCCAGCGGTAACTCCCACTGCCATCAGAACTGCTCCTCTCGGGTGACGATGCGCGCCTTGATCGGCAGCTTGTGGATCGCCCGGGTCAGTGCGGCGCGGGCAATGGCCTCATTCGGGTAGCTCAGCTCGAACAGCACCCGACCCGGCTTGACGTTGGCGACCCACCATTCCGGCGAACCCTTACCGGAACCCATGCGGGTCTCGGCGGGCTTCTTGGTCAGCGGACGGTCCGGGAAGATGTTGATCCACACCTTGCCGCCACGCTTGATGTGCCGGTTGATGGCAATACGAGCCGACTCGATCTGCCGGTTGGTGACGTAGGCGTGCTCCAGTGCCTGGATGCCGTACTCACCGAACGTCACCGCGGTGCCGCCGCTGGCGATACCGCGCTGCTTGGGGTGGTGCTGCTTGCGGTGCTTGACCCTACGGGGAATCAACATGATTAGCTCTCCGTGCTCTGCGTTTCCACTGCGACGGGAGCGGTCTCGGTGACCGTTTCCGCAGCAGCGGTGTTCTCAGTGCTCTCAGCGGCCCGCCCGGCGTCGGTGCTGGTCGCGGTGGTACCCGAGGCGCCGCTGCGACGCGGACGGGTGCCCGACGGCCGCTCCCGGCGCGGACGGTCGGCCGACGGTGCGGCAGCGGCCAGCTCGCGCTTGCCACCAACGATGTCGCCCTTGTAAATCCAGACCTTCACGCCGATCCGGCCGAAGGTGGTCTTCGCCTCGTACAGCCCGTAGTCGATGTCGGCGCGCAGCGTGTGCAGCGGCACCCGACCCTCACGGTAGAACTCCGAGCGGCTCATCTCGGCGCCGCCGAGACGGCCCGAGCACTGCACCCGGATTCCCTTGACGTTGGGCTGACGCATCGCCGACTGGATCGCCTTGCGCATCGCCCGACGGAACGCCACACGGTTGCTCAGCTGCTCGGCCACGCCCTGGGCTACCAGCTGCGCCGTCGACTCCGGGTTCTTGACCTCGAGGATGTTCAGCTGCACCTGCTTGCCGGTCAGCTTCTCCAGGTCGGCACGGATCCGGTCGGCCTCGGTACCGCGGCGGCCGATGACGATGCCGGGCCGGGCGGTGTGGATGTCGACGCGAACCCGGTCACGGGTGCGCTCGATCTCGACGTCGGCGATGCCGGCGCGCTCGAGGCCACTGGACAGCAGGCGGCGGATCGCCACGTCTTCCTTGACGTAATCCGCGTATTGCTTGTCGGCGTACCACCGCGACTTCCAGTCGGTGGTGATCCCGAGCCGGAAGCCGTGCGGGTTGATCTTCTGGCCCATTACTCCGAGCCCTCCTTCGCGTCGGACGTCTCAGGCGCCTTCTTGGTTGCCGCCTTCTTGGCGGGCGCCTTCTTAGCCGCCGCTTTTTCAGTCGTCTTCTCAGCAGCCTTGGCCGCGGAAGCCTTCTTGGCCGGTGCCTTCTTGGCCGGCGCCTTCGCGCCCGCCTCGGAGGCGGCCTTGCTGGCCTGTGCACGACGCGCCCGGGTGGCACCGGCGGACTGCGCCGAACCTCCGCCGGAGGACGGCCGGCTCTCCACCACCACAGTGATGTGGCTGGTGCGCCGACGGATCCGGTACGCACGCCCCTGGGCGCGCGGCTTGATCCGCTTGGCGGTCGGGCCCTCGTCGGCGTAGACCGTCGCCACCACCAGGGTGGACGGGTCCAGACCGTCGTTGTTCTCGGCGTTGGCCGCCGCACTGGCGATGACCTTGGCCAACGGCAGGCTGGCCTGCTGCGGCGCCCAGCGCAGGATGTCCAGCGCTTCAGTCACCGACTTGCCGCGCACCAGGTTGATCACCCGGCGCGCCTTACTGGCCGAGATACCCACATGGCGGGCCTTGGCGACAGCGGACGGAAATTCAGTCGTAACGCTCACCGGCGCTTAGCCTTCCGGTCGTCTTTGATGTGTCCCTTGAAAGTGCGCGTCGGAGCAAACTCGCCGAGCTTGTGCCCGACCATCGACTCGGTGACGAAAACCGGGACATGCTTGCGGCCGTCGTGAACGGCGAACGTGTGCCCGATGAAGTCCGGGATGATCGTCGACCGACGTGACCAGGTCTTGATGACCTGCTTGGTGTTCTTCTCGTTCTGAACGTCGACCTTCTTGAGCACATGCTCGTCGACGAACGGACCCTTCTTGAGGCTGCGTGGCATCGCTTTCCCTCCGATTCCTAGCGCTTCTTGCCGGTGCGCCGGCGTCGGACGATGAGCTTGTCGCTGGGCTTGTTCGGCCGGCGGGTGCGACCCTCCGGCTTGCCCCACGGGCTGACCGGGTGCCGGCCGCCGGAGGTCTTGCCCTCACCACCACCGTGCGGGTGGTCCACCGGGTTCATCACCACACCACGGACGGTCGGGCGCTTGCCCTTCCACCGCATACGGCCGGCCTTACCCCAGTTGATGTTGGCCTGCTCGGCGTTGCCCACCTCGCCGACAGTGGCGCGGCAGCGCACGTCGACACGGCGGATCTCACCCGACGGCATACGCAGCGAGGCGTAGGCGCCTTCCTTGCCCAGCAGCTGAATGCTGGAGCCAGCGGAGCGGGCCATCTTGGCGCCACCCCCCGGGCGCAGCTCCACGGCGTGCACCAGGGTGCCCGCGGGGATGTTGCGCAGCGGCAGGTTGTTACCGGGCTTGATGTCGGCGTTGGCGCCCGACTCGACCACGTCGCCCTGCGACAGACCCTGCGGGGCGATGATGTAGCGCTTCTCGCCATCCAGGTAGTGCAGCAGTGCGATGCGGGCGGTGCGGTTCGGGTCGTACTCGATGTGTGCGACCTTCGCGTTGACGCCGTCCTTGTCGTGGCGACGGAAGTCGATCACGCGGTAAGCACGCTTGTGACCGCCACCCTTGTGCCGGGTGGTGATCCGGCCGTGGGCGTTACGCCCACCGTGGCCGTGCAGCGGCCGAACCAGCGACTTCTCCGGGTGAGAGCGGGTGAGCTCAGCGAAATCGGAGACGCTGGCACCGCGACGACCGGGGGTCGTCGGCTTGTACTTGCGGATTCCCATGTCAGTTAGATCTCTCTCTCACTCCGGTCAGGCCGGTGCGGCGAACAGGTCGATCGGCTTGCTGCCGGGCGCCAGAGTCACAATGGCGCGCTTGGTGTCTTTGCGCTTGCCGTAGCCGGTCCGGGACCGCTTGCGCTTACCCGGCCGGTTCGCGGTGTTCACCGACGCAACCTTGACCGCGAAGATCTTCTCGATCGCAATCTTGATCTGCGTCTTGTTCGTGTCGGGGTGGACCACGAACGTGTACACGTTGTTCTCGATCAGCCCGTAGGACTTCTCGGAGATGACCGGCGCGAGGATGATGTCGCGGGGGTCGGTGATGGTCGCCATCAGGCCGAAACCTCCTCGGTTTTGGCGGTGTGAGCCTCGATGTAGGAGTTCAGAGCCTCAACGCTGAACACCACGTCGTCGGCACGCAGCACATCGTGGGTGTTGAGCTGGTCCGCGGACAGGATGTGCACACCCGGCAGGTTGCGCACGCTCTTGGCGCCCGTCTCGTCGGCCCGGCCGATGACCACCAGCACCTGCTTGCGGTCGGTGATCGAGCCCAGGAACGCCTTGGCGTCCTTGGTCGACGGGGTCTGACCGGTCACCAGCTCGGTGACCGCGTGGATCCGGCCGTTACGAGCCCGGTCCGACAACGCTCCGCGCAGGGCGGCGGCGATCATCTTCTTCGGGGTGCGCTGGCTGTAGTCACGCGGCTTGGGGCCGTGCACCACACCACCACCGGTGAACTGCGGTGCCCGAGTCGAACCCTGACGGGCCCGGCCGGTTCCCTTCTGCCGGTAAGGCTTACGGCCACCGCCGCTGACCTCACCGCGGGTCTTGGTGGAGTGCGTACCCTGACGGGCCGCAGCCAACTGAGCGATCACCACCTGGTGCATGAGCGCAATGTTGGCGGGAGCGTCGAACAGCTCGGCGGGCAGCTCAACCGAGCCACTCTTCTTGCCGTCCGGAGTCTTGACGTCAATCTTGATGCCGGCCATTACTTCTCACCCTTTTTGATCGCGCTGCGGACCAGAACCAGCCCACCGTTGCGGCCCGGAATGGCGCCCTTGATCAACAGCACACCGTTCTCGGCGTCCACCTTGTGGACCACCAGGTTCTGGGTGGTGACACGGTCGTTACCCATCCGGCCCGACATCCGGGTGCCCTTGAACACCCGGCCGGGGGTCGAGCAGCCGCCGATCGAACCCGGCCGGCGGTGCACGGCCTGGGCGCCGTGCCCGGCGCCCTGACCGCGGAAGCCGTGCCGCTTCATGGTGCCGGCGAAGCCCTTACCTTTGGAGGTTCCGGTGACGTCGACGTAGCTGCCGTCGGCGAAGATTTCTGCGGTCAGCTCCTGACCGACCTCGTACGCGGCCGCGGCGGCCTCATCGTCGAGCCGCAGCTCGGCGAGGTGACGGCGGGGGTTCACACCCGCGGCGGCGTACTGACCGGTGACCGGCTTGTTCACCTTGCGGGGGCTGATCTCGCCGTAAGCGAGCTGGACGGCGCTGTAGCCGTCGCGCTCGGGGGTACGGATGCGGGTCACCACGTTGGGCCCGGCCTTGACGACCGTGACCGGCACGACCTTGTTGTTCTCGTCGAACACCTGCGTCATGCCCAGTTTGGTACCCAAAATACCTTTGCGTGCCATGGTTTTCGGTGCTCCTACTGAATGTTGACGTCGACGCTGGCCGGCAGATCGATGCGCATCAAGGCGTCAACGGTCTTCGGCGTGGGATCGAGGATGTCGATCAGCCGCTTGTGGGTGCGCATCTCGAAGTGCTCCCGCGAGTCCTTGTACTTGTGCGGGGACCGGATGACGCAATACACGTTCTTTTCGGTCGGCAGCGGCACCGGGCCGACTACGGACGCACCGGTACGAGTGACCGTCTCAACGATCTTGCGCGCCGAGGCGTCAATCGCCTCGTGGTCGTAGGCCTTGAGCCTGATGCGGATCTTTTGTCCCGCCACGCTTCTGCTACCTCACTCCTGCAAAGGGGGTCCGTTTTTCGAACCCTTACGTGCCCCAGCTCGTCTGTACCTTTTAGGACCCGTGAGTCCGGTGTCGACACTTCGCTGGGCGCTGCCGCCGCTGTTTACCTGTCCTGGTCCACCGGTCCCCGCGGTCGGGCGTGTCGCCCTCACGCGGTCCCGTGCACGGTGAAAAAGCTCCGTACGGCGAGAATGGGACCGGATGCGCCCGGGTGGGCGCTGGTCGTATGCCCGGCCAGGGACAACCCCGGCGCAGGCGAACCTGAATAGTATGCCCCAGATCGGGTCAGCGGCCAAATCCCCGCGGTTTAGCGAGGCTCGACGAAGGAGAGCCGGCACTGGGACCGCGGCATCAACCCAGCGATAGCGCTCGCGGGGCTTCGGACCAGCCGCCGCCGAGCGGTCCGGCGGCCGACCTTACTTGCCGGTAAGGTAGCTCAACGTGACCGGATCTACCAGTACTTATCAGACATGGCGACGGCTGGCGGGCATCCCCGGCGGGACCCGGCTGTTCTCGGCCGCGGCGATGGCCCGGGTCCCTTACTTCGCCTCGGTGCTGCCGCACGTGGTCCGGATGGAACCCGGGCTGGCCGAGGTGCTGGTGCCCAAGTGGCCGTTCGTCTACAACCACCTGCACACGGTGCACGCGATCGCGTCCTGCAACGCTGCCGAAGTCGCGATGGGGATGTTGATGGAGGCCACCGTGCCGCGCAGCCACCGCTGGATCCCCAAGGCGATGAACGTGGCCTACCTGGCCAAGGCGACGACGTCGTTGCGGGCGACGGCCCGGCTGGACCCACCGGACTTCAGTGCGATCACCGAAGGCACCGAGGTGGTGGTGCCGGTCAGCATCACCGACAAGGCCGGCATCGAGGTGGTGCACGCCGACATCACCACCTGGGTCACGCCGGCCTGATTTCTGTCGCGAGCGTGAAGATGGCCTCACGCTCGAGCGCCGAACGTGAAGATGGCTTCACGCTCGGCGCGGATCAGGGCTCGCGGGTCAGCTCCGCACCGTCGCCCAGAAGTCGCACTGATGCGCGGCGGCGTAGTCGGTGATCATCCGGCTGCCGTCGGTGCGCAGTGACATCCACCGCCGGTCGGGCCCGTTTCCGATAGCGGGCCAGTCAGGTTGGTCGACGGCGATCGGTGCACCGGTCACGACGAACCCGGTCCAGTACTCGATCATCTGGTCGGACAACCGGCGCTGCGCGGGATCGAGCGGCGGGGCACCACCGATATCGAAGAGGTAGCGCATCTCCAGCGAGTGCGTGGCGCCGATCGGGAAGGGCACCTGGTCGAACAACTCCGGGGCGGGCGCGTGCGGGTCGTCGAATTCATAGCCGTACACCGGCGCGCCGGCGACCAGGCCGCGGGCCATCCGGTCGGCCAGGCAGGCGAAGATGTCGTCGGTAGCGGCGGCGGCATAGGCCAGCGAGACGCTGCCGGCGAACCGGCCCGGCGGATAGTGCTCGGCCACCGCGGCGGCGGAGTCACGTCCGAACGTGTCGCCGAGTTCGTCGGGGTATTCCGCGGCGGTGATCTCCTGCCCGACGCGTAGATACCGCAGCGCGACGAACAGTGCGAACTCGTCCCGGTTGACCCCGAGCAGTACCGGCTTACCCGCGGGGCCGCCCTCGCCCGGAGGTTCCCGGAACACCCGCACCGGATCCTTGGGCAGCAGCGCGGTTCCGATCACCGGGCCGCTGAGGTGATCGGTGCCGAACCGTGAGTACCACAGCGGCTTGGCCAGCCGGTCGGGCGGCAACGCCCGCAGGCACGACGCGATCTGCTCATCGGGGTCCTGCGGCGCGGTGGCCCGGTCGCCGCACCCCAGGGATTCGGTGTATTCGCGGCTGATCCGCTGCGCGTCGGGCACCTCGACCTGGGCCTGACACGGGCCGCTTTGAATGATCGCGGCCCGGAACAGGCCCGCCGAATCCGGGGCAGCCAGGTGGTCACAGACCGACATGCCGCCGGCGGACTCACCGGCGATGGTCACCTTGTCCGGGTCGCCGCCGAATTCGTCGATGTTGTCGCGAACCCAGCGCAGCGCCGCCTGCTGATCGGCCAGCCCGTAATTGCCGGGGTTCCCCAGCGCGGGGTCGGCCAGGAATCCGAGCGCGCCCAGCCGGTAGTTGATGGTGACGACGATGATGCGTCCGCGGACGGCAAGCCGTTGCGCGTGGTAGATGTCGCCGGCGCCCCGCATGAAACTTCCGCCGTGGATCCACACCATGACCGGCAGCGGCTCGGCGGCCGAGCCGGTCGGCGTCCACACGTTGAGCGTCAGGCAGTCTTCGCTGATCGGATCCACGTCGGCGGCATCCGGCTGAACGCACCAGGGTCCACGCTTGACCGCGTCACGCACACCGGGCCATGCCGGCATCGGCGCCGGCGGCTGCCACCGCAGCGGCCCAACCGGCGGAGCGGCGTACGGGATCCCTTGAAACAGCCGGTGATCCGGCCCGACGGTGCCTTTCAACAGCCCGGATCCGGTCCGCACCACGTCGGCATTGAGCGCGACCGCGCGAGGGCCCACGCTCGAGTGGGACGCCGCGCCGTCCGAGCGCGCGCACCCGGCTGCCAACACCGCAGTCAGCGCCAGCACAACGGCGCCGACCCTGCGAGGCCAGCGGCACGATCCGATCGACATGACCGAAGAGCCTAATCGGCCCGAATCAACCCAAAGCGCCGCCACGACGGCCGACGATCCGCAACACTGGACCCAAACCTGACACGTGTCAAAAATGGGGACTAGGAGCAGGGTATGAGTACACCGATCATCGACCAGGCCGCCCAGGTGTTCGTCGACCCCAGCGCCTACGCCGACGAACCTCGGTTGCACGCGGCCCTGACCCACCTGCGCGCACACGCACCGGTGTCCCTGGTCGACCATCGGCCCTACCGCCCGTTCTGGGCCATCACCCGCCACGCCGACATCATGGAGATCGAGCGTGACAACGTGCTGTGGATCAACGCGCCGCGGCCCGTGCTGGCGCCCGCCGACGCCGACGACCTTCAGCGCTCCCTGCTCGAGTCCGGAATGGGGCTGCGGACCCTGATCCACATGGACGATCCGCAACACCACAAGATGCGCACCATCGTCTCAGACTGGTTCCGCCCCAAGGCGATGCGGATGCTCAAGACCCGCATCGACGAGCTCGCCCATCGCTACGTCGAGAAGATGGTGCAGCTCGGCCCGGAGTGCGATTTCGTGCAGGAGGTCGCGGTCAACTACCCGCTGTTCGTCATCATGTCGCTGCTGGGCCTGCCGGAGACGGACTTCGGTCGCATGCTGCGGCTGACCCAGGAACTGTTCGGCGGCGACGACGAGGAGTACCGCCGCGGCTTGACTCCCGAGGAGCAGCTGCCGGTGCTGCTCGACTTCTTCTCCTACTTCGGGGCGCTGACCGCGGCGCGGCGCGCCCAACCAACCGACGATCTGGCCTCCACGATCGCCAACGCGACCATCGACGGCGCACCGCTGTCGGATGTGGATACGGCTTCCTACTACGTCATCATCGCCACCGCCGGCCACGACACCACCAGCGCTGCGATCGGCGGCGGCCTGCGGGCACTCATCGAACACCCGGATCAGCGGGAGCGGCTGCGTGCCGACCTGCGGCTCATGCCGACCGCGGTCGAGGAGATCATCCGCTGGGTGACGCCGGTCAAGGAGTTCATGCGCACCGCCACCGCCGACACCGCGGTGCGCGGCGTACCGATCGCGGAGGGCGAATCCGTCTATCTGTCCTATGTTTCGGCCAACCGCGACGAGGACGTCTTCGACGACCCGTTCGCCTTCGACGTCGGGCGCGACCCGAACAAGCATCTGGCATTCGGGCACGGAGTGCACTTCTGTGTGGGCTCCGCCCTGGCGCGCATGGAGATCAGCAGTTTCTTCAGCGCCTTGTTGCCGCGGCTGGACGCCATCGAGCTCGCCGGCGAGCCTCAGCTGGCGTCGACGACGTTCGTCGGCGGCCTCAAGCACCTGCCGATCCGCTACCGGCTGCGGTCCTGACCGCAGAGCAGTACCGCGGCCCGGTGCGCCAGCATCGCGATGGTCGCGTGCGGTCCGCGGCTGGTGATCCGGGGCAGCGCCGAGCCGTCGATCACCCACAGGCCGTCGACGCCACGCACCCGGCACTGCGCATCGAGCACCGCATCCCGGTCGCCGTCACCGCCGATCGGCGCACTACCGCACAGGTGTTGTGATGTCGACCAACGCGGCTCTGCACCAACATCTTTCACGCCCACAATCTGATCGACCAGGTCCACGCCGCGGCGCAACGCCGCCATATCCGCCGGCTCGGTGTCATAGCGGTGTTCGATGCGCGGTGGTACGTGCGGGTCCGCCGAGACCAGGCTTATCCGCCCGCGGGCTCGCGGAGTCATCAGCGCTACCCCGATCTGCGGCTGATCGGGCGTGTCGACTTCACCGACCATCGCGGCGAAACCGGCGGTGTAGGGCCGAATCTCCACGTCCTCGTGGTGCAGCACTGCTTCCAGCACCGGGCGGCCGGGCGTGCCCGGCCATGGCGCTGCCACCAGCCATTCCGGGTGATCCGCACAGTGCGCGCCGACCGGAAGCGCTGCCTTTACCGCGACACCTGCATCGCGCAGCATGACCTCTCCACCGACACCGGACAACATCAACAGGTGTGCCGATCCGATCGCCCCGGCGCACAACACGATCCGATCCGCAGTAAGCGTGATGGGGCCCTGCTCACCGATCGCTTCCACGGCTATGGCTCGATCAGCTTCGATGGTGACACGGACCGCCCGGGTCTGCGTCAGGACAGTGAGGTTCTCGCGCGACAGCGCGGGCCGCAGGTACGCCATACCCGGTCCGGTGCGCACGCCCTCGACAGTCACGTTGAGTGGGACGGCACCCGCGCCGGATCGTGTCGTCAGCGTCGCGTCGTTGAGATCGTCGATCCAACCGAACCCTGATCGCTGCACGGAATCATTGAATCGTTTTGTGCTATCGCACATTTCACGAGTCCGTCGGACGGGTATGGGGCCGGTGTCGCCGTGTTGCGGGCCGTGGAAGTCAAGATCGGTCTCGACGGCCCGAAACGACTCCAGCAGCTGCGGCCACGCCCAACCCGCAGGGTAGCCGGCGAAGTCGGCCGGAAGCCCCCGGCAGAAGTACCCCCCGTTGACCGCGCCGGATCCGCCGAAGGTGGCACCACGCACTATCGTCACCGCGTTGTCGGCCCTGCTGATCAGCTCGGCACGGTACCGATGCACCAGCCGGCTGGCCGGGCCGATCGGCAATGTCATCGCGTCGGCGGTCTGCGCAGCCACCACCGGATCCCCCAGACCTGGACCCGATTCCACCACCGTGACCGTGCACGAAGGATCCGACGAGAGCGTTGCCGCGACAATCGATCCCGCGCTTCCAGCCCCCACCACCAGCGCATCGCTGTGTACCACCGGAACGGTCAAGGCGGCCTAGCTGCGAATCTGCGGCCTGAGTGCGGCAAGGTTGCGTTCACGCACCACACCGCTCCACAGGCCGGCACCGTAGGCCAGATCGTCCACCCGCTTCAGCAGCAGATAGGCCGGCAGCCCCAGTGGCCGGGAATCGTCCTCACTGCGCGCGTGCCGCAGCCAATCCACCACTCCGTCGGCGACCGCCGCCAGCAGCAGCGCCCTGCGGCAGCGCTGTGACACGCACGCGGCCAGCAGCGCGACGGGCCAGTAGTGCCGGCACAGCGCCGAGGCGATCTGCAGCCCGGCGCTCGCCAGTCCGCGCAACGTCACCATCAGCACATCGGCCGGCGCAGTGTCGGGGCCCCGCATGGACCGGGCCACCCGGTGCCCGGTCAGCGCGGCGATGGTCAAGGAGACCAGATAGCCCAACGCCGAGCCGAGCGCCATCAGCGCCCAGCCTGCCAGCGCCCAGCCGGAGATCACCATGGGCGCGGCCTTGTCCGGGTGGCGGGCCGACAGCGGTGCCGCCGATCCCCCGTAAAAAGCCTTGCGCGCCACCCAATCCCGCAGCTCCACCCGGTGATCGTGGGCGACCTGCGCAATCGGCTCATAGCGCAGCCTGCTGCCCGCATCCACCAATCGCCAGCACAGGTCGACGTCTTCACCGGAATGCAGCGCTTCGTCGAAGCCGCCCAGCTCCCGCAGCGCCGTGGAGCGGCAGATGATCGCCGCGCTGGGGACGTAGGCGACCTTGCCGTAGGGCACCACGGGCGCCTCGCAGCCACCCAGGTCCAGCGACGAACGCATGGACTCATACCGCGCGACCAGGTGTCCGCTGTCGGCCATACCGACGATCCGGGGGGCTACCAGGGCTACCGCCGGGTCGCAGAAGTGCCCCAGCAGGGCCTCCAGCCAGCCCCGACGCGGCACCACATCGGAATCCAGGAACGCCACGAAATTCGTCGTGCAGGCCATCAACCCGGTGTTGCGCGCGGCCGCCGGCCCCCGGCTCTCCGGGTGGCGCAGCACCTGCACCTCGCAGCAGTGCGCTGCGGTCAAATCCTCCCGGCAGATCGGAACCTGCGACCCGTCGTCCACCACCACGACCCGCAGGCCACGCAGTGCCGCAATCAGCCGTTGCAACCCGATGACATTGTCCCGCACCGGAATAACGACCGTCACGTCTCGATACGATGGCCCGCCGGCTGGCCGCGGATGGGCAACGGTGGCATCCAAAAGGGTACGGGCCAGCTGCGCACTGACCGCGTCACGTACCTCCAGACGACCGTCGGACAACATCCCCTGGGCGGCCGGCGCCAGCCGCAGCAGCCGGGTCGGCGACCCGCCCAACAGTGTGGATCCGCGTCCCAGGACGCGTACCTTCCGGTCGACCTGCACGGCGAAGCCGTCAGGCAGCCGGGCCGCGGTCACCGCAGCATCCCGTTCGCCCCGGGTGCCCAGGTATCAACGGCCGCCAGGCCGGCGTCGACCATCTCGGCGAAGAGCCGCTGCCCTTCGCCGGCGGTGGCGGTGGTCGGGTCGCCCAGCACCCCGACGGCGCTCACTGCCCCGACCCCGCCGTCGCGCATCGCGGGAAGCAGCTGCGCCAACGGTGCGCTGTTACCCGGCCGAGCCCGGTCGAACCGGACAATTTCCGGCGAAAGATGCAGCAGCAGAGACGTTTCGGTGTGTCCGGCGTGGGCGTCAGCATCCGGGGCGGCGCACGGAAGCCAGCCCACGTCGCGGCCTTCGAACCGCAGCCGGCCTACCGCCTCGACCAATGCGGGCACATTGCCGCCGTGGCCGTTGACGAAGACCACCCGCTGCGCCCAGCAGCAGGCGGAGCGCCCGTACTCCAGCAACATTTGGGTCAGCGCCTCGGTGCCGATCGAGATGGTGCCGGCAAAGCTCTGATGCTCGCCACTGGCGCCGTAGGCAATGGCCGGCGCGACCGTCCAGCCGTGCCCCGTCGCGGCTGCTGCCAACCGTTCGGCCAACCGCTGAGCGAGCGCCTGTGCGACCCGGGTATCGGTGTCCAGCGGTAGGTGCGGGCCGTGCTGCTCGGTCGACCCGACCGGGACCAGCAGCCTGATCCCCCGCTCCGGCAGCTGACCCTGTAGCTGGTTCTGCAGTTCGTCCCAGGTCGAACTACCGAGCTCGCCGCCAACCGCCATCGGACGATGGTAAGCGAATTCACCTGTCGTACACCAGTTGTTGACGAGTACGACCCAAGTAAATTTTTCGCTCCGGGGCCCGGACTGCTCTCGAGTGATCACGTCCGTCCCGTCCGCCACGGGCGTATCAGAACTGACGCTGATTTAGCAGGTGGGCGCGCCGACCCGACGAGTGGCGGACCTGTGCCTTCCGACTAGGCCTCGGCGGCCGGGACGCCGAGCGCCCGGGTGAATCCGGCCGGAATCAGGATGTCGTCCGGCGACAGATCATGCACCGAGGACCGACCCAGGCCCATCAGGGCCGAGTCGATGCCGCCCCGGAGGATGTCCAGGACGTTCTCCACCCCGGGTTGCCCGGCGGCGCCCAGACCCCACAGGTATGCCCGGCCGATCATCACCGCACGCGCACCCAGCGCCACGGCCTTGACGACGTCGCTGCCCCGCCGGATGCCACCGTCCAGCAACACCTCGATCTGGTCGCCCACCGCCTCGGCGATGGCAGGAAGGGCGCGGATCGCCGCGGGCGTGCCGTCCAGGTTGTTGCCGCCGTGGTTGGAGACCGATAGCGCCGAAACACCGGCATCCACAGCCCGTTTCGCGTCGTCTACCCGCATCACGCCCTTGAGCATGAACGGCCCGCCCCACAGCTCACGCAGCCAGGCGATGTCTTCCCAGGTGGGCGGAGGGGTGCCCATCCATTCCCCGTAGGCCTGGAAGAACGGCGGACCGGCCTCGCCGCGGCCCGCCTGGTTGGGCACCCGCAGGCTCGGCGGTCGCAGGGTCTTGGCCCACCGCAGGAACCATCCGGGCCTGGTGAGAGCCTCAGGCATCATCTTGACCATGGTCTTGAGGTCCATCTTCTCCGGGATGGTGGGGCTGCCCCAGTCCCGCCCGTGCGAGAAGCTCCAGTCGGTGGTCGCGATCATCCCGACGGCCCCGGCCGCCCGGGCGCGCTCCGCCCGCTCGGCGATGGCGTCGCGTCCGCCCAGCCAGTAGATCTGGAAGAAGGTCTTGGGGTTGGCGGCGATGACCTCTTCCATCGGCTTGCTGGCAAACGACGACAGGCCCATCGCGGTTCCGCGCGCCGCCGCCGCTCGCGCAACGGCCACCTCGCCGTCCGGGTCGACTGCCTGCACGCCGGTCGGCGAGATCATCACCGGCATCGAGATCTCTTGCCCCATAACCGTTGTCGACAGTTCGCGACTGGCGGGCGCACCCACCACGTGCGGTGCGAATCCCAGTTCGCTGAATGCCGCCACGTTGTCGCTGACCGTCAGGCCCTTTTCACTGGCCGAGATCAGCGAGGAGTACGCGGACTTCGGGAGCCGCTTCTTGGCTCGCTCCTGGGCAATGGCAACAGTTTCGAACCAGACATCACGAGCCATGATCAGATTGGACTTTCATTGCAGAGGCGGGCCGGCGGACGCATGGACAGCGTCAACGGCACCACAGTGGTGATCGGCTTGCCGCGGGAGTGGTCCGCGGCCGGACGGGGCTTGGTGCGATCAGCGGCCAGCGCGGGAGCGCCGTAGCCCTGGACACATTCCGGATCGGGCCCGTCCAGCGGCAGGCCGGTGAAGAACTTGGCGGCCATGCAGCCGCCCCGGCAGCTGTCGTAGTGGTCGCAGCTTCCACACGCCCCTGCGGACTGCGGCTCGCGCAGTTCACGAAACAGCGGGGCGTTCTTCCAGACGTTGTCGAAACCGCCGTCGGACAGCACGTTTCCAGCCAGGAAGCGGTCGTGGATGGCGAAGGGGCAGGCGTAGACATCACCGACGGGGTCGATCAGGCACACCACTCGGCCGGCACCACACATGTTCAGCCCGGCGAGCGCACCGGGCGCGCCCAGGCCGGACAGGTGGAAGAAGGAGTCGCCGGTCAACACGCGTTCCCCGTTGGCCACCAGCCAGTCATAGAGCTGGACCTGCTGGCCGGCGGTCGGGTGCAGGTCGTCCCACACGTCGGCGCCGCGGCCCGACGGCCGCAGTCGGGTGATCCGTAGCGTGGCTCCATAGCGGCTGGCCAGCGCTGCGAAGTCGTCGAGTTGGTCGATGTTGTGGCGGGTCGCAACCACCGAGATCTTGGCATCGGAGAATCCGGCCGCAGCCAGGTTCTCCAGCGCGCGGATCGCCATGTCGAACGAGCCGGGGCCGCGGATCGGGTCGTTGACCTCGGCGGTGGCACCGTCCAGGGAGATCTGGACGTCGACGTAGTCGCTGGCCGCCAGCTTGGCCGCCACCTCGGGGGTGATCCGCAGACCGTTGGTGGAGAACTTCACCCCCACGTGGTGCTCGGTCGCGTAGTCCACCAGCTCCCAAAAGTCCGAGCGCACAGTGGGTTCCCCGCCACCGATGTTGACGTAGAACACCTGCATGCGTTCCAGCTCGTCGATGATGTCCTTGCATTGCTGCGTGGACAGCTCGCGGGGATCGCGCTTGCCCGACGAGGACAGGCAGTGCACGCACGCCAGGTTGCAGGCGTAGGTCAGCTCCCACGTCAGGCAGATCGGAGCGTCAAGCCCGTGCTCGAATTGTTCGATCAGCCGGGGCACCGGTGCCACGGATGTCATTGGCCCTCCCTGGGCATCAGCATCTTCGAATCCGCCAACACGCGCAGCGCGTGTAGGTACGGACCCTGGTCGGCGTCGTCGACTCCGGCTGCGCGGCAGGCGGATCGGACATCGTCGTGCTCCGGCAGAGACCGCACCACCTCGACGATGGTGCGGTTCTTCAGAAACGACAACTTGCGGGTGCCGAAGTGGTACAGCAGCGCACCAAACGGCTCCGGACGGAGCGCCACCTGCGGGTGCAGCTCCCAGCCGCGGTCGGGGTCGAACACCGTTGCCTCCGACTCCACGGCGACCTCCGGCATGGTCAGTAGACGCCGCACATGCCGTCGATGGACACCTCTTCGACCAGGGTCTCGGTGACGATCTCGGCTGCGGTCTCGTTCTGCTGGTTCTGGTCCATGACGCGGGCCTTTCTCACGTTCGGGTTCGACAACGGACTGTCGTGTCCGTCACAATCTCGGACAGAATATGGCATCGAGTGCCGTAAAGGAAGTGGGGCTGTCAGATGGGCGGTACACCGGATGCGCACCCCCGCGCCGGGCGGCGGCGCTCCACCACCCCGCAGCACATCACCGACGTGGCCATCGACCTGTTCGCCGCCCGCGGATTCGGCGAGGTGAGCGTCGACGACGTGGCGCAGGCCGCCGGCATCGGCCGGCGCACGGTATTCCGGTACTACGCCTCGAAGAACGCCATCCCGTGGGGCGACTTCGACGCACACCTGCAACAACTGCGCGAACTGCTGGACGGCATCGACCCCGCCGCACCTCTCGGGGATGCGCTGCGCGCGGCATTGTTGGCGTTCAACACCTTCGACGCGAGTGAGACGGCGCGCCATCGCCGGCGGATGCGGGTGATCCTGCAGACCGATGAGCTGCAGGCGTACTCGATGACGATGTACGCCGGCTGGCGCAACGTCATCGCGGAGTTCGTGGCACGCCGCGCGGGCTGCGACCCCGACGACCTGCGGCCGCAGACGGTGGCGTGGATGATGCTGGGGGTGGCGCTCAGCGCCTACGAACGCTGGCTGGGAGATGAGTCGCTGGTGTTGCCTCAGGTTCTCGGTGCGGCGTTCGATGCGATCCGCGGCGGCCTGGACTGACGCTCACCCCACGACGTCGCGGTAGGCGGTGACCACCGGCTCCAGCTCGTCAGGGGTGGCCCCGTGCAGGATCACCGCGTCGGCGCCGTAGTCGAACTCCTCGCGGATACGCTCCGCGCAGCGCCGCGCCGGTCCGGTGGCCGCCGGCTCCAGCCACTCGCCGGGGATCAACGTCGCGATGTGCTCGATCTGCTCGGCGGTGGCCTTGTGGTCGATACCGCCCGGGATCGAGGTCACCACCGGGTCTTCGCGGAAGCGCTGCAGCACCGCCGGGTCCCAGTTGTTGGTGCGCACCAGCAGATCGCCGTAGCCCTGTAGGTAGGTAGCCAGCCGCGCGACGGTCTTTTTCAGCCGCAACTCCTCGGGCAGGTGATCGCCCACGGTGGCGAAACACGACCACACCCGCACGCTCGCCGGGTCGCGGCCGGCTCGTTCCGCGGCGTACTTCACCGTTTTCACGCTGCGCTGCAAGGTAGCCGGGGTGAAGTAGGTGTGCAGGATGACGTCGTCGAACAATGCGCCACCCAGCTCGAGGGTCTTGGGCCCGAATGCCACCAGCGCCAGCCGGATGTCTTCGCGGAAGTCCGGGTCCAAGAACAGCACCTGATAGCGGCCGATCGGCCCGTCGTGGCCCAAGATCACCTCGCCTTTCCAGAGTCGGCGCATCACCTGCGCGAAGTCGGCCATCTGCGCGGTGGTGACGTTCGGGATCCCGAACGCGGCGTACAGGGCAGCCACGCCGCGGCCGATGCCCAGGGTGAATCGTCCCCGCGACAGTCGGTGCATGGTGGTCGCCCATGACGCGGTGATCAACGGATGGCGGGTGTTGTGATTGGTTGCCGCGGTGGCGATCTGCATCCGGTCGGTGACCGCGCACGCCGCCCCGACCAGCGACGACGCCTCCTTGACGTTCCAGCGTTCGGAGATGAACGCGGTCCCGAACCCGAGTTCCTCGCCGCGGCGGGCTTCATCCAGCAGCGCGGCCGGGCCCTCCCCGCCGGCGCCGGCCAGCAGGTAGTAGCCCAGTTCGTCGAGAACCCGGTCGGACCCGACCATGACCACGCTCCATTCCTGCCGATACATCTATCGATGGGTTTACGGTACGGTATTCAGTTGGATGCCGCGGGAGGAAATGCGATGAAGGTTCCGTTCACCTGGAAGGTCACCGGCTGGTTCATGATCGGCTGGTCACCGGAGTTCGCCATCGGAGAGACCCGGGCCCTGCATTACTTCGGCGAGGACCTGGTCGCCTACCGGGACGCCGGCGGTGAACTGCACGTGATGGAGGCGCACTGCAAGCACATGGGCGCCCACTTGGGCCACGGCGGCACGGTGGTCGAAGACCGCGTCGAGTGCCCGTTCCACGGCTGGCAGTGGGGGCCCGACGGCTGCAACAAATTCATCCCCTATCAGCCGGACCGGCCGAACAAGGCGTTGCGCCGAACCCCATTGGGAGATGCCCGACATCTTCGGCAAGTTTCCCCAGTTCACCGCCGGCCCGCAGGACTACTATCGGGCCTACCCGGAATTCTCCCGACGCCTGGAGAGCGAACCGGTCCATCCACAGATCGTCGCCGAGAATGCCGCTGACAGCGCGCATTTCCAGTACGTGCACCACGCGACGGTGACGCCCAGACTGCTCGACTGGGAGATGGCCGGCCAGGAATGGCACTTCGTCGCCGGTTTTCCCGACGAGCGCGCGGCTGACCCGGAACAGATGGCGTTGCGCTTCCACAGTCACCTGTTCGGGCTCGGCGGGGCGATCAGCATCTTCGAGGGCGTGCAGCAGCACCGGCTGATCTTCACCTGCACCCCGGTCGACGAGGGCCGCTCGGACCTGTTCTATTCGATCTGGTGGCCGAGGGTTCCCGGCGACGACTCCGACGCGCCGCCGGACGACGTCCGGGCGCGTGTCGAGAAGCAGTTCCTGACCACCGTCGAAGACGATCTGGGTATCTGGCGCTACCAGCGCTACATCCAGAATCCGGCACTGTCCAAGGTCGACGCGAAACCGTTTATGACACTGCGGAAGTGGGCGACACAGTTCTACGATGTGCCGGCATGACCGCCACACTGGCGGAATTGGTGGCGCCGGAGCACACCGCACTCATCACCCAGGAGCTGCAGGGCGCGGTGGTGGGACCCGACGCCGGCTTGGCGGCCCTCGCCGACGAGGCGCGCCGTGAGGCGCTGCCCAACATCGGCCGGCTGCTGCCGGCGGCGCGGTCGGCCGGCGTTGCGGTGGTGCACTGCCTGGTGCACCGCCGCCCGGACGGCCTGGGCTCGAACCACAACGCGCGACTGTTCGCCGCCGGCCGCCGCGCGGTGCGCATCGATCCGGGCAGCGCCGGTGCCACCCTGCTGCCCGAGTTCGGGCCGGAGCCGTCTGACCTGGTGCTCAGCCGCTGTCACGGCCTCGGGCCGATGGGCGGAACCGATCTGGACGCAGTCCTGCGCAACCTGGGCGTATCCACCGTTGTCGCGGTGGGGGTCTCGCTGAACGTGGCCATCCCGAACCTGGTCATGGACGCGGTCAACGCCGCTTACCGCGTGGTGGTGCCCCGCGACGCGGTGGCCGGTGTCCCGGCCGAGTACGGTGCTGCCATCATCGACAACACGCTGTCGCTGCTGGCGACGATCACCACCACACAGGAGCTGATGGACACGTGGCACCCCTGACCCAGTTCACCGTGCCCGAGGTCACCGACGCGGTGGCCGCGGCGATTCCCGACCGCGACATGATCGTCCAGGGCGACCGGCGCTACACCTATGCCCAGATCCTCGAGCGGTCCAACCGGCTGGCGTCCTACCTGCACTCGCGCGGGCTGGGGTGCCACACGCCGCGGTCGGATCTGTCCGCGCACGAGACCGGCCAGGACTTGTTGGGCATCTACGCCTACAACGGCAACGAGTTCGTCGAGACCCTGCTGGGCAGCTTCCGGGCCCGGGTGGCACCGTTCAACGTCAACTACCGCTACGTGCGCAAGGAATTGGCGTACCTGCTGGCTGATTCCGGCGCCACCGCGCTGGTGTATCACGCCGCGTTCGCCCCCACCTTGGCCGAAGTACTCCCCGACCTGCCGCAGCTCAAAGTGCTCATCCAGATCGCCGACGACTCCGGCAACACCCTGCTCGACGGGGCGGTCGACTACGAGACGGTGCTGGCGGAGAGCTCGCCGGAGCCGCCTCCGGTGCAACCCTCACCCGACGATCTCTATGTGCTCTACACCGGTGGCACCACCGGGATGCCCAAGGGCGTGCTCTGGCGTCAGCACGACATCTTCATGGGCTCGTTCGGCGGCCGCAACCTGATGACCGCCGAAGAGGTCAGCTCCATAGACGACATCGTGGGGCCGGCTCGGGAGAACCCGGGCATCAGGCTGATGATCCTGCCGCCGCTGATCCACGGCGCCGCCCAGTGGGCGGTGATGACCGCGATCAACACCGGCCAAACCCTGGTCTTCCCTTCGGTTGTGGACCATTTCGACGCCGACGACGTGGTACGCGCCATTGAGCGCGAGAAAGTGCTGTCGGTGACCGTGGTCGGCGATGCGATGGCCCGGCCGCTACTGGACGCGATCCGCAACGGCACCGCCGACGTATCGTCACTGCTGGTGGTGGCCAACGGCGGCGCCCTGTTGACGCCGTACGTCAAGCAGCAGATCGTCGAGACCCTGCCCGGCGCGATGGTGATCGACGGTGTCGGTTCCTCGGAGACCGGCGCCCAGATGCGTCACATGTCGACCTCGGGTGCCGTGTCCACCGGAACGTTCGCCGGCGGACCGGACACCTGCGTGGTGGCCGAGGACCTGGTGACCGTCCTGCAACCCGGGCACGACGGCCTGGGCTGGCTCGGCCAGCGCGGCTACGTCCCTCTGGGCTACAAGGGCGATGCAACCAAGACCGCGGCGACGTTCCCGGTGATCGATGGGGCACGCTTCGCGGTTCCCGGCGACCGGGCGCGGCACCTGGACGACGGTTCGATCGAGCTGCTCGGCCGGGATTCGGTGACGATCAACTCCGGTGGGGAGAAGATCTTCGCCGAGGAAGTCGAGACGGCGCTCGCGTCGCATCCGAGTGTCGTCGACGTGGTGGTCGCGGGCCGGCCCAGTGAACGCTGGGGCCAGGAGGTGGTGGCCGTGGTGGCCCTCGCCGACGGTGCCGCCGTGACGGCCGCCGAACTCATCGAGCATGCCGGCGGGTCACTGGCCCGCTACAAGCTGCCCAAGGCAGTCGTGTTCCGGGCGACGATCGTGCGCAGCCCGGCCGGCAAGGCCGACTACCGGTGGGCGCGCGAACAGGCCGAGCAGGGCTAGCGTCGTCAGCCGCGTTTGATCCGGCGGCGGGTCCGGTTGCGCGCCGAGCGCAGCATCGCATCGGCGTAGAAGCGCATCGCGGGTCGAAACGGCGGCGCCGCACTACCGGTCATGCTGAACGGCAGGTCGGAGCCCACCACGGTCCGGTAGTGGCTGAACGCGTCAAAGCCCGCCTTGCCGTGGTAAGCGCCCATGCCGCTGCGGCCCACCCCGCCGAACGGTGCCCCCGGCGGAATCATCTGTGCCGCAAAATCGTTGCGGGCCACTCCACCGCTTCGGGTGCGCCGCACGAAGTCCCGGAAGCTCTTGCCGCCGGGACCGAACCAGTAGGCGACCAGCGGAGCGGGGCGCGCGTTGATCGTCTCGATCGCTTCATCGAGGGTGCCATAGCCCTGCACCATCAGCACCGGACCGAAGATCTCCTCGTCGGCGATCCGCATGGTCGCATCGACGCCGCGCACGAGGGTGGGGGCGATCTTGCGGGAAGCTCGATCCGGCAGCGCCTCCCCATCCGGCTCGACGGCCTCCACCACGGCACCGCGGTCGCGCGCGTCGTCGATCAGAGCCAGCACCCGGTCGAAGTTGGCTTCGTTGACGCTTGAGCAGTAGTCGCCATTGGCCAGGATCGTCGGGAACATGTCCCGCAACGTTTGCCGGGCGACATCGACAAATGCGTCGATGTCGCGCTCGGGCACCAGAACATAGTCCGGACACACGCAGACCTGACCGCCGTTGACCATGCGGGCCGAGGCGATCCGCTTCGCCGATCGCGCGATATCGGCGCCGGGCGCCACCACGACGGGATTCTTCCCGCCCAGTTCCAAGGTCACCGGGACCAGGTTGTCCGCGGCGGCGCGCTGAACCAGCGCACCCACCGATGGCGAACCGGTGAAGAAGACGTGGTCGAACGGCAGACCGGCGAACGCGGCCGCCACCTCGGCGCCACCGGTGACGACGGCGAACTCGCTCTCGTCGAAGTACTTCGGTGCCAGCTGCGCCATCAGCTCGGCGGTGTGCGAGGTGATCTCGGACATCTTGACCATCACCCGGTTGCCCGCCGCGAAGGCTGCCGCCGCCGGCACCACCACCAGTTGCAGCGGGAAGTTCCACGGCCCGATGATTCCCACCACGCCGAGCGGGCTGGGCTGCACCTCGGCACACAACCCGACCAGCCGGGCCGCACGCAGCAACTTGCCCGGCCGCATCCATTGTCGGACATGCGATCTGGTGTGCTCGACCACGGGGACGATGCCGATCATCTCGGTGGCCAATGAGGCCGCTCGCGACCGGGTGCCGAAGTCCTGCGCCATCGCCTCGGTGAAGGCGTCGACGTTGTCCAGCACCATCGCGAGCAACCGGTCGATGCGGCCGCGCCGGACCGCGGCGCCCGGCGGCCCGTCGGCCACGAAGGACCGCCGCTGCTTCTCCAGCAGATTTGCCAGCTCGGCCGTCACGACAGGTCCAGTGGCCCGTTCTCGGCCACGGTACGCAACTGGCCCAGTTCGACGCCACGATCCGCGGCGGCCTCGATGCAGGCCGCCACATCCTTGCGCATAAAGGGCGCAACGACTTTGGCGAAGCTATCCACACCACCGGCCGACTGCACATACCCCGCGGCCCGGCTGCCGCCGCTGCATTGCGACAGTGCCTCGAACAAGCTGGTGTCGCGCACTCCGAGGCTCTTGCCCAGCTCGACCGCGGCGGCGACCAGTTGCGCATTGGCGGCGAACAGCACGTTGTTGATCAGCTTGAGGTTGAGCGCGGTGCCCAGCCCCCCGGTGGTGATCACCGGATCGGCATAGGACGCCAGCACCGGCTGCGCACGGGCCACCGCGTCGTCGGGGCCGCCGAGCAGCACGGTCAGCCTGCCGGCCTCGATGTCATGAGCGCCGCCGCTCACGGGAGCGTCCACCAGCACCGGGCCGTGCGGGAACTCCGCCGCCAATTTGGTCAAAGTGCTCACGGTCCCGGTGGTGTGGGAAACCACGACTGTGCTGGAGTCGGCATGGGCAAGCAAGCCGTCGGCGCCGGTGGCGACATCGAGCAGTTGGGCGTCGGAGAACAGGCAGCTGATCACGACGCCGGCATTGCGGGCGGCCGCGGCGACCGACTCGACCGGCACGGCACCGACGTCGGCGAGCCGCTGGCGCACCTCGGGCCGGCGCGCGTACACCTGCACGCGATAGCCGGCGGCTACCAGGCGCGCGACCATCGGTTCGCCCATCTTGCCGGCTCCCACGAACCCGACGACCTGGCCCGTTGCGCTCATTCTCGGCTCCTCAAGGCAGCTTTCGGCTATCCGGTAAGGGCAACCGTAGCATTGTCCGCACGCGCCGAATTCGTTACAGTCGTGCTTACTGTCGACTTTTCGGGTACACCAGAAGGCTGGCGAGGATGACCAACCCGCAGCGCAAGGTCGTGGTCGTGGGCGCGGGGTCGGGAATCGGCGCCGCCACCGCCGCGCACTTCTACGAGCGCGGAGATTTCGTTCTCGCCGTCGACGTGCGCGCCCACCACACGCCGGCGTCGCAACACGCCTGCTGCGACCTGCGGGATCCGGCAGCCATCGCTGAGTTCACCGCCGGAATCGGCGACGGCTGGGACCTACTGGCCCACGTCGCCGGCCTACCGGGCACCGCATCGACTGCCGACGTACTCACGGTGAACTACCTGGGTATGCGCCTGATGACCGAGGGCCTGCTACCGCGGCTTCGTCGCGGCGGGTCGGTGGTCGCGGTGGCATCGACGGCGGCACTCGGATGGGAGCAGCGCATCCCGGCGCTCAACGACCTACTCGAAGCGACGGACGCGCAGGCCGTCCTGCGCTGGCAGGCCGGCCAGGACCCGACCTACCCGGTCTACAGCACCTCCAAGCAGGCGATGATCCTGTACGCCAAGCGGCGAGCCGCAACGGCCCACGCCGAGTACGGCGTACGGATCAACACGGTGAGCCCGGGCCCGGTCGAAACGCCGATCCTGCCCGACTTCGAGCAGTCGATGGGCAAACAGCTGCTCGACACCGTACGCGCCACCGTCGGCCGGCATGCCGGCGTCGACGACATCGTGCCGGTGATCGACTTCCTGGGCTCCCCCGCCGCCGGATGGATCACCGGCCAGGACGTTCTCGTCGACGGCGGGTTCATCACCTCGATCACCGCCGGCACCCCCATCACCGCGTAGGGCCAACGCCCCGAGAGGAAACCATGACCCTGGATTCGTCACCGACCACACCGGTATCGCCGCACCCCTACCATCGCCTGGACATCTCCGAAACCGAGTTCTGGGGCAAGGACTTCCGGACCCGGGACGAGACGTTCGCGACGCTGCGCGGCGAACCGGGGCTGACCTGGCACCGGCCCATAGACGCGGTGTTCCCCCACCAGGAGACCGGATACTGGGCGGCGACCCGCCATGCCGACGTCAAGTTCATCAGCCAGCATGAAGAGCTGTTCTGTTCCAGCGAAGGCGTCAGCGTCGACCCGATGCCGGCCGAGATCCAGCGCAACATGACGTTCTTCCTGGCGATGGACCCACCCGATCACACTCGGTACCGCAAGCTCATCAGTTCGGGATTCACCCCGCGGCAGGTCCGGCGCATCGAGGATCAGATCAAGGCCAACTCCCGCATCATCGTCGACGACCTGTTGACCCAGTTGCGCACCGGCGACCAGATCGACTTCGTCGCAAGCTGTTCGGGCCAACTGCCGATGCGCACGGTCTCGGACATGATCGGCATCGACCCGGCCGACCAGCAGAAGGTCGCCTACGCCGCCGAATGCCTGTTCAGTGGCAGCGACGACGAGTACGCCTCACTGGAGGAGCGGGCCGTGCACGTCATGACGCAGCTGGGCGTGCTGGCCGGCTCCGGCGTCGAGCTGGCACAGCGCCGCCGCGCCGAACCGCACGATGACCTGATGACCGAGTTGGTCAATGCCGAAGTCGACGGCCACCGCCTCACCGATTCCGAGCTCGGCTCATTCATGGTGCTGCTGGGCTCTGCGGGCAACGACACCACCAAGCAGGCCACCACGCACGCCTTCAAGGCCCTGATCGAACATCCTGAGCAGCGCGCCTGGCTGCTGGCCGATTACGACAATCGGATCGGCGGGGCGGTCGAGGAGTTCGTGCGATGGGCGACACCGGTACTCGCCTTCGCCCGTCACGCGGTGGTGGACACCGAGGTCGCCGGGACCGAGATCAAGGCCGGCGAGAAGGTGGCGCTGTACTACTGCTCGGCAAACCGCGACGAGTCGGTGTTCGACCGGCCGCATGAGTTCGACCTCACCCGCGCCACCAACCCGCACCTGGGCTTCGGCGGCGGCGGCGCGCACTACTGCCTGGGCACCCACGTCGCTCGGATGGAGCTGCGTCACCTGTTCTACGAGCTGCTCACCCGGCTGCCGGAAGTCATGATCGGCGAGCCGGAATACCTGCAGAGCACCTTCGTGCACGGCATCAAGCGGATGCCGATCAGCCTGGCCTGACGCTGGCGCAACACGCGCCCAGTGATTTACTGTAAGTATTACAGTATATAGCTACACCCGACGGGAGATCAGCCGTGGAGAGTCAGGTCGACGACATCACTGCCGCACTCGACAAGCCGGCCGACTACCTGAAGAACCCCTATCCGTATTTCCGGAGCAAGCGAGAAGGACTCGGAGTCTTCCCCGGAACGGTCATGGACTATTCCAAGACTCCGGCATCGCTTCGGCCCAAGACCCAATTCGCCGCGGTCTCCTTCGAGGCCGTGAATCAGGTTTTCCGCGAGGCGGATTCCTTCAACTCGCACATCTACGACGTCACCATCGGGCTGTTCATCGGACCGACGATCCTGGCGATGGAGGGCGAGCCACACCGCAAGCATCGCAATCTGGTCTCGGCGGCCTTCAAACGGAAATCACTGGTGCACTGGGAGCCGGAGGTGGTCCGGCCGGTCTGCAACGCCCTGATCGACGAGTTCATCGGCGGCGGTACCACCGATCTGGTGTCCGGCTTCACCTTCGAGTTCCCCACCCGAGTCATCGCCAAGCTGTTGGGCTTGCCCGAAGAGGACCTGCCCTGGTTCCGCCAGCGGGCGATCGAGCTGATCAGCTACACCGTCAACTACGAGCGGGCGTTTGCCGCTTCAGCGGAATTGAAGGACTACTTCCTGGCCCAGATGGCCAAACGCAAGTCCCAGCCGACCGAAGACATCATCGGCGACCTGGTCACCGCGGAGGTCGATGGCGAAAAGCTCACCGACGAAGCGATCTTCTCGTTTCTACGCCTGCTGCTGCCGGCCGGCCTGGAGACCACCTACCGGGCCACCAGCAACCTGCTGTATCTGCTGCTCACCCATCCCGAACAGTTCGCGGCGGTGCGCGCCGACCACGATCTGATCGGCGCCGCGATCGAGGAGGGGCTGCGCTACGAGACGCCGCTGACCACGGTGCAGCGCACCGCCATCCGCGACACCGACGTGGCCGGCGTCGAAGTCCCCGCCGGCGCCGTCGTCGACGTCTGCATCGGGTCGGCGAACCGCGACGAGGCCCGGTGGGAGCGGCCGGAGGAATTCGACATCTTCCGCAAGTGGATTCCGCACATCACATTCGCCGCAGGCGAGCACACCTGCATGGGCCTGCATCTGGCCCGCATGGAGATGCGCGTCGCGATGGAATCCCTGCTGGAACGCCTCGACGAGATCACCCTGGTGACCGACGCTAACCCGCATATCTACGGGCAGCCGTTTCGCTCCCCGCGGTCGCTGCCGGTGACCTTCACCGAGAAGTGACGGCTTACGCCCCACGCGGTTTGCGGTAGCCGATTGTCTTGGTCTCCAAGTACTGCGAGAACCCCTCGATCCCGCACTGCCGGCCCCAGCCGCTGCTCTTGTAGCCGCCGAACGGCGCGTCGGCTCCGTAGTACATGCCGCCGTTGACGCCGACCGCGCCGGTCCGGATCCGGCGAGCCACAGCCAGTGCCCGCTCGTTCGATGCCGAGACCACGGCGCCGGCCAGCCCGTAGGCACTGTCGTTGGCGATGCGCACCGCCTCGTCGTCGTCACCGAACGGCAGCATCACCACCACCGGCCCGAACACTTCCTCCCTAGCGATGGCGGCGCTGTTGTCGACCCCGACGATCACCGTCGGCTGCACGTAGTGCCCGCCCGCCAGCTCGTCCGGAAGGCCGTTGACTTCGCCTCCGCCGGTGGTGATCTCGGCCCCGTCGCGCCGGGCCTGGGCGTAGGCGTCGAGCACTCGCTGCTTCTGTGCGGCGCTGATCAGCGGGCCGACCAGGGTCTGCGGCAGCGCCGGATCGCCCACGGTCACTGCCGCGAAGGCCGCGGTGACAGCGGCGACCAACTCGTCGAACATACTGGTGTGCACCAGCATCCGGGTAGTGGCCGCGCAGGCCTGCCCGGCGTGCACGCACACCCCTACCGCACCGGGGATCACCTTGGCCGGGTCGGCGTCGTCCAGCACGATCAGCGCCGACTTTCCGCCCAGCTCCAGGAAGGTCCGCTTCATGGTGTCGGCGCTGCTGCGGGCCAGCAGCTTGCCGACCGTGGTCGATCCGGTGAAGGAGATCATGTCGACCCGAGGGTCGGTGCCCAGCAGTCCGGCAACCTCGTTGGACGGCGTGGGCACCACGTTGACCACCCCGGCCGGGATGTCGGTGTGCTCAGCGACCAGGCGCCCCAGCCGGGTGGCGTTCCACGGGGTGTTCGGGTCGGGCTTGAGCACCACGGTGTTGCCGGCCGCCAGGGCCGGTCCCAGCTTGTTGAGGATCACCTCGATGGGAAAGTTGGACGGCGTGATCGCCGCGACCACACCGACCGGCTCCTTGACGACGGTGCGGACGTTGCGGTCACCGAACAGTCCGCCGCCGTCGAGTCGGCGCTCCCACTCGAATTCGTCGATCAACCGTCCCGGGTAGCGCAGCCCAGCTACGAGCGGCCAATCCAGCTGTGCCAGTTGGGTCGTCATCACCGGGCAGCCGACCTCGGCGATCAGCTCGGTGCGCAGCTCTTCCTTCTCCGCCTCCAGCGCCGACTGCAGTTGCGCCAGGCAGCGCTTGCGCAGTTCGCGGTTGGTCGACCAATCGGTGTCATCGAAAGCACGGCGGGCCGCGGCGATAGCCTGGTTCATGTCGTTCGCGCCGGCGGCCGCCGTGGTTCCCAACAGCCGGCCGGTGGCCGGGCTGAGGTTGTCGAACTGGGCGCCCGAGGCCGCTGCCACCAGTTTGCCGTCGATCAGCAGGCGCGACTCCGCCACCACAGCAGCCCGTTCGCCGATCTCAACGCTGCTGGTCTGCCGTCCGATGTCTCTCACCTCGCCCCTTTCGGATGCCCAACCGTAACCATTACAGTAGAATACTTCAATTGGTTCTCGAGGGGTTCACACGGCGGCAGGAGCGCGCTGAGTTGATCAAAGTCATGGACGGCTTCCGGGTGCTGGAAGTCGCGCAGTTCACCTTCGTGCCCGCGGCCGGCGCGATCCTTGCCGACTGGGGCGCCGACGTGATCAAGGTCGAGCACCCGGTGCGCGGTGACACCCAGCGCGGGTTCATCCGGATGGGCGGTTTCGAGCTCAACCCCGACCGGCATCCGCTGATCGAGCACCCCAACCGGGGCAAGCGCAGCGTCGGCATCGATATATCGACTTCCGGTGGGCAGCAGGTCCTTTACGAACTGGCGGCAACGGCGGACGTGTTCTTGACGAACTATCTGCCGCGCGCGCGGCAGAAGAACAAGTTCGACGTCGAGCACATCCGCGCCGCCAACCCCAACATCGTTTACGCCCGCGGCAGTGCCTACGGCGACAAGGGCCCCGAGCGCGACATCGGCGGCTTCGACGGCACCGCGTTCTGGACCCGCAGCGGGATAGGCCACGCGCTGAGTCCCGAGGAACTCGGGGCGCCGCTGCCCCAGGGCATCCCCGCGTTCGGCGACTCCGTCGGTGGGATGAACATCGCCGGCGGGATCGCCGCCGCGCTGCTGCACCGCGAGCGCACCGGCGAGGCGCTTGAGGTCGACGTGTCATTGCTGTCCACCGCATGGTGGGCGGCCGGTGCCAGCGTGACACAGGGCATGGACACCGGCGAGACCATGCGGGCGATGATGCCGGAATCCGGCGGTTCAGCGAGGCTCGACGAAGGAGAGGCGAAGCTGGGACCGGCGCGCAGGCCGAGCGGTTCAGCGAGGCTCGACGAAGGAGAGGCGAAGCTGGGACCGGCGCGCAGGCCGAGCGGCTCCCCCGCGAACCCGTTCCTGGGCAACTACACGACCTCCGACGGCGGCACCATCAATCTGTGCATCGTCAGCCCGACCGGCTACATCCGGGACACCTTCGAGCACCTGGGGATTCCCGAGGCGGCCGACGACCCGCGCTTCGCCGAGGTCCTGCCGCTGATGCAGAACGCCGAGGCGGCCGGCGCACTGATCGTTGCCGCGATCGGCGCCAAGCCGTTCGAGTACTGGCGCCAACACCTCAAGACCATGAAGGGTCAATGGGCGCCGTTCCAGAGCCTGGTCGATCTGGGCTCCGACGAGCAGGCCATCGCCAACGACATGATCACCGAGGTCGAACCCAGTGACGGCGGACCGCCGTTCAAGGTGGTCCGCGGCCCGGTTCAGTTCAACCACGAGCCGCTGGAGACCACGCGTGCTCCACAGGCCTCCGAGCACACCGAGATCGTCCTGATGGAGCTCGGGATGGATTGGGACCGCATCGAAAAGCTCAAAGAATCGGGCGATATCGCCTAACCATCGTTGAGTCTGCGGCCACGGCGCTGCCTACTCGACCTTTTCCGCCACCAACGCAGAGTCAACGGAGGACCGATGCAGAAAGCGCTAGCACCCGACATTTCGACATGGCCGGAGGCGAGCCCTCAGCTGATCGGCAGCCGCTGCGGCGCCTGTGCTGCCACGGTGTTCCCGGCCCAGCCGCGCTGCCCGAGTTGCAGCGGCGACCAGATGAGCCAGGAGCTGCTGCCGCGCACCGGAACCCTGGCGGCCTGGACCACTCAGGGCTTTCCGCCCGGGGCGCCGTATCTGGGTCCCACCGGTACGGACTTCGTACCGTTCGGTGTCGGTCTGGTGCAGCTGGGCGACGTCATCCGGGTCGAAGGTCGCCTTACCGAGAACGATCCGGACAAGCTGGAATTCGGCATGCCGGTGGAGCTGGTCATGATTCCGTTCACCTCCGACGCCGACGGCAACGAGGTCATCACCTTCGCCTTCCGGCCGGTATAGGAGACCGCGATCCCATGACTCATGACGTAGCGATCATCGGTGTCGGCCTGCACCCGTTCGGCCGATTCGAGGGCAAGTCCGCGATGGCGATGGGAGTCGACGCCATCTTCGCCGCGGTGGCCGACGCCGGCGTGGACTGGAAGGACATCGGGGCCGCGACCGGCGGCAGCTGGACGGTGGCCAACCCCGACGCCATCGTCGGGATGGTCGGGCTGTCGGGCATCCCGTTCACCAACGTGTTCAACGCGTGCGCCACCGCAGCCAGTGCGGCCAAGGTCTGCGCGGACGGCATCCGGCTGGGTGACTACGACATCGGCATCGCCGTCGGCCTGGACAAACACCCGCGCGGCGCGTTCACCGAAGACCCGGCTCTGGTGGGGATGCCGCGGTGGTACGCCGAGAACGGCCAATACCTGACCACCCAGTTCTTCGGCATGAAGGCCAATCGCTACCTACACGATCACGGCATCTCCCGGCAGACGTTGGCCAAGGTCGCGGCGAAGAACTTCCGCAACGGCGCGCTGAACCCGAATGCGTTCCGGCGCAAGCCGATCTCCGAGGAGGACATCCTGGGCTCGGCGATGCTGAACTACCCGTTGACCCAGTACATGTTCTGCGCACCCGACGAGGGCGCGGCGGCGGTGGTCATGTGCCGCGCCGACATCGCCCACCGCTACACCGATAGGCCGGTATACCTGCGGGCGGTGGAGGTCCGCACCCGGCGCTACGGCGCCTACGAGGTGAACACCACCTTCGCCCCGGTCACCGAAGACGTGGCGCCCACGGTGTACGCCGCCCGCGATGCCTTCGAAAAGGCCGGTGTCGCACCCGAAGACGTCGACGTCATTCAGTTGCAGGACACCGATGCCGGCGCCGAGATCATCCACATGGCCGAGTGCGGCTTCTGCGCCGACGGCGACCAGGAGAAGCTGCTGGCCGACGGGGCAACCGAGATCACCGGGTCATTGCCGGTCAACACCGACGGCGGGCTGATCGCCAACGGCGAGCCGATCGGGGCGTCGGGACTGCGTCAGATCCACGAGCTGGTGCGCCAGCTGCGCGGTGAGGCCGGTAACCGCCAGGTGCCCGGACAACCCAAGGTGGGTTTCGCTCAGCTCTACGGCGCGCCGGGCACAGCAGCAGCAACCATCCTGACCCGCTAGCGACCAGGAGAAATCATGAGCCAATTCCGAGACGCACCGATCTTCGATGCCGACCAACACATGTACGAGACCCCCGATTCACTGACCAAGTACCTACCGGAGAAGTACTCGCGGGCGGTGCAATTCGCCCAGATCGGCCGCCAGACCCGGATCATCATCAACGGCAAGGTCAGCGACTTCATCCCCAACCCCACCTTCGAGCGGGTCGCCGCGCCGGGCGCACATGAGAGGTTCTTCGCCGGGGAGAACAACGAGGGCCTGACCCTGCGCGAGATGCAGGGCCCGGCCATCGAGGCGCCGGCGGCCACCCGCAACCCCGCCGACCGGGTCGCCGAACTGGACCGCCAGGGCGTCACCGAAGCGTTGAACTACCCCACCCTGGCCAGCCTGGTTGAGCATTCCAGTGCCGACGACCCGGAGCTGACCCTGGCAATCATTCACGCGCTGAACCAGTGGATGGCCGAGCACTGGACCTATGACTACCACGGCCGGGTGTTCTCCACGCCGATCATCAACCTGTCCGAGGTCGAGGGCGCCCAGCGAGAACTGGAGTACATCCTGGACCAGGGCGCCGCGGTGGCCCTGATCAAACCTGGCCCGGTCAACGGCATCCGTGGCTGGCGCTCCCCGGCACTGCCGGAGTTCGACCCGTTCTGGCGTGACGTGCAGGCCGCGGGCCTGCCCATCGTGCTGCACGCCAGCTTCCCCCCGCTCGACGACTATGTCGGTCGGTGGGAACCGCCGTACACGCAGAATTTCATGACACAGAGCGCCTTCCGCTGGATGGTGTTGGGCCACCGGGAGATCGCCGACATGATCACCGCGCTGATCTGCCACGGCACCCTGACCCGGTTCCCCAAGCTGCGCATCGCCAGCGTCGAGAACGGCAGCTCCTGGATTCGGCCACTCTTCGATGACTTCGGCGACCTCTACAAGAAGATGCCGCAGAACTTCCCGGAGCATCCGCACGAGGTGTTCCGGCGCAACATCTGGGTCAGCCCGTTCTGGGAAGGGTGCATCTCCGATGTGGTGGGCACCGTCGGCTGGGACAAGGTGCTGTTCGGCTCGGACTATCCGCATCCCGAGGGGCTGGCCGAGCCGAAGGGATTCTGGAAGTACGCCGAGGGGATGGACGTCCGGCGCACCTATGACTTCATGGGCGACAACGCCCGCCGGTTCATGGGACGACCCATCGCGAACCCCGATCCCGCCGCGCTCAAGCCACCGGCATTCGCCGACGCCTAACGTTGACTCTGCGGTCAGGGCTGCGACACACCGCAATTCACCGCCCTGACCGCAGAGTCAACGCAGTGTCACTTCGGTGCGAAGCGCTGGCCGGCATCCAGGCGGATGCACTGGCCGTTGAGCATCGGATTCTCGACAATGGCGGCCGCCAGCTTGGCGTACTCCTCGGGCCGGCCGAGGCGCTTCGGGAACGCCGCATCCTTGGTCAGCACGGCGGCGAACTCGTCGGGGATGCCCTCGGTGAGGCCGGTGGCGAACAGGCTGGGCGCGATCGCCAGCACCCGGACGCCGACGCCGCCCAGATCGCGGGCCATCGTCAGGCACATTCCGGCGATCGCGGCCTTGGATGCCGTGTAGGCGACCTGCCCGATCTGGCCTTCGAACGCCGCGATCGAGGACGTATTGATGATCACGCCGCGCTCGTCGTCTTCGGGCTCATTGGTGCTCATGTGCCAGGCAGCGAGCCGGCTGACGTTGAAGGTCCCGACGACATTGAGATCCTGGGTGCTGCGAAACGCCTCCAGGTCGTGCGGTCCGTCCCGTTTGATCGTTCGTTGACCGATACCGCCACCTGCTGTGGTGACCGCAATGTGTAGCCCGCCCAACGCCTCGACCGCTTCGTTCAACACCCGCTCGGTGCCGGCGAAATCGGTGACGTCGGCTTCGAAGAACTGCCCGCCGATCGACTCGGCCACTTCCTTACCTTTGGACTGCGGCCGATCCAAGACCGCTACTTGGGCACCGCGTTTGGCCAACAGCTCCGCTGTCGCCTTACCGAACCCCGATGCGCCACCAACGATGATCGCGCGCTTGTTCTCGATCTCCACGAACACTCCCCTTGTTTGGACACGACGATCCGGGATCCGACCCGGTGCCTATACTATAGCTATTCCCGTAATACATTCAGTATGGCGTACAAGGGGCACGGCGATCGAGCTGGGGCAGCTGCGGCAGGCAGTCAGGTGATGAACCGGCCGGCGACCCTGGCCAGCACGGCGCGAACCCGCGGCGAGAGATAGACCGCGAACACCCCGTTGAAGATGTCCTCGCGCAGCCGGGTCAGCGTCGAGGTCTTGATCCGCCAGTCGCCGTCGACCTTTTCGTAGGTCTCGGTGTAGTGGCCGTAGCCGCGCAGGTTGACGCCGGGGCCGAACCGCACCACGTCCTCCAGCGCCCACACCCCGTGCGCCGAGGTCGGCGAGTCCAGCTCGATGTCGGGCGCGTGGACCTGGTGCACCGTGGGTTGATCTCGCAGGCTTTTGCGGGTGAAGGCCACGAATTCGTCGGCTCCGGTGACGACCTTGCCGCCCGCGCTCGAGGTGTCACTGACGAAGTCGTCGGTGAACAGGGCGCGCCAGGCCGCCCAGTCCTTGGTGTCCAGGTAGCGGCAGTAGCGGGACTTCAGGCGTTTGATCGCCTCGATCTGCGCCGCGGCGTCGTCAGCCACGAGCCGTCGCCGGTTCGTAGCGCAGCATCGTGACGTCGTGTTCGGGGTAGTCACAGAACACCGGCCGCACCCGCATTCCGACCGCCAGATCGGCGGGATCGGTGTTGACCAGTTCGGTCGAGAATCGGGGGCCCTCATCCCATTCGACGATCGCCAGCAGTTGCGGAACCGCGTCAGCGAAGTGTAGGCCGACCGGACGGCGGGCCACGGTGAAGGAGTACAGCGTGCCCATCCCGGAGATCTCGCGCCATTCCAGATCGTCGGCCAGGGTGCGCGGTGCGCGGACTCGGGGATAGAACACGTAGCGCTCGGACGACGGCGAGTATTGGATGACGATGCGGTGCTGCGCCAACGCATCCCAGAACGGTGCGGTGGTAGGGGTTTTGACCGGCATCGGCCGCTCGAAGCTCATCATCGCACTCAGTCCCCTTCCAGGATGAGGGTCGTCTGTTCCGACAGGATCCCGCCGTTGCCCGAGACGAAGGCCCGGTTGCAGTCGGCCACCTGCGCGGCCCCGGCCCGGCCCATGATCTGACGGGTGGCGTCGCAGACGTGGTGCATGCCACCGGCCAGGCCGGCCTGGCCGAATCCAAGCTGGCCGCCCGCGGTGTTGAGCGGGAAGTCGCCGCGGAAGGTCAGGTCGTGATCGGTGAGGAACTGCATGCCTTTGCCCTTCTCGCAGAACCCGGCATCCTCCAGCGACAGCAGCACAGTGATCGTGTAACAGTCGTAGATGGAGACCATGTCCATATCCGCGCGCGTCAGATCGGTCATGGCGAAGGCGGTGTCGGCGGCCTCGCGGATCGGAGTCGCCAGCAGGTCTGCGGCGTACGTCGGGGTCTTGAACGGCACGTGTTCGCCGAATCCCTTGATCCACACCGGGCGGTTGCGGGCCCGCTTGGCGAACTCGGCACTGGCGATCACCACCGCGGCACCGCCCACGCAGGGCATCACGATCTCGAGCATGTGCAGCGGATCGGCGATCACCGGGCTGGCCAGGACGTCCTCGACGGTCAGCGGGGTGTCTCGCCAGATCGCGCCGTCGGTGTGGTTGGCGTTGACGCGCTGGTCGACGACCAGTTTGGCCATCGCCCGTTCGTCGTAGCCGTAGACGGCGCCGTAGCGGGTGGCGACCTGCCCGTAGGGACCGTTCTGGCCGAGGTTGCCGTAGGGAATCTCGAACTCGGCTTGCGGAGAACCGTATTGGTTGCTCGATGAGCCGAAGAACATGGCGTCGACCAGCGGTTTAGGCTTACGTTCCGACATCGGGGTGATGTAGCGGGCCGGCAGCGCGCACAGCACGACGTCACAGATGCCGAGTTCGATCGCCGCCGCGGCCCGCCACACCATGGCCGCCGCACTGGCCCCGCCCAGATCCACGATCTCGGCGAACCGCGCTGGGACCCCCAGGTATTCGGCGATCGTGGACGGCACGAAGATCTCGGATTCGCCCAGGTGCGAGGTGACGATGCCGTTGACGAGTTCGCCCGAAAGACCCGCGTCGGCCAGCGCCGCGGCGCTCAACTCGGCCCACTGCTCCAGGGTGAACGGGGCCGGGGTGGCTTTGTTCATCCGTTCCGGCGGCAGCTCGACATAGCCGACGATCGCGGCGTCTCCACGTAGTCCCATGCGGGTGTCCTTCATCTCATTTGCGGGGCAGGCCGAGAATCATCTGCGCGATGATGTTCAGCTGAATTTCCTTGGTACCGCCGCCGATCAGCTCGGCCGGCGACAACAGATACGGCTCGACGACGGCCGGGTCGGAATCGGCGACCATCGCCAGTCGGCCGACGGTGGCCAATGTCGCGTGGAAGGTGCGGCGCAGCAGAACGTTCATCGCCACTTTTGCGATGCTCGACGACGCCCCGAATCCCTCGCCATCGAGCAGCCTGATGGTCTCGCGTACCCCGAGCGCCCTGATCGCATTGGCGTAGGCGTCGAGTTCGCCGAGTGCTCGCAGCGCGTCATCGCGTGATCGGCCCGGGACGGCGGCGATGGATCGCAGCGCGACGGCGCGGTCATTCTCGACGTAGCCGCTGATGGCAGTGCGCTCCTCGGCCATGGTGGCGATCGCCAGCTGCCAGCCCTCGGTGGGCTCCCCGAGCAGCATCTGGTCGGGAACGAAGACGTCGGCGAGGAACACTTCGTTGAATTCGGCTGCCCCGGTGGCCATCACGATCGGCTGGACCTCGATCCCGGCGGAGCGCATGTCCACGATGAAATAGCCGATACCGCGGTGTTTGGCCGCCGCGGGGTCGGTCCGGGCGAGCAGTGCGCCGTAGTCGGCGCGCTGCGCGGCCGACGTCCAGATCTTGTGGCCGTTGATGCGCCAACCGCCGTCGACCTTGACCGCGCGGGTGGTGAGCGACGCCAGGTCGGAGCCGGCCCCGGGCTCGGAGAACAGCTGGCACCAGGCGAGTTCGCCGCGCTGAGTCGGGGGAATCAGCCGCTGCTGCAGGGCATCCGGTGCTGCGCGTACCAGCGACGGCAGGATCCATTCGGCGATGCCCAGCGAGGGCCGGACCAGCCCGGGCCGCTTGGCGAACTCCTCGATGATGATCAGCTGCTGCAACGGGGAGGCATCCCGGCCCCACGGTGCGGGCCACTGCGGGGCGATCAGCCCAGCGTCGGCGATCAGCGTCCGCTGCGGTCCCGTCTCGAAGTGCGGGTAGTCGCCCTGGCGTCCCGGACCGTCGTTGTCCAGCACTTTAGCGGCGTCGAGAGTCGCGGCGACACCCGCCCGGAACTCGGCTTCGGCGCCGCCGAGGTCCACGGTGAAATCCCGCTGCTGCGCGACGGTCAGCTCGCCGAGCCGGCGCGCCCAGTCGGTGGCGGCGCCGATCGAAGCCGCGATGCTGGTGGCGCGGCGCCAATACAGGTGCAGATCGTGCTCCCAGGTGAATCCGATGGCACCGAACATCGTCAGGGTGTCGAACACGGTGTCCGGACATGGCGTGACCGCCGTCAGCGCCGCGGTGGCAGCGGCAATGCGCTGCTGATCGACCGTGTCGGTGACGGCGCGCAGCGCGTCCCAGGCAGCGGCGCAGGCCAATTCGGCGTTGACCAGCAACATGGCCGCCTGGTGTTGCAATGCCTGGAATGTTCCGATGCGGACGCCGAACTGCTCGCGGGTGTGCAGATGCGCGGTGGCCGCCTCGACGCACCACCCGGCGATGCCGGCGCACACCGCTGCGGCGAGACCGACGGCGAGGTACTCCGCGCGCTGGGTGTCGATCCCGATCAGGACGTCGTCGGCGCTCGCCCGGTGATCAGCCAGGGTGATCGTGGCCAGGTCGGTGAGCAGGTCGGTGCCGGCCACCGGCTGGATCGCCGCCCGGGCTGTGTCGACGACGGCCCAGAGGTCGGTTCCCTCCTCACCGCGGGCGCAGACCAGTGCGAGGCGGGCCGAGCGGGCGCCCGAGATCACCTCGGAGGCACCACTGATCAGCCAGCCGTCGTCGGCTCGTCGCGCGGTGAAGTCCGACTGCCCGGCAAGCACGACGGCTGCCGGCGCACCGGCGGCAAGAGCACGCAGATAGTCCGCCCGCGCCGGCGTGGCCTCGGCGAGCAGACCGACCGCGCCGGCGGTCACCGTCGGCAGCAGTGGACCCGGCAGAGACACCGTTCCCGCTGCCTCCAGGACGGCGGCGACGTCGAGCAGTCCGCCGCCCTGCCCGCCGTACTGTTCGGGCAGGTGGATCGCGTGAAACCCGTTGGCGACCAGGTCATCCCACCAGGGTGGCAATTCCCCGTCCGCCAGTGCGTCGAAGGCCTTACGGGTATCGGTCATCGGCGCGTGCCGGGCGGCGAACTGCCGCAGCGACTCTCCAAGCTGGCGTTGTTCGGCGCTGAGCGTCACGCTCACGAGCTCTCCTCATGTTCTCCACGTGCAGTCCACTGGGATTGGATACGCGCAGCGGTCTCGCGCACAGCGGCACCGAGATCGGCGACCTCCGCGGCGGTCAAGGCTGCGAACGGAGCGACCCCCACCGACATCGTCACCGTCCCGTCGATGTCGCGAACCGGAGCCGAGACACTGGCGATCGGATGCCGCTCGGTGCCGCCGAGTTCGTCGGGCAGGTAGTCGACCGCGGTGAGATCGGCGAAGGCCGTCGCCAGTCGCGCGGTGATCTCGTCAGGCTCGCCGTCGGCCGCCAGTGCCTGGAGCGCCGAGTACACCCGGACGTACTCACGGCTCATCCGGTCGATCGCGTAACCGCGCCGGCCGACCTCGTCGAGCACCGCGCCCAG
Source organism: Mycobacterium sp. SMC-19 (assembly GCF_045310815.1). NCBI lineage: Bacteria > Bacillati > Actinomycetota > Actinomycetes > Mycobacteriales > Mycobacteriaceae > Mycobacterium > Mycobacterium sp. SMC-19. The sequence continues at coordinate 341,380 of NZ_JBJIAM010000003.1, read as the reverse complement.
CCGGCGCCGCAGCCGCGGCGACGGTGCGCCCAGTCCACTGAGCCATTCCTTCTTGACGTTCTCGCCCACCCCGGCAATGAACTCACGACCGAACGGGGCAACCAGCGGCATCCGGAATCCGGCTCCCAACTGCAGCCCGGCGATGGACTCCCCGACCGAATCGGTCACCACCACCGTCGCGCCCTGGCGGACGCCGAGGATCACCTGCCGGCCGACCGCGTCGAAAAGCCGCTGCAGCTCGGGACGGAACGCCTGCCGGTTGACCGGGCGGGCCAGCGCGGCCAGGGCCGGGCCCCAGGAATACCCGGCCGACTGGCGGTCCCGCACCAGCCATTGCCGGCCCGCCAGGGTGGCAAGAATCGCGTGGCAGGTGCCGTGACTGATGCCCAGAGTCTGCGAGATCTCCGAGAGAGAGAAATGCCTTTCCGGGTCGGCGGCCAGCAGCTCCAGGATCCGCATCACCCGCTCGGTCGGCGGCGACGAGACCGGGCGCGCCGTGCCGTCCCCGTCCATCGCTGCCGTCATACTTTCGAAAACTACGTCGAATAGTCGACGTGCGCAAATCTCGGCGGCCCTCAGCCGGCGGCCGCCACCCGCACTCGCTCCCGCACCGAAGCCACCACACCGCCGTCGTTGAGGATGTCGGTGCCGGTCAGATAGCCCGCCTTGGTGCTGACGCAGAACGCCAGCAGTTCAGCCATCTCTTCGGGCGTCCCCCAACGCGGGACTGCCGCGTCGGCGACCATCGCCCCCGCACCGGCCCGCTCCTCCAACCGGCCCATCTCGGTGTCCACCGAACCCGGAGAGACCGAGACGATGCGCAACCCTCGGCCGTTGAACCGTTCGGCCTGCGCGCTGGAGTACCAGCGCACGAAGGCCTTGCTCACCGCGTAGGCGAAACCCGAACGCACCTCCGGCGGAAGCGGTTCGCACACGGCGGCCATGGCCTGCGTGAAGCCGTGGACATCCTGCAGCGCCAAAGGAAACTGACCGGTGGGGATCACCTCGTCGGGCAGCAGGTGCGCGGCCATCGACGCCACGTTGACGATCGCCGCGCCCTCGGGTGCCGCACAAAAGAAGATCTCGTTGACGTTGACGGTGCCCACGGCATTGGTCCGCACGACGTAGGCGGCATCCCCCATGCTCGGGCTGACTCCGGCGGTGTGGATCACCGAGGTGACGGGCCCGATGCCGGCCGCGGTATCGAACAGCGCGGTGACCGCGTCGCGATCGGTGACGTCACAGTTGACGGTCGTGATGTCGAGGCCGGCTAAGGCGGCCCCCGCGCCGTCCAGCCGGTCTTGCCGGACATCGCAGAGCACGACCGGCTGCTCGCGACCGACGATCTTCGCGGTGGCCAGCCCCATCCCGCCGGCGCCGCCGGTGATCACCGAAACCATCGCGTCAGGCCTGCGCCAACTGCTTCTGCGCGTACCGCTGCGCCCATTCGGCCCGCGGCCGGATGGAGACGTCCACGTCGGTGGCCGTCGCCCGCAGCGCGCCTACCGTCGCCTGCGCACGCGCGGTGTGCGCGAACGGGTCCCAGCCGAAGAACCGGCAGGAGTTCTCCCAGGTGATCTTGTTGATGTCGGAGTCGTCGGCGCCGGCGGCCTCCAACTCGGCGAGCACCTGCTCGGGAGCGTCCGGCCAGAAGCAGTCCGAGTGCGGATAGTCGCATTCCCAGGCGATGATGTCGATGCCGATCTCGTGGCGCAGCTTCAACGACGTCTTGTCGGTGACGTAGCAGGCCAGCGAGTGCTCGCGGAACACCTCGGACGGCAGCTTGTCGCCGAAGTCGCGGCGCAGCCACTTCTGGTTGGTGTAGTGACGGTCGCTGCGGTCCAGGTAGAACGGGATCCAGCCGATACCGCCCTCGGAGAACGCGAATTTCAGGTCCGGGTAGTTGCGCATCGCCGGACCCCACAACAGATCCTGGGCGCACATCGCCGAAATCTGGGTGGCCAGGATGATCAGGTTGTCGATCGGGGCGCCCGGGGCCATGCTGATCGCCCCGAAGCCGGTGCCGATGTGCAGACACATCACCACCCCGGTCTCCGACAGCGTGCGGAACACCGGGCCCCAGTAGTCGTCGTCGTGGTAACTGGGCAGGCCCTCCAGGTGCGGCAGCTCGGGCATGGTGACCGCACGGCAGCCCTTGGCCGCCACCCGACGGATCTCGGCGCACATCGCCTCGGGGTTCCAGGTCGGCAGGATCGCGATCGGGATGAAGCGGCCCGGATAGGAATCGGCCCACTCGTCGATGTGCCAGTCGTTGTAGGCCGACACCATCACCAAGGTGACATGTTCGCGGGTCATGTTCAGATGCCGCGCGGAGAACCCGGTGAAGGTCGGGAAGCACATCGAGGCAAGGATGCCGTTGCGGTTCATGTCGCGGACCCGCTCGTGCACGTCGTAGACCCCGGGGCGCATCTCGGCGAAGCCGGCCGGGTCTCGGCCCCACTCCTCGGCCGGCCAGGACACCACCGCGTTGAGCCCGCTGACGCCTTGCGGGCGGCCCTGATACATCCACTGGTCGACGCCTTTTTCGTCGGTGACGACGATCGGCGCCTCCGCTTTGAACTTGGCCGGGACATGGTTGAGGAACATGTCGGGCGGCTCCACCACGTGGTCGTCGATGCTGACCAGGATCAAGTCGTCGATGTTCATGCCTTTACTAGTACCCTGGAAAACCGTGACCGTCTCCGCGCGATCGGCCATAGAGTTTGCAGAACCGGCCAACATCGATCTGCGTCGCGGCGGCCGTGCCCGGGCCGGCAGCTACCTCTACGAGGGGCAGCATCTGGTCACCGGGTGGCATTCCCACGACATGCACCAGATCGAGTACGCGGTCGGCGGCGTGGTCGAAGTCGAGACCGCCGCGGCGCACTATCTCCTGCCGCCGCAGCAGGCGGCCTGGATCCCGGCCGGCCTGGAGCATCAGGCCACCATGCGCCCGGAAGTCCGCACCGTCGCGGTCATGTTCGACCCCGAGTTGGTTCCGGTCGCCGGCGACCGGGCGCGCATCCTGACGGTCTCGCCGCTGATCCGGGAGATGATGCTGCATTCGGTGCGCTGGCCGATCGAGCGGGCCGACGGCGACGCCGTCTCCGACGACTTCTTCCGCACCCTGGGGCACCTTGTCTCCGACGCCCTGGACCACGAGGCGCCACTGAGCCTGCCGATCTCCGATCATCCGATCGTCGGCGCGGCCATGGCCTACACCAAGGCACACCTGGCCTCGGTGACCGTGGCTGAGGTGTGCCACGCCGTCGCCGTGTCCGAGCGCACCCTGCGCCGTCAGTTCGAAGCGGTGATCGGCATGTCGTGGCGGACCTACCTGCTCAACGCCCGGATGCTGCAGGCGATGGCACTGCTGGCCGCCCCGGATCAAGGCGTGCAGCAGACCGCTACCGCCGTCGGGTTCGACAGCCTGTCTGCCTTCACCCGAGCGTTCACCCGATTCGCCGGCGAGGCGCCGTCGAGCTACCACCGCCGGATCACGGCGGTTTAGCGAGGCTCGACGCAGGAGAGCCGAAGCTGGAACCGCCGCAGGATCACGGCGTCGTGACTACCAGCTACTTCACCAGCGGCGCAGAGTAATTCGGTTTGCCCAGACCCAACACGTATTGAGCGATCATGTTGCGGAACACCTCCAGGGTCCCGCCGTAGATGCCGACCAGTGGAGCGAACCGGAAGACGTAGTCGCTTGCCCCACCATCGATGGCACCGTCGGTGTCGATCGGCAGCGCCGATGCACTTCCGAGCAGGTCCATCAGGTCCGGCGAGACGTCGCGCATCGCCTGCGCCAGCGCCACCCGTCCGAAAATTGATGGCGCCGACAGCGACGCCTCCACCCGAGCTGCTGCCTTGCCCAGTCGGTAGGCCACCGAACGATCCGCGATGCTCCCCGACCGCCCGGCCACCTCGCCCGCCTTGTCGACTGCGACGGCCATGAAGTTCGCCTGGTGCATCATGATCGAGACGTCCTGCAATCCATCGGGATTGGCGTCCACCGCACCGTGTTCGACGTTGAGCGGCTCGCGCAGCACGGTCCACCCGCCATTGACCTCGCCGAGTCGGTATTTGTCGTCGACGCGGACATCGCTGTAATAGACGATGTTGGTACGGTCACCGTCGACGGTCCGCAGGCCCTGGATCTCGATGCCCGGAGTGTTCAACGGCACCAGGAACATGGTGAGGCTCTTGTGTTTCCGCGCGTCCGGATCGGTGTTGGTGATCAGGAAGACGTACTGGCAGTTGTGGGCTCCGGTGGTGAACATCTTGGAGCCATTAATAACCCAGCTAGATCCATCCGGCTCGCGCACCGCGCGGGTCTTGCAGGTTGCGACGTCGGAGCCGCCTTCGGGCTCGGTGTAGCCCAGGCAGAGCCGGATGTGGCCGCTGAAGACGCCGGGCAGAATCTCCTCGCACAACTCGGGCGAGCCGAAGGATGCGACGGAGCGGGCTACCATCGCCGTGGTTCCCCAGGTGACCCAGGGCACGTGGGCGCGGCGCTTCTCCAGTTCCCAGATGCGTCGGCGGACGCGGGGGAAGCCGCCATCGGCTTCGGTTTTCCACTCCGATTCCAGGTAACCGGCGGCACCCAGCGCCAGGTGGACGCCCTCGTCGAAGTTGTCCCCGGTCTCGCGGTCGCGGCGCTTGACGTCCTCAGTCACGTGGGTGGCCAGGAATGCGCGCACCTCGTCGCGGAAAGCCAAGTCATCGTCGGTCAGCTGCGGTTGTGAGAAGTCCATGATCGTTGGTGTCCTATTCGGCTGCGTAAGCGGCGGTTTCGCGGGCGGCTGTTTCACGAACGGCGACGAGCTCCCCTATGCGGCAGGCGGTGGCTCCGGGATCACCCCCGGCCAGTGGCCAGCCGCGGGCCCGAACCAGGTAGGCGGTGGCCGCGGCTTCGGCGGACACGCCCAGGCCGCCCTGGATGTGCACCGCCATGGTGGCGGCCTTGGCGGCCTCCTCTGCCATGAAGACGAAGGCCGAGGCCGCCAGCTCCGGACGCTCATCGGGCTCGTTGTCCATGAACCATCCGGCGCGGTAGGCCAGGTTGCGGCCGGAGGCGACCGTGATCGCCATATTCGCCAACGGATGCGAGATCGCCTGCAGGGTGCCGATCGGAACCCCGAGGGTGTAGCGGGTCTTGGCGAACTCCGCGGCGATGGTCATGGTCTGCTCCACCATCCCGACCAGCGCGGAGGCGGTCAGCAGTCGCCATTCATCCAGCGCCCGCTGATATTCCGCCAGCGCCTGAGGCCCGCTGGCCAGCACGGTCGCCGCGTCGGCGTCGGCCGGGTCGACCCAGGCCATCGGCAACCGACCGATATTGTCGACCCGAACCGGCCGGGTACCGAAGGAAAGTCGCACCACCGCATCACCCTCACGGACGATGATCGTGTCGGCGATCGATCCGGTCGGCAGCAGTCGGCGTCCGGCGGTGGCCTCCTGGTGCGGGTCGAACGCAATCAGACGAGTCCCGCTCACGATGTCGGCGGTGTCGTCCGCCTCCGGCGGCAAGCCTCCAAGCCGTTGCAGTAGCCGTGCCGCACAGACCTGGTCGATCCAGGGCACCGGCGCCAGCGATCGACCGATCTCCTCGGCGACCAACGCAAGGTCGACCAGGGTGGCACCGTCGCCGCCGACCGATTCCGGCAATGCCATGGTCGTGGCGCCCATCGCGCAGAGTCGCTCCCACAGGTTCTTGTCGAAGCCGGATTCCTCTGCGGCGCGCACCGTTTCGATCGGACAGTGCGTGGTGAAGAACTGCTTGTAGGCAGCCTGCAACGCTACGTGGTCCTCGGTCAGGCTGTAGTCCAGCCTGCGCAGTTCGAAGCGATCCATCTCAGCTCTCCTGTTCGGGTACGGTGCCGCGTTCGGCAAAGAAGAAGTCGGCTGCATTGCGGTAGAGGTATTTGTCGAGCACGTCGGGCGGCAGGTCCAGAGCGCGCGCCTCGGGCACCACCCGGTCCATCCGCAGCACCGGCCAGTCCGAGGCGAAGATGACCTTGCCGGCACCCCGGGTGCGCATGAAGTGCAGCAGGGCTTCCGGCAGACGTTTCGGCGACCAGGCCGAGGTCATCAACCGCAGGTTGCGGTACTTGATGAGCAGGCGGATCGCGACGTCCCACCAGGGGTCGGCGCCGTGGATCATGCACAGCCGCAATTCGGGAAAGCGCACGCAGACCCGGTCCAGGTGGATCGGGTGCTGCACCTCACCGGGGATCGGCGGCCCCGGAATGCCGGTGTTGACGCACAGCGGCAGATCCAGTTCGGCGCACTTGGCGTAGAGCGGGTAGTAGACGGCGTCGCTGGGCGGATATTGGCCATCGCCCCAGAAGCTTGGCCCCACAACGGCGTAGACCACCGGCAGGTCGACCGCGACAGCACTCAATTCCCGAAGCGCGGGCACCGGACGCAGCAGGTTCATGCCGCCCATTGCCAGCGCGAACCGATCCGGCCGGGCTTCGACGAACTTCCGGGCGGTCACCGAGGGTTTGACCAGGTTGTCCATCAGGACCGCCTTGGTCACGCCGTGGGTGTCCATCTCGTCGAGCAGCGCCGACATGTCGACCGGCGCGAACATCGACTCGGGTCCCTTGAAGTAGTCATCGCGCGTTCTGACCATCCAGGACGGCTGCTCATTCTCGCCGAAGTGCACGTTCACCAGACAATCGATGACTCGTGACTGCTCGCTCATGCCCGTCATGCCGTAGCCACCTCATTCACCTGTCGTTTGGCCCAGCGGTAGTCGGCCTTGCCATTGCCCAGTCGGCGCACCTGCGCCACCATGACGTACGCCTTGGGCACCTTGAAGCCCGCCAGCACCGATCGACAGTGTGCGTCCAGTTGCTCGTCGGTAACACCCGAATCCGGTTGCGGAACAACCAGCGCCACCAGTTCCTCGCCCCAGCGCTCGCTCGGGCGGCCCACCACCAGCGCGTCGGCCACCGCCGGGTGAGCACGCAGCACGCCCTCGACCTCTTCGACGAACACCTTCTCCCCGCCGGTGTTGACCACCAGAGCGTCGCGCCCGAACAACCGCAGCGTGCCGTCCTTCTCGATGCTGGCGCGGTCGCCGGAGATCACCATCCGTTGACCGTCGATCTGACCGAAGGTGCGCTGCGTCGCGTCGGCGTCGTCGAAGTATCCGAGCGGGATCCGTCCGGTCCGCACCACCCAACCCACCTCGGGATCACCGGGTTCCAGGAACCGGGTGCGGTCCCGCGACACCACCGATCCCCCGGTCCGTAGATCGAATGTGTCACGCCGCGCGTCGCGCTGGCTGCGCCCGAAGCCCAGATTGCCGGTCTCCGAGGAGCCGTACCCGTTGATCAGGGTGATCTGCGGAAGCAGTTCCAGCAACGCGGCCTGATACTTCGGATTGGTTGCGGCACCGCCGGTTGCGATCGAGTGCAAGGACGTCAGGTCATAGGTCGCGTTGCGCAGTTCGGCGACCAGGGGCGCGGCGTACGCGTCGCCCACCATGGTCATGAGCCCGACCTTTTCGCGCGCGGCGGTCTCCAGCACCGTACGGGGGTCGAACCTGGCGCGGCTGTCATTGAGGATCACCGTCTGGCCGGACAGGATCGCCGAGAACGCGGTCCACAGCCCGGCGGCGTGCATCAGCGGCGACAGCGCGAACCAGTGCGGACCGGCATGCTGCACCTTCTGGTGGATCTCCGCCACGCCGGCGTGATCGTCACCGACCATCGACGACACGTAGATGTCGCTTTGTCGCCACAGCACGCCCTTCGGACGCCCGGTGGTTCCCCCGGTGCAGATCATCAGCAGATCGTCCGGCGACGGCGCCACCGGCTGATCGGCGTCGCCCTGCGCCAGCGCATCGTCCAGCGCTACCGCATCGAGTCCGGGGTCGGCTGCGCCGTCGTCGATCCTGATCAGCAGGTCAGCGCCGGATTCATGTAGTGTGTCAATAAATTTCGCCTCGAGCGAGGCGTGGTAGATGACCGCTCGGGGACGCAGATAGTCCAGGAGCTCACCGGCCTCGGCCGGGGTGTAGTAGTGGTTGACGTTGACCGGGACCGCGCGGGCCTTGAGACAGCCGATCACCATGTCGGGGTACAGGTCGTTGTGCATGAGCAGCGCGACCCGGTCCTGGCCGCACTCCCAGTTGCGCAACTCCGAACGCTCACGCTGGGCGCCGAGCCCGCGGCCGGCCAGGTAGTTGGCCAGCCGGCGGGTGCGCTCCGCGGATTGCGCGAACGTGCTGCGCCGATCCCCGCAGATCGTCATAGCCCGGTCGGGTACGGCCTCGGCGATCGCGTCGAGGACCGCGCCGAGGGTCCATTCGCCCACTTTCAGACCGAAGCTGCCAGGTGAGCGGCGCCCGGTGCGGCACGGTTCGGATCACCCAGAAGGGTCAATGCGTTGTCCCGCATCACCATTCGGGTATCTTCCGCGCTGAACTCAGGGAACTGCGGGATGTCTGCGGTGAAAGTCGTCGGGTCGGCGAGTCCCTCACCGTGCGGCCAGTCCGAGCCGAACAGGATCTTGTCGACGCCAATGGTGTCGGCCAGCAGCTTCACGTCGTCCTCGTAGTAGGGGGCAATCCAGACGTTGGTGCGCAGCTGCTCGATCGGATCTTCCTTGTAATGATACGGCGCATTGTTGGCCGACTTCTTCAACCGCTTGATCAGCCGGTAAACGAAGTACGAGCCGTTCTCGATGCTGACCACCTTGAGCTTGGGGTGACGGGTGAACACCTGGTGCACGATCATCGAGGCGATGGTGTCGTGGATCGCCCGATCGTCCATGATCACCATGTCCAGCGGGTCGCGCTTACCGAATCCCTTGAACACGCCGCTACCGCCCCACAACGCCGGGATTGCCATGTAACCGGAGTCAGACAGATGGAAGACGACTGCGACGCCCGCCTCGGCGAGGCGCGCCCACACCGGGTCATGCACCGGGTCACCGAGGGACCGGGCCCGAACCTCGCCGGGCACCGGTGCCGGGCGCACACACACCAGCTTGGCGCCGCGGCTGATCACGAATTCGACTTCGTCGACGGCTTTTTCGGGGTCAGCCAGCGAGATGATCGGTGCGGATATCACGCGGCCGTCGGGACGGTCGAAGCCCCAGTCCTCGTCGAGCCACAGGTTGAACGCGTGCACCGATGCAATGGTGGCGGGGATGTCGTGTTTGAGCCCCTCCTCCACACCACAGGCGAAGGTCGGCAGCATGAACACCGTCTCCAGCCGCTGCCGGTCGAGGACCTGCACGCGGGCGTCGCGGTTCTGGTATTCAGGATGCTCGGAGAGCCTGTCGAGCTTCATCAACGACGCCGGCTCCACGCCTTCGGGGATCTCGCCGCGGAACAGCAGATCCAGGCAGCCGGGTTCGATGATCGGGTCGAAGTTCGGGTTCGGGATGAAGTGGTTGACGACCCCGCCGAACACCGCCAGGGTGCGATGGCCGTCCTGCACCATCTGGACACCGCGGCTGCGGAATTCCTTGGGCAGGTGCCGAGTGAAGGCGTCCAGCGGCTCGTAGTAGTGGTTGTCGACGTCGACGGCCAAGTACGGAAGCCGTTCAGCTGCGGCAGTCATGTGCTCAACCTTTCTCAAGACAGGGGCGGGAAGTTCGGCGGGCGTTTCTCGAAAAAACTGGTGATTCCTTCGATCAGGTCGGGCCGCGACAGCGATTCGTACATCAGGGTTTCGGCGCGGGCGCTGACCGCTGCGACGTCGTCGAGTGCGTCACCGTAGGCCTGCGCTTTGATCACCGCCAGCGAGGCCGGTGAGCAGTTCGCGGCGATGTCGGCGGCGTACGCCATCGCACGTTCAAGCAGCAGCTCGGGCGCCACGACATGGTTGACCAGACCCAGCTCGCGGGCTTCCTCGGCGAGGAAGGTGCGTCCGGACAGCAGCAGATCCATCGCCGGGCCCATGCCCGCCAATCGCGGCAGTATCCACGTGATTCCGTGCTCGGCGACAAGTCCGCGCCGGGTGAATGCGGTGGCGAATTTGGCACCGGCCGCGGCGAACCGCACGTCGCACATCAGCGCATGGGTCAGCCCGATCCCGACACAGGAGCCGTTGATGGCCGCGATCACGGGTTTGCGCAACTCGGTCAGGAAATGCGGGGGGCGGTCCCCGACCAGTTGGGACACGTCGGTGCCGGATGCGTCGACGGCGTCGGGACCCGTTTGAGTGCCGCCACCCAGATCCGCACCGGCGCAGAATCCCCGGCCACTACCGGTCACCACGATCGCCCGCACCGCGGGATCCGCCTCGGCACCATCGATGGCGGAGTAGAAACCGGCGGCGATATCGGGGCCCCAGGAGTTGAGCCGCTCCGGACGGTTGAAGGTGATCAGCCCGACGCCGTCACGCACGTCGTAGAGCACCGCGGTCATCGACCCCGCAACCTCCGCCTCGAAGCAACCGGATAGTTCTTACTGTATACCTTTCGGTAGCGCATTCCGCAACCTCCGAGGTTCCTGCCTCAAGCCACTATGCACGCAGGTCAGGGGCAAATTCGGGTCAGCCGATCAGGTGAAATCCGAGCCGCCGTCAACGTTGACGTTGGCGCCGGTCATGTAGGCGTTGCGACGGGAGGCCAGAAAGGCTGCGACCGCGCCCACTTCGTCCGGCAGGCCCGCCCGTGGCAGCTGCGCCGGGTGGCCAAAATGCTCGGCGATAGCCTCCATCAGCCGGTAGGGGTCCTCCCCGTCCACCCCGACCGAGCGAGCCCAGCCGACCAGCGCCTCGGAGGCGACGCTTCCGGGCGAGACCACGTTGACCAGAATCTCCTCGGGCGCCAGGAGCAGTGCCAGGTTCTTCGAGATGCTGTTCACCATCGCCTTGGCCGCGGTGTAGGCAACCAGGACTGTGCTCTGGCGCTGCGTCGACTGCGCCGAGAAATTGACGATTCGAGCCCATTCGGCCTTGCGCAGCAACGGCAGCGCCGCCTGCACGGTATGCACCATCCCCATCGCGCCCTGGTCGATCGCCCGGCGCCACTGCTCATCGGTGAGATCCTCGAAGGTGCCCTGCACGTCGGGGCCGGCCGCGTTGATCAGAATGTTGAGCTCGCCGCCCCACCGTCTCCCGAGTTCGGCGAAGGCTTCGTGCACCCGCTGCTCGTCGCAGGCATCGGCGACTATGCCGATCGCCTCCGGACTGCCGCGTCCCCTCAGGTCGTCACACGCGCGGTCCAGGTCGGCAGCCGAGCGTGCCATGACCGCCACCCGAGCCCCGTCGTCGGCCAGACAACGAGCGGTGGCCAGTCCCATCCCCCGGCCACCACCGACGACGACGGCGCGCGCGTTGTGCAACCCCAGATCCACGGCCGCAGACCAGGGTCAGGCGCCGGTCCAGTTCGGGGCGCGTTTCTCGGCGAACGCGATGGCACCCTCCTTGGCGTCATGGGAGGTGAACACCGGCGCGATCAGTTCGCCCTGCTTCTGCCAGATCTCATCCTGACTCCAGCCGGCGGACTTCACCATGATCTCCTTGGTCACCGCGACGGCCAGCGGGCCATTGGCGGTGATCCGTTCGGCCAGGGCGATCGCCCCGTCCAGCGCTTCGCCCGGCTCGGTGAGCACGTTGACGAAGCCCCACTGGGCGCCCTGTTCGGCGGTGAAACTCTCACCGGTCAAAGCCAATTCGAGCGCCTTCTGATACGGAATGCGGTGCGGCAACCGCAACAGGCCACCGCCGGCGGCCACCAGCCCCCGCTTGACCTCGGGGATACCGAATTTCGCGCCCTGGGCGGCCACCACCAGGTCGGTGGCCAGCACCAGCTCGGTGCCACCGGCCACCGCGTGTCCTTCAACCGCGGAGATGAGCGGTTTGCGCGGCGGGCGCTCGGTGAAGCCGAGCCCACGTCCCGGCACATACGCCAACTCCCCTGCCGCGAACGCCTTGAGATCCATTCCTGCACAGAAATTGCCGCCGGCTCCGGTCAGCACCCCGACCGACAGTTCGGGAGTGTCGTCCAGTTCGTCGCAGGCCGCAGCCAACCCCTCGGCGACCGCCTTGTTGGCCGCATTGCGCGCTTCCGGCCGGTTGATAGTGATGACGAGAATCCGTCCGCGACGCTCACGCAGTACCGCTTCTGACACGGCTCACCCTTCAGGCGTTGTGACAAGGTATATCAAAATGCTTACCATAGGCTTTACGGTAAGAGAAGCTCATTACCCCGCGCAGGCGAGCGGTACAGGTAGGTTTGACGGCGACGAACCGGCCGTGTCGACCAGAACTGGAGGTATCCGCAGTGGCAAAGCAGCCAGTCGCCGAGAAACGCCAACGGCGCGAACGCGGATCGATCAACCCCGACGACATCATCGACGGCGCGTTCGAGCTCGCCGAACAGATCGGGGTCGACAACCTGAGCATGCCGTTGCTCGGCAAGCATCTCGGTGTCGGCGTGACGAGCATCTACTGGTACTTCCGCAAAAAGGATGACCTCCTCAATGCGATGACCACCCGGGCCCTGCGCCAGTACACGTTCGCCACCCCATATGTGGAGGCCAAGGACTGGCGTCAGACGTTGAGCAATCACGCACACAGCATGCGGTCGACGTTCCTGGGCAATCCGATCTTGTGTGATCTCATCCTGATTCGGGCCGCGCTGAGCCCGCGGGCCGCGCAGCTCGGCGTCCAGGAAGTGGAGCGGGCGATCGCCAGCCTGGTGGAGGCCGGCTTGTCGCCGCAGGACGCCTTCGACACCTATTCGACGGTCTCGGTGCACATCCGCGGGTCGGTGGTGCTGCAGCGCCTCTACGAGAAGAACCGGGCATCGGACGCCGAGGGGCCGTCCGATTTCGAGGAGGCCCTCGTCATCGACCCGGCCGTGACCCCGCTGCTGGCAGAGACCACCAGGCAGGGGCATCGAATCGGCGCAGCAGATGACGCCAACTTTGACTACGGGCTCAACTGCATTCTCGATCACGCCGAGCGGCTGATCGAGCAGAACTCCAAGCCGGCGCGGCGTCGCGCCACGCCGGCTTCGGCCAAGCGCTAGCTAGACCTCGATCACCACAGCGCCACCCTGGCCGCCACCGGCGCACATGGCGGCCACACCGATGCCCCCGCCGCGCCGCTTGAGTTCGTAGAGCAGCGTGGTCACCATCCGGGCGCCGGATGCGGCGATGGGGTGCCCGAGACTGCAACCGCTGCCGGAGAAGTTCACCAGCTCTTCGTCGATGCCGTATTCCTTGCACGCCGCGATCGGCACCGAGGCGAAGGCCTCGTTGATCTCCCACAGCGCGACGTCGCCGACGGACAGCCCGGCCCGCTGGAGCACCTTGCCGATCACCTTGACGCCGCCGAGCCCGGTGTCGCGGGGAGCGACACCGACCGAGGCCCAGGCCTTGACTGTGCCCATGACAGTCAGGCCCTTGTCGCGGGCGTAGTCGGAGTCGACGATCGCGACTGCGGCCGCGGCGTCGTTGGTGCCGCTACTGTTGCCGGCGGTGATCGAGAAGCCATCGATCTCGGGGTGCAGCACCTTCAGGCCCGCCAGCTTCTCCACGGTGGTTTCGCGGCGGGGGAATTCGTCGACCTTGAACTCGGCTACCGAGCCGTCGGGCAGTTCGACCTTCAGCGGGATGATCTCGTCGACGAACTTGCCGGCATCGATCGCGGCGATCGCCCGCTGGTGCGAGCGCGCGGCCCAGGCGTCCATCTCCTCGCGGGTGATGCCCGCCGCCTGCGCGGTGTTCCACCCCACCGTGATCGACATGTCGCGGGTGGGCGCATCCGGGGTCTCCGGGTGCGTCGGGGGCATCCAGCGCTCCTCGAACTTCAGCTCGGGGCCAGGGATGCGCCAGTTCGTCAGCGGCGTCATCGACAGTGATTGCACGCCGCCGGCGATCAGCACCCGCTCCATCCCGGAACCGATCTGCGCCGACGCGTTGCCGATCGCGGTCAGGCTGCCGGCGCAATGCCGGTTGACCGACTGACCGGGAACCGACTCCATGCCGCAGGCAGCAGCCGCGTAGCGAGCGAGATCGCCTCCACCGTAATGCGATTCGGCGAAGATGATGTCGTCGATCTCGGCCGGATCGATGCCGGCCCGGCGCACCACCTCGGGCAGCACCGTGGTGATCAGCGTCTCCGGGGGCGTGTTGACCAATGTTCCCTTGAACGAACGTCCGATGGCCGTGCGAACGGCGCCGACGATGACAGGTGTAGGCATTTTTCCGACCTTACATTATTCGCTATTTTTGTAAAGTAGACGCGTGAGTCTGGCCGCTGCGCCGCCGAAGCCTCACGGCTCGGGGACGTGAAAGTGCTCGTCACGCAGCCGGAACGCCTCCTTGGTTCCGTGCTGCGCCCGGGTCTTGACGAAGTTGAACTCCCCCGGCGCGAACTGCAGGTTGGTGCCGTAGGCGTGAAACAGGTAGCTGGCCACCTCTTCGCCCTGATACGCCTGACTCTGCTCGACGAGCCGGAACGCCTCCTTGGCGATGACGACGCCGTCGGCGGGCATCTTCGCGGCCTTGCACGCCCAGTATCGGGCCCGCGCGGTCACCGCCGCCGGATCGCAGGTCTCGGTGAACACACCCAGGTGTTCGACCGCGGCGGCCTCGACGATATCCCCGGTCAACAACAGGCGCCGCGCCAGCACGGGGCCGAGCCGATGAAAGAACATGTGCAGGCTGCCCAGCGCCGGGCCCAGAAACCGCGTCGCGGGCATGCCGATCTTGGTGTCACGCGCAATCACCGAAATGTCGGTCATCAGCGCCATCTCGAAACCGCCGCCGAGCGCATACCCGCTGATCTCACCCACTGTGACCTTCGGGAAGCCCATCAGATTGTGATAGAAGCCGAACGATTTGCGGTCCACGGTAAGTCGGCGTCGCTGGCTGGGCCTGCCCTTGTCCGCCGGCTGCGCGGTCTCCCCGCGCTCGCCGTACCAGCCGTAGGCGTTGTTCATGTCGGCTCCGGTGCTGAACACCCCTTCGGTGCCGCGCAGCAGCACCACGACCAGATCGTCGTCCTCGGCGACCCGGTCCAGGCAGCGGGCGACCGCGTCGCGCATTGCGGCATCGTAGGAATTGCGCCGCCCGGGATTGTTCAGCGTGACGGTGGCGATGCGCCCGTCGAGGTCGACATCGAAAAGCACACGGTCGTCGGTGGTCTCGGCAGCGCTCATCGGTGGGACTCCTCATCCTGTCTGCGGCCGAATCGAATGGCACTCAATTTGTTCGGCGGCGCCGCCGCCGTGGTGACCTCGCCGGTGCACAGCACCTCGCCGCGATAGAGAAGTCGCGCCGTGGAAGCGATACCCCGCTCTACCGCGGTTCGCACGATGTCGAAGTCCAGCTCGGTGAGAATGGGTGTCGGGCGCCGGTAGCTGACCAGCAGTGAGCGGGTACGCCCGGCCGAGCCGGCCGCGCAGCTCTGATGCTGCGTCACGCAGTCGAAGAACACTCCGAGAAAGCCGCCGTGCACCAGCCCCGGAGGCCCTTCGTAGGGCAGCGGGAACGTGACTGTGCCCGAGGCTGTCTGGCCATCGAGGTGGTCGAAGCGATACTCCGGGAAGCAGGGGTTGAACGACCCGACGTCGAACGCGTGCCCCAGGTAGACCCGGCCCGCCGGGTCGTCAGCGTCTTCCAAGCGGGGCATGGCCTCCACCGGGGCCACTGCAGCCAGTTGCCGTTCCCAGTCGGCGAACTGCGTCAGCATGTCGTCCACCAGCGGATGCGGGTGTTCCAAGGCGAGCAGCAGCCCGGTCAGGCGCCGCATGGCGCCGGCCACCGCGACGGTCTGCCCCAGCGGCTGCTCGCCGAAACGGGCGGCATCGCCGGCCGAAACCACAGAGTTCCCCGAACCGTCCGCCATAGGCCTTTCTCCGCCGAATCGCGCTAATCGTATAGCCTACTGTAGCTATCACGATATAGCGTTGAAAGGTGGACAGCACCGTGGCCGACTCCCCCGATTCCGGGTCCGGCTCCGCCCCCGATGGCGCAGTGACGGCGCAACGTGACGGCACGCTGCTCCGGCTGACCCTGGCGCGCCCGGAACGCCGGAATAGCCTGAGCTCGTCGATGACCGATGCACTGGTCACGGCCCTGACCGAGGCGGCAAGCGACGACACGTTGCGCGCCCTCCATATCCGGGGCGCCGGCCATGATTTCTGCGCGGGGGCCGACTGGGTGGCCACCAATGCCGGCGGCCAACGACCCCGCACCGGCGATCTGGTTCGCCGCGTCCCACACGGCGCGCACCGGGTGATCGAGCTGCTGCAGACCATCGCGCTGCCGGTCGTATGCAGCGTCCGAGGCTGGGCGGTGGGCCTGGGTTGCAATCTGGCGCTGGCCGCCGACTTCACGGTGGCCGCCACCGACGCGGTGTTCTGGGAACCGTTCGTGGCGCGCGGCTTCAGCCCCGACTCGGGATCGACCTGGCTGCTGCCACGGCTGGTGGGACTGGCTCGGGCCAGGCGCATGTTGCTGCTGGGTGAGCAGGTCAGTGGCGCATCCGCGCAGGATTGGGGATTGATCCACCAGGCGGTGGCGCCGGCAGATGTGGACTCGGCCACCGAAGAGCTGCTGGCCGCCTTGACACAGGGGCCCACGGTCGCGATCGGCCTGACCAAGCAGGCGCTGCACTACGCACAGCAGGCAACGCTGCCGCAAGCCCTGACCCAGGAGCTGTTAAACCTTGAACTCAGCTGCCGTACCGGGGATTTCAAAGAGGGCCTAGCCGCGTTTGCGCAGCGGCGACCACCTGGCTTCACCGGCCGCTGAGAAGGAAAGAGACGGCAATGCCGATGTTCGACACCATCGACTACGACGTGCGCGGGCACACCGCCACCATCACGCTGAACCGTCCCGAGGCGCTCAATGCGTTGAGCCCGCACATGGTCACCGAACTGCGGTCCGCCTACGCCGAGGCCGAGAGCGACGAGGCGGTGTGGGTGGTCATCGTCACCGGCAACGGGCGGGCGTTCTGCACCGGCGCCGACGTGAAGGAGATCCCCGGCGACGGCAAGGTGGTCAATGAACGGCCCTATCTGTCCACCTACGAGCAGTGGGAGGCGCCGCAGGAGGGCACTCCCCCGTTCCGGACGATGGCCAAACCGGTGCTGGCGGCCATCAACGGGATCTGTTGCGGCGCAGGGCTGGACTGGGTTACCACCTGTGACATCGTGATCGCCTCGGACCGCGCGACGTTCTTCGACCCGCACGTCTCGATCGGCCTGGTCGCCGGACGTGAAGTGGTGCGGCTGGCCCGGGTGCTACCCCGCTCCATCGCGCTACGGATGGCCATGATGGGCAAGCATGAGCGCATGGACGCGCAACGCGCCTATGACCTCGGCATGATCAGCGAGGTGGTGGAGCATGACCGATTGCTGACCCGCGCACACGAGATCGCCGACGTGCTGAACTCCAACGCGCCGCTGGCGGTACGCGGAACCCGGCTGGCGATCCTCAAGGGCTTGGACCTGCCACTGCACGAGGCGGAGATGCTCGCCGAATCATTCCGGGAACGTAACCTGCACACCGCGGATTCCCTGGAGGGCCCCCGGGCCTTCGTCGAGAAGCGCGCACCGGAATGGCAGTGCCGATGAGCACGGAGTTCACCACGATCCTGCTCGACTTCGACCGCGCCGCACGCGTCGCCACCATCACGTTGAACCGGCCGGACCGCCTCAACGCGTTCGACCGCACCATGTGCGAGGAGATGGCCGCGGCATGGCGGATCGTCAAACTCGATACTGAGGTCAACGCCGTCGTGCTGCGTGCCGCGGGTGAGCGGGCATTCAGCGCCGGACTGGACATCAAGTCCTCCTACGGCCAGCCCGACAACATCTGGAACCATGAAGATCCCGGCGAGTTGCTGAGTCCCAAGTGGCAGAAGATGTTCAAGCCGGTGATCTGCGCCGTCCAAGGCATGTGCACCGCGGGTGCGTTCTACTTCATCAACGAGGCCGACGTAGTGATCTGCTCGGACGAGGCCACGTTCTTCGACTCCCACGTCTCGGCCGGGCTGGTCTGCGCACTCGAGCCGATCGGGCTGATGCGCCGAATCGGGTTGGGTGAAACCCTGCGGATCGCACTGATGGGCAACGATGAACGGCTCAGCGCCGACACCGCGTTGCGCATCGGCCTGGTGACGGAAATCGTGGCGCGCGATCAGCTTTGGACGCGAGCGCACGAGATCGCCGCCACCATCGCGGCCAAGCCGCCCTCGGCCACCCAGGGCACGGTCAAAGCGATCTGGGAGTCCTTGGACAAGCCGTACCGTGCCGCCCTGGACCAGGGCCTGATCTACACCAGGCTGGGCAACCCGCTGGGCAAGGCCGAACTCGACGCACGACCGCCGCGCCCCGCCGCATCGCCACGGATCCGCTGATGGCGCATCCGCTGAGCCGGCGCATTGCCGACGTGCTCGATCTGGCGCCCGAGGAACCGGCATTGCAGTACGACGGCCGGTGGCATTCCTGGTCGCAACTCGGAGCCCTGGCGGAGCGCATCGCGGAACTGACACCGCCTGGTGGACGCGTCGGGATCCTGCTGCGCAACCGCCCCCCGCAGGTGGCCGCATTGCTGGGGGTGTTGCTCGCCGGGGGCTGCGTGGTGGTGATCAATCCGTCCCGCGGCGACGACCGCACCCGCACCGAGATCGCCGCGCTGCAACTCCCGGTGATCGTCGGGCAGGCCGATGATCTGGCCGCCCTGGTCACCGCGACACCGCGCACCACGGTGGTGACGATCTCCGATCTCACCGCCGACCCGCAGATCACCGCGGCAGGCGAGCCCAGCTCCGATCCCGGGCGCCCCGACGTGGCGGTGTGGATGCTGACCAGCGGAACCACCGGGCCACCCAAGCGCGTCGACCTGCGTTACGACATGTTGGCGCACAGCGTGATCGGCCCCGATCCCGAGCATCTCCCCGCACCCACCCAATTGCGCCGCGGCATCGCGATCGTCAACGCGCCGCTGGTGCACATCGGCGGCGTGTACCGGGTGTTGCAGTGCATCGCCGAGGCACGATCGTTTGTGCTGCTGGAGCGATTCGAGCTGCAGCGCTGGGCCGAGGCGGTACGAACCTGCCGGCCACGCGCCGTCTCGTTGGTGCCGGCCGCGCTGCGCGCGGTGCTGCATTCGGATCTGGGCCGCGAGGACCTGGCCGGGATCCGGGCGGTCACCTCCGGGACCGCGCCGCTGTCCGCCGACGACGCCGACGCGTTCACCGCCAAGTTCGGTATCCCGGTGCTGACCTCTTACGCCGCCACAGAATTCGGCGGCGGCGTGGCCGGCTGGACGCTGGCCGATCACAAACAGTTCTGGCAGGACAAACGCGGCAGTGTCGGGCGCGCCAGCCTCGGCGCGCAACTGCGTGTGGTCGACGACGACGGCGCCCCGCTCGGCGCCGATCAGCCCGGGCTGCTCGAGGTCAAGCCTGGCCAGCTGGGGCCCGCCGCGGACTGGATGCGCACCACCGATGTGGCCCGTATCGACGCCGACGGCTTCCTGTGGATCCTGGGCCGGGCGGATCAGGCCATCATCCGCGGCGGATTCAAGGTGTTGCCCGACGATGTTCGGGTCGCGCTGGAGGCACACCCGGCGGTCAAGGGTGCCGCGGTGGTGGGCCGTGCCGACGAGCGTCTGGGACAGACGCCGGTGGCGGCGGTCGAGCTGCGCTCTGGAGTCTTCGCCGACGCCGTGACGCTGACCGAGTTTCTGCGCGGCCGGCTGGCCGGTTATGAGATTCCGACCGAGATCGTGATCGTCGACGTCATCCCGCGGACGCCGTCGGGCAAGGCCGACCTGAGCGCGGTTCGGGACCTGATCGACCTGTCGAGTAAGCATGCCCGCTGAAACCCTGCCGCAGCTGCTGCGCACTCAGGCGCAGGCCCGCGGCGTCCACCCGCTGCTGATCTGCGACACCGAGCGGATCAGCTACGCCGACGCTGAGGAGCGCTCCGCGGCGTTGGCCCGCCGACTGGTTGCGCTGGGAGCCGGCAAGGGCAGCCACATCGGCCTGTTGTATCCCAACGGCCCAGCGTTCGTGGTCGGCTTGCTCGCCGCCTGCCGGATCGGCGCGGTGGTGGTCCCATTCCCCACCCTGTCAACGGCGCCGGAGCTGCGTGACCAACTGGTGCACAGCGACGTGCAGATCCTGCTGGCCACCGCGTCCTACCGATCACACGACTATCGGGCACGGTTGACCGAAGTCCTCGGCGATGTCGATATCGTCCGTGCAGCAACGCTGTTCAGCACCTACGCGCCGCAGCTTCGCCATGTGCTGTTCGACGCCGACCACCGGGGAACACCCGACGACCAGGACACCCTCGAAACCCTGGAGGACCTGGAAGCCGATGTCGACGGCGGCGACCCGCTGGCGATCATCTATACCTCCGGCTCCAGCGGCACGCCCAAGGGCGCGGTGCACACTCATGCCGGCCTGATCGGGCATCAACGCAACCTCAACGCAATCCGGCGGCTCACCACCGAGGACATCTTGTTCTGCAACTCCCCGTTCTTCTGGATCGGTGGGTTCGCGTTCGCGCTGATGGCCACGATGCTGGCCGGATCGACACTGCTGTGTTCCAATGCCGTCGACCCCGCTGTCACGCTGGACCTGCTCGAAGCCGAGAAGCCCACGATGACCAATGGTTACGTCGCCGGCATCACCCCCCTTGCGCAGCACCCGAGCTTCGCCGGGCGCGATCTGTCCACCCTGCGCCGCGGCAACCTCTATCCGATCATGGCGCCAGGCACCCGCCCGGCCGATCCCGAGTTGCGGCACAACATGCTGGGGCTGACCGAGACCGGCGGCGTCGTACTGCTCAGCGGCGACGAAACCGACCAGCCCGAACACCGACGCGGAAGCTTCGGCATGCCGGCCCCCGGTTTCGAGTGCCGAGTCGAGTCCGGCGAACTGTGGGTACGCGGCCCCTACCTGATGCAGCGCTACCACAAGCGCAGCCGCGAGGAGTGTTTCGACGCCGACGGCTGGTTCCATACCGGCGATCTGGTCCGCACCGACGCCGACGGCTTCTACTACTACCTGGGCCGACACGACAGGGTGATCAAGACGGCCGGCGCCAATGTGTCCGCCATCGAGGTGGAGCAAGCCATCGCCAAGGTGACCGACGGCGCCGTCGCGCATGTGTTCGCCGTGCCTGACCCGGACCGGGGCCAGCTGGTGGCCGCGATCATCGTGGCCGGCAACACCGAGATCGACGCGCAGCAGCTACGCACGCGGCTTGCCACCGAGCTGTCCGCCTACAAGATCCCGCGCCGGATCGCCTGTGTCCCCGCCGCCCGGGTCCCGCTGCTGGCCAGCGGGAAGGTCGACCTGCGCCGGTTGGCGGAGGTGCTCAATGCCTGATCTCGTGCCGTCCCCGCTGACCATCGATGCCGTGGTGCGATCGGGTGCCGCCGCCGACCCGGACAAACCGATGGTGATCGACTCGACCGACCGCCTGAGCTACGCGGATCTGGATGCGTCGTCTCGGGAACTGGCCGCAATCCTGGTGCAGGCCGGTGTCGGCAAGGGCACCCGGGTGGGGCTGATCATGCCCAACTGCGTCGACTGGGTCCGAACAGCGGTCGCCGTGACCCGGATCGGCGCGGTATTGGTTCCCCTGAGCACCTTGCTGACCCCGCCGGAACTCCGCGCGCAACTTCGGGTCGCTGCGGTGCGGTTTCTGATCAGCGTCGAGGAGTTCCGGGGCCACCGCTACCTCGACGATCTACGCGCGGATTCGTCACTGCCGCGGGACCTTCCCGCACTGCAACATGTCTGGTCCACGCAAAGCTTGGCCTCCGCCGGCGACGGCGCGGGCGAGATCGTCGACGCCATGACCGCGACCGTGAATCCCGCCGACCCGATGCTGATCATGTTCACCTCCGGCAGCAGCGGCACACCCAAGGGGGTGCTGCACTCACACGGCAGCGCTCTGGGTGCGGTCTCATCCGGGCTGGCCGCCCGCTGCATCGACGCCGACACCCGGCTGTATCTGCCGATGCCGTTCTTCTGGGTCGGCGGTTTCGGCGGCGGGGTGCTTTCGGCGCTGCTGGCCGGGGCGACCCTGATCACCGAGGAGATTGCGCAACCCGAGACCACGTTGAGCCTGCTGGAATCCGAGCGGGTCACCTTGTTCCGTGGCTGGCCGGACCAGGCCGAAGCGTTGGCCCGCCACGCCGGTTCCACTGACCTGTCGGCGCTGCGGCCCGGCAGCCTGGAGGCGCTGCTGCCGCCGCGATTGCGCGCCGAGCCCGGGGCGCGCGCCAATCTGTTCGGGATGACCGAGGCCTTCGGGCCGTACTGTGGCTATGCCGCTGATACCGACCTGCCACGTTCGGCGTGGGGAAGCTGCGGTAAACCGTTTGCCGGCATGGAGGTTCGGATCGTCGACACCGACAGCGGCGTTCCGGTGGCCCCCGACACGGTTGGGATGATCCAGCTGCGCGGGCCGCACACGTTGCGCGGCATCTGCGGTCGCACGCGGGAAGCGGTCTTTACCGTCGACGGCTTCTACCCGACTGGCGACCTGGGCCGGCTCGATCCCGACGGATTCCTGTTCTATCACGGCAGATCCGATGACATGTTCAAGGTCAGTGGCGCCACGGTCTATCCGAGCGAAGTCGAGAAGGCCCTGCGCAGCATCGCCGGGGTCGAGGCTGCGGTCGTCACCAACGTGCCCGACGGAACACGGAACCGGGTGGGAGTGGTGGTGGCCGGCGACGGCTTGACCATCGACGGACTGCGCGATCGGTGTCGCGATCTGGTGAGCTCGTTCAAAGTGCCGGCGGTATGGCTGATCGTCGCCGGCACCGATGCCATCCCGTACGGGCCAACCGGCAAGGTCGACAAACGGCGGGTGCGGGAGATGTTGACGACTGGATGCCACGCCGATACAGGCGTGAACCAACAACGGAGGGAACGGATATGACAGGCCGACTGACAGGCAGGGTGGCATTCGTCACCGGCGCGGCGCGGGGACAGGGACGCGCCCACGCGGTACGGATGGCCAGTGAAGGCGCCGACATCATCGCCGTCGACGTGGCCGGGAAACTGCCCGACTGCGTGCCGTACAACCCGGCAAGCCCCGAGGATCTGGCCGAAACCGTCCGATTGGTGCAGGACACCGGAGCACGCATGGTGTCCTCGATCGTCGACACCCGCGACTACGACGGCTTGCGTGAGGCGGTCGCCGACGGCGTGGCAGAACTCGGCCGCCTCGACATCATCGTGGCCAACGCCGGTGTTGCTGCCCCGCAGGCCTGGGATGCCATCTCGCCGGAGAACTTTCGCGATGTCATGGACATCAACGTGACCGGCACCTGGAACACCGTGATGGCCGGCGCCCCACACATCATCGCCGGGAAGCGCGGCGGCTCGATCATCTTGATCAGTTCGGCGGCCGGCATCAAGATGCAGCCGTTCATGGTCCACTACACGGCCAGCAAGCACGCCGTCACCGGGATGGCCCGTGCGTTCGCCGCCGAACTGGGCAAACACGCGATTCGGGTCAACAGCGTGCACCCCGGTCCGGTCAACACCGACATGGGCACCGGCGACATGGTCAGCGCGCTGGGCCAGGCGATGGAGACCAATCCTCAACTGTCGCAGATGCTCACGCCCTTCCTGCCCACCTGGGTAGCCGAACCGGAGGACATCGCCGGCACCGTGTGCTGGCTGGCCAGCACCGACTCGCATCTGGTCACCGCCGCCGCCATTCCGGTGGATCAAGGCTGCACACAGTACTGAGCACGCCATGGAACGGTTCAGCGCTGCACTGTCCGCGAGCTTGAACAGCTACGGCGCAGCACCGTGTATCGAGTTCGAACGACGGTGGTATTCCGGAGACGACATCACCGGATACATCGCTTCCGTCGAGGATCACCTGCGCCAGGCGGGAATCGGCCCCGGCGAACCGGTCGGACTGGTGGTGCGCAACCGGGTCCCCCACGCCGCAGTCATCCTGGGGCTCATTGCCGCCGAGCGGCCGATCGTGATGATCTACTCCTACCAATCG
Organism: Mycobacterium sp. SMC-19; assembly: GCF_045310815.1. NCBI lineage: Bacteria > Bacillati > Actinomycetota > Actinomycetes > Mycobacteriales > Mycobacteriaceae > Mycobacterium > Mycobacterium sp. SMC-19. Next base: position 317,398 of record NZ_JBJIAM010000003.1, on the reverse strand, counting down.
GCGCAGGCGATCGCGCGCGACATCGACGCGCTACGGCTACCGGCGGTCCTGGCCGACCGGCAGGACTGGAGCGACGCGGCGATCGCGGCGGCCGGCCATCACGGATCTGCCGTGATCGCGCTCTCCGATCGACCGCTCGGAGTCGAAACGCTTACCCGGCGAGCACAGCTCGCCGATCTCCGGCAGGAAACGTCACCGCACCGGCCTGGATTACACATCCTGAGCAGTGGAACCACCGGACCACCCAAACGGGTGCCGGTCGACACATCGGCGTTGCAGCACACCGTGTTGACCATGACGGTCGGACGGACTCCGCTCCCCGACGATCCGCCGGAACTGGTGTACTGGCCGTTCGGCAGCATCGGGGTCTGCCAACTCCTGGTCGGCCCTTACCTGCGCAAGCGGGTGGTGCTGCTGGAGAAGTTCACCGTCGAAGCGTGGGTGCATGCGGTCAAGACCCACCGGATCAGGCGGACCGGTGTGCAGCCCGCCATCCTGCGGATGCTTCTCGACGCCGACGTAGCCAAAGAGGACCTCGCGTCCTTGGAGTACCTGCCCGGGGGTTCGGGACCGCTCGAGCCGCAGCTGCGCGAGGAGTTCGAGGCCCGCTTCGGCACTCCCCTGCTGTGGGCTTACGGCGCAACCGAGTTCGCCGGATCCGTCTGCGCCTGGACACCGGAGCTGTACCGCCAATACGGTGCTGACAAGCCGGCCAGCTCGGGAAAGCCGCTACCCGGCGTGCAGGTGCGCATCGTTGATCCAGGCACCGGCCGCGAGGTGCCTGTCGGTGCGCACGGGGTGCTGGAGGCCCGGATCGAGGTGGTACGGCCGGACTGGATTCGCACCACCGACGTCGCATCGGTGGACTCCGACGGGTTCATCACTTTGCACGGCAGGGGCGACGGGGCGATCAATCGCGGTGGGTTCAAGATCCTGCCCGAGACGGTGCGCGCCGTACTGCTCACGCATCCGGCTGTTCGAGACGCCTGTGTGGTCGCCATCCCCGATAGCCGGCTCGGCCAGGTGCCGGCCGCCGCGGTCGAACTGCGGGGAGGCACTCCGCCGCCGTCGGCCGATGAGCTCATCGGCTTGGTGCGCGAGACGCTGCCCAGCCACCATGTGCCCGTCGCCGTTGCGGTCGTCGATGAGTTGCCGCGCAATGCCGCGCTGAAGGTACGCCCCGCCGACGTCGCTGCGTTGTTGGAGGCGCGATCATCATGACGCCGGCCCGATCCTTAACGGCAGCGTGGGCAGTGCGCACGTCGCAGACGGCCAGGTGATCTCCGGAACGAAGCCAGGTACGAGCTCGAACTCGGGAACACGAGACAGCCATTCCGAGACGACGAGCTTGAGTTCCATGCGAGCCAGGTGCGAACCCAGGCAGCGGTGCGGTCCGCCGCCGAATCCCCAGTGTTTGTGGACCTTTCCGTCGAGAACCAGATCATCCACGGAGCGCTCGTCGGTCCCGTCCCTATTGATCGCACCGAGACAGAGGCGCACCTGGGCGCCCGCCGGAAGTTCGACGCCGGCAACCGTGACCGGGCGAGTGGTCGCTCTTCCGACGACCGGTGCCGCAGGTTCGAGGCGGATCATCTCCTCGACAAAGACCGCGATGCCGTCGGCATCGTCGCGCAACCTGGCACGCAACTCGGGTCGGCGGGCCAATTCCAGCATCGTTGCGCCTATCGTTGCGGTGACGGTGTCCAGACCTGCCAGCACGAACACCAGAGACAGCCCGATCGCCTCGTTGTCGCTCAGCGCGTCCGCACCCCGCAGGAGCTCCGAGAGAATGCCGGGAAACGGATCCTTCCGTTGTTGCGCAACCGCTTCGGCGAGATATCCGTACAGTTCCACGGTGGGGCTCAGATCCACGCTGGCGGGATCATCGGCAAGGCTCAACGCGATGATCGCGTCCTTCCAGGCGACCAGACGGTCTCGATCCTCGAGAGGCAGCCCGAACAGCGTGAGGAATACCTGCGACGGATAGGGGGTGGCCAGCTGCGCCATTACCTCACACCGATCACGCTGAGCGATCTCGGAGATGATCTCAGCGGCCTGCGCCTGCAGCGAGGGCAGCAGGGCGATCAGGGTCTGGGGACTGAAGTAGCGATGCAGCAGCTGCCGATAGCGGGTGTGCTCGGGGGGATCGAACCCCAACGGAACCAGCGGGACGGGGCTGATCATGTCGTCGTAGGGGATCCTCGACGAGAACACCTCCCAATTGCGTAGGGCGGCGAGAACATCTTCGCGGCGAGTCAGGTAGTACCAGCCGTCGCCGGCCAGCACCGGACCGAGATCACGCAACGCCGCCCAGCCTTCACCGCGATCGCGGGACATTGGCAGGTCGGCGTAGGCCACGTACGGCAGTTCCGGCGCTATGCGTGCATCGGTCATCGGCGCAGCAGTCCTCAACCGCCGGCCTGTTGTTCGGCCTGCTGTTTGGCCTGGCGGGCCTGATACCGGTCCACCAACTCCCGAAATCCGAGCCGATCGTATTGCGGGACCGGCTGGATACCCCAGATGTCCTTGGCGGTGTCCCTTCCCTCGGCGCCCTCTGGGGGCCCGAGCGGCGGATACGGATACTTGCATTCGAGGTCGTCGTCGGAGTAGCGCACCTTGAGCAGTTCGCTGCAGATCTGGGTGAGGCTCAGCGTCGGGTAGCCGTAGTACACCGCCATGAACGGCAGGGTGAACGCTCCCTCGATGACGAGCGCCACCAGGCACACCAAGGTGGCGCGTTTGATCCACTTGTGCATCCGCGCGTAGTAGGGGGTGGTGCCCGGAGGCAGTGCCTCGGCGGCAGGTGTTTCCATCGTGGGACTCCTTTATCAGTCGGAGAAGATTTCCCGGTTGACGGTGTGCAGGTACGGGATCGCCAAAAACGGTGTGATGTAGAAGATGTCGTAGAGCCACCAGCCGATCACCGGGAAGATCACCCCGGCATAGCGCACGTCGGCGTACATGGTCATGTTGAAGACGTAGAGAATCCAGATGAGTACACCCATCCAGCAGGTGACGATCATCCACTGGTGGCCCCAACGCTTCATCTGCAAGAAGCCGATCGCGGCGGCGCAGCGCATCGCGAAGACCGTAAGGATCATGCCGAAGACCATGGATTTCTCGCCCGGCCCGGCGGCGCCGCCCACCCACAGTTCGTTGTAGTGCCAGAAATAGCCGGCGTCGAACATGTGGCCCCAGCCGATCATCAGCACCCGGTTGATCAGGGTGTGGTTGGCGACCAGGTCCAGCGACCAACCCAGGCTGTTGAGCATGCCGTCGATCAGCACCAGGTAACCGATCAGGGTGACGATCATGGGCCGCACTGCCAGACCCGCACGCTGCGCCTCGCGCTGCAGCCCCACGCCGCGCAAGAAGATCGGCAAGCCGATGATGCCCGGCACCCACATTCCCATCAGCGCCGCGCCGGCGATCATCCAGCGGTCGGCCCGGCGTTGGGCGGCACGCGATTGCGTCTCGTGCTCCTCGATCCCGGCGAAATCCGTTGTCGAACCGGACGCGGTCGGGCTCATAACAGCCACCAGCCCCGGGCGAACGACATGTATAGCTGGATGCCGAACATGATGGCCAGATAGCCGTAGATGAAGATCTGAAAGACGATCAGCGCTCGCTTGCGGTTGCGTTCTTGCTGGTCCACTTCGCAGCTTCCTTTCCTAGGGGCGCTCGGTCTGGGTGGTGAACACGCCGGCGGCCACTTCACGCAGGCCGTCGTGGATTCCGCCGTCGGTGGTCAGCGGCGCCAGGATGCACGCCTCGGCTGCCTCGAGCTCGCTCGCGCCGGCGCCGACCAGCTGCGCAGCGTTGACCAAGGTGCGGGTCGACGGCGGTTCGAAGTGCAACGCCTGGTCTGCGGTGCGCAGCGCAGTGGCACACTGCACCAGGCGACCGGCGATCTGCGGTTCGATACCGGTCTCGGCGACGATCACCTGCGCCTCGCGCTCGGGCGGCAGGTAGTGCATGGGCAGCGTGGCGAACCGTTGCCGGAAGGACGGCTTCAGCTCTTTGAGCGAGCTGCGGTAGGCCGGGTTATAGGAGCACACCAGCATGAAGGTGTCTGGGGCCGTGATGGTTTCACCTGCCCGGTCCAGGTACAGAGTGCGACGGTGATCGGTCAGTGAATGCAGCACGGCCAGCGAGTCATGCCGTGCCTCCACGACTTCGTCCAGGTAGCAGATCGCCCCGGACTTCACCGCTTGAGTCAGCGGCCCGTCGTTCCACACCACGTCACCGCCGGCCACCAGGAATCGGCCCACCAGATCCGAGCTGGTCAGGTCGTCGTGGCAACTGATGGTGATCACCGGTCGCCCCAGCAGCAAGCCCATGTGCTCAACGAGCCGGGTCTTGCCGCAGCCGGTCGGACCGGTGAGCATCACCGGGATGCGGCGCAGGTGCGCCTTCTCGAACAACTGCACTTCGTTGCCGTTGGCGAAGTAAACATCGCTGCTCATCGGACTCCTCGCACGTCGTCGGTCATGCCGCGGTCAGTTCGCGGTGCACGTGGGCCAGTACTCGCGGTAGCTCCGCGACCCGCCGAATCCGTTGGGAGCGGCGCGGTCCGAACACTTCGGGAAGTGGATCCACCCGGACCGGTCCGACTCCGACGTAGTACACGCACACACCGGCCCGGTCGGCTTCTTCGACGGCATGCGCAACGTCGGCCCAGGCGTATCGGCCTTCATAGCCTTCGTCGGACATCAGTCCGTCGCCGATCATGAGGAGCAGCCGCCGCTCGCCGGACTGGGCCAGCAGCCGGCTGGTCAGATGCCGCAGCGGCGCCCCCAGTCGGGTGTAGCCACCGGTGCGCAGGCCCAGGCCACTCGGCGCCACGAAATTCCGGTCACCGAAGTCCTTGAGGCAGTGCACTTCCACGTGGTGACGGGTGTTGCCGGTGAACGCGAAGACGCCGTGGCGCTGACGCGCGCTGGTCATTGCTCCCGAAAGCGCGTCCGCGCAGGCCAGTTCCAGGCCGAACAGCCGGCCACCGTGCACTCCCAGTGACGAGCTCGCGTCGAGCAGCACCGCGACGGTCACATCCCTATCCGCCGGCAGCAGCTCCCGGAAGATCCGGGGTTCCCCCGCCGCCCCGGCCAACACGTCCAGGCGGTGGCTGACGTAGGCATCCACGTCGAGGTCTGATCCGTCGGCGAGCCGATTGGTCATGGCACGGACGGTGTGTTGCTCGAACCACTTACGCAGATCGACCGCGGCCGGGGACGGCTCGCCCGATGGCGTGCGCCGGTCGCATTCCACGACGGCGACATGGTCGGGCAGCAGGGTGCCGGTGTGCATGTTCCACTCTGGGTAGGGGATGCCGGCTCGCCGGTCGCGACCGAGAGAGCGATCGTCGTCTTCGGGTCGGCTCGGTGGCGGCATGGTGGTGTTGCGAACTCCTCCGTCACCACCGACCGGTACCGAATACGGGCGAGGGCGGCGCTTCTGGTTGCTGGACCATGGCATGCGGCCGAGGCGGCGCACCGAGGAAGCCAGTCGTCCCGGCTCGGTCCAGGCGGCCGGCAGCGTCCCGGTCAGCGAATGCCCGGCCAGGGGTTGCCGGGTGCGCGCCAATGCGGTCGCACGATCGAACATCTCGGCGGCCGGCATCTCGGGATCGGCGGGATCGAGATCCGGCAGCACCCGTTGCAGCTCGGCCACCAGTCCCGGCCACCGCCCAGCCACCCAACCGAGGGCCACCTGCGCCTCGACGAGCGTCAGGGCTTGACGCTCACGTGGCGACAGGTCGGCCAACCGGTACTGGGCAATTCTCTCTTTGGAGGGTGAGCATTGCAGCGCCACCCCGCAGGTCAGCGTCCGTCTGGTCCAGCCCGGTTCCGCAGGATGGGGAACATAGACGGTGGACAGGTTCGGGTTGAGGCTGAAACTTCTTTGGGCACCGGTCATCAGCCGTGCGCCGTCGCGACGCCGGTCGCTCAGTGCGACGGCCGTCAGCGCGCAGCTGATCTCCAGCGCCAGGGGGTCCACGCCTACCCCGGTCAGAAGGTTCCGATGCTGGAGAACATCCAGTACCAGAACGCGATGATCAAACACGTTCCGCCCCATGCGGCGACGTAACGGAGAATCTCCCAGAGCCAGGTCATCAGAGTTTCCTATCGTCGGTCAGTCGGAGAAGATCTCGCGGTTGACGGTGTGCAGGTACGGGATCGCCAAAAACGGTGTGATGTAGAAGATGTCGTAGAGCCACCAGCCGATCACCGGGAACACCACACCGGCATAACGCACATCGGCATACATGGTCATGTTGAACACGTAGCCGATCCAGATCACCACGCCCATCCAGCAGGTCACCACCATCCATTGGTGACCCCACCGTTTCATCTGCAAAAACCCGATCGCCGCCGCGATGCGCATGGTGAAGACGGTGAAGATCAGCCCGATCTCCCAGCCCTTCTCCCCCGGGCCGGCCGCTCCGCCGATCCACAGCTCGTTGTAGTGCCAGAAATAGCCACCATCGAACATCGCCCCCCACCCGTTGAGCAGCACGCGGGCCAGCAGGGTGTGGCCGGCCACCATGTCCAGCGCCCAGCCCACTGCGTTGATCGCGGCGTCGATGATGACCAGGTAGCCCAGCAACGTCACCAGCATGGGCCGCACCGCCAGACCGTCGCGTTGGGCCTTGCGCTGCAGCCAAATTCCGCGCAGGAACAGTGGGAGGCCGAAGATGCCCGCCGCTGCCGTGCCGATGAGCATGCCGCCACAGATCAGCCACCGGTCCGCTCGGCGCTGGGCAGCCTGCGACAGCTCCAGGTGCTCGTCGAGTCCGAGCCCGTCGCGCTGTTGCTGCGGTGCCGTAGGCAATAGCCGCCCCCTCGCCGTTTGAGGAACGCCTACGACGGTAGGGAAATCACTGACTTAAGTCAATGACTTTTGGCGAGTTCAGTGCGCAGCACCCAGGCCACGCAAGGTCCTGGCCAGGTAGTCGGCGACCAACTCCGGACGAGATGGCCAGTCATGGGTGGTGATGAGCAGGGCGTAGAGGCCGAGCAGGAAGAAAACCGCACTGTTCATGGCGACCACATCGTCGTCGATCTCGCCGCGCTCCCGCGCCACTTCGATACGCTCGGAGATCAGCACGATCAACGGGTGATGCTCGCCGTTCTCGGCTGGCGGTCGGGTCGGCGAGAAGTGCAGCGCCAGGAATTCGGTGAACAGCGGATCGCCCAGACGTCGCTCCAGATCGATGATCAGGCGGGCGGACTCAGCCAAGATGTCCGAAAGCCCTTGGCGCTCACTAAGAAATTTCTCGAACTGCCTGGTGATTCGTTCTTCCTCCCGGCGCTCCAACTCCAGCAGCACGTGCTCCTTGGTGGGGAAGTGAAAGAAGAATGTGCCGTGCGCGACGCCGGCGGCGGCGACGATGGCGCCGACGTCGGCCTGGGCCATCCCGGTCCGCTTGAATTCGGCAGTCGCCGCACCCAGCAACCGCTCGCGCGTCTGCAGGCGCCGAGCTTCGCGCGCCGTCACCTTCGCCGGCTTGTCCGCCACCGCCATGCTTTGATCCCTCTGTCCACCGACCCTGCGCCATCCGCCGCCACGACAGTATCGCCTTCCGGCGGCCGCGCACATTAGATGACTTAAGTCAGCGTTTTGGATTCCTGCAGGGTGGTCGAGATCAGGGCCCGGATGTTGTTTCGGCAGCGTCCACACACCGTCCCGGCTCCGGTGCGCTCACCGACCTGCTTGGTGGTCGTGGCACCGGCTCGGGCCGCGTCGATGACCTGCTGACTGGTCACCCCGGCACACAAGCAGACGTACACAGCGCGTCAGGCCCCGGTCTCGAGGGCCTTTGCCTCCAGCTGCACTTTGTCCACCTTGCCCGTGGCATTCAACGGCAGCGCGTCGACGAAACACACCGAGCGCGGCACCTTGAAACCGGCCATTCGGTCGCGGCTCCAAGCGATCAGGTCGGTCTCGGAGAGCGGCGCATCCCCGGCATTTTTCACCACAAACGCCTTGCCGACCTGACCCATTCGCGCATCGGGCACGCCGATCACCGCAACCTGCGAGATCCCCGGATGCTCCAGCAGGAAGCCCTCGATCTCGGCGGGGTAGGCGTTGAAGCCGCCAACGATGAACATGTCCTTCTTGCGACCGACGATCCGCAATCGGCCGGCGGCATCCAGCGTGCCGACGTCCCCGGTGTGCAACCAGCCCTGTGCATCGATGACCTCGGCGGTCGCCGCCGGGTCGTCGAGGTAGCCGACCATCACGTTGTAGCCGCGCACCAGGACTTCGCCGTCAGCGGCAATGCTCACCTCGATGCCTTCGCAGGCCTGCCCCGCCGTGGTCGCGATGTCCTCGAACGAGTCGCCGCGCCGCGAGGCCGTCACCGTACCGGCTTCGGTGAGCCCGTAACCGGTCATGATGGATCGGAACGGCAACTCGTTGCGAATACGCCGGATCAGGTCCACCGGGATGTCCGCGGCGCCGGTTACCGCGGCACGCAGCGACGACAGGTCGTGCGTACCGCGCGCATCCAGCAGTGACTGATACAGCGTCGGCGGGCCAGGAAGCATGGTGATGCGTTCGGCTTCAATGAGTTCCAGGACGGCGTCGACCTCGAAGACCCGCACCGGAACCATGGTGGCACCGCGGATGCATGCGGCGATGCAGCCCGCCTTGTAGCCGAACGTGTGGAAGTAGGGGTTGACCATCAGGTACCGGTCGCCCTCGCGCAGGTCGGCCAGATCGCACCACTCGGCATAGAGCCGCAGGTTCTGTTGATGGGTCATCATCACGCCTTTGGGCCGGCCCGTCGTGCCCGAGGTGAAGATGATGTCGGCGACGTCGCCCCCGCCGACACTGCGCTGCAGCGGCGAACCACTGCTCAGGAAATCCGATCTCAGGTCGACCACCGGCACACCGGGCGGGGCACTGAAATCCATTCCGAGAAAGCCCTTCTCCACCAGGACGAGCTTGGCGCCGCTACGGCGGATGATGTCCTCGGCCTCGCTCGGTTTGAACCGGGTGTTGACCGGAACCAAGACGCCGCCGGCGGTCAGCAGCCCGAAAGCGGCGATGATCCAATCCGCCGAGTTCGGTGCCCAGATCGCCACCCGATCGCCCTTGGCGACACCCGCCGCGGCGAATGCTCCTGCAGCGCAACGAACCCGGTCGGCCAGCGCGGCGAAGCTCAGCCGTACCGGACCGTCGGCGATCGCCTCGGCGTCCCCGAAGCGATCGCCGGCGCTCAGGACCATCTCGGGAATGGTCTGCCAGCGGGGCACCGCTAGACGGTGACGAGCCGACCGAGGTTACCGCCCATGATCTTGGCCTGGTCCTCGATGGGCAGGTGCGACAGCGCGGTGATGTAGTGCGTCGGCTCGGCCAAGCCCTCCGGGTGCGGCCAGTCCGAACCGTAGAGCACCTGCTCCACGCCCACCAGGTTGATCAAGTCGTCGATGCCCTCCTCGTAGAACGGGCTGACGTAGATCCGGTTCTTGATCTCCTCCATCGGGTTGCCCAGGAACGCCTCGGGCGCCTTCCGATAGACCTCGGTCATGGAGTCCAGCAGCGGGAACATCCACTTGGAGCCGGCTTCCACAATGCCGACCTTCAGCTTGGGGTGGCGGAACAGGGCACCGTGAATCACCCACGAAGCCACCGCATCCTGGATCGGGCGCCACTCGTTGAGAATGCCCATGGCGTTGGTCTGGAACGGCAGCATCTCCTCCACCGAACCGTCCCACTCGGAGGTGTAGCGGGAGTAGCCGCTGTCCGACGAGTGCATCCCGATGAAGACGTCGTGCTCGACGCACCTCTCCCAGAACGGGTCGAACTCGGGCAGCGCGAACGAACGCGGGCCCCGGAAGCCGGGCACCGGGGCCGGCCGGATCAGAATGGCGCGGGCACCGCGCTTGACCGCCCACTCCAGTTCCTCGATGGCCTTCTCGACGATCGGGAGCGTGATGACCGGCGTGGTGAAGATGCGGTTCTGGTAGTTGAAGCCCCAGACCTCGTCCAGCCACTGGTTCAAGGCGTGGATGATGACGTGGATGGTGACCGGGTCATCGCGCAGCCGCTCCTCGATGAGACTGGCCAGGGTCGGGAACATCAGCGAGCGGTCGATGCCCAGCTCGTTCATCAGCTCCAGCCGCGGAGCGGGCTCGAAGAACGCCGGGATGGACTTCATCGGCTCGCCGAACAGTTCGCGCTTGCTCTTGCCGTCGGGGTTGCCGTACTTGAAGTATTCCTCCCAGGCGCCCGGCTTGGCGACCACCGAGAAGGTGGGGTTCGGAATGTAGTTGCTGATCTGGCCGCGGATGGCGATCTTGGTGCGCCCGTTGATCTCCACGTACTGGACGACGTCCTTGTACTCCTTGGGCAAGTACTTGGTCAGCGCTTCCGGCGGCTCGTAAAGGTGGTTATCCGCATCAAACAAGGGGAACGGGACGTCCACGCGATGTGACAGTTGACCCATGAAATGCTCCTTTTCGGTTCATGAGAATCTTATTCTCACATAGGTGTCGTTGCAACACTCTCGGCGAGCTGGTTGCGCACCAGGTACTTCTGCACCTTGCCGCTGGCGGTGCGCGGGAAGTCCTCGACCTCACGCAGTTCCTCGGGCCACTTCTGCCGCGCGACGCCCAGCCGCTCGAAGTGCTCCCGCACTTGCGCCATGGCCGGCAGCACGCACCCCGGCTTGAGGCGCAGCACCGCGACCGCCCGCTCCCCCAGCCGGGCATCCGGCGCCGCGACCACGACCGCCTCGGCCACCGCCGGCATCGCCAACAGGACGTCCTCGACCTCCACGGCGCTGATGTTCTCGCCGCCGCGGATGATCACATCGGCTTTGCGGTCGGTGATGGTCAGATACCCGTCGGCGTCGAGCACCCCGATGTCCCCGGTGTGGTACCAGCCCTCGGCGTCGAACGCCGCCGCGGTCAGCGCGTCATCGGTGTAGCCCAGACATAGGTCGGGTCCGCGGCTCAGGATTTCGCCGTCGTCGGCCAACCGCACCTCCACGCCGGGCCGCGCATTGCCGTCGGTGAACAATCGCTTGTCCTCGGGCGCGCTCGGGCGTGAACCGGTGATCGACGGATGCTCGGTGCTGCCGTAGGAACGGAAGACGAAGATGCCCAGGTCGGCGAGTCGTCGGGTGACCGCCCCGGGCACCGTCGACCCGCCCAGACCGACGTGGCGGATATGGCGCAGGTGCGCGTCGGTGAAGTCCGGGTGGTCGAGCAGGCTGGTGACGAAGTACGGCGGCCCGCCACCGATCGACACGCCCTGCTCGGCCATCAGCGCCAACACCTTGGCGGGGTCCCAGACGTCGGCGAGGTCGATCGGCGCTCCCTCCAGTACCGGGATGAGGAACGCCCCGACCATGCCGATGAAGTGCCCGACCGGGGTGGCGGTGAGCTGGCGACCGCGATCCTTGGGGTAGTTGGCCAGCAGCTGGCGGGTCTCGCAGCACAGGGTCTGGTGACTGTGGATCACGCCCTTGGGTTCGCGGGTGGTCCCGGAGGTGAACGCGATCAACGCCGGTGCACCGGGGTCGGTATGCAGCGTGCCCGCCATCGGTTCATCGGCGAGCAGGTCTTCGAAGTCGACAACGTTCCCGCCCACCACGCTGGCGTCGTTCCCGCCCACCACGCTGGCGTCGTTCCCGCCCACCACGCTCGCATCGTTCCCGCCCACCACCCCGATGATCGGGATGTGGGCGCACAGCTCGGGCCGAAAGCTCATCCGCCCGAATCGTTCGGCGGTGATGAACACCCGCGGCCGGCTGGCAGACAGGATGAAGCCCAGTTCCCGTGGGCCGTAGAAGTGCACGACGGGCACCACGACCGCACCCAGGAACGCCGCCGCCCAGAACGCCGCGGCGGCCTCCATCCAGTTGGGCAGCTGCAGGGCCACCACATCACCCGGGCCGACGCCGCGGGCCCGCAGCCCGGCCGCCAGCCGGCGGGCGACGAGCTCCACGTCGGCAAAACTGCCCCGCCACGGCCGTACCGCCGAGTGCACCTCGAACCCGGTCTCGGCGCTCGCCGCCAGCCCGGTGGCGAGCAGGTCACCGAGGGTTTCGCGGGTCCACCATCCCTGCTCTTCATAGTGCCGAACCAGGTCGGCAGGAATCTTTCGCATCTTGCCCGTGATGCTATTCTCCGTTTTTGAGAATGCCAATATCTTGAGTGGAGAGCCATGGGCCAGGACTGTCCGGACGAGCTGGACGTGCAACTGGATGACGGCCTGGCCATCATCACCATCGACCGGCCCCAGGCCCGCAACGCCATCGCCCCCGAAACCATGGAGCAACTCGACCGGGCGCTGGACAAGGTCGCTGGGGCGCAGGCGCTGGTGATCACCGGCGGAGGCGACCGCGCCTTCGTCTCCGGCGGCGACCTCAAGCAGCTCGCCGCCCTGCGCACCGAGGCCGAAGCGGCGGCGATGGCCTGGCGGATGCGCACGCTGTGCGATCGGATCGCCGCGTTCCCGGCACCGGTGATCGCCGCCTTGAACGGCCACGCATTAGGTGGTGGCGCCGAAGTCGCGGTCGCCGCCGACATCCGCATCGCGGCCGCGGACATCAAGATCGCGTTCAATCAGGTGTCCCTGGCGATCATGCCGGCCTGGGGCGGCGCCGAGCGGCTGGGCAAGCTGATCGGACACAGTCAGGCGCTGCTGCTGGCCGGCACCGGAACCATGCTGGACGCGCCGGCGGCCGAACGCATCGGCCTGATCAACCGGGTGGTCCCCCGGGAGTCTTTCGACGCCGAATGGCGTGCCCTGGGCCGGTCATTGGCCAATCCCTCGGCCGGTGAGATCAAGCGCGTGCTCGGTGGCGCATCGGCAGACGAGGCGGTGGCGGCATTCGCCCGGTTGTGGGTCGCCGACGCGCATTGGGAGGCCGCGGATCGCCTCCAACAAGGCAGGAAGCAGCGCTAATGCGGGGCGGGCCCCGAGGCCAGCGCGACGCCGGCGAGCGGCGCGTGCGGTGGCGGGTCGCCCTCGAGCCGTTGCAGCCAGCGCTCGACGAACTCCACGGTCTCGGCGTGGCCGAGGGTCATGCCCAGCGCCTCCTGCTCGATGATCAGCATCCGCGAGGCGCTGGTCATGAGCACCATCAACACCGTCGGCGGGAACTCCGCGTCGTCGACGCCATACCGGGCGAACAGCCCGGAAACCGCCGCGATCTGTTCGGCGCGAAGCCGCTCGGCGTAGTTGGCGATCTCGGCCCGCAAGGCCTCGCGCTCGTTGGCCACGGTGATGAATTGCATGGTCAGCGCCGTCCACGCCGGGTCGGTGTTGAATCGCCACAGCGCCCAGAGCGGCTGCGGCGACGCCAGCACCGCCGCCTGTTCGGCCAATCCCTGATCGCCGCGCCGCCGGAACATCGCCAGGAACAGGTCGTCCATGGTGCGGAAGTAATAGTGCACGAGCTGATGCTTGAGGCCCGCCCGCTCGGCGACACGGCGCGAACTCACCGCGCCGGCGCCGGCGGTCAGCAGAAGCTCTTCGGCAGCGTCGAGCAACAGGGTCCGGTTCTTCGCGTCCGGTGCCCCAATTCTGCGCTGTCCCTTAGCCGATTCGGACATACAGTTCGCTCCGCATCGTTGTCGTCACCTTTACATGTCCGGCGGCCATCGTAGTGGCGTCGCAACCCTTGACCCCCCAACCCCGCCCATGCTAAGCAGGTGCACAGCAGCTGTCAGCCCGTTCTGCAGAGAGGTCCATGTTGACTGACTTCGCGACGATCGACTTCTTCACCGATCAGTCCCTGGTACCCGATCCCCACCCATACTTCGACTATCTGCGGGCTCAGAACCCGGTCACGCCGCTGGGCGTGTACGACGTGGTCGCGGTAACCGGCCACGAAGAGGCCAACGAGATCTACCGCGACTCCGACACCTACTCCAACCTGGTCGCGGTCGGCGGACCGTTCCCGCCGCTGCCGTTCACCCCCGAGGGCGACGACATCAGCGCTCAGATCGAGGCCAACCGCCACCTGATGCCGATGACCGAGCACATGGTGACGATGGACCCGCCGATGCACACCAAGGCCCGATCGATACTGAGCCGACTGCTCACGCCCAAGCGGCTCAAGGAGAACCAGGACTTCATGTGGCAGCTGGCCGATCGCCAGCTCGACTACTTCATCGACAGCGGCAGCTGCGAATTCCTCACCTCCTATGCCCGCCCGTTCGCCATGCTGGTGGTCGCCGACCTGCTCGGTGTGCCCGAAGAGGACCGGCCGGTGTTCCAGGAGGTGCTCGGCGCACCACAGCCCGGTGCCCGCATCGGCGCGCTGGACCATGAGGAGCTCGCCCACGATCCGCTGGCCTGGCTGGATGACAAGTTCAGCCGCTACCTGTCCGACCGGCGGGAAAGCCCTCGCGGCGACGTGCTGACCGACCTGGCCACCGCCACCTACGAGGACGGCTCGATTCCCGAGATCGCCGACGTGGTCAAGAGCGCCACGTTCCTGTTCGGCGCCGGTCAGGAGACCACCACCAAACTGCTCAGTGCCGCATTGCGATTCATGGCCGAGGACCCGGCCCTGGTCGAGGCGCTGCGCAGCGACCGCAGCAAGATCCCGAACTTCCTCGAGGAGACCCTGCGGCTGGAAAGCCCGGTGAAGACCGACCCCCGATTGGTGCGCAAGACCACCACGCTGGGCGGGGTGGAGCTGAAGGCCGGCACCGTCGTGGTGATGTTCCCCGGCGCGGTCAACCGCGATCCTCGCAAGTTCGACAACCCGCACGAACTGCGGATCGACCGTCCCAATGTGCGCGAGCACCTGGCTTTTGCCCGCGGCAGCCACACCTGCCCGGGCTCACCGCTGGCACGCGCCGAGAGCCGCATCTCATTGGAACGAATCCTGGATCGCATGACCGATATCCGGCTCGACGAATCCCAACACGGCCCGGCCGGCGAGCGCCGGTTCACCTTCGAGCCGACTTTCATCCTGCGCGGATTGACCGAACTGCACCTGGAATTCACCCCGGTGGCGGCTCCAGTCACCGCCGGCCTGTAGACCGCAGCTCCGCCGAAGGGACGAACAACATGACGGTGACCACCACCGACGAAGCGCGCTATGACCCGTATGACGTTGACCTCAACAGCGATCCGTACCCGATGTTTCGCCGGCTTCGCGAAGAGGCACCGTTGTACTACAACGCCGAGCACGATTTCTACGCGCTGAGCCGCTTCGACGACGTCAACAAGGCCCTGGTCGATCACCAGACGTTCAGCTCGGCGCGCGGCGCGATTCTGGAACTGATCAAGGCCAACACCCCGATCCCGCCGGGGCTGATTCTGTTCGAGGATCCGCCCATCCACGACATTCACCGCAAGCTGCTGGCCCGAATGTTCACCCCGCGCAAGATCTCCGAACTCGAATCCAAGATCCGCGAGTACTGCGCCCGTTGCCTGGATCCGCTGATCGGTACCGGACGCCTCGATTTCGTGGCCGACCTGGGCGCGCAGATGCCCATGCGGGTGATCGGCATGCTGGTGGGCATTCCCGAAGCAGATCAGGAGGTCATCCGGGACCGCTCGAATGACAACATGCGCACCGAAGCGGGCAAGCCGATGACGGTTGCGTCCGAGGGATTCGATGACGGATCGATCTTCGCCGACTATCTGGACTGGCGCGTCGAGCACCCGTCCGACGACATCATGACCGAACTGCTCAATGTCGAATTCACCGACGAATCCGGCACCACGCGGCGGCTGACCCGCGACGAGCTGCTGATGTACGTGATGCTGGTGGCCGGGGCCGGAAACGAGACAACCACCCGGCTGATCGGCTGGACCGGCAAGGTGCTGGCCGAGCATGCCGACCAGCGCCGCGCGTTGGTGGCAAACCCGGCGTTGGTCCCGCAGGCGATCGAAGAGCTGTTGCGCTACGAGCCACCGGCACCGCACGTGGCGCGCTACGTCACCCGGGATGTGGAGTACTACGGCCAGACCGTGCCCGAGGGCAGCGTGATGATGATGCTGATCGGCGCGGCCAACCGCGACCACCGCCGATTCGCTCCCGACGGTGACGTTTTCGACATCCACCGCGAAGCCCGCCAGCATCTGACCTTCAGCGTGGGCGCGCACTACTGCCTGGGTGCCGCACTGGCCCGCCTGGAAGGGCGCATCGCGCTGGAGGAGATCCTCAAACGCTTCCCCGACTGGGAGGTCGACCTCAGCAAGGCAGCGCTGTCACCAACTTCGACTGTCCGCGGGTGGGAGTCCATGCCCGCTTCGGTCGGATGAATCCACTTCTACTAGTTACGAATTGAGGGTTTCCATGGCTGGACGTGTTGAGGGCAAGGTCGCATTCGTCACCGGCGCGGCCCACGGTCAGGGCCGCAGCCACGCGGTGCGGCTGGCCGAGGAGGGCGCCGACATCATCGCTATCGACGTCTGTAAGCCGATCGTGCAGAACTCGCCCATCCCGCCGGCCACCCCGGAGGAACTGGCCGAGACCGTCGACCTGGTCAAGGCACGGGGGCGCCGGATCTTCACGGCCGAGGTCGATGTACGCGACTTCGACGGGCTCAAGGCCGCGGTGGACGCCGGCGTGGAGGAGCTGGGCGGTCTGGACATCATCGTTGCCAATGCCGGCATCGGCAACGGTGGCGACACCCTGGACCAGTGCAGCGAACACGACTGGCAGGAGATGATCGACATCAACCTGTCGGGCGTGTGGAAGACGGTCAAAGCGGGTGTCCCACATCTTATTTCCAGCGGCAAGGGCGGGTCGATCATCCTGACCAGCTCGGTCGGCGGACTGAAGGCCTACCCGCACTGCGGCAACTACGTCGCCGCCAAGCACGGCGTGGTGGGCATCATGCGCTCGTTCGCCGTCGAGTTGGGACACCAGAACATTCGCGTCAACACCGTGCACCCCACTCACGTCAGCACCGGCATGATCATGAACGAGGGCACCTGGAAGATGTTCCGCCCGGACCTGGAGAACCCGGGCCCCGATGACATGGCACCGATCTGCCAGATGTTCCACACCCTGCCGGTGCCGTGGGTGGACGCGATCGATATCAGCAACGCCGTGCTGTTCCTGGCCTCCGATGAGGCCCGCTACATCACCGGCGTCACGCTGCCGGTCGACGCGGGAAGCTGCCTGAAGTAGCCGCGTCACCCCGTTGACTCTGCGTCCAGGGCGGGAAAGTGCGAGAAGCCACCGCCCTGAGCGCAGAGTCAACGAGCCGGACATGCTGGGACAGCCGAACCGGCCGGTCGCCCCGGCAGCAAGTGAGAGAATCTCCGTATG
This sequence comes from Mycobacterium sp. SMC-19, assembly GCF_045310815.1. Taxonomy (NCBI): domain Bacteria; kingdom Bacillati; phylum Actinomycetota; class Actinomycetes; order Mycobacteriales; family Mycobacteriaceae; genus Mycobacterium; species Mycobacterium sp. SMC-19. The sequence goes on along the minus strand of NZ_JBJIAM010000003.1, from coordinate 300,141 downwards.
GAGTGGACCGGAGCGGTGTACGCCGACGCGCCGACGGTGCAGGTTTCCACTTGGATCGATGCCCCGCCGGAACGCGTCTGGGAACTGGCCATTGATATCCACGCGGTCGCCGAGAGCAGTCAGGAACTCCAGCGCGTCGAATGGGCCGACGGTGACGGGCCCCGGTTGGGTGCTCGGTTTACCGGCTACAACCGGCATCCCGCCCTCGGGGAATGGTCCACGGTCTCCGAAGTGGTCGAGTTCGAACCGCTGACGGTGTTCGGTTGGGCGGTAAGCGATCCCGACCATCCCACTTCCTCGTGGCGGTTGAGCCTGAAGCCGGAGGGAACCGGCACCCGCTTGACCGAATGGATGCAGCTGGGGCCCGCGCCGTCGGGCCTTTCGCTGGCCATCTCCGCGATGCCGGACAAGGAACAGAAGATCGTGTTCGTGCGGATGCGCGAATTCGAGGCGGGCATGGCGGCCACCCTCGATCACCTCAAACGGCGCGCCGAGAACTGATGCGCGCGGCGATCACGCTGGAAGCGGCCAGTGTCGGCAGTTGGGAACACCAGAAGCTGCTGGTCCGCGAGGCCGAGAAGATGGGTCTGGACATCTGCTGGGTCGCCGAGGCCTGGGGCGCGGACGCGGTCTCCGCATTGGGCTATTACGCCGCGTGCACCGATCGCATGCTGCTGGGATCCGGAATCATCCAGCTGTCCACCCGCACTCCGATCGCCATCGCCCAAGCCGCCATCACGCTGTCCAACCTCTCCGGAGGACGGTTCCTGCTCGGCCTGGGCGCCTCGGGCCCGCAGGTCATCGAGGGGCTACACGGTCAGTCCTTCGACCGGCCGCTCGGCCGGATGCGCGAGACCATCGAGATCATCCGGCAGGCGATCTCCGGAGATCGAATCGCCTATAGCGGCAAGCACTTCCAGATACCCCGCCCCGATTCCGCCACCAAGCCTATGCGGCTGTCCATGCGCGCCGAACACCGGATTCCGCTGTATCTGGCCAGCCTGACCCCGGCGATGCTGGCGCTGACCGGCGAGGTCGCCGACGGCTGGCTGGGCACCAGCTTCGTCCCCGAGGGTGCCGACGCGGCCTACTTCACCCACCTCGACAACGGCCTGGCCCGCTCCGGGCGCACCCGGGCGGACCTGGACATCTGCCAGGGCGCGGAAGTGTCGTTCGCCAGCGACGAGAGGCATCTGAAGGAACTGATCGACAGCCGCAAGGCCGAACTGGCCTTCAGCCTGGGCGGAATGGGTTCGACCAGCACCAATTTCTACAACCAGGCCTACAGTCGCCAGGGCTGGTCGGATGTCTCCGCCGCGGTGAAGCAACGCTGGCAGGCCGGCGACCGGGAGGGCGCCGCCGCGCTGATCACCGACGAGATGGTGCTGGCCACCACCTTGATCGGCACCCCCGCGATGGTCCGGGACCGCCTGCAGGTCTGGTGCGACACCGGCGTGGACACCGTGCGGGTCTACCCGGCCGGGGAGCGTCTCGAAGATCGGATCGCCACGCTGGGCGCCGCGATCGAACTGGTGCACTCGATCAAACCCGCCGGGCGGTAGCGGCCCGGCTAGCCGGGTGAGCTGCCGATAACCCCGTCGGCAGCCAAGGCAGCGATCTCGGTCTCGGAAAGGCCCAGCTCGCTGAGCAGCTCATGATTGTGCTGGCCCAGCAGCGGTGCGTGGCGGGTATGAGTACGGTGCGGGCGCTGCGACATCCGGGCGGGCAGTGTGCTGTGTGGCGCGGGGCCGTTGACCGGGTGATCGACCTGCTCGAAGAAGCCCCGCTCGGCCAACTGCGCCAACTCGGTCTGGCGATGCGGTTGCATGACCTTGGCGACCGGAACGTCAGCGTTCCACAGTGTTTCGACGACGTCGTCGGCGCTGCGGGTCGCGCACCAGCCGGACAGCTCCTGGTCGATGAGGTCGTGGCGTGCGCGCCGTCCGGCCGCGTCCGCCAGGGCCGGATCGGCGGCCCAGGACGGGTCGCCCAGTGCGACACGCAGGCTGCCCCACTGCTCATCGGTGGCGACCGCGATCGCAACCCAGCAGTCGTCCCGGCCGAATTCGTCGATGCCGGCGGTCTGATAGAAGTTCTGCGGGGCGGCTGCGGGCCCGCGGTTTCCGTCACGTTGCAGCAGCGCACCGTTGGCGGAGTATTCGATCACCTGCTCGGCGGCGATATTGAGTGCGGCGTCGATCATGGCCGCCTCCACCAGCACGCCCTGCCCGGTGCGGCGGCGATGCTCCAGTGCCAGCAGCAGACCCGTCAGCGCATGCACGCCCGCATTCGGGTCCCCGATGGAATACGGCTCATAAGGGTTGCGATCGGGGTAGCCGGTCAGCCAGCTCAGCCCGGCGGCGTCCTCGATGACGTAGGCGAACGCCGGGTTGTCCCGCCACGGGCCGTTCAGGCCGAATCCGGGCATCCGCAGCATGATCACGTCGCTGCGCAGCGACTGCACGAATTCGAAGTCCAGACCCAGATTCTCGATGACACGGGGGGTGAAGTTCTCGACGACGACATCGCAGGTGGCGATCAGGCGGTGCAGCACCTCGCGGCCGGCCTGTGTCTGGAAGTCCAGCGTCAGACCCTTCTTGTTGGTGTTGAGCGCCGAGAAGATCGGGGACTTCTCCCACCACGACTCCTCGCTGACCGGTATCCCGGCGATCAGCCGGGTGCCGTCGGGATGCCGGGTCGACTCGAGATGGATCACCTCGGCGCCGAGCATGGCCAGCAGGTGCGTGCACGACGGTCCGGCCCAGAAGGTGGTCATGTCCAGCACGCGTATGCCACTCAGCGGCAGCCGTTCCCCGGCCGATCCCGAAGCCGGGGCGTCACGTCGCGACGGCGGCATCTGCCGGTAGTGGTCGGTGTGTTCACCCAGTCGCGGCGCCGAGGTCGGTGCCTGCAGCGCCACACCGCTGAGCCGATAGGGCGGAACCGGCTGGAGGAACCCGTCCCGTGGATTGCGGGTGAACACCTGGCGATGCCGGAAATGGTCAAATGTCGGTACGTTCTCCCCGTTGCCGACCGGCGAGTTGGGTATCCGGAACGCCGACGCCAGGTCGCGGACATCGTCGATCTTGTGACTGCGTACCCACTCGTACAGCTCCGCTGCGTGCAGGTTCGCCTGCTCGGTGATCGACAGCGGCGAGTTCTCGTCGATCCACTCGTCGTGACCCGACATCGCACACAGGTCGAACCACTGCTGCGCGGTGCCGCAGCCCAGCGCGACCAGACCGTCGGCGGCCTCGGCCACACCGGGCACCGTCGGTCGGCGTTCGGACCGCCAAGGGCGATCGAGGACCTGAAAGTAGGTGACGGGATAGTAAGTGAGGCCGAGGATCTGGGCTTCCAGCGCGGACAGGTCGATCAGTTCCCCGCACCCGTCGCGCAGCGCGCGGACCCGCGACGCCAACGTCATCGCGGCCGCGTAGGCCCCAGCGAGCCAGTCGCCGACCTGCCCGCCGATGTGTACCGGAGCGCGGTCCTGCGAACCCCGTCCCAGGCCGACAGCTCCCCCCGACCAGGCCTGCAAGGTGAACTCGGTGGCCGGGCGATCCCGCCACGCCCCATGCAGTCCGAACGGCGTGATCGTGGTGACCACCAGGTGCGGGTGACGCCGGTGGATCTCGGCGGGCGCCAGCGACGGGTGGCGACCGACAGCTCCATCGGGCGACCACACCACCGCATCGGCGGATGCCAGCAGCCGGTGCACCAACTCGATGTCTTCGGTGCTGCCCGGGTCGGCGACGACACTGTGTTTGGAACAGCCCAGGAAGCTGAACAGGACACCGCCGGCGTCGACGTCGACCTCGGCCCCCGAGGCCGACCATCCGCGCAATGAACCACCGTGCGGGGGTTCGACATCAACCACCGTCGCTCCCCCGTCGGCGAGCATCTTGGTGGCATAGGCGCCGGCGATACCGTCGGACAGGTCGACGACGGTGTAGCCGTGCAGTGGTTCCACGGCGTCAGGATTCCTTGTTGCGGCTTGACTTGCTCAGCCGGAAGTCGGGAGGAAACCTCGAGTCGTTGTCCTTGACCGCTCCGGACAGACCGGATTCGATGGTGTCGTCGAGCATCAGGTCATCAGCGTCGGGTGCCACGCCGGAACCCATCGACTCGAAGAACGCCGACAGCAGACTGCCCATGTACTCGCCCTGATGCTGCTTGTATACCTCGAAGAACATCTTCTGCATGAACACGGTGTCCACCGGGCGGTTGCGCGCGCAGGCCAGCGCGTACTTGTCGACCTCGGCTTCGAGCTCCTCGCGCGTGACCACCTTGTTGAGGAAGTTGCACTTCTCCATGTCGGCGGCGGTGAAAGGCCGTCCGGTGAACACCATTTCGGAGAACTTTCGCAGCCCCATCATCTGCACCCAGGTCCACATCCGCGGTCCCCAGCCGTAGTAACGGAACGACGGGTGGCCGAACAGTGCGTCGTCGCTGGAGATCACCAGATCGGCGTCGGCGGCCTGATAGAAGTGCCAGCCATAGCAGTAGCCCTTTGCTTCCACGATGCTGATCTTCTTGAGCTCCTGCAGCGGCCGGTTGCCGGCTTGCACGTTGGCGTACCAGGCGCTGATGGTGGCGCCGTTGCGAAAGGTGCCTTTGGGCGGATAGTTGACGTCCATACCTTCCAAACGCAGCTCGGCCAAACGCTTTTCCGGCTCGTCTACGCCCTCCATGAACTCGGGAAGATCCGCACCGCTACCCAGGTTGTCCCCGACACCGCGGATCACCACCACTTTGACGTCGTTGTCCACACTGGCCCCACGCAGCAGGTCCGCGTAGCGCAGCCGCGCCGATGACGTCGGAGCATTGAGGTATTCGGGGCGGTCGAAGGTGATGGTGGCGATCTTGGTGGCCGGATCCTTGTGGTAGCGGATGATCTCTTCCGCGGACGGCCGCTGGGAAGACCCTGGCGTGTCTGACATTCGCGAACTGCTCCTTCAACTCGGACTGGTGGTCAACACTTCGTGGCCGTCCTCGGTGATCAATACGGCCTCACGCCCGAATACCGCACCCACCCCGGGTTCGAACACATAACCGGTGACGGCCAGCACCATGCCCGGCTCCAACCTGCCGGACGCCGCGGTCCGCGGCAGATGAGCCGACACTACCGGCGGGTCGAATCCCAGCCCCAGACCATGCGCCACCGGAACCGGCGGCAGCGGCTCCCCGGCGTCGGCGTAGGCACTCAGCAGCGCGCTGCACGATGCGCCGGGACTGCAGGCACCGGACAGCCTCTCCCACAGACCATCCCAGCGCCGGTAGAGAGCAGCGGTGTTGGCGTCGGCCCGACCGCCGACCGGAAAGGTGCGTCCGACCTCGGCGAGGTAGCCGCCGGCGAGCACAGCTGCCGAGATCGCTACCAGGTCACCGGTCCGGACCCGGCCGTCGCCGCTCGCACGCCGCCACGGATGTTCCCGCGAGGTCACCCAGGCGGCGTCTTGGTTGGCCGGGGCGCTGTCCCCTCCCGCGGTCATCGCCTCCATCAGCACCCCGGCCAACGTCTGTTCGCTGACACCGTCTTCCAACGCTCCCGCCGCCGCTGCCAACGCCGACTGGGCGGCCGCCACCGCGGTCCGCAGCGCGGCGATCTCCTCGGCGGTCTTGATGGACCGCGCGGCCCGCATGGCGGGCTCCCCGTCAACGAGGTCGGCTTGCGGGAACGCCAGCGGAAGCAGTTGGGCGAACAGCGGTGACATCGCATCGGTTCCGACCCGTCGCGCGGTCAGCGCCCCGTCGAGATGCGCTAGCGCGGCAATGATGTTCGTCGGATTCCACGAAGCCTCGTTCAGGTGATCGTGCGGAATGTCCTCGGGTACACCTTGATCCGACGAGCTCAGCAGATGAACCGCGCCGCTCGCACGCACCAGTACGCCGTTGGGGGCAAACGAACGGGTGCCCGCCATCCAGCGTTGCGGAGTGCCGGTCAGGTAGCGGACATTGGCCTGGCGCCCCAACACCAGCACATCGAGATCATGCGCTTCCATCTGAGCCAGCGCGCGCTCACGTCGCCCGCAACCCAGCGCCAGCGCATCCGGCGCAACCTCAGTACGCATACGGCGCCTGAGGGTCGTCGGTCAGCGAGAGGAAGCCGTCCTCGGTGATCACCACAACGTGCTTGCTGCGGTATCCGCCGGTGCCGTTCCCCCACACCATCGGCTCCAGCACCAACACCATGCCCGGCTCGAACACAAAGTTCTCGTCGAATTCGGTACCCAGGTCGGTGCCGATCATCGGCGCCTCGCCCGCAGTCACGCCAAGGCCGTGGCCGAGGTAGCCGTGGGGCAACCATGGCCGCCGTCCACCGTTGGCGGTACTGGCCACCCGGGCCAGGTCTCCGGCGGTGACACCGGCCCGCGTCACGTCCAGCACCGCGGAGAGCACCGCATGCCATTGTCGAAACTGCTTCTGCTGGTGTGGGTTCGGGTCGGCTCCGACGAACCAGGTGCGTCCGAATGCCGAGCAGTATCCGCCGTAACTGATCGAGGTGTCAGACCACACCACGTCACCCACGGCCAGCTCCCGATCGGAGGCCAACAGCGGCAGGTCGCCGCGGGCTCTGCCGTCATTCGTCACCTGCCAGATCGGTTCGAGCATGATGGCGTCGGCACCGAATTCGAAAGCCCGCCGCAGGAAGTGCGCCGACAGGTCGCGTGGCCGGATACCGGGATCCAGCGTCGCGTGCACCGCGGCCATCGCCCGTGCGGTGATCCGGCATGCGGTACGGATGCACGACAGTTCATCGGCGGTCTTGGTCAGTTTGGCGGCGTTGACCACCTGAGCCGCATCGACCGGCCGGCGCGCCGCGAACAGCCGCTGGTGAGCACGCCGCATGGCGCCGGTGCATTCGTCGACCCCGACCACGGCGGTGCCCGGGATCAATTCGGCGATGGTTCGGGCGAATTGGTCGACACCTTCGTCGCATTCGAGGAACGCCGGTGCGTGCAAGTGATCGGCGGCCAGATCTGTGTCCCAGGCGTTCCGCAACGGGGCGAACAGGTGCGTCCACGGGTCGTCGGCAAGCACCACGGCGACCGGTCGATCGATGTGGGACAGGCCGGCGTCACCCAGCCGCCAGCTGGTACCGGTGGCATAGGTGACGGCGCTATTGCCTAACAGCACCAGGGCATCGATACCCCGCTCGGCCATCGCCGCTCGCAGCCGGGTGCCCGTTTCCCGGCGCAGCCGGGCTCGGTCCGGGACTTCTGCGATCTCTACGCCGCCGGCCACGGCCGACAGCGTTGCCGCAGCAGCCGCCATCAGACACCCAGGAATGCTTTGATGTTGGCGCTCACCACTTTCGCCGCGTCCTGCGGTCCCAGTGCTGCGACAACGCTGGCCAGCGACTTCTCCGAGTAGCCGAAGGTGCTCTCGTTGTGCGGGTAGTCCGAGGACCACATGACCTTGTCCACCCCGATCTGGTCGATCAGCCGCAGGCCAAGGGGGTCGACCATGAACGAAGCGTTCATGTGGGTGTCCCAATAATGCCGGATGTCGTACTGCAGCTGGTGGGTGAACATGTGTTGGTAGGAGGCGAGTAGGTGTTCGGCGTCCTGCAAAGCGGTCGGAACCCACGCGATCCCGCCTTCGAACCAACCGATCCGCAGTGCCGGGTGACGGTCCAGGATGCCGGAGAAGATGTACTTGGCGAACTGCTCGCGGAATGAGTCGACGTTGACCATCATGCCCACTACCACGCTGTTGACTTCGCAGGGCGTCTTCGGCGGGGTTTCACCGATGTGGTGGGTGATCGGCAGCCCGGCCTGCTCGATCTCGTCCCACACCGGATCCATCACCCGGGCGCCGAAGTCGATGATGTTGCCGTCGTCGTCCTTGCCGGGGTTCAGCGGCAGTAGGAATGTCTTGAGTCCCAAGGATTTCAATTCGTCCAGCGTGCGCCGGGTACCTGCGGGGTCCCACCAGTTGATCAGACCCACCCCGTAGAAGTGACCGTTCGACCGCTCCTGCAGCTCCGCCATGTACTCGTTGTAGATGCGGAACACCCGCTCCCGAAGCTCCTTGTCGGGGAAATGAAACAAAGCGAGTACAGCGTTCGGAAACGCCAGTTCCTTGTCGACGCCGTCGGTGGCCAGCTCCTGGATCCGGGCCTCGATATTGCTGCTGGCCGCACCGGCCAGATCGTCGTATTGCATCAGGACCGCCGAGAAGTCGCCCGGCAGGAATGACTGTCCCTTGCGGCCGACCATGTACGCGCCGTCCTCGTACCAGATCCGGGGCGCCTTGTCCTTGAGGTCCTCGGGAAACCGCTGGTAGAAGATGTCGTCGGCGATCGAGATGTGATTGTCGGCGGAGAACACCTCGGTTCCCGCAGGCAGCCCGACGTTGCCGAAGCCCGCCTCGGCCTGGCCGTGCCGGTCCTTGGGCGCCCCGTAGCCGCCGGCGGGATAGAACGCGGCGGCTTCAGTTGATGTGCTGGACATGTCAATCCACTTCCAATCGGGCGGTTACCAGGTGACGGGGAGCTCGTAGACGCCGTAGGCGAGCCGGTCGTTCTTGAACGGAATCTCGTCGATGTCCACCGCCAGCTTCAGGGTGGGGATGCGCTGGAACAGGGTGCGGAAGGCGATCACCATCTCGGCGCGGGCCAGCTGCTGACCGACGCACTGGTGCGGGCCGAACCCAAACGCCATGTGCTGGCGGGCCGGGCGCGCCAGGTCCAGCGCGTCCGGGTCGGGGAAGACCGAGGCGTCCCAATTGGCCGGCGCCAAGTCGATGATGATGCCCTCGCCGGCGCGAATGGTCTCGCCGGCGATCTCGATGTCATCGAGGGCGACCCGGCGCTGGCCGTTCTGGATGATCGACAGGTAGCGCAGCAGTTCCTCGACGGCGTTGGCGATCGCGGCGTCGTCGCCGTCGCGGAACACCGCGGTCTTCTCGGCGATCCTGTCCGGCTCGCGCAACAGCGCCGCGATACCCAAACCGATCATGTTCGCAGTGGTCTCGTGTCCGGCGATGAGCATCCCCGTGCCCAGCTGGGTGGCCTCCCGTACCGACAGATCACCGTTCGACACGCGCTTCCCCAGGTCGGAGACCATGTCCTCGGCCGGGTCGGCCATCTTGGCCTCCAGCAGCCGCACCAGGTACTTGGACAGCTCGGTGGCACCCGCGGCAAGGTCGTCGGAGGTGGCGTATCGATCCACCCCCATGGTGGCGTGCTGCTGGAAGAACTCATGGTCCTCGTACGGCACGCCCAGCAGTTCACTGATCACCAGGGAGGGAATCGGCAGCGCGAATCCCTCGATCAGGTCGGCCGGTTGCGGACCGGCCAAGATCGCGTCGATGTATTCGTCGGTGATCCGTTGCGCCACTGGCTTCATCGCCTCGACGCGCTTCATGGTCAGTGCGGGCGACAGGATTCGGCGATACCGGATGTGCTCGGCGCCGTCGGAGGTGAACACCGACTTGGGGCGGTGATCGACACTGGCGCGCATGCCCTCGTTCCAGTGCGGGAAGCCGGGCTGGTGATCGTCGACGCTGACGCGGGGATCGGAGAACAGGGTGCGCACCGCCTCGTAGCCGGTGATCAGCCACGGTGTGCTGCCGTCCCAGATCCGTACCCGGCTCAGCGGCCGCTGCGCGGCCAGCGCCATGGTCTCCGGCGGCGGCGCAAAGGGGCACCGGCCGTCCCGGCTCATCGGGTACTCCGGTGTTGCGGTACTGGCAATGGTGGACGCTTCGGTCACGCTCACTCCTCGACGATCTTGATGGCTCCGGACGGACAGACGCGGGCCGCCTGGCGCACGGCGTCGGCCAACTCTTGCGGCGGGGACTGATCGAGCAGGACGACGACGCCGTCCTCATCACGCTGGTCGAACACGCGCGGCGCAAATCCCACGCATTGCCCCGATGACGCGCAGATGTCTTGGTCGGCAGCGACTTTCATTGCTAACCTCCTGGAACTCCGGTGACCGGAGCGAGCCACAGCCCCACGATTGCGTCGATCAGGTCGGAGCCGGCTTCGGTCCAGCTGGCGGATGTCGACGCTCCGGACGCCAGCGCTCGTTCGTGTTCGGCGCAGCTGTGCATCAACAGGTTTCGGGCCATCACATTGCGGGCCTGGTGGACCCGGACCGGAAGATCCGGCAGGCAGGCGTTGATGCCATCGACGACCTGCACCAGAGACGGCGAACTCAGCGCGTCCTTGACGACGATGTTGTGGTAGGCCGGATCGGCCATCACCTGTGCGGCAAATCGCGCGTACCAGGTCGGATTGCCCAACGCGGCAAGGTGATCGGTGAGCGGACGGACCAGGCACGACACCCAGTGGCGCAGTTCGGTGGAATCCACCGCAGCCGACACCATCTCTTCGCGCAGCCGCTCGACCGGCACCCGGTGGCGGCGCTCGATCTCGCGGACCAGGTCGGTCTTCGTGCCGAAGTGGTACCCGACGGCGGCGTTGTTGCCCTGGCCGGCAGCTTCACTGACCTGCCGGTTGGAGACCGCGAAAACCCCATGTTCGGCGAACAGCTGTTCGGCCGCGGTCAGGATCGCCTCCCGCGTGCTGTTGGCCCGCTCAGCCCGCACGGCTCGATCAGCGGTAGTCACGACGTCAGTCAATCGTGGTTCACGTTTTAAGTCAAGCGATTGATTTAATTGCCTGCGCCGTCCGCCGGCTTGCTGCGCCGCCGGATCGCTTTGCCCGCGACAGTCCCGCCGTCCACCGGCAGCACCACGCCGGTCACGTACCGGGAGCGCTCGCCGGCGAGGTAGAGCGCGGCTTCGGCGACGTCGGCCGCGGTGCCCTCCCGCTTCAGGGGCCGGTCGGCCCGCATCGTCTCGCGAATCGCCGCTTCGTACCGCGCCAGGTCATCTGGATCCAGGTTCGTCGCTGCCGACGACGCCACGAATGGCGTCGGAACGTTGCCGGGCGCAATGGCATTGACCCGGATGTCGTAATGGGCCAGCTCAATCGCCGCGGACTTGGTGAATTGGATGACCGCGGCTTTCGAGGCGCGATAGGTCATCACCCCGCCGCCGGCCTGGATGCCGCCGATCGAGGTCAGATTGAGGATCGACCCGCCGCCGGCCTTGGACATCTGCCGGGCCGCGTCGCGGGTACCGGCCATCACGCCGAGCACGTTGACCGCCATGATGCGGTGGAAGTCCGCCAGGTCGTCGTCGAGAAACCTGTTGTGCATGGTGCCCGAGACCCCGGCGTTGTTGACCATGACGTCCAGTCCCCCGAACGTCTCGACGGCCGTTTCGACCAGCGCGCCCACTTGGGCCGGTTCGGAGACGTCGGCGACCCGGAACGTCGCATCCGCACCGAGTTGTCCCGCGAGCGCTTCGCCGCGTTCGCGATCCAGATCGGCGATGACGACGCGTGCCCCCTCGGCGAGGAATCGCTCGGCGATCCCGCGGCCGATACCCGATGCACCTCCGGTGACGATTGCCACCTTGCCGGCCAATTCGTTGCCCATCTGCACCCTTCCGCCGCGACCGCGCTCGTCGTTCGACTCAACCCGTTTCCCCGAGTTCAGTCAAGCGACTGATTTAAATGGCCAGTCGACCTAGAGTCGGCAAGATGACAGGCCCCGTCTCGGCTGATGCTCGGCTGGAGATCTCCGCCCTGCTCTATCGCTACGCCCGCGCCGTCGACTCCAAGGACTGGGCGCTGTATCGATCGGTATTCACCGAGAACGCCGTCATCGACTACACGTCAGCGGGCGCGATCCGCGGCACGCGTGACGAAGTCGCCGATTGGCTGGCGACCGGTTTCCAGGCAATCCCGATGTCGATGCACTACATCACCAACATCGAGGTGTTGGAATACACCGGCGATGCAGCGCTCGTGCGGGCGATGTTCTACAACCCGATGCAGCTGCCCGGCATGACGGGCTTGAGCTACTGCGGTGGCTATTACCACCACGAGCTGGTCCGCGCCGAAAATGGCTGGCGCAGCGCAAACCTGCGCGAGGAGAACGTCTGGTTCACCAATCCCCCGGTCCGTCACGACGTCGGTTAAGCCATCGCAGATTCGGCGGCACAGAGTTGTCAGACCCCCCTGCAATGCTTTGGCTATGACCTCGATCGCACCGGCAGCCAGCGCCGAAGCGCGTGGTGGCACGCCTCTCGAGGTGCTCTTCGAGGAGTTGGCGGAGTTGACCGGTCAGCGCAATGCTGTCGATGCGCGCATGGTGGAGATCATCGCCCAGATCGAACGCGACGAGCTGTGGGGTTCTACCGGCGCACGATCGATCGCGGCGCTCGTGGCCTGGAAAACCGGTGTGTCACCGGGAAACGCCCACACGATCAGCACCGTCGCACACCGGCTTGCCGAGTTCCCCCGCTGCGCCGAAGGCATGCGGGAAGGCCGTCTGTCGCTCGATCAGGTCGGCGTCATCGCGGGGCGGGCCGGCGACGGCTCCGATGAGCACTATGCGCAGCTGGCGGCTTCTGCCACGGTCAACCAGCTGCGCACCGCGGTCAAGCTCGAACCGCGACCCGAACCCGAGCCCCGGCCGCAGCCGGCGCGCTCGATCACCAAAATCACCGACGAGCAGTCCAGCTGCTGGCGGATCAAACTCGATCACCTCGACGCGGCCAAGTTCGACGCGGCACTGCAGTCTCATCTGGATGCCCTGCTGGCCGAGTGGAAACACGACCATGACGGCTGCGCAACAGATCAAGCGTCCCCGCCACCGACGACGGCTGATGCATTCATGCGTCTGGTCGAGGCCGATGGGACTCCGAGACCGCCCGCCGGCCCCACGGGCAGCACACCACCGTGGTGGCGCACCTCGACGTCAAAGAACGGGCCGCGGCGCTGCACCTAGGTCCGCTGCTCTCCGATGACGAACGCCAATACCTGCTGTGCGACGCCAGCTTTGAGGTGTGGTTCGAGCGCAACGGTGAGGTCATCGGCGCCGGTCGCGCCACCCGCGCAATCAACCGTCGGCTGCGCCGCGCCCTTGAGCACCGCGACCGCTGCTGCGTGGTTCCCGGCTGTGGGGCGACCCGGGGGCTGCATGCCCATCACATCCGGCACTGGGAAGACGGTGGCGAGACCGAGCTCGCCAACCTGGTGCTGGTCTGCCCCTACCATCATCGGCTACACCACCGCGGTCTCATCACCATCACCGGAGGCGCCGCCCACCTCATCATCACCGACAACAGCGGCCGACCACTAAGCTCCGCATCACTGGCCCGCCCACCCAAGCAGCCCCCGCCCACAGTGGCGCCGTGTCCTGGGCCCACCGGCGAACGCGCCCAATGGTGGTGGTACCAACCTTTCCAACCGCAAGCACCACCGACAACCAACTAGATCCGATATTTCGATCGCACTCGGCCGATCACCCGGCACAGAAATCCAGCAGTAAGCCGTTGACCTGTTCGGCCTGTTCGATCTGCGGGCAGTGGCCGGCGTCGGCGACGACCGTCGCGCGCCCGCCGGGTATCTGATCGGCGATCTGGGCCGCCCAGCCGGGCGGGAGCAGCTTGTCGCAGCCACCTTCAATCACCAGCGTCGGTACCGAAATGCGGTCGTAGCGGCGACTGCTCGACGCCGGTGGCGGCGGTTCGGCACCGGGCCTGCGGAACCGCGCCGCCGCGATCGCCTCCCAGGCCCCGGGTGCGGTGCTCGACGCGTAGCGCCGTCCCACGTACTCGTCGTCGGCCGGATAGGCCGGGTCGTGAAACAGCGCTGCCACGATCCGGCGCATCGCCGGCACCGTCGCGTCGTAGTCGTAGAGCGCGGCCATGTGCTCGTTCTGCTGGATGTCGCCGCCACCGCAGATGGCTACCAGTCGCCGCACCGGCAACAGCGGCGCCTCCGAGGTGGTATCGACCAGCAGCATGATCGCGCCCATCGAATTGCCGACGAAATCCGCCGATTCGACCCCCAGCGCCGCGCAGAGCCGTGCGACGTGCCGGACCCGCATGCCGCGCCCGTCGTTGAAATCGATCACCTTGGCCGATTCCCCGAACCCGAGCAGGTCGGGTGCGAGCACCCGGTGGCGTTGGGCCAGCGCGGGAATGGTGCGTTCCCAGCCGATCTCGGCGCCGGCACCGAACTCACCGCCGTGCAACAGGACCACCGCGGGGGCCGCCGGGTCGCCTGCCTCCAGGTAGGAAGTGCTCAGGCCGTCCACGACGACGGACTTGCGGGTAACCGGCACGGGGACTCCTCAGTCAGGGATCAGCGGGCCGATCGGCCGGGTCGTGGTGGCGTGCACCAGCAGTTCGGCCAGTTCGGCGGGGCGGCTCAGGAACGGCGAGTGCGAGGCGTCGATGGTCAGCGGTTCGACGCCGAGCCGCGTGCAGACCAGGTCGGCCAGCCAGCGCGGATAGGCCCGGTCCTGTTCGCAGCGAATGAAGCTGCGGCCGATATCGGCCGCCCAGAAGTGCGGCACCGACACTGGCGCAACCGTGGTCTCGCCAAACCGTTCCGGCCCGAGCCGTTCGAAGGCCCACCGCAGCGTTTCGTCATCGCAATCGTGGTAGAAGTACTGCCGTGCCCCGCCGATGTCGGCGAAGGTCATCGTCCCGTCGTCGGCGAAGTGCAGATGGCTCAGCATGTCAGCGGCCGCGGTGTCGAAGAACTGGGCTCCCTCGCTACCCATCGTCATCGCATCGGTGTAGCTGCGGCCCTCTCTGGGCAGAGCCGCGGCAAGATAGATGATGTGGCGCACCAGATCCGGGGCACTGTCGGCGCCCAGGGTGGCGTCGAACCCACCGCCGGAGTGCCCTACCAGGACGTCGCCGGTTTGCAGCACCGCGGCCACGGCCTCCCGGCGGTTGGCCAGGGTGGACTCCTCGTGGAGCCGGGCGCCGTGGCCGGGTAGGTCGACGGCGATACCGGTGTGGCCGATCTTCGCCAACTCCGCGATGGTGCGACTCCAACACCAGCCCGCATGAAATCCACCGTGCACAAAGACGAATCGCATGCTGCTCCTGCCCCGGGTTACTTGATCGCGATCGGATTCACCGGGGACCCGACTCCGCCGGTCACCCGCAAAGGCGGTGCAACCAACTGAAATTCGTAACGGCCGTCGGCGGCGCAATCCGCGGCGAGCGCACCGAGGTCCCAGTACTCCCCGAGCATCAACCCCATGTCGCGCAGGCACAACATATGCAGGGGCAGATACGTTCCCTCGACGCCCGAAACCGGGTCCTCGACCATCAAGTTGTCCGCGGCCACAGCCGCGACGTCATGGGCGTGCAGCCAGGAGGCGCACCGCCAGTCCAGTCCGGCACCCGGTTCGGCACCGTTGCCGGTTTGCGAAAACCTTTCCCACCAACCGGTTCGAACCACCACGATGTCACCGGGTTCCACGCTGACCTGTTGGGCTCGGGCGACGTCGTCGAGTTCCTCCGGGGTGATCGGGGTCCCCAAGGGCAGGAAGGTGTCCGCTCCGCGGTGGGCGACCACGTCGAGCAGCACTCCCCGCGAGGTGATCCCCTTGCCGTCGACTTTGTCGATACCGCAGTGGTAGGCGCCCAGGCTGGTCACCGAACCCGCCGGGAAGCCGTTGTAGAGCTGGTCGTCGTAGTAGACATGCGAGAGCGCATCCCACTGACTGGCGGCCTGCAACGGCATCACGATCATGTCGTCGTTGAACCGGAACGGGTTGTCGACGAAGAACTCGCCCAGTTGCTGCGCCGCGATGTTGCGGTGCCATTCCGGGCCGTACTGCGCCAGCGTGCTGACGTCACCGCCGTCGACGGTCATCACGTGAATCGGGTTGTTCCGGAACTGGAGCGCGCCCTGCGGTCCCGAGGACCCGAAGTCCACCCCGAGCGGGAACACCTTGCCGCGTCGAACCAGGCCGGCCGCCTCGGCGACCTTCTGCGGCGTGATGAGGTTCAGGGTGCCCAGTTCGTCGGCGTCGCCCCACCGCCCCCAGTTGCGGACCGTCTCGGCCACTCGCCGGAACTCGGTCAGGCTGGCCACGGCACCGACCCGTCGGTCAGTGCGGCGGCGGCTCGGCCGCTGATGTTGCCGCCGTCGACCCAGAGCACCTGCCCCGTGATGTATCCGGCGGCCGGGCTGTTCAGAAACACCAGTGGCGCAGCCTGTTCGCCCGCGCTGGCGACCCGCCCCAGCGGTTTGGGAATGTCATCGAGAAACCCCTGCCCATAGCTGCTGCGCAGTTGGTCGAGGATCGGGGTCTCGGTGACGCCGGGCGCCGTGCAGTTGATCCGGATCCCGCGATGCGCCAGCGGGCCGGCGTTGAGCATGCCGTAGAGGATGATCGCTTCCTTGGAAAGTCGGTAGCCGCCGTCGACGAGCGCGGCGGGATTGGCACGGCACCACTGTAATCCGGCAGCCATGCCCTGCGAGTTCAACAGGCCGACGGTTGTCTGCGCGTTCTCGCGGTAGGCCGTCGCCGCCAGCGAGGACACATTGGCGATCGCCGAACCTGCCGGCATCACCGGCAGCAGCGCTTCAGTGAGATGACGCAAGCCCAGAAAATTGATCGTGACCACCCGCTCCGGGTCACCGATGCCCGAGGACACCCCCGCGACGTTGAACAGCGCGTCGACCCGCCCCACCTCGCAGATGGCAGCCACGGCGCGGTCGATGGACGCCGAATCCGCCAGATCTGTCGCGTGAAACTCGTCGGCACTAGCCGCGGGTTCGACCCGGTCCACGCCGACGACCTGCGCTCCGAGTTCGCCGAGCTGCGTCACCAGCGCGGCGCCGATTCCCGACGCGCAGCCGGTGACCACGGTTCGTCGCCCGTCGTAGCGCCACAGCGCGGACGCTGCGCTCACTGCTGGCCGCGTGCTCTCTCTTCTTTGGCCAGCTGCGCAGCCTGCACCCGACCCTCGTTCATCTCGGCCATCGCCTCGGGGATCTCGGTGGCGGTGAACGTGCCGCCTCGACCGGTCGGCAGTCCGCCGAACGAGTAGGACTCATCGAATGCCGGCGCGGTGGGCGCGGGTCGGCGGGCCTCGAGCTTTTCCAGCACCGGTTCGAGCCGCTTGGCCTTCTCGGCGACCGCCTTCTCATCGCGTTCGATGAACTCCGGCAGCACCTCCTTGCCCATCAGCTCGATGGCCTCCATGGTCGCCTCATGGCTGCGCGGGTTGAGCAACAGGATCAGCTCATCGACGCCGCTCTCTTCGTAGCCGCGCAGGAACTCCCTTGCGGTCGCTGGGCTTCCGATCGCCCCGCGGCCCGGCCCATAGGCCAGCGTCGGGTCCTTCTCGACCTCTTCGAGGTAGCGGTTCCACACCCCGGTCCGGCCCGGGGTGTGCTCGCCGGTCATGTAGTAGTGCATGATCCCGAACGAGAAGAATCCACCTCCGACTCCAAGGCGCGCGACGGCCTGCTCATCGGTGGGGGCCACCATCATCGACAGGTCGCCGCCGATCGCCAGGATGTTCGGGTTCACCTGGGGGGTGACCGGGACGCCGTTCTCTTCGAGTTCCTTGTAGTAGCCGTTGACCCGCTCGGCCAGCGGTCCCGGACCGGTGTAGGCGAAGCTCAAGGCGCCGATGCATTTCTGAGCGGCCATCTGCACCGACGCCGGCCGGGTGCAGGCCACCCAGACCGGCGGATGCGGCTTCTGCATCGGCTTGGGCACCACGTTGCGGGCCGGCATCTGGACATGCTGGCCGTCAAAGCCGGTAAACGGCTCCTCGGTCATACAGCGGATCGAGACCTCGAGTGCTTCCTCCCATTGGGTCCGTTTGTCGGCCGGGTCGATCCCGAATCCGCCGAGCTCGGCGATCGAGGATCCCTCCCCGGTGCCGAATTCGACCCGGCCACCGGACAACAGGTCCAGGGTGGCGACCCGCTCGGCCACCCGAGCGGGGTGGTTGACCACCGGGGGCAGGTGCATGATCCCGAAACCGAGCCGGATGTTCTTGGTCCGCTGGCTGGCCGCGGCCAAGAACATCTCCGGCGCGGTGGCGTGGCAGTACTCCTCCAGGAAGTGGTGCTCGGTGAGCCAGACCGTGGAGAACCCGGCCTTGTCGGCCAGCTCCACCTCGTCGAGGCCGTCGGAGAACAGCTGGCGTTCATCGTCGTCGGACCATGGACGCGGCAGCGCGAATTCGTAGAACAGTGAGATCTTCACGTTTTACCTCCTGGGCGATTGGTTGGGAGTCTGCGATTCGGCGAGACGATGGTGCGTGCAGATGTGTTGGGCGGCCACGTAACCGAAAGTCATCGCCGGTCCGATGGTTGCTCCGGCCCCGGCGTAGCTACGGCCCATCACCGGGGCCGAGGTGTTGCCCACCGCATAGAGACCGTCGATCACCGAGTCGTCGGCGCGCAGCACCCGCGCGTCCTCGTCGGTACGCAGGCCACCCGAGGTGCCCAGGTCGCCGAGGATGATGCGGAACGCGTAGTAGGGCGGCTTGCCCAGTGGGTGCAGGTTGGGGTTGGGCAGCGTCGGATCGCCGTAGTAGTTGTCGTAGACACTGTCGCCGCGACGGAAGTCGTCGTCGTGGCCGGAGCGAGCCAGCTCGTTGAACCGTTGCGCGGTGCTGCACAGCCGTTCGGGTGGAACGCCGATCTCGCCTGCCAGCTCCTCAAAGGAGTTGGCCGCCTTGACCACACCGGAGTCCAGCCAGGCTTGCGGTATCCGGCGCCCGGTTGGTACCGGTGCGCCGGGGATCTTCGGGATCGGCAGGTGCCCGGCGACGACGTAGCGGTGAAAGGATCGCTGGTCGGTGACCAGCCAGCACGGGATGTGGGTGACACCGGCCTGCTGTCCGGCGATCATGGCGTGCGCGAAATCCATGTAGGGCGCCGCCTCGTTGATGAAGCGCTCGCCGTCGCCGTTGACGATGAACTGCGACGGCATCATGCGTTCGTTGAGCATGAACTGCAGTCGGCCATCGGGCCAACACAGTGCCGGGAACCACCAGGCCTCGTCGAGCAGTTCGGTCGCCGCGCCGATGCGTTCGGCGGCCCGGATCCCGTCGCCGGTCGCGAGCGGATTGCCGAAGCTCCAATCGTGTTCCAGCACAGGCTGATGCTGCTGGCGCCAGGCCAGGTCGTGGTCGAATCCGCCGCTGGCCAGGATCACGCCGCGGCGCGCCGATATGCGCTGGGCCCGGCCGCCGCGCTGCACCACCGCACCGGTCACCGCACCCGATTCGTCGGTGGTGAGCTCGGTCATCGGCGTGTCGAGCCACAGTGGGATATCGCGTTCGACCATCGCCAGCCGAAGCCGCGCGGCCAGCGATTGGCCGATGGCGGCCATCCGGTCTCCGAAAACCCGGGCGCGAAACATCCGCCACAGCAGCTTGGCCAGCACCGCTTTGCCGCGCCATGATTGACGGACCTGATAGAAAAGCCGAAGGTCCTTGGGCCCCAGCCAGATCCCCTTGGGCGCCAACGCCAGCGGCGCCAGTAGATTCTGTTCCTCGTCGCCGAGCTTGCGCAGGTCGATGGCGGGCACGTTGATGGTGCTGCCCAGTTCGGAGCCGCCGGGCAGCTCCGGGTAGTAGTCGGCATAGCCGGGCTTCCAGACGAACTCGAACCAGGCGCTGGTCTGCTCCAGGAACTCCATCATCCGCGGCGCGGCATCCACATACTGCCGCAGCCGGGCGTCGCTGACCAGCCCGTCGGTGATCGAACGCAGGTAGGTGAGGACATCGTCGGGGTCGGGCGCATAGCCCTCCCGACGCTGCGACGGCGCCCCCGGCACCCAGATGCCGCCGCCGGACAGCGCGGTAGAGCCGCCGAAGTATCGCGACTTCTCCACCACCAGGGTGTCCAGGCCGCGGGCGTGCGCGGCCAGCGCCGCGGTCATTCCGCCGCCGCCGGAGCCGATGATGAGCACGTCGACGACGTGGTCTGCGTCGGTCACCGGAGCACCTCCGTGTGTTCTGCGGTGCGGATGGCGAACCCGGCGATCAGCTCCGGCGCCGCCCGGTAGTAACGACGACCGGTGCGGTAGCCGCCCTGGGCTGCGAGTGCACCGAAAGCGGCTGCCCAGGTGCGGATCTCATGCGCGGAACCACCACCGGACTCGGTGATGTATGTGTTGGTCCAGTCGTTGAGTTCGTCAAGGCGTCCACTGTCCACGATCGACAGGAAGCGCTCGTCGAATTCCGGGTTCAGCGGGGCGAGGTTGTTGGTCCCCGCGGCGAAGTCGCGCGCTGCCGCGATGGTTGCCTCCTGGCGGGCCTGGCGCTGCTCGGCACTCATGGCGGTGCCGTGCAGGATCCGGTCCCGGGTGACCGGCGGCGCGGTCGCCAGTGTCGGGATCGGCGGATCGTGCGAGAGCCCACCGGATCCCACCACGAGTACCCGTAGGTCCAGGCCGGCGAGGAACTCCCCTACCGCCGCGCCTAGCGCGCGGGCGCGGTGTATCGGTCCCAGCGGGGCGGCGACCGCGTTGATGAAGATCGGGATCACCGGGCATGCGCCCGCGTCCCCGAACAGCCGCTCCAACGGCTGCGTCACGGCATGGTCGACGTCCATGGACGCCGAAACAGCCACGTCCACACCGCGTTCCAGCACCGCCTGCGCGCACTCGCGCGCGATGTCGGCCGGAACGTTCAGCGCCCCGAGGTGCGTGCCATAGTCACCGATGCCCTGGGCCGCGGTGCCGACGCAGAACGGCGGCATCAGTTGCAGAAAGAACCCGTTGTAGTGATCCGGCGCGAAGATCACCGTCAGCTGTGGGTTGAAGTCGGCGACGAACGACGCGGCGTCGGCGATCGCGGCGTCGATGTCGTCCATTAACTCACGGGGTGGTCCCGGCAGATTCAGCAGTGGGCTGTGGGACATGCAGCACAGGGCCAGTGTCATCGGTGCGATCACCCCCTTGCGCGGTCACGGCCAGGACGTCGAAGAGTCGTGAGCTCACCTCGGGGGCGCGCTGGGCGATGCAGGCCGCGGCGATGCAACGGTCCGGGCGCAGGAACAGCACCGATTCGCTGTGCCGGTCGAACCAGGCTTTCAGCGCTCCGGTCCGATCGCCGACGATGGTGATCGCGGGGTCATCGGCCTGGCCGGGCGGGGTCCAATGCAGCTGGGTCGACGGCCGCACCGCGATAAAGCTGGCCCCCAGCGCCGTCCACCGTGCGAAGACCTCTTCGCCGAGCAGCGCCCGGGGATTGTTGTTCCAGGCCAATACCGCGAACCCGGCGCCGATCACCTCGTCGAGGAGTAGGTCTGTGCCACTGCGGGTGTCAACGCGCGGCTGGATGAACAGGGTTCCCGCCGGGGAATCGGGACGGTGTGGCTGGTCATGAACGACCGCACCCTGCTCGTAGCGCGGCATCGGCTTGAACCGCATCTCCAGGACATAGCGTTTGAGGGTCGGCACCGCCGAGGCCGCGCGGATCACCCGGTCACGCAGGCCCGCCACGCGGCGGTTGGTCGGCGAAATCACCTTGCCCACCATCGTGGAAAGGTCGATCATCGCGCGGGCGTGCTTGCGGCGCTCGGTGTCGTAGCTGTCCAGCAGGCTCGGCCCGGCCTGGCCGCGGACCACGGCGGCCAGCTTCCAGCCCAGGTTCATCGCGTCGCGGATGCCGCTGTTGTAGCCCTGGCCCTGCCAGACCGGCATCAGATGCGCGGCGTCACCGGCCAACAGCAGCCGGCCGCGGCGGAAGGCCCCGGCGATCCGGGAGTGGTGGGTGTACACCCGGCGGCGGATCACGTCGACATCGTGCGGATGCGGAACGAACGGGGCCAGCATGGCCGCGACGAACTCGGGGTCTTGCGCCTGCTCGTCGGTCTCGTCGGCGTGAATCATGAACTCGAACCGGCGGATACCGTGCGCGATCGAGATCGAGGCGTATGGGCGCGCCGGGTCGGCACCGACCTCGCTGTTGGGGTGGCCCAGTGGATCATTGGCGATGTCGACCACCAGCCAGCGCGTCGACGAGGTGGTGCCGTCGAAGGACACTCCCATCAGTCGGCGAGTGGCGCTGCGCCCGCCGTCGCACCCGACGACGTAGCGAGCCGAGACGGTCTGCGGTTCCAATCCTTCACCGCCGATACTCACCGTGACCGATTCGCTGTGCCCATGCGGCGGTCCCAGCTTCGCCTCTCCTCCGTCGAGCCTCGCTGAACCGCCGGTCTCAGCGATCCCGGTCATCGGCCGGCCCCACAACACCTCGACGTGGTCGAAGCGTTCCAGGCCGCGGAGCAGTTCGGCGTCGACCAGCGGCTGCACGAAGCCGTTGCGCTTGGGCCAGCCGAAACAGGCGTCGGCGGGCGCCATTTCGGCCAGCAGGCGCCGGCGGCCGTCGTAGAACCGCAGGATCTGGTTGGGGACGGTGTGCGGCAGTACGGCGTCCACCAGGCCGATCGCCTGGAAGGTACGCAGCGACTCGTCGTCGAGGCCGACCCCGCGGGGATAGTCGATGAGAGTGTCGCGGTCCTCGATGACCAGGGTGCGAATCCTCTGCAGGCCGAGGATATTGGCCAGTGTCAGGCCGACCGGACCGGCGCCGACCACGACGACTTCGACATCACTGGGCGCGGCCACGCTAGCGCTCCAGCAGGAATTCCAGGTGAAGGCGGTTGAAGGTCTCGGGGTCCTCGTACTGGGGCCAGTGGCCGCAGCCGGGCATCAGTTCGAACCGGGCACCCGGGATCATCGAGGCAATCCGCTTGCCCTCTTCGACGTCGGCCGTCGGGTCATCACTGGTCCAGACCACCAGCGTGGGCGCCGTGATCTGTCCGTATTCGGCCGGCCCCAACAGATTGCGGGCACGGATCTGCGGGTCCTGCAACGCCATGATGTCGCGCATCGCGTCGACGAAACCCGGCAGGCGGTAGATCCGCTGACGGCTGGCGACGATGTCGTCGTAATCCTTCGTCTTGTCTGCCATCAACCACTTGATGCGCGCCTGCACTGTTTCCCAACTGGGATTCTCGACCGCAGCCATCGACAGCGTGATGATTCGCTTCATCACCTCGGGGTCGGCCTGGGAACCACCCGCGGTGTTGAGCACCAGTCGGTGGACGCGGTCCGGGTGGTCGATGGCGGCGCGCGCCGCCACCCACCCGCCGAGGGATTCGCCGCTGATGCTGGCCGTCCGAGCGCCGATCGCGTCCAGCACATCCACCAGGTGCGCCACGTAGTGGCCAACCTCGAGTGGATGACCGGGCTTGTCGGTGTAACCGTGACCGAGCATGTCCACCGACCAGGTCCAGAAGTGCTCGGCGTGGGCGGCGAGATTGCGCACGTAGGCCTCGGCGTGCCCTCCGGAGCCGTGCAGCAGCACCAGAACCGGCTTGGCCGGATCGCCGGCCCGCAAGTACCGGGTCCGCACTCCGCTCGCGTCGAGGTAGCCCTGCTCGAACGCGACGCCCTGGAGGTCACTCCAGACGCTCTCGAACTCCGGCACCGCCCACCTCTTCCCCAGCTCGTATGGAAATGTCATTCTCGTTTTGCGGCATATCAAACGTGCTTTTATCGCACACAGATGTACGTTATATTCAAGAGCATCACTCTCACGCGGGTGTATGTCAAGGAGGCCCTGCCGATGCCCACGCTGATGCCCGACGCGGCCGCCGAGACCGCGCGGGGTTCCCAGACACTGGCCCGGGGGCTGGCCGCCCTACAGGCCGTGGCTGCCGAGCCGCAGGGATTGACGGTCCAGCAGGTCGCCGACCGGGTAGGCGTGCACCGGACGATCAGCTATCGACTGCTCAACACGCTGACCGGCTTCCGGTTGATCGCCAAAGGAGACGACGGCCGGTACCGCTCGGCCGCCGCACTGGCCGTACTCGGAGCCTCGTTCGACAACAACGTGCGACAGCTTTGCCTGCCGACGCTCCGCGCGCTCGCCGACGAACTCGGGACCACGGTGTCACTGCTGGTCGCCGAGGGCGACCAGCAAGTGGCCGTCGCGGTCATCGTCCCCACCCAGGTCGGCTATCAACTCGCGTTCCACGAGGGCAGCCGCCATCCGCTCAGCCTGGGCGCCGCCGGGATCGCACTGCTGGCAGCCATGCCCGCGCGCCCCGGCGAACGCGACATCGTCCCGCAGACCCGGGAGCGCGGTTGGGTGGTCACCCACGGCGAGATCGAGCCCGGAACCTTCGGACTGGCCGTTCCGGTTCGCCGCCGCCCCCCGGCACCGCCGACCTGCATCAACCTGATCTCGCACCGCGAGGACGTGGTGCTGCGCGGCCGAGACGCCGTGCTGGCCGCAGCCGGCCGGCTGTCCGAAATCTTGAGCTGAAGCTGCCCGAGAGGAACATATTGATGTCAGCCGGCGCGCATGGCGATTGGGACGACGACGCTTGGGACAACTCAGTGGACGTGGTGGTCTTGGGCACCGGCGGTGCCGGATTCACCGCCGCACTCACCGCGGCCGTGCATGGCGCATCGGTGGCCCTCTACGAGAAGTCCGACACCGTGGGCGGCACCACTGCGGTGTCCGGTGGCATCGCCTGGATTCCGGCACACGATCGCGCTCCCGGGCTGACCGTCGAGGCAGCTATGGACTACCTGCGCGCCCAATCCTTCGGAGCGATGGACGACGCGCTGGTTTCGACGTTCGTGCGGACCGGCCAGGAGATGGTCGAGTTCGTCGAAGCCCACAGCGATGTCCGCTTCGAGGTCGCCACCGGCTTCCCGGACTACAAACCGGAGCTGCCCGGCGGACGCCCGTCCGGGGGGCGCTCACTGAGCCCGCTGCCCTACGACGTCTCCCGGGTGGGCTCCTGGCAGGACCGGATCACGGCGTTCCCCGCCGACTACAGCAACGTTGGGTTCGACGCCGAGACCCGTGCCCGGCTGCACGCCGACATCGAGGCAACAGCCGCGGGCGATATCTGCGTGGCCGGCACCGCGCTGATCGCCGGGCTGTTGCGCGGCGCGCTCGACGCCGGGATCACACCGCAGACCGGGTGCCGCGGCGTCGAGCTCCTCGCCGACGCCGAAGGCATCGCGGGTGTGCGGGTCGAAGGCGACGGCTTGACCCGCCGGGTGCGCGCCCGGCGGGGCGTCATCTTGGCCAACGGCGGCTTCGAATGGAACGCCTCCCTGGTGGAGGCGTTTCTGCGCGGGCCGATGCGCGGTGCGGTGTCACCGCCGAACAACACCGGCGACGCACTGCGCATGGCGATGGCGCACGGCGCGGACCTGGCCAACATGGGCGAGGCGTGGTGGGTCCCGATCGTCCGGATCCCCGGCGACACCATCGCCGGCGAGCAGCGCAGTCGCAGCGTACGGCTCGAGCGGACCCGCCCGCGCAGCATCATCGTGAACCGGGCCGGGCGGCGGTTCGTCAACGAGGCCTGCGACTACAACTCGATGGCCGGCGCCTTCCACTATCTGGAGCCGCGCGGCGGATACGTCAACGATCCGGCGTGGATCGTGTTCGACGCCGGGCACCTGCGCCGGTACGGATTCCTCGGTGTCGCACCCGATGGCACCGCACCGGACTGGTTCTCGCAATCGCCCGATCTGGCCGCCCTGGCCACCAAGACCGGGATCGACGCCGAGGGTCTGGCACAGACGGTGGCCGCCTGGAACCGCGACGTCGCGGCGGGGGCGGATCCCGACTTCGGGCGGGGATCCAGCGCCTACGACGGCTATTGGGGTGACGACCAGGCACGCACTGTCGCCGGGCGCACCTTGGGGCCCATCGACACCGCGCCCTTCTACGCCGTGCCGCTGTCCATCGGAGCCATGGGCACCAAGGGCGGACCACGCACCGACTCCGACGGCCGGGTTCTGCACGTGAGCGGGCATCGGATCCCCGGCCTGTTCGCCGCGGGCAACGCGATGGCGGGAGTGACCGGCCGGGCATACGGCGGCGCGGGCGGCACCATCGGCCCAGCCATGGTGTTCGGCTTCCGGGCGGGGCGTGCGGCAGCGACCACCGACCCCAGGGGATGACGGGCCGGATGGTTCGCCGTCGCAAGCATCGCGGAAATGTTATTCTTCGCTACCAAGAATTTGAGTCTTTGCCCACGCGTCCGCTCCGGCGGGTGCAGCAGTGGAGGAGCCCGTGACAGGCAGGCAGGTCGCCGGATCGTCCGTGGTTGCGGGGATGGCGTTTGCCGCTGCGCTGGCCGCGGCCATCCCAGCGGGCGCCGATGACACGGCGCCGCACCGGGTGCGCTACTCCGTCAGTTCCACCGAGACCGCCCAGGCATACATCTACTACCGCGAAGTGCAACCACCCAACTTCGGCGAGTACAGCCACAACCCGTATCAATACAGTCCGAAGGCAGACGTCATCATCGGGCCGGGCCAGCCCTGGATCTTCGACACCACCCTGGCCAACCCCGAGGACTGGGCAATGGTGGTGGTGTCACTGCCCGCGATGCATCCCGCTCCGGGCGCGCCCGGGTTCGTCTGCGAACTGCGCATCGACGACGTCGTGGTCGCCACCGACGCCGGTACTAAGGGGGCGCTCTGCTCCCTCCGCACTTGGTGAGGGACCCTGGTGCTGGGTGGACAACGGACAGGAGAGGCGTATGCCGTCGCGTGATCCGGCGAAGCCGGGGGGGCCCAGAAAGCACGTCGGAAAGCACGCCGCCAAGCGCGCTTCGAAGGACGCCCTGACCCTGGCGGAGGCCGAGGCGAAGGCCGCCGAGGCGGCGGCGGAGTTGGCCCGCGCCCGCGCGGAGCTGCTGAAGGCACAGCAGGAGTCCGAGCCGGAATCCACGGCCGCGGTCGAGCCGGAAACCGCGCAGGTAGTCGAGACGTCGGCAGCGGTCGAGCCGGCCTCGGGCGTTGACGAGGGCGACGCCGAGCAGCCGGCCGAGCGGCCCCGGAAGTTCGCGCGCGCCCGCAACGTGCTGCCCTGGGCGGCGGCGACGCTGGCCGTGCTCACCATCGGTGGTCTGATCGCCGCGGATGTGGTGATGCTGGCTCATCACAACAGCGTGGCGCAGCGCCAGCACCAATTGGCCGAGTATGCCGCCGCCGCACGTCAGGGGGTGGTGACGCTGATGTCACTGAACTACGAAACCGTCGATGACAACGTCAAGGCGATCCTGGACAACTCAACCGGTGAGTTCAAGAAGGACTTCGAAGACCACGTCGGCGATTTCACCAAGGTGGCCCGCCAGTCGAAAACCGTCACCACGGTCGACTCGGCGGTCGCGGGGGTGGAATCGATGTCCGACAACGACGCCGTGGTGCTGGTCGCGGCCAACACCAAGGTCACCAATGTCGCCGGGGCGAAAGAAGAACCCCGTGCCTGGCGCCTCACCGTGCACCTGGCCCGCGAAGGCGACCAGGTCAAGATGTCGAAGGTGGACTTCGCGGCATGAGCGAATCCGACGAGGATGACGTGACCGTCGAAACCACCGAGGAGTCGGTGGGCGACCAACCGACCGCGGACGACGAGACCGTGGATGCCGCGCTCGGGGGCCAGGGACCAGTCGAGGACGCGGCCGAGTCGGCGGCACCGGCCGTCTCGACGACGCGCTGGATCGCGGCCGCGCTCACCGGGCTGCTGGTGGCCGCCGCGGCACTGACGTACTGGCTCTACTTCGGGGTGCTCGGTGCCGATCGGCAGCTCGGGCCCGCGGACGAACAGGCGGTGATGGCTGCCGCCGCCGACGGCGCGATCGCCATACTGACCTACGCCCCAAAGACGATGGACCAGGATTTCGCCACCGCCGAGAGCCACCTCACCGGTGACTTCCTGTCGCACTACATCGATTTCACCCAGAAGGTCGTCACCCCGGCAGTCAAGGAGAAGCAGGTACAGACGGTGGCCGCGGTGGTTCGCAAGGGCGTCGTATCCCTGCACCCCAGTTCCGCGGAGGTGCTGATCTATCTCAACCAGACCACGATCAGCAAGTCGATTCCGGACGGCTCGTTTTCGATGAGCAGCGTCAAGGTCGGCTTGGAGAAGCACGACGGCCGGTGGCTGATCTCCTCGTTCGACCCCGTCTAACCTGTTACATCCGGACCAGGGCGAACGTCCAGGTGTTCACCCCGCCCGGGCCATTCATACAGCCCACGTCGAAATGTGATTCGACGACACCGGCCAGTGTGTTCGCATCCCAGGTGTAGGTGTCGCGCGTCGGCATCGAGGGCCCGAACGGACAGTTCAGACCGTTGGGGTAATCCGAGGTGAACGAGTACCGACCGTCCACCAGTTTGGCGGTACCACCGTAATATCCGCGACCGAAGAAATGCGGCCGGTCGATCGCACTCACCGTCACGCAGCCGGTGGGCAGGTCGTCGAACTTGCCCATCGTCTCGCACGGGTAAGCCGCCCACACCCATGTCGCGTCGGTCCACCGGTTGCTCAGGACCTCGTAGTTGCCATAGCGCATGTCGGCCGCGGCGGTCGGTGCCACCGCGGTGGCGACGGTCAACGCACCTAGCACTGCACCGACAGTGGTTCGGAACATGGGCGAACTCCCTCGACTTACCAAGATTGTTGTCCCGCTAGAGGTCTCCGCGACGCCACAGCGACTCGCCGTCGGCGACACAGGTCAAGAAAAGTCCATCGGGTGCCTGCGCCACCTCGCCGGAAAACTCGTCACACTTGCTGTTCTCCTCTTTGATGCCGTGCATCTCCGGGGAGCGGAACCAGCGGGGCTCGTAGCGGCGCGGCGACGCGCAGTACACCAGCCTGCCCGGCAGGGTCGAGGCCCCTGCGACTGCGGACCCGAAGACGAAGTAGGTGGTGTTGGAGCACGGCGCACCCAGCACGACATTCGGCATGATTCCGGGTGTGCACGCCGGGACGTCGCACATCGGTACGTATGGGTCGGCGACCGCCGGCACCGCGGGCGTCACGCCGGCGATTGTGCCTGCGGCAAGTAGCGCCGCGACAAGCACTTTCATCACGCGAGTGGTCTGCATGGCCTCCCCTACCGCCTAGAGCCGCTCGACGGTCAGCGGCATGAGGATCACCGTGGGCTGGTTACGTCCACAGGCCCCCGAGACGCCGATCGTCCGGTCGTAGCCGACCAGCCGGTCGATGTTGCGTTTGTCGTACTGGCCGTTGGTGTCGCTACCCTGGAACTGGTAGCGCTGTCGGCCGGACGAGGTGGTGCCGTCCGGGCAGGTCTGCCAGTTCTCGTGGAAGCGGTCGACGATCCAGCGCGAGGTACGAAATTCCAGCGGAGCGGTCCAGCCCTGGTCGCTGCTCACCTGGCCGGTGCAGACGTGCGCATTCTCGCAACTGGAACTGAATGTCCATACCGACGTGACCGTGACCTCATTCATGAAGACCTCATTGGTCTTGGCCCAGTCCCCGTTCGAAATGACCCGGTAGGGGCCGTTGAGTTCGAAGCCCAGGGCCGCCTGCGCCGGCGGTGCCGGAGTCGCCCCGACGACCAGTCCGAAAGCCGCTGTAGCGACGATCAATTCACGTGCGCGCATTCGTCCTCCTCCGGCACTCAGTACGGCATCAGGTCGGTCCACGACTTGGGCCCGGAACCGGGCACCAGGTTCGTCTGCTGCTCGTAGCGCCCATCGGGGGTCATGTACTTGCCGGTGTTCGGGTCATAGGGCACCACCGCAACCGAAGGCGTCTGTTCACCGATCCCGGCGTTCCCAGCCAACGGCGGCGGCGCCGGCACCTCTGGCCGCGGAGAATCCGGTGATGTGCCCGATGGTGTGGCCCACGGCGGCAGCGGAGTACCCCCGACCGGGGCGAAGAGCCGGTCGCTGAAATCGACCCGGTCATCGACCGGGATGCCCTGCTTGAGCAGGTTCGGGTCGAACGCAGTGGGCCCGGTGAGGTGCTGGCGCATCGCAATCGGGACGAAACCCTTGGGGTCGTCGCAGAGTTCGACGGTCGGCGCGCGCTTGCCAGGATGCTCGATACACGGGAAGTTGCGGGCACCACGCACCGATACCGGTGAGTCCTGCGGCAGTTTGCAGTACAGGCCGTCGGGGGTGTCGATTGTGGTGGTGTCGGCCGGAGAACGCCATGACGACGGCGGCAGGAACCCCACTGTGCATGGGTTGGGGTCCCCGAACGTGAGGGTGAAGTCGCCCTGCGGCAGACCGGTCGGGTTGTTCTTGGGCAGACCGAACGACTGCTGGGCCGCAATGTAACCGGGCAGCAGCACCATCAGCTGCTCCAGCGACGGGTTGTAGACCATCAGGACCTGCCCGAGGGTGTTCAGGTTGGCCAGCAGGATAGGCAGCGTGGGCTTGAGATCCTGCATTAGGCCGGATACTTCGTCGGCGAATCCGGGGCCGCGTTGCAAGATGGCGCGCAACTGCGGGTCGTTGGCCGCTACCTGTTCGGAGATCCCGGCCACGCTGCGCGCCCAGGACCGGATCGCGTCGGTGCTCTGCACCTGCGAGTCCAGCAACGGCGCACTGTTGTCGACCAGCTTGCGCACCTTGTCCGAAACCCGGTTGGCATCACCGCTGATGGTGGTTGCCGAGTCCAGCAAGGACTGGAAGTCATAGCCGGCACCGTCGAAAGCGACGAATGTCTCGTCGAGCAGATTACTGAGTTGGTCCTTGGGAATCGAGTCGACCAGCGCACTGACCTGATCGAGCATCGGACCGACCTGTTGGGGGACTTGGGTGTCCGACGCCGCGATCACCGAGCCGTTGTGCAGGTAGGGGCCGCCATCGGTGCGCGGCAGCAGATCGACGTACTGTTCGCCGATTGCCGAAACACTGCGCACCGCGGCCACCAGATCGGCGGGCACCTTAGGTGATCGATTCAGTGACAACGTGGCACGTACCCCGCCCGGCGTCAGCTCGACCTTGGTCACCGTGCCGATCTGCACCCCGTTATAGGTGACATTGGAAAACCGGTAGAGCCCCCCGGTTTCGGGCAGGTCCAGTTTGACCACCACCCGGCCGATCCCGAGCATGGTCGGCACCTGCATGTAGCCGAAGAGCATGGCTGAAACGCCGATCACCGAAGCCACCAGGAAGAGGATCAGCTGAATCCTGACAAAGCGTGTCAGCATCTAGCCACCGCCTCCCGAGCCAACCGCTCCCGGCGGCAGGGCCTGGCCAGACGACTGCAGAATCGGCTCTTGCAGCGGGTCGTAGGAGTAGTTCAGATACCAGGGATCACCGGGCGCCGGAACCAGTTTCGCGTCCTCGTCGCCCCACTGCGTGCCGGCGAACATGGCCCGCTTGAGGCGGGGCTTGGTGAGGTCGAAGACGGCGAACAGGTTCAGGAAGTCGCCCCGCACGGCGCGCTCGATCGCATTGGGCCCGTACGGGAAGGCCGAGGCGTAGGCCACTGCCGAGTTGAGCTCCGGGCCGATGTCGGCCAGCGAACGCAACGCCGGTTCGATATGGATGAGGTCGGAGACCAGTTGGTGCCCGGAGTCGTTGACCAGACCCGCCGACAGATCGCCGAACTGGCCCAGCTTGGTCAACGCGGTGACGAACTTGGGACGCTCCTTGATCAAGACGTCGATGGCCGGCGGAATCTTGTTCAGCGCACGGTTGATGGTGTCACGCTGCCCGGCGAAGGTTGTGGCCGTCCGGTTCATCTCTTCGATGGCCTCGACGATGTTGTTCCGTTGCCGGTCCAGCGCACCGGTGAAGGTGTCCAGCCGGACGATCAGGTCGCGAATGTCGCCTTCCCGGCCTGCCATGGAAGCGCTGAAGTTGTGGATGATGTCACCGATCTGACCGAGTCCGCCCCCGTTGACCAACACCGCCAGCGACGAGAGGGTCTGCTCGGTAGAGGGATAGGTCGAGGAGTCGCTCAGCGGGATCTTGGCCCCGGACTTCAGCCGCCCCGTCGGCGCCTGCCCGATCGGCGGATTGAGCGCCAGGTGCATGGAACCGAGCAGGCTGGTCTGCCCGACGGTCGCCACCGCATTCGCCGGCACCTCGACGCCGGGGTTGACCGCGATGTCGACGTTGGCGTGCCAGTTGCTGACGGTCATCTTGCCGATACTGCCGATCACCACATCGGACAGCATCACCGGCGAATTGGATTCCAGCGTGCCGACATTGGCCAGCTCGACGGTGAAGTGCTGTGCCCCGGAACCGCGGCCCTGAACGCCCGGCAGCGCCATCGAGTTCAGGCCGCCGAAGGCACAGCCGGATGTGGTGCCGGCGACCAAGACGGCGACCGCAGCGCTGCGCCGCAGGGATTTCAGACCCATCATCATGGCGTGGGCACCCCCTCTGCCGGCAACGGTCCGGGCGGCGGCCCAGGCGGCGGCGGACCGCCCGGCAGCAGCATCCCGTCGAAGGTGGTCGGACTGGGCGGCGGTACACCGGAGATCAGCGCCGGCGTCGCTGCGGCGGGCAGTCCGTCCGGCGCGTAGGAACCGCGCGGTTGCAACGGATCCGTCCATCCGGGCGGGGGCGGGACGTCGCCGTTCAGCCCGGTGTAGGCCGAGATCGACGGCGTCTGTTCCGGCAGGTCTCCCGGGTGCTCGGCGTGCGGCATCAACGCCGGGTCGGTGTAGATCAACTTGTCCGGGCTGGCCGCCTTGGTCAGGTACGGAGACATCGGGAACGGGAGCCCGTTGAAATTCAGCAGCCGCATGGCCGGACCGAGGTACCCCTCGCACAGCTTGCCGGTCTCCGTCGACGTCACGTTGCCGATCGCGCCGGTCATGGTGCAGATCGCCTGCACCGGGTTGCTGAAGTTGGCGAACGCGAACGAACCCACCGGGGTTCCGCTGGTCACGTTGTACATGTTGAGCGTGTTGGCGATCGCGTTCGGGGTGATATGCAGGATATTGCGGATCGCATTCTTCGAATCGACCAGCGTCTGACTGACTTGGGCCACACCCTGCAGCGCCTCGGCGGTTTCGGCGCGGCTTCCCGCCACGAAATCCCGCACCGTGTCGATCGCACCGGCGAAGTCGGTGAGGGCTGCATCCAAGTTGGATCGACTGTCGTTGACCACACTGGTCAACGTCGCGAGCCGCGACTCGAACACCACGATCTGCTGATCGCTGTCGCGTAGCGCCGTCACGAATGTCTGCAGACCCGAGATGATGTCGACGATGTTGCCGCTGCCCTCGGCGAAGATCCGGGCCACGCCGGAGAGCTGCTTCAGCGTTTCGCGCAGTTTGGCGCCGTTGCCGTCCATCGCATTGGCCGCGCTGTCGATAAAGCGCGCCGCCGACGTTCCCGAAACGCCGCTGCGCGGCCCCAATTCGGCGGCAAGCCGGTTCAACTGGGTCTTGACCTCGTCCCACTCGACCGGGACCGCGGTGTGCTCGCGCGGGATCACCGCGCCATCAGCCATCGTCGGCCCGTCGCCGCGATGATAGGCGGGGGTCAGTTGGACGAACCGTGCCGCCACCAGGTTGGGTGCGACGATCACGGCCTTGGCCTCGGCCGGGACCGGCACCTTGTGGTCGACGCGCAGGGTGAGCTTGGCTTGAGTCCCTTGCGGTTCGATCCGGTCGATGGTGCCGACCTTCACCCCGGCAACCCGGACCTCGTCACCGGGATAAATCGCGGTCGCAGTGGAGAAGTACGCGGTGATCCGGGTCGGCTTCAGGACGGTCTGGCGGACAAGGATGCCTGCACCGGCCAGTAGCAGCAGTGCCGCCAGGGCGGCCGCCGCCATCTGCAGTGGTCTACGAGTCCTCATCGGGGCGGCAGGTCTCCTGGTTGTGGAATCCCATTGACCGGGAACGGCAGTTCGGCACGCGGTCCGGCATTGTCCGGCGGCTGACCGGCATCGACGCCACGACGGAATCCGAACGCGTAGTCGAAGAACGGCTGGAGCAACTGAGGCAGGAACAGGTTCGGGACATAGGCGCTGTAGTAAGCCCCGTTGGACACCGTCTCACCTTGGGTGAGTTCGTATTTCGCCAAACCGGGCAGCGCCTTGGCGAGGTTGTCCCGGTTCTTCACCAAGATCTTGTTCAGCTCGATGATTTTGTCCAGCGTCGGTTTGAGCTGTTCGTTGTTCTGAGCGACCAGTTCGGACAGCTGCCGCGACACCGCGGAGGTGCTGACCAACAGGTTGACGATGGCCTGCCGCCGGGTGTTGAGCACCTCGACGAGACTGTCGGCGTCCAGGATCAGCGAGTTGATCTGCTGGCTGCGTTCGGAGAGCACACCGGTCAGATCAGCCGCCGACTTCAACAGGTCGGCAAGGCCCTCATTGCGACTGTTGACTGCCCGGGACAGCCGGCTCAGGCCGTCGAACGTCGGCCCCAGCTGCGGGGCGATCTGGTCGATGGTCTCGGAGAGGGTGTCCAACGACCGGTTCAGTGACTCGGTGTCGGTGCCGGCGGTGTTCGTGGTGAGTTCGCCGACCACGTCGACCAGCGAGTACGGCGACGACGTCCGGGTGAGCGGGATGACCTCCAGCGGATGCATCTTGCCGCTGCCCGTCGGCTCCACGGTCAGCACCCGCTCACCGAGCAACGAACCGGTGCGGATGTGGGCCGTGGTCTGCGTCCCCAGTCCGTACTTGCCCGCCAGAGTGAAGGTCACCAGGGCGTCGCCGTTGTCGAGCGCTACGTCGGTCACCGAGCCGACCTTGATCCCCGACAGCGTGACGTCGGCACCAGTACTGAGGCCACCGGCCTCGGCGAACCGGGCCTGGTAGCGCACGCAGGTGGCCCACTGGATCAGCTGCTCGGGCTGCAGCCCGATCGCAACGATGAATGCGACGACCACGACGCCGATCAGGCCCATGCGCATCAGATGGCTGCCATGGTATTTCAGCATCGGCGGGTCCCCCGTCGTACCGAGGCGGCACCGGGCAGCACGGCGCTCAGTCGGTGTCGCTGCATCGGCCCTCCTCCGCTTTGATCCACGGGAACACCGCGGTACGGCCTTGGGTATCGCTGACCCGGATCTGGACCGCGCAGAGGTAGTACTGGATGAACCCGCCGTACGCCCCGAGCCGGATGGCCTTGCGGTAGTTCTCCGGCGCCTTCTGCAACGACATGTCCAGGCCGGCGAGGTCGGCGTTGATCGCGGTGGTCAACCGATCGACCTGAGTGATGGTGTTGGTCAGCGGATCGCGGGCGTTACCGAGCAGGTCCGCCAGCGACGCGGTGCCGCGGTCCAGGGCCGTGACCGCAGTCCCGATCGGGTCGCGGTCAGCCGCCAGCCCGGCCACCAGCTTGCTCAGCCGGTCGATCGCCCCGGAGAACCGCTTGTCACCGCCCGAGAGGGTGGCCAGCGTCGTGCGGAGCTGGTCGATCAGGGACTCGATCACTTGGTTGTTGTCGGCCAGGGAGTTCGAGAACGACGACGTCCGCGACATCAGGGAGTCGATGGTGCCGCCCTGACCCTGCATGATCTGGATCAGCGACGCCGTCAGCGAGTTGACGTCCTGGGGATTCAGGCCGCGGATCACCGGCTTGAGGCCGTTGAGCAGCAGGTCCAGGTCCAGGGCCGGCGCGGTCCGTTCGAGCGGGATCTGCCCTCCCTTTCCCAACAGCTGAGTCGAACCCGGCCCGTCGGCCAGTTCCAGGTAACGGTCACCGACCAGGTTCAAGTAGCGCACCGAGGCCTGCGTGCCGGTGGTGAGTGGGATGTTGCGGTCGGCCTGGAACTTCACCAAAACCGTTCCGTCCGGACGCAGCGACACGCCGCCGACCGTGCCGACCCGCACTCCTGCGACCCGCACGCTGTCGCCGGCCTTGAGCCGGGAAGCGTCGGCGAACACCGCCTGGTAGCCCACCGTGGGGCCGGTTCGGACCTCGGCGAAGATCGCGAACAGAAATACCG
The DNA here is from genome assembly GCF_045310815.1 of Mycobacterium sp. SMC-19. NCBI lineage: Bacteria > Bacillati > Actinomycetota > Actinomycetes > Mycobacteriales > Mycobacteriaceae > Mycobacterium > Mycobacterium sp. SMC-19. The sequence goes on along the minus strand of NZ_JBJIAM010000003.1, from coordinate 264,595 downwards.
TCGCCAGCGCCATCACCACGGCGTAGATGCCGAACTTGATCAGCGTTCCCATTCCGCTTCTCATCCCGGCATCCCCACCTGGGCGCTGTTGCGCGGCGGACCGCCGATCGGCCCGAACAGCGCCTGCTTGAGGCCGTCGGAGTTGAGCAAAATGCCCTGGTTGCCGTATTCGTACGGGTTGGCTCCGGTGTCGGCGATCAACGCGGGCACCCGATACTCCGGCGGTACATCGGGCAGGCCCAGTTCCGTGCAGTAGGAACGGTCGGAGCGGGCCGCCACCTTCGGTAGATGATCGGGGTAGCGGTAGCGTTCCTTGGCCAGGGTGAAGCTGGCGGTGATGATGATGCCGGGGACGTCGAACGGCGGGGATTTGGCGAACGGCACCAAGCCGCCGATCGCGCAGCCGAGCTCGTCGTGGTACTTGTCCAGCAACGCGGCGGTCGGCTCCAGTACCTGCGTCAAGTCGGTCAGGACCTGCCGATTCTCTCCCAGTACCTCGTTGCCGGTATCGGCCAGCCCGATGGCGCTGAGCAGGAAGCTGTCCAAGCTGTTCTGCTCTTGCACAACGCTCTCACTCATGGTGCTGGTGGCGTTCAGTGCGGCGGTCAGGTCCGGTGCCGCGTCGGCGTAAGAACGAAACACCGGAGCCATGGTGGTGGCCTCGTGTTCGAGGGTGCCCAGGCTGGGCTCGATCTCGGCCAGCAGCTTGTCGAAGTCGGTGAGCGCCTGCCCCAGCTTCTGCCCGCGTCCGTTGAACGCCGTCGAGACCGCACTCAGAGTCTCGTTCAGCTTCTTCGGGTCGATCTTGTCCAGGACCCGCACCAGTTGTTGGAACACCGTGTTGATCTCGACCGTGACATGCTCGCCCGCCAGGACCTGGCCGGCGTGCATGCGGGCGGTGACCGGTTCGGGCGGCGGCACCAAATCGACGAACTTGGCTCCGAACACCGTCGAGGAGGCTATCCGGGCGCTGACGTTGGCCGGGATCAGCGGCAGTTGTCCCGGTTCCATCTTCAGATGCAGGACGGCGGTGCCATCGGGCTTGGCCTCGATGTCGCCGACCTTGCCGACCTGCACACCGCGGATCTTGACCTTGGCGTCGGGGTACATCACCAGGCCGGCGCGCTGCGAGAGCACCGTGACGGGCACCGTGCGGGTGAAACTGCCCCGGAACAAGCCGATCGGCAGCCCGATCGCTGCCGCGATCGTCAGCACCGTCGCCAGCCCGATCAGCGGACGCAGGTACGCCGGCGGCTGGCGCCTGGCACCGGCGGGCCGATGCCGGCCCGCGGCGGCGGACCGTCGGTCCGGGTCGTGGAGGTCGCCGCCCAAGGGTGGATCCGCCGTCGCTCCCAGAACCATTACCGCTCCATCACCGCGGCGTCGAGGCAGGCGTCATCGTGAGCCGAGATCAGTGCTCCCACACCACTAGGCACCACCGCTGCCGCCCCTTCCACGATGGTTACCGCCGACACCGCGGCCCGACCCCCGAAGAGTTCTACGCACTGTGCCACACCAGTGGCACCCGACGGGTGGCCTTTGCGAGTCAAGCAGCACGGCATTGCGATTCCCCAGCTCCTACCCGATGACCTAGGTGACCGCGCCGACGGTCTTGAGTTCGATGATGCGGTCCCAGTCCAGGCCGAGCTCGACCAGGATTTCATCGGTCTGCTCGGCGAATCCGGGTGCCGGACCGGTCGCTGGGGCGGCCACGTCGAACTGCACCGGATTGGCCACCAACTCCAGTTCACCGGCCTGCACGATGTATTCGTTGGCGCGGATCTGCGCGTCCGCAGCAGCCTGCAGGGTGTCCTGCACCGGCGCCCACGGGCCGGCCAGGGTGGCGAAGCGCTCGCTCCACTCCGGCAGCGTCCGCTTGGCCATTGCCGCGCGCAGGATCTCCACGGCGGCCGGGGTGTGCTCGGCGAACGACTGCGCGGTGGCGAACCGCGGATCGTCGATGTAGTCGTCGAGTTCCATGTGCTGGCACACGTCGGCCCAGAACTTGGTGGGTTGCATCATGACAAACGAGATGTAGCGCTCGTCGGCGGTCGCGTAAACCCCGACCAGCGGGTTGATCGGCGAACCATGCACACCGGGCGGCTGCTGGATCAGACGCTCGCCCAGATGACTGGTCAAGGCGACGGTATGGCCCATGGCCCAAAGGCCGCTGCCCAGCAGAGACACGTCCACCACCGACGGCTCGCCGGTGCGCTCGCGCTGGAACAGTGCCGCCGCGATACCGCCGGCCAGATTGGTGCCGGAGATGGTGTCCCCGTACGCGGGTCCGGGCGGGCCGATCATGCCCTCGATGCCGGGCGGGGTGATGGTGGCGGCGGTACCGGCGCGACACCAGAAGGCGGTCATGTCGTAGCCGCCCTTTTCCGATTCGATACCGCGGGGGCCCAGCGCGCTGCCGCGGGCGTAGATGATCTTCGGGTTGACCGCACGGATGTCCTCGACGTCCATGGCGAACTTCTTGCGATGGCCGGGAAGGAAACTGGTCAGGAAAACGTCTGCGCGCTTTGCCAGTTCGAGCAACACCTCACGACCCTCGGGCGTCGACACGTCCAGGCCGATGCTGCGCTTTCCGCGGTTGGCGTGCTCGATGTTGGGGTTGGGGTCGCCTTCGACCCGCAACATGCCGGTCTGGCGCAGCCCGCGCTGCGGGTCGCCGGTCACCGCGTGCTCGACTTTGATGACCTCGGCGCCCCACTCCGCCAGCACCGCACCGGCAGAGGGGACGAACCCGTACATCGCGACTTCCAGGACGCGAACGCCTTCGAGCGGTCTCATCCGCCTGCTCCGGCTACCGGCACCGCGAACGTCTTGCTTTCCAGGAATTCCTCCAGCCCGGCGATACCCATCTCGCGGCCGATCCCGGACTGTTTGTATCCCCCGAACGGCGCGTCGGGGCTGAAGTAGTTGCCGCCGTTGATCGAGAACGTTCCGGTCCGGATCCGGCGGGCCAGCGCCAGCGCCCGATCCTGGCTACCGAAGACCGCACCGGACAGTCCGTAGATCGAGTTGTTGGCGATCCGGACCGCGTCGTCGTCGTCGTCATAGCCGATCACCGTCAGCACGGGTCCGAAGACCTCCTCCTGGGCGATCTCGCTGTCCGGGTCGACATTGGTCAACAGCGTTGGGGTGTAGAAGAAGCCGGGATCGACCTTCTCCCCGCCAGTCACCAGGGTGGCACCGGCGGCCACCGCGCGCTGCACCATGGCATCGACCTTGTCGCGCTGCTTGGCGCTGATCAGCGGACCCATGTAGGTCTTGGGGTCGGTGGGGTCGCCGTAGCGCACGTGGGAGAAGTTCGTCTTGATCATCTCGACGATCTCGTCGTGATGACTGTTGGGTACCAGCAGCCGCGACGTCAGGGCACAGCCCTGGCCGGCGTGGGTCACCATCGAGAACGCAGCGAACACCGAGGCCATGTTGAAGTCGGCGTCGTCGAGGACAATCGCCGCGGACTTGCCGCCCAGCTCCAGGAAGACCCGCTTGAGTGTCCCGCTGGCAGCGGACATGATCGCCCGGCCGGTCGGGGTGGATCCGGTGAAGGTGACCATGTCAACGTCCGGGTCGGTGGTCAGCGCGGCGCCGACCGCGGGGTCTGACGAGCTGAGGACATTGACGACGCCGGCCGGGATGTCGGTGTGGTTGGCGATCAGTTCGCCGAGCGCCAGCGTCACCAGCGGAGTATCGGGCGCGGCCTTGAGCACCAGGGTGCACCCGGCGGCCAGCGCGGGCGCCAGCTTCGCCAGGGCCAGCTGGTTGGGGTAGTTGTAGGCGATGATCGCGGCGACGACGCCCGCGCCTTCCTTCTCCACCCAACGGTGGTGCAGCATTCCGCGGCTCTCGACGTTGCCGAGGTCTTCGGTCATCGGATAGTTCTTGAGCAGATCGGCGTAGTAGCGGACGATCGCGATCGGCTGGTCGAGCTGAGCACCCTGGGTCAGCGCCGGCGTCGCGCCAACCTCGGCGATGGTGAGCGCGGCGAATTCGTCACGATGCTCGACGAGTGCACGGTGCAGTTGATCCAGGCAGCGGACCCGCAGGTCGGTGTCGGTCGCCCAGTCACCCTCGTCGAAGGCCCGGCGTGCCGCCGCGATGGCCGCGACCGCGTGCTCGACGCCGGCCTCGGGGGCATAGCCCAGGACTTCTCCAGTGGCCGGGTTGAGCGAGGCATAGGTGGCGTCCGCCTCCACCAGCTCACCGTTGATCAGCAGTCGCCGGTCGACAACCTGTCCTGTGGAGCCGTCGGCGGTGGTGTCTGCCGTGTCCTGCGAACGCATCAAGCCTCCCGGGCGGGTAACTAGATTCTCATCTGCGGCGAATCATACATCTCATATGTGAGAACTCAAGGGTGTGCGAAAAGCGTTGCAACCTGCACTTCTACGGCGAGAGTTAATGCGGCTACGGCATTTTCGCTGCTGAGAGGGGGTCCGGATGGGCCTTGCCAGAATCCGCTAAGCGAGAGTACGATTCTCAACGCTCGGAAAGGAGATTCTTTGTGACCGAGACGGGCCTCGTGAGGACTGCTGTCGTGACCGGGGGCGCCTCGGGCATCGGTGCGGCAGTCGTGAGCCGATTGCGCGCCGCCGGCCACCGGGTGGCCATCATCGACCTCAAACCGGACGGTCAGGATCTGGCCTTCGCCGCCGACGTGACCGATCGCGGGCAGATCGACACCGCACTGACGCAGATCCGCGAACAGCTCGGTCCGGTCACCATCCTGGTCAACGCCGCCGGCAAAGACGGTTTCAAAAAGTTCAGTCACATCAGCTTCGAGGACTGGCAGCAGATCATCGATATCAACCTCAACGGCGTCTTCCACACCATCCAGGCGGTGCTTCCCGACATGGTCGAAGCCGGCTGGGGCCGCATCGTCAACATCTCCTCGTCGAGTACGCATTCCGGGACTCCTTATATGGCGCACTATGTTGCGGCCAAGTCCGCGGTCAACGGGCTCACCAAGACCTTGGCGCTGGAGTACGGGCCGAGCGGTATCACCGTCAACGCCGTGCCGCCGGGCTTCATCGACACCCCCATGCTGCGCAATGCCGATCGCCAAGGGTTCCTCGGCAACATCGAGGACAACATCGCGAAGACCCCGGTACGGCGTATCGGCAAGCCCGAGGACATCGCCGCGGCCTGCGCTTTCCTGGTGTCCGAGGAGGCCGGCTACATCACCGGACAGATCCTCGGCGTCAACGGCGGCCGCAATACCTGACCTTCACCACATTTCGCCAAGCCAAGGCGTGCACAGACACCAACGAAAGGAACAGCAGTGGGACGCGTTGCCGGAAAGGTCGCATTCATCACGGGAGCAGCCCGCGGGCAGGGTCGCAGCCATGCACTGCGGCTGGCCGAGGAAGGCGCCGACATCATCGCCGTCGACTACTGCACCGACTTCGAGACCATCGGCTACAAGATGGCCACCCCCGAGGATCTCGAGGAAACCAAGAACTTCGTCGAAAAAACCGGTCAGCGCTGCGTCATCGCCCAGGCCGACGTCCGCGATGCGGCCGCACTCAAGACAGCGCTGGAAGCCGGCATCGCCGAGCTGGGCAAGCTGGACATCGTTGTGGCACAGGCCGGTATCGCCGGCATGAAGGGTCAGCCACCACTGCAGGCGTGGACCGACGTCATCAACACAAACCTGGTCGGCACCATGAACGCCGTCCACGTCGCGCTGCCGCACCTGAAGGAAGGCTCCGCGATCGTGGCGACCGCCTCGGCCGCCGCGCTGATGGACGCACACAGCAAGCCCAACCCGGGTGGCGACCCGGGCGGCATGGCCTACATGACGTCCAAGCGGATGATCTCGCAGTTCATGCACGACCTGGCCACCGAGCTGTCCCCGCGTGGCATCCGGGCCAACGTGATTCACCCGACCAACTGCAACACCGACATGTTGCAGAGCGAGCCGATGTACCGCTCGTTCCGCCCCGACCTCGAACACCCGACCCGCGCCGACGCCGAACCGGTCTTCTATGTCCAGCAAGCGATGAAGGTGCCGTTCATCGAACCCGAAGACATCTCCAACGCGGTGCTGTGGCTGGTCTCCGACGAGGCTCGGTACGTCACCGGGATGCAGCTGCGGGTCGACGCCGGTGGATATCTCAAGTGGTACGACTACCACATCTGATGACGCCCGTCGTATCCCAGCGCACCGAAATCGGTTGAAAGGAGCGAGAACATGAAGGTTTCCGTTGATGGCCAGCGATGCCAGGGCCACACGCTGTGCGCGATGATCGCGCCCGACTCCTTCGTGCTCAACGACATTGACGGCACCTCTTCGCCGGTGTCCGAAGTGGTTCCGGCCGATCAGCAGGACGCCGTGCGTGAGGCCGCACACTCCTGCCCCGAACAGGCCATTCTCATCGAGGAATGAATAGGGAGGATTCCTTGAGCGTCAACGATTCACTCGCCGCGACCGGCCAAGACGATGCGCCCGACGATCGGAAGAAGAACACCTTCTTCTTCGATCGGCACGCCCCGGAGTACCGCGATCAGTTCGAAGAGATCACCAACGAGATGCAGGCCAAGTGCCCGATGGCGTGGAGTCCCACGTACAACGGGCACTGGGTGGCGGCCGACAGCAAGCACGTCTTCGAACTGGCCCGCTGCCCGGTGGTCTCCAACCATCACGACATCAGCGGCGAAACACCCTTCCAGGGCATCACGATCCCCAAGGCCAGCCGCGCAACGGTGGTGCGCGGCGGCATCCTGGAGATGGATGAGCCCGAGCACAGCGCCTACCGCGGCGCACTGAATCCGTATCTGTCCCCCGCCGCGATCAAGCGGTGGGTGCCATTCGTCGACGAGATCACCCGCGCCGCACTCGATGAGCACATCGAGTCGGGCCAGATCGACTTTGTCGAGCATCTGGCCAACGTGGTTCCCGCGGTGTTCACCCTCGCGATGATGGGCATCGAGCTCAAGAAGTGGAACGTCTACAGCGAGCCCACCCACGCCTCGGTGTACACGCCCGAGCACTCGCCCGATCGCGAGAAGATCAACGAGCAGCACCGCGAAATGGGTATCGACATCATCAACAACATGATGGAGATCCGGGAGAACCCGCGTCCAGGTCTGGTCAACGCGCTGATGCAATTCCGCATCGACGGTGAGCCCGCGCCCGACATCGAGATCCTGGGCAACCTGGGTCTGGTCATCGGCGGCGGTTTCGACACCACCACGGCGCTGACCGCGCACGCGCTGGAATGGCTCGGCCAGCACCCATCCGAGCGCACCCGGCTCAGCGAGGAGCGCGCAACGCTGCTGGACCCGGCGACCGAGGAATTCCTGCGGTTCTTCACCCCCGCGCCCGGCGACGGCCGGACGTTCGCCGAGGACGTCGAGGTCGAGGGGCAGCAGTTCAAGCAGTACGAGAGGCTGTGGCTGTCGTGGGCGATGGCCAACCGCGACCCGGCGGTCTTCGAGGATCCGAACCGGATCATCATGGACCGTAAAGGCAACCGGCACTTCAGTTTCGGCCTGGGAGTGCACCGCTGCATCGGGTCCAACGTGGCGCGCACGGTTTTCAAGTCGATGGTGACCGCGGTGCTCGACCGGATGCCCGACTACCAGTGCGACACCGAAGGTGCGGTGCACTACGACACCATCGGCGTCATCCAGGGCATGCGGAACCTGCCGGCCACTTTCACCCCGGGCAAACGGCTCGGGCCGGGGCTGGACGAGACCCTGGAGAAGCTGCAGCGGATCTGCGATGAGCAGGAGTGCGCGCGCCCGATCACCGAGCTCAAAGAACAGGTCGTCATCGACTGACGTTCCCCGCGCGAGCAGACCCAGAATCGCACCCGAGGTAATCGCTTCGTGCGATTCTGGGTCTGCTCGCGGGGTCTAGCCGGCCCGCGACGTCTAGCAAGCCTCGCGCGGGCCGCGCGTCAGCCGCGAGGCAAGCCCAGCCCCTGCTGAGCGACGATATTGCGGTGAATCTCCGAGGTGCCCCCGGCGATGGTGCCGGAGAAGCTCCGGGCATGCCTCTCGAACCAGCTGGCGAAGTAGCTGTCGAGGTTCATCGGCGCATACGGTCCCGAATTCGCAGGGTGCACAAGGCCGTCGGCCCCGGCCGCATCCAGCGCGTGACCGGAGGCGAACATCTCGGCCTCGGAGCCGAGCAGCTTGAGCACCGACAGAGCGGCGACGTCCTCCTCACCGCGCGCCGCGCGGGCCAGCGCTGCGGACCCCAGCAGGCGCAGCGCCTGATAGTCCATGACCGCCGTGGCGAACCGGTCACGTTCGAGCGCGCCCTCGGGATGGAAGTCGGCGATGATGTTGTCCAACCGGTCGGCGAAACCGAGCCACATCATGGTGCGTTCGTGGCCCAGGGATCCATTGGCCACCCGCCAGCCACCGTGCAGCGGTCCGACCAGGTTCTCCGCCGGCACCCGCACATCGGTGAAGAAGACCTCGTTGAAGTCTTCGTCGTCGATTCCGCAGATGGTGGGGAACGGACGACGCACCACGCCCGGGGTGTTTGTCGGGATCACCAGCACGCTGATGCCCTTGTGTTTGGGCGCGTCGGGATCGGTACGGACGAACGTCAACAGCACATCGGCGTCGTGAGCGCCCGAGGTCCACACCTTCTGGCCGTTGACGATGAAATCGTCACCGTCACGGTCCGCCCTGGTCCGCAAGGACGCCAGGTCCGAGCCTGCGCTCGGCTCGCTCATGCCCAGTGAGGCGGTGATCTCAGCGCGCAGAATCGGCACCGCCCAGCGATGCTTCTGCTCAGCACTGCCAAACGAAAGCAGAGACGCCGCAATGATATTCACACCCTGTGGATTGAAGCTGTGATAGATGCGGCGCCGGCACAGCTCCTCCAGATGCACGAACTGCTGCAGCAGGGTGGCGTTGCGGCCACCGAACTCCGGCGAATTGCCGGGCAACAACCAACCGTTGTCGAACAGCAATCGCTGCCATTGGCGGGCCCATTGCGGCATGTGTGACACCGAACGTGGCCGCTCCAGTGTGTCGGCCTCGGGGGGCAGGTTGGCGTCGAGGAAGGCCGCGAACTCGGCGCGGAATTCCTCGACCTCGGGATCAAATGCGAGCTGCAAGATATTCCTCGGCGATCGCGGCCCGGTGCTGCGCGGCACCACCCAGCATCAGCTCCCCCGCTTTGGCCCGCTTGAGCGCGAACTGCAGGTCGTTCTCCCAGGTGAATCCCATCGCACCGAACAGCTGCAGCCCGTGCCGGAAGACCACCGACTGGCATTCCCCAGCGGCGGCCTTGGCCATGGCGGACGCCATCCGGCGCCGCGGGTCATCGACGGCGATCGTCAGCGCGGCGAAATAGGCCAGCGCCCGGGCGCGTTCGATCGCCACGTGCATGTCCGCGGCCTTGTGCTGGACAGCCTGGAACGACCCGATCGGGACCCCGAACTGCTGCCGACTGCGGACATGCTCCAACGCCAGATCGAGGATGCGCTGGCAGGCGCCGACCATCGTCATCGCCATACCGCTGAGCGCGACGTGGCGGGCCCGCTCGGCATCGACCCGGATCCGGGCGCTGTCGGGAACCTCGACTCCGGCGAAAGAGACGTCGCTCAGGTGCAACGTCGGGTCGAAGACGGCCGCCTTGCGGGTCGTCACCGCGCCAGCGTCCACGATGAAGACCCCCGCCGCGGTGACCACCGCCAGCCGATCGGCGCGATCGCCGTCCAGCACCTGTAGTGCGGTTCCGTTCAACACCCAGCCGCCGGCGTTGCGATGCGCGCTCACCCCGCTGAAAACTGCTGCACCAGTGGACCCGTCCGGGTTGTGCCGCTCACCGACCAGCGGAGCGAACTGGGTCATGGTCGCCAGGAAAGGCGTGGGGTCGGTGGCGCGGCCCAGCTCTTCGAGGACGATCGCCAGCTCTACCGCGGTCTCCGGTTCGTGCAGTTCGGTCCAGCCCAGGTCCACGTAGACCTTCCAGAGGGAGTCGATCAGGGGCTCAGCCGCCCCGTCCGTCTCGCCCACTGCTCCTTCTATGACCCTGCGCACCAGCGAGGGCGAACACTGCTTGCCCACCACATCGCGTACCGTGCCCTGCCACAGTCGCTGATCTTCGTCGAACTCCAAGAGCATTGCAGCCACCTCTCCCAAACGCCGATCGAGAATAACATTCTCGCAAACGGATGTAACGATCTCGGCTTGAGATTCCTTGTCACCGCTGCACAACGTGCCGTTGATCAGGCCGCGGCGTGGCCGCTGGCCCTCGGCTCTCGCCCGCCAGAATGAGAATCTAGTTCTTGCGTGCAAAGAATACAGCTATACAATGGTTTCACCGGGGGGTCGGGCGGCACGGTGACTGCACCACAGTGCCCGGCGGGCGGTAGGACGAAGGGCGGCGTTGATGATCGAACACCCGGACGGCACCCGCACGCCCGTCGTCGACGCCAGTGTGCACATCTTTGCGGCGTCCAACTCCGACCTACGCAGCTTCATGCGGGAGCCGTTCAAGAGCCGTGGCTTTCCCGACTACGAGATGGACTGGTACGGCGCGCCGGGCGGAGAGTACGCGCCCGGCACCGACGGTCCGCAGCGCCAATACCCGGGGTCGGACCCCGAAGTGGTCGCCCGGCACCTGTTCACCGAACGCGGGGTTGACGTGGCGGTATTGCACCCGATGACGCGTGGAGTGATGCCGGACCGGCATCTGGGATCGGCGATCGCCGCGGCGCACAACGAGATCCTGGTGTCGCGCTGGCTGGATCACCCCGAGTACGGCGAGCGCTTCCGGGGCACCATCCGCGTCAACCCGGACGACATCGCCGGAGCGCTGCGCGAGATCGACCGGTGGTCCGGCCACCCCCGCGTTGTTCAGGTCGGCGTTCCGCTGCAATCCCGGGAGCTCTTCGGCAAGCCGCAGTTCTGGCCACTGTGGGAGGCGGCCATCGACGCCGGCCTGCCGGTCGTGGCGCATATCGAGGTGGGTTCGGGCATCTCCGCCTCACCGACGCCGTCCGGCGTTCCCCGCACCTACGAGCAGTACGTCAGCTTTATGGCGTGCAATTACCTGTACCACCTGATGAACATGATCGCCGAGGGCGTCTTCGAGCGGATGCCGGCGCTGAAGTTCGTGTGGGCCGACGGGGCCGCGGACCTGCTGACGCCGATCATCTGGCGGATGGACACCTTCGGCAGGCCACACCTGGAGCAGACGCCCTGGGCGCCGAAGATGCCGAGCGACTACCTGCCCGGCCACGTCTACTTCGTGCAGGGCGCCATGGATGGCCCCGGGGACACCGATTTCGCCGGTGAGTGGTTCGGCTTCACCGGCAAAGACGACATGGTGATGTACGGATCCAGCTACCCGCACTGGCAGCGCAACGAACTGACCGTTCCGCGTGCGCTCACCGCCGAACAGCGCGACAAGCTGTGCTGGCGCAACGCTGCTGGCCTCTACGGCATAGAAGTCCCTGCCGTACCAGCCGTCGCGGGCGCACACTAGAGAGCAGTAGGGACCAAGGGAGTTCACGATGACCGTGACAGCTACCGAGCGCAAGCCGGCCGCCGAGCGAATCGCCGTGCGGTGCGTGGATTCGGACGTTCACCCGGTGCCGCGACGCGGCGATCTGGTGCAGTATCTCCCCGAGCCCTGGCGCAGCAAGTACTTTCTGCCCCGTCGGGTCGGTGAACAGATCTACTACGACGCCCCGGACTATGCGCACGCCTACGCCATGCGAGTCGACGCGTTCCCGGCCGACGGCGAATTCCCCGGAAGCGACCCGGAGTTGGCGTTCAAGCAGCTGATCATGGAAGCGGGCGCCGACTACGCGATCCTCGAGCCCGCCGCTTACCCGGCCCGCTTTCCCGAAGCACAGCAGGCGATGTCGTCGGCACTCAACGACTGGCAGGCCAACCACTGGCTCGATGCCAAGAACAATTGGCACCAGCGCTGGCGCGGCTCGATCTGTGCCGCGATCGAGGACCCTGCCGGCGCCGTGGCCGAAATCGAGAAGTGGGCCGGCCACCCCTACATGGCGCAGATCCTGATCAAGGCCGAGCCGCGGCCCGCATGGGGCGACCCCAAGTACGACCCGATCTGGGCGGCGGCTACCAAGCACGACATCACCGTCAGCTGCCACCTGTCGCGCAGCCATCACGAAGAGCTGCCGATGCCGCCGGTGGGCATGCCCAGCTACAACCACGACTTCATGGTCACCTACTCACTGCTGGCGGCGAACCAAGTGATGAGCCTGGTGTTCGACGGTGTCTTCGACCGCCACCCGAACCTGCGCATCGTGCTCGTCGAGCATGCCTTCAGCTGGATCCTGCCGCTGATGTGGCGGATGGACGCCATCTACGAGGCGCGCAAGTCCTGGGTGGACATCAAGCGCAAGCCCAGCGAATACGTCAAGGACCACATCAAGTTCACCACCCAGCCGCTGGACTACCCCGAAGACAAGACCGAACTCACGCGGGCTCTGGAATGGATGGAGTGCGAGAAGATCCTGCTGTACTCCTCGGACTACCCACACTGGACCTTCGACGACCCGCGCTGGCTGGTCAAGCACCTGCCCAAGGCGGCCAGGGAAGCGGTGATGTTCAAAAACGGCTTACAGACCTACCACCTTCCCGACACGGTCCCGGCCCTCGAGGGACAGGTGCGGGTGTTCTAGATGAGCCAAGAAGAACAGCGGCCCCGGCTGGCTCAGGGCCGTGAACACGTTGTTGCCACAATCGATGAAATACCGCCCGGCACACACAAGCTCGTGCCGATCGGGCATCACGGCGTCGGGGTCTACAACATCAACGGGACGTTCTACGCGATCGCGAACTTCTGCCCGCACCAGGGCGGTCCACTGTGCTCGGGCCGGCTGCGTGGCCGCACCGTCGTCGACGAGGAGAGCCCCGGCGAGGCCACCATGGTCCGGGACCTCGAATACATCTACTGCCCCTGGCATCAATGGGGTTTCGAACTCGCCACCGGTACGACCGCGGTCAAACCGGAGTGGAGCATTCGCACCTACCCGGTGCGGGTAGTCGGTAACGACGTCCTCGTCCAGGCCTAACACACAGGAGTTTTCGGTGGCCTCAATCGAAGTCAACGCCGGCAACGTTGTCTACGAAATCCTCGGTACCTCCGGCGACCTGATCGTCCTGACACCCGGTGGCCGGTTCTCCAAGGAGATACCGGGGCTACGCCCCCTGGCCGAAGCACTGGTCGACGGCGGCTACCGGGTACTGCTGTGGGACCGCCCCAACTGCGGCGCCTCCGACGTGCAGTTCTACGGCCAGTCCGAATCGCACATGCGCGCCGAGACCCTGCACGGGCTGCTCACCGCCCTGGAGACCGGGCCCGTCATCCTGGCCGGCGGCTCAGGCGGGGCGCGGGACTCGATCCTGACCACCATGCTCTACCCAGAACTGGTAACCAAGCTGGCGCTGTGGAACATCGTGGGCGGCATCTACGGCACCTTCGTGCTCGGTTCCTACTACGTGGTGCCCAGCATCCTGGCTGCGCGCGGCGGCGGACCGGCGGCCTTGCTGGGGGTACGTGAGTGGCAAGAGCGGATCGAGGAGAACCCGAACAACAAGCAGCGACTGCTCGACTTGGACGGTGATGCGTTCCTCAAAGTGATGTTGCGCTGGCTCAATGCATTCGTCTCCAAGCCGGGCCAGACGATTCCCGGTGTCGATGACGAGATGTTCGATGCGATAACGGTTCCCACGCTGATCATCCGCGGCGGCGAGAACGACTGGGACCACCCCAAGCGCACCTCGCTGGAGGTCAACTGCCTGATCAAGGGATCCGAACTGATCGACCCGCCGTGGCCCGAAGACGCCTGGGAGCGGGCCGCAGAGGATCGCGCTTCCGGAAAAGTCAGTCACTTCAACATGTTCGACACCTGGGTGCAGGCTGCCCCGGCGATCCTGGAATTCCTGAGCCGCTGATGGACTCAGCAGGTGTGAATGTGGACCTCGCAGTTCAGCGACGCCTCCAGCGCGGTGTGGATGCGGCTTTCGCCAACCCGCTGAAGATCCTGCTCCGCCAAGGTCACGTGCACGACGTCCAGACCATCGGATCCCGGCGTCCGGACTATCTGGCCGGACAGTCCCAGCCCGGCCAGCACCCCGTGCACGTCGTCATCGGTTCCCCTACTCAGGTAGGTGACCACACCCGGCACCGGCATTGTGTCGAATGCATTGGCACACAGCCGCATACCGATATCGATGACATCTTTCTCGGCTCCGGTGATCAGCAGCCGTACGTGGCGCCGACCCACCGGCAAGGCCGCGATATCGGCATCGACTACGTCGACACCGGCCTGGCCCGCCAAGTCTCGCAGCGTTGCCATTCCCGCCGCCAGATGCTCGGGCATCAGCTTCCCGGCCGGGTCGACGTCGAGTCGCACCACCGCTGTTCTCACGTCCGCGAGCCTAGCCAAAAGAGGTGTCAATGACGACAACGGCAGCAACTCCGAAGGTCGGTGTAGCCACCTGGCCGGGCTGCGCACCACGGCTGCTGCGCGAGCAATCCGGCGTCGAGGACGCAGCGCAATACCTGGCGGGCGAGGGCTACCGGCCGCTGCCCGATCCCGAGGAGTTCCTGGCCGAAATTCAGCGCAGTGGATTGCTCGGCCGCGGTGGGGCGGCGTTTCCCCTTGCGGTGAAGCTGCGCTCGGTGCGCGACGCGGCCTTGCGCGGTCGCGACACCGTGGTCCTGGCCAACGGCGAAGAAGGTGAACCAGCCTCGGTCAAGGACCGCTGGCTGCTGCGCAACCGACCGCATCTGGTGCTCGACGGATTGCGGCTGGCCGCCGCGACGGTGGCGGCCCGCCGCGCTTACGTCTATGTCTCCGATCCCTCGGCGGCCCGCAATGTCGAGAACGCACTGGCCGAGGCCGGCCCGGAAATCCTTGGCGGGCTGCTGATCACGGTATACACCGTCGACGCGGGTTATGTGGCCGGCGAGGAGACCGCGGCGGTACGGGCCATCAACGGCGGCCCAGCCAAGCCGACCGACAAACCACCACGGCCGTACCAGCAGGGAATCCACCAGCGCCCGACCGTGGTCTCCAATGTCGAGACACTGGCGAACCTGCCCTATCTGCTGCGCCACGGCTCGGATACGTTCCGCACGCGCGGGACTGCCTTGTCGCCGGGCACCTTCCTGGCCACGGTCAGTGGCGGCGGGCGACCTCCCATGCTCTATGAGCTGCCGCACGGCGTCACGGTCGCCGAACTGCTGAGCGCGCACGGGATTCCCGCCGACCAGGTACGCGGTGTGCTGATGGGCGGCTACTTCGCCGGCCTGCTCAATCGGGATGCACTGGCGGCCACCCTCGACCACGAGTCGCTGCGTGCCGCCGGCAGCGGTCTGGGCTGTGGGGCGATCTCCGTGCTCACCGACGACTGCCCCGTCGCGGTGGCGGCCTCGGTGTTGGCGTATTTCGGCCGGGAGAATGCCGGGCAGTGCGGGTCATGCTTCAACGGCACCGTGGCGATGGCGGCGGTCGCCGAGGCGCTGCGGGACGGAGCCGCCACCGCCGAAGACGTGCAGCGACTGCAGCGCTGGGCCGGCGTGCTGCCCGGACGAGGTGCCTGCGGCACGCTGGACGGCGCCACCAACGTTGCGGCCAGCCTGCTGACCCGGTTCCCGGACTTGGTGGCCAGCCACCTCGACGGTGCCTGCGAGTCCTGCCGCGGCGGCGCATTTCGCGCCGAGCGTCCCTATGCGGTCGAGGAGGTGAGGGCATGAAGATCCGCCTGGACCGCACGCTGTGCGACGGGTTCGGCTTCTGCGCCAAGCACGCGCCCGGGTATTTCTCCCTGGACGACTGGGGTTATGCGTCCCTGACGGGCGATGGGACCGTGACCGAGGCCGACGAGCACGACGTCAAGCGTGCCTTGCTGGACTGCCCGGTCCACGCCATCATCGAGATCACCGAGGAGGACGACGCATGAGCGCGCCTGGGCGCCCCCTCCCCGCGGTCACCCCCGAGAACGAATTCTTTTGGACCGCCGGCGCTGACGGCGTGCTACGGCTGCAGGAATGCCGCGACTGTGCCTCGCTGATACATCCGCCACAGCCGGTATGCCGCTACTGCCGCAGCACGAACATGGGTGTGCGCGAGGTGTCCGGGCGGGCCACGCTTGCGGGGTTCACCGTCAACCACCGATTCAGCCTGCCCGGGCTGCCGGCTCCGTACGTGGTGGCCCAGGCCGCTATCAGCGAGGACCCGCGAATTCGGCTGACCACCAACATCATCGACTGCGAGCCGGATCAACTCGAGCTCGGCCGGCAACTGGAAGTGGTGTTCGAACAGCACGAAGACGTATGGCTGCCGCTGTTCCGTCCGGTCAGCGACACCGGTGAAATCGCGCCCCTTCCCGACGACGAGATCGCCCCGCAGGACTTCGGGCGGCACGTCCGACCGATGGTCTCTGACCACAAGTTCGAAGACGCGGTCGCGATAACCGGCATCGGCATGTCCGACCTGGGCCGCCGGTTGATGAGACCCGCGCTGTCGCTGACTGTGCAGGCCGGTCAGGAGGCCATCGCCGATGCCGGGCTGTGCCTGGATGAGATCGACGGCCTGTCCACCTATCCCGGGCCCGGCATGCTGGGCCCATTCACCGAGGGCGGCGTGACGGCACTGGAGTCGGCGCTGGGCATCCGCCCGACGTGGCACAACGGCGGGATGGAGACCTTCGGCCCGGGCGGATCGGTGATCGCGGCCATGTTGGCGGTCGCCGGCGGCCTGGCACGCCACGTGCTGTGCTTCCGTACCCTGTGGGAGGCCACCCACAACGAGCTGATGAAGCAGGGCAAGATCCGGCCGCAGGGCGGGCGGACCACCAGCTGGCAGATGCCGTTCGGGGCCACCTCGGCCGCGCACACGCTGGCACAGAACGCCCAGCGGCACTTCCACCGCTACGGCACCACCCGGGAAACCTTGGGCTGGATCGCGTTGAACCAGCGGGCCAATGCCCAGCTGAACCCGACGGCGATCTACCGCGACCCGATGAGCATGGACGACTATCTGTCCGCTCGGATGATCACCACGCCGTTCGGCCTCTACGACTGCGACGTCCCGTGCGATGGCGCGGTCGCGGTGATCGTGTCGGCCGTCGATGCGGCACGCGACCTGGCCAAGCCACCGATCCGAGTCGAGGCGGTCGGCACCCAGATCATCGAGCGCATCGACTGGGACCAGAGCACGCTGACCCACGAACCGCAGGTGCTGGGCCAGGCCGCGCATCTGTGGTCGCGGACGTCGTTGCGACCGGCGGATGTCGACGTCGCCGAACTCTACGACGGGTTCACCTTCAACTGCCTGTCTTGGATTGAGGCGCTGGGCTTTTGCGGCATCGGTGAGGCGAAGAGCTTCCTGGACGGGGGCGTCAACATCGCGCGCGACGGGGTGCTGCCACTGAACACCCACGGCGGTCAGCTCTCGCACGGCCGCACACATGGGATGGGACTGATCCACGAAGCCGTCACCCAGTTGCGCGGTGAGGCCGGTGACCGCCAGGTACCCGACGCCCGGGTCGCCGTGGCGAGTAGCGGTGGGCTGACGCCGAGCGGGGTCATATTGCTGCGGACCGACTCGTGAGGACCGGCTCATGAGCACCACGGTTGGCCCGCGGATGGTCAGCGCCGACGGGGTGCCGATGTCGGCGCTGGTCGCCGAGGTTCCCAATCCACATGCGGTGGTCATCGCGTTGCACGGCGGTGGAACCACGTCGATCTATTTCGACTGCCCCGGACAGCCCGCTCTGTCGCTGTTGAGAAGCGGTGCGGCGCTGGGCTACACCGTGATCGCGCTGGATCGTCCGGGCTACGGCAGTTCGGCCCTGTATCCGGAGGCGATGACCGAGCCCGAGCAACGCGTCCGACTGGCCTACCTGGCCGTCGACCGGATCCTCGGTGACCGGTCGCGCGGCGCCGGACTGTTCCTGCTGGGTCACTCCAACGGTTGCGAGCTGGCGGTGCGGATGGCCGCGGCCGATCGCGGCGCGCAGCTGCTCGGCCTGGAACTGGCCGGAACTGGACTGCACTACCAAGACGCCGCGCGCACCGCACTGGGCTCGGCCGGACCCGGCCAGCGGCCAACCGGCCTGCGCGAACTGCTCTGGGAGCCCGCCTCGCTGTATCCGGAGGCGGTGCTGCGCGGGATCACCAACGCATCGTCGGGCGCACCCTATGAAGCCGACATGGTCGCCAGTTGGCCGCGGCGGGACTTTCCGTCGCTGGCCGGACAGATTCGGGTGCCGGTGCGCTTCACCTTCGCCGAACACGAGAAGGTCTGGGAATCCGGCCCGGATGCGCAGCGCGAGATCCGCGACATCTTCGTCGCCGCCGACAGTTTCACGAGCAACCACCAGTCCGAGGCGGGCCACAATCTCAGCCTCGGCTTCAGCGCAGCGGAATATCACCGCTCGGTGCTGTCATTCGTCAATGATTGCGCGGCTGCTGTCGTCGCGCGGGACTCGGAGGTCAGCTGATGCGCGTCGGATTCATCGGTTTGGGCAGCCAGGGTGCGCCGATGGCGCGACGCATCGTCGAGGGCGGGTACGCCACCACATTGTGGGCGCGACGGGACGGCACGCTGGAGCCCTTCTCCGACACCGAGGCACGCATCGCCGACTCCCCCGCGAAGCTGGCCGGCCAGAGCGACCTGGTCTGCCTGTGCGTGGTCGGTGACGCCGACGTCGATGAAGTGGTCCGGGGAGACAACGGTGTGCTGGCCGGCTTGCAGCCCGGCGGGATCATCGCGATTCACAGCACGGTCCATCCCGACACCTGTCGCCGGTTGGCACAACACTGTGCCGAACAGCAGGTTTCGGTGATCGATGCTCCGGTGAGCGGTGGCGGTCCGGCCGCCGCGGCCGGCACGCTGCTGGTGATGGCCGGGGGCCAGGCCGACGTCGTGGAGCGCTGCCGGCCGGTCTTCGAGACCTATGCCGACCCGGTAGTGCACCTGGGCGACCTCGGCTCCGGCCAGGTGACCAAATTGCTCAACAATCTGCTGTTCACCGCCAACCTCGGGACGGCGGCCACCGCGTTGGCCCTGGGCAAGCAGTTGGGCGTCGCCACCGACCGGCTCGCCGAGGTGGTGTCACGGGGCAGCGCGAACAGCTTCGCGCTGAACAGCATCCGGGGTTCCGGCGGCACCCTGGACAGGCTGGCCGGCCTGGCAGGGTCCTTGCTGCAAAAGGATGTCCGGCTGGTGTCCGACCTGGCGCAGCGAGCGGGGGCGGATCCCGGCGCGGTGCTCGACGCCGCCGACGCGGCGCTGTCGCTGATGGACCACCCCCGGTGACGCCGGTGCGCGGCGCCCCCTTCCGAGTCGCTGCCGTTTGTCTTACAGTAGCGGTTATAGTCCACCGTCCCAGCGTCGGCTTCCCCTACCGTCCGGCGCCCTGAGGAGGTTCGATGACCAAGGCAGAAGTCGTCTTCGACCCGTTCTCCGAAGAGTATTACGACAACCCATTCGACATCTATCGGCGAATGCGCGAGGAAGCGCCCCTGTACTACAACGCCGAAGAGGATTTCTACGCCCTGACCCGCCACGAGGATGTGTCGGCGGCGTTCAAGGACTTCGAAACCTACTCTTCGGCTCGCGGCTGCGACCTCGCGATGGTGCGCTCCGGTGAGGCGCCGCAGAAGATGATCATCTTCATGGAC
Organism: Mycobacterium sp. SMC-19; assembly: GCF_045310815.1. Classification (NCBI taxonomy): domain Bacteria; kingdom Bacillati; phylum Actinomycetota; class Actinomycetes; order Mycobacteriales; family Mycobacteriaceae; genus Mycobacterium; species Mycobacterium sp. SMC-19. The sequence continues at coordinate 244,941 of NZ_JBJIAM010000003.1, read as the reverse complement.
CCACCCGATCATCGGCACATGCGCAGCCTGCTCAACAAGGCCTTCACCCCGCGCGCGATCCAAGCCCAGCGCGACACCGTCATCGAGCAGGTCGAGCGGTTCCTGGGCAACGTCGACCCCGACGGTTTCGACGTGGTGCAGGACTTCTCCGGGCCGTTTCCGGTGGAGGTCATCACGCGGATGGCAGGGGTACCCGACGAGTACCGCCAGCAGGTACGGCACTGGATCGACACCTCGCTGCACCGCGAACCGGGACAGATCGAGATCAGCGAGGCCGGCATGCAGGCCACCATCGAGACCGCGACCTACTACTACGGCCTGATCCAGGAACGGCGCGTCGACCCGCAGGACGACATGATCAGCAGGCTGATCGCCGCCGAAATGCCCGGCGAGAACGGCCAGATGCGACGCCTCGACGATATCGAGATCACCGGCTTCGCCTCGCTGCTCGGGGCCGCCGGCGCGGAAACCGTCACCAAACTGGTCGGCAACGCCGCGGTGATCTTCGCCAGCCAGCCCGACCAGTGGCAAAAGCTGCTCGACGATCCCAGCAAGGTTCCCGCCGCGGTCGAGGAACTGCTGCGCTACGAGGGCCCGGTGCAGTACAACGTCCGCTACACCCTCAAGGAAGCCCACGTCGCCGGCGGCACCATTCCGGCCGGCAAGCCGGTGTTCCTGATCGCCGCGGCCGCCAACCGGGATCCCGAAGCCTTCACCGATCCCGACAGCTTCGACATCGACCGGGACCAGACGCAGGCGCAGCACCTCGGACTGGGGTATGGGATTCACAGCTGCCTGGGGGCGGCGCTGGCCCGGATGGAAAGCGTTATCGCCTTGGAACGACTGTTGGAATTCATGCCTCGCTACGAAGTGGATTGGTCTGGCCTGCAACGAGTTCACATGCAGAACGTCTCGGGATGGAAGAACGTCCCAGTCCGCGTGTTGCGTTAGGGGTGCCGATGTCGCGGCGACAGGTAGTGGTCGACTACGGGCTGTGCGAATCCAATGCGATCTGCATGGGCATCAACCCGGAGGTGTTTCACGTCGACGACGACGACAACCTCTTCATTCTCAAGCCCGACATCACCGCCGAGACCGAACGCGATGTCGCCGAGGCGGTCCGCCGCTGCCCACGTCAAGCGCTGGCGATCGTCGACGCCGCGGACTAGGCGGCCTCGCCGCGAGTGTGAATATGACGACGCGACACGCCGGTGTCCCGTCGTCATATTCACACTGGGCACGAGCTTTCCCGCCGCATAGCGGGCCCGGGATCAGGAGCGCGCCGGGAATCCGGACAGGATCACCGCGTTGCACTCGGCCGCGGCTTGCCGCAGCTTCACCGCCTCCTGGTAGCCCTCGGAGTGGTACCAGGCTCGAGCCGCATCGACGGATTCGAATTCCAATACGACGGTTTGGTTTCCGTGCCAGTCGCCTTCCAGCACCTCATGTTGCGTCTCGACAGCCAGGATCGTGGCGTTGGCCATCGTCGGCCCTGCCGCCTTGCCGTAGGCGACCATGCCCGCGGGGTCCTTGATGGCCTCGGTCAAGATGACATATCCCTTGGGCGCGTTCGCCATTAGCTCTCCTTCGTGGATGAATCGTCGGTGACGTCGTCGATGGCACGTTCCGGGCACTGTTTGATGGCATCGCGAACCGCGCCTTCGAACTGGGCCGGTACCTCGTCGACGGTGACCTCGGAGTATCCGTCATCGTTGATGGCGAACACCTCGGGACAGATCGTGGTGCAGATACCGTGTCCGGCACAGCGATCCGGGTCGACCCAGGCCTTCATCGCGCGGCCCGTTCGACGGCCGGGGTGAACTCCAGATTCAGTTGGATCAAGCCCCGCAGGATGTAGGTCGGGATGTAGCGGAACTGACGCCCGCCGTCAGGACCGTGCAGCTCGTCGGAGATCCTGATGTCGGTGGTGCGGTCCAGCAGCCGCTCGATGGCGATGCGGGTTTCGGCGCGGGCCAGTGGCGAGCCGGGGCAGCTGTGGATGCCGCGCCCGAAGGTGATGTGCTGACGGGCATTCGAGCGGGCCGGATCGAAGGTGTCCGGGTCGGCGAACCGGCGCGGATCCCGGTTCGCCGCGGCGGCCAGCACCATCAGCGTTGTGCCGGCTGGGACGTGAACCCCGCCGATTTCGGAGTCCACCCGGGAGAGGCGGAAGTCGCCCTTGACCGGACTCTCGAAGCGCAACACCTCCTCGATGAAGTTCGGGATGAGGCTGCGGTCGTCACGGAGACGCTGCTGGATGTCCTGCCGCTCACCGATGATCTTCAGCGCCGAGCCGAGCAGTCGTACCGTGGTTTCCTGGCCAGCCGAGTAGACGTTGGCGGCCACCTTGGCCACGTCCATCGGGTCCGGAATGGAACCGTCCGGGAACGTCGCCTCCGCCATGCCGGTCAGCACGTCCTCACGCGGCGCACTGCGTCGGTCGGCGATATAGCCGGCGAAGGTGGCGTAGAGGAACTCCAACGGGCTGTGGGCCAGCGCCTTGGCATCGGTGCTGCCGATCCCACCCCCGGCGTTGCGCTGAATGTTCTTGACGAAGTCATCACGATCTTCATCCGGGACACCGAGCAGGTCCGCGATGACCAGCAGGGTGAACGGAGCCGCGAACCCGCCGATGAATTCACCGGCGCCGGGCGCCAGGAAATCGTCGAGTACCGCATCGGCGAGCTCCCACATGGCGTCCTCGTTCTCCTTGAGGCGCTTGGGGGTGAGCAGTCGCATCAGCAACGCACGGTGGTTGGTATGCGTCGGGGGGTCCAGGGTCGGCAGTTGGTCACTGAACGGCAGTTCGTCGCGGTGCTTGTCGATCAGGCCCGCGACGGTCTCGCCCCCCAGGTCACCGTCGAGCGGGACCGGGAAGCCGGGGAACGGGCCGGTCACCGCGATACACGAGGAGAACACCTCGGCATTGCCGGCCACCGCGCACGCTTCGTCCCAGCCGGTCACCATCGTCACGCCGTGGTGCGGTTCGCGGGTGACCGGCGACCGCTCCCGCAGTGCGCGCAGATAGGGGTACGGGTCGCCGACCACCGCTTGGTCGGTGAAGAAATCGATCGCGTCTGGATCCATCGAGCCGTTCCGCTCCCTCTCACAATCGAGAATCCCATTCTCGTAACCGGTGAACAGAATTTCATACGCCGACGGTGCCGTCAATGTTGACCGAGCCGGCGAGCCCGGCTCAGCTATTCGACCGCGCGGCTTCCATCAACGCATTCGCCTGTCGATCGCCGTCCTTGTGGTGGCTGAGTGCACGGATCTCGACGTCGTGCCCCTCGGCAGCCTTTCGCAGAGCGCCGACGGTGGCCTGCTCGCGGGGAATGTGCGAGAACGGGTCGAAGGAGTACCAGCGCATGGCGTTCTGGTGGGTCATCTTGTTGATGTCGTCATCGGACACGTTGTTGGCGGTCAACACATCCCACAACTCTTCGGGCGCTCCGGGCCACATCGAGTCGCTGTGCGGGTAGTCGGCCTCCCAGGCGATGTTGTCGATGCCGATCAAATGGCGCAGTGCAACACCCACCGGATCGGAGATGAAACAGGTCAGGAAGTGCTCCCGGAACACCTCGGAAGGCACCTTCCCGCCGAAGTCCTGACCGGTCCAGGTCGAATGCATCTCGTAGGTGCGGTCCACGCGCTCCAGGAAGTACGGGATCCACCCGGTGCCACCTTCGGACAGGGCGATCTTGAGGTCCGGATACTGCTTGATCGGCTTGGACCACAACAGATCCGCGGCGGCTTGGACGATATTCATCGGCTGCAGGGTGATCATTACGTCCATCGGCGCATCGGGTGCGGTGATGGCCAGCTTGCCGGATGACCCGATGTGCACATTCAGTACCGTGTCGGTGTCACACAGCGCCTCCCACAGCGGATTCCAGTACTCGTCGTGGAAGCTCGGGTAGCCCATCGCGGCCGGGTTCTCGGTGAACGTCAAGGCGTGCACGCCCTTCTTGGACACCCGCCGCACTTCCTCGGCACACTTTTGGGCATCCCAGATCACCGGGATCGCCATCGGGATGAAGCGCCCGGGATACGCGCCGCACCATTCGTCTATGTGCCAGTCGTTGTAGGCCTGCACCAGCGCCACCGAAAAATCCGCATCGTCGGTGGCGAAGAGTCGGCCGGCGAAACCGGGGAACGAGGGAAAGCAGATCGAGCCCAGAATGCCACCGGCATTCATGTCCTTGACCCGTTCGTCGACGTTGTAGCAACCGGGCCGGATCTCGTCCAGACCCTGCGGCTCGAGCCCGTACTCCTCCTTGGGCCGGCCCGCGACCGCGTTGAGCGCGACGTTGGGGATCACCACGTCACGGAACTGCCACGAATCGGAGCCATCCGGGTTGTGCACCAGCCGTGGCGCGTCATCGAGGTACTTGCGCGGCAGGTGGTTGGCAAACATGTCCGGTGGTTCAACGGTGTGGTCGTCGACGCTGACCAGAATCATGTCGTCCTTGTTCACGGCCATCCTCCGTTCCGGGTGCGGCGGGTAGGCCGCCCCAACGACGTCTCCTTGGAAAACTATCTTCCCGTTTTCGGAGAATCAACCTTCGCACGGACTCCCCACGTCGCGGCGTTCGCGGCGCGACCAGCCGCGCCGAGCACCGTTCCACCCACTCGCCCCACCTGCACAAACGGCGAAGTGTTGACCAATCGAGCCAAACATGGAAATCTGTTGGTCAAATATGAGAATGTGATTCTCATCCACGAGGAGGAACCGATGCGCCTGACCCCGCTACCGGAGTCCCAGTGGGACGATGAGGCGGTCCAGCGCGCCCTGGCCCAGATGCTGACCGCGGATCGGCGCAACTCCCGCGACGCCGGCTCGGCGATGACCATGCTGGTTCACCACCCGAAACTGGCCCGGGCGTTCCTCAAGTTCAATGTCGAACTCCTGTACCGCTCATCGCTGCCCGGCAACCTCCGTGAGCTTGCGATCCTGCGAACTGCCCACCGCCGCGGCTGCGAATACGAGTGGGTGCACCACATCACGATCGGCAAGGAGGCCGGCCTCACCGACTCCGACATCGAAGACCTGCAGCACGGTGCGGGACGTGACGATCTGTACCAAGCCGTGGTGAACGCGGCCGACGAACTCGAAGAGGACTCCCGGCTCTCCCCCGCCACCGAGGCGGTTCTCGCCAAACACCTGGACGAGCAACAACTGATGGAACTCGTCTTCACGGTCGGCTGCTATTCCATGTTGGCCATGGCCTTCAACACCTTTGGCGTTGAACTTGACGAAAAATCCGAATCAGAGAGGTAGTACCGTGGCGCACTTCCCCAAGCCCGCTGCTGGCAGCTGGACGCAGAGCTATCCCGAACTGGGCACCGAGCCAGTCGATTACAGCGATTCGATCGACCCGGCATTCTTCGATGCCGAGCGCGAGGCGGTCTTCAAGCGCATGTGGATCAACGTCGGGCGCGTCGAACGGCTCCCCAAGACCGGCAGCTACTTCACCCGGGAGCTGCCCTCGGTGTGCAAGGGCACCTCGATCATCGTCGTCAAGGGCAAAGACGGCGTCGTGCGGGCCTTCCACAACATCTGCCGCCACCGCGGAAACAAGCTGGTGTGGAATGACTTCCCCAACGAGGAGACCTCCGGTACCTGCCGGCAATTCACCTGCAAGTACCACGCCTGGCGCTACGGCCTGGATGGCGACCTTACCTTCGTCCAGCAGGAGGACGAGTTCTTCAACGTCGACAAGACCGACTACGGCCTGGCAGGCGTGCGCTGCGAAGTATGGGAAGGCTTTATCTTCGTCAACTTCGACGACAACGCCGGGCCGCTCGCCGACTACCTCGGGCCGCTGGCCAAGGGGATCGAGGGCTATCCGTTCGGCGAGATGACCGAGACCTACTCCTACCGCGCCGAAGTCGGCAGCAACTGGAAGCTCTTCATCGACGCGTTCATCGAGTTCTACCACGCGCCGATCCTGCACCAGGGGCAGTACACCAAGGAGGAAGCCGCCAAGATCCAGAAGTTCGGCTACGAGGCGCTGCACTACGAGCTGGCCGGCCCGCACAGCCTGCAGTCGACCTGGGGCGGCCAGGCGCCGCCCCCCGACATGTCTATGGTCAAGCCGTTGGACCAGGTGCTGCGCAGCGGACTGTTCGGCCCGTGGGACAAGCCGGAGCTCATCGCCAACCTCAAGGACCTGCCGCCGGGCGTGAACGTCAAGCGAGTGCCACAGTGGGGCATCGACTCGTGGCTCTTCTACCCGAACTTCATGCTGCTGATCTGGGAGCCAGGCTGGTATCTGACCTACCAGTACTGGCCGACCGCCGTCGACAAGCACACCTTCGAGGCGAACCTGTACTTCGTGCCGCCGAAGAACGCGCGCGAACGCCTGGCCCAGGAGCTGGCCGCCGTCACCTTCAAGGAGTACGCGCTACAGGACGCCAACACCCTGGAAGCCACCCAGACCATGATCGGCACCAAGGCCGTCAAGGACTTCCTGCTGTGCGACCAAGAGATCCTAATCCGCCACCTGCACAAGGTGAACCGCGACTTCGTGAAGGAGTACCAAAGTGCCGCTACCGTCTGAATTCGCCGCCCTGGAACCCCATTTGGGCTGGGATCTGGCTCATGAGCCCGACCGCTATGCCAAGCGGCTGGGATCATCCATGGCCGAGATGCAGGAGTTCTACGACGTCGCGTTCCCGATGCTGGACGACGTCGTGACTTACTGCGACAAGTTCCCGCTGGACGACTTGCCAGATGACGCAAAGACTCTCATGCACATCATGCAATCCCTCGTCATGGTTTCGTTCCCCATCGAGGCATGGAAACAGCCGCGAGTCCCGGACAGCGGCGCGGCGTGGGTGGAACTGCTGAGTGAGCCGGTGATCTAGGGGTGCTGGCGCTCAGGGCGGCAGGGCTTCTCGAGGCCGATTCCGGTGAGATCGTCCGGCCCGGTGTGGTGCACATCGACGGGGACCGGATCGTCGGGGTCGGGGATCGCCCGCCGGGCGGTGCCGAGGCCGATGAGGTCATCGACCTCGGCGACTCGATCCTGCTGCCCGGGTTGATGGACATGGAAGTCAACCTGCTGATGGGCGGCCGTGGCGAGAACCCCGGCCTGTCGCAGGTACAGGATGATCCGCCGACCCGGGTGCTACGTGCGGTAGGCAATGCCCGGCGTACGCTGCGCGCCGGGTTCACCACGGTGCGCAACCTCGGCTTGTTCGTCAAGACCGGCGGATATCTGCTCGACGTGGCGCTGGCCAAGGCGATCGACGGCGGGTGGATCGAGGGGCCGCGCGTGGTGCCGGCCGGGCACGCGATCACCCCCACCGGCGGACACCTGGATCCGACCATGTTCGCGGCGTTCATGCCCGGCGTGCTGGAGCTGACCGTCGAGGAAGGCATCGCCAACGGTGTCGACGAGATCCGCAAGGCGGTTCGCTACCAGATCAAGCACGGCGCGCAGCTGATCAAGGTGTGCTGTTCCGGCGGTGTCATGTCACTGACCGGAGAGGCAGGAGCACAACACTATTCGGACGAAGAACTGCGCGTGATCGTCGACGAGGCACACCGGCGGGGGCTGCGGGTGGCCGCCCATACCCACGGCGCAGAGGCCGTCAAACACGCGGTGGCGTGCGGGATCGACTGCATCGAGCACGGCTTCCTGATGGACGACGAGGCCATCGCGATGCTCGTGGCGAACGACCGCTTCTTGGTCACCACACGGCGGTTGGCCGAGGCCATGGACGTATCCAAGGCCCCCGCCGAACTGCAGGCCAAGGCCGCCGAGATGTTCCCCAAGGCCCGTACCTCGATCAAGGCGGCGTATGAGGCCGGGGTGAAGATCGCCGTCGGCACCGACGCACCGGCGATCCCGCACGGCCGCAATGCCGATGAGCTGGTCACCCTGGTGGATTGGGGCATGCCCCCGGCCGCCGTGCTGCGGGCGGCGACGGTGACTGCCGCCGAGCTCATCAACGCAGCCGACCGGGGCCGCCTGGCCGAGGGTTTGCTGGCCGATGTCATTGCAGTTCCCGGTGATCCGCTGGCCGACATCACCGTCACCCAGAACGTGAACTTCGTCATGAAAGGCGGCAAGGTTTATGTCAACAAGAACTGACGACCTGGTCGAGATCCAACAGACACTGGCCCGCTACGCCGTGACCATCACCCAGGGCGATATCGACGGGCTGGTGGCCGTGTTCACCCCGGACGGTACCTACAGTGCGTTCGGCGAAACCTATTCGCTGGACCGGTTTCCGGTGCTGGTCGATGCAGCGCCCAAGGGCCTGTTCATGACCGGCACCCCGGCGATCGAGTTGGACGGCGACACCGCGACCGGTACCCAGCCGCTGTGCTTCATCGACCACGCCAGCCATGACATGCGGATCGGGTACTACAACGACACCTACGTGCGCACTGTCGACGGCTGGCGGCTGCGGACCCGCAAGATGACATTCATCCGGCGCAGCGGTGCGCACGACGCCGGGCGCCCGCACGCCGTCGGCAGGCCCGAAGCCGGATGAGTGCACTGCACGATCCCGCTGAGTTCCGCGCCCAACTACGCGCCTGGCTCGAATCCAACGATCTGACACCGTCTGCCGAACATTGCCTGAAGGCACACCTGCATCAGTTCGCCCGGGTGCAGCAGTCTCTCTACGAAGCCGGATGGAGTCGCTACGGCTGGCCCGAGCACGCCGGCGGCCTCGGCGGCCCGGCCATGCTGCGTGCCATCGTGGGCGAAGAGGTGGTCGGGCGGCGCCTGGTGGAACCGGGCCCCTACTCCATGCTCGAGGTGCTGGCACCGACGATGATCGACTACGCCACCCCCGAGCTGGCCGCTGAGATGGTCCCCAAGCTGCTCAGCGGCAAGGAACAGTGGTGCCAAGGCTTTTCCGAACCAGGTTCCGGAAGCGATCTGGCATCGCTGAGCACCCGCGCCACCTCGCGCGGTGACCAGTGGGTGATCAATGGCCAGAAGGTCTGGACCAGCTTCGCCCAGTATTCGCAGCGCTGCATCCTGCTCACTCGCACCGGGAACGCCGATACGCCGAATCACCAGGCGATCACCGCGTTCTTCGTCGACATGGACACCCCCGGTATCGAGGTGCGCCCGCTGCGCACCATGCACGGCGTCGACGAGTTCTGCGAGGTGTACTTCGATGATGTCGTCGTCGACGGCTCGCGCATGCTCGGCAAGCCCGGCGACGGCTGGCAGCTGGCCATGGATCTGCTGCCCTATGAGCGCTCCACCTGTTTCTGGCAGCGCATCGCCTACCTGTACTCGCGCTTCGATGCGCTGATTGCCGAGGTGAAGCGGCAGGGCGCCGCGGTCGACAATGACCTGGGGGCGGTGTATCTGGCGTTGCATACCCTGCGTTGCCGCTCCCGTGCCACCCAGCACCGGCTGGCCGACGGCCATCGGCTGGGCCCGGACACCTCCATCGACAAGGTGCTGCTGGCCACCGCCGAACAATTGCTCTACGACACCGCACGCGACCTGCTGGCGGGCGTCGTCGAACTGGACGAGGGCGAGTGGCGCGCGGAGTACCTGTACTCCCGAGCGGCCACCATCTACGGCGGCACCGCCGAGGTTCAGCGCAACATCATCGCCCGTCGACTGCTCGATCTGCCGAAGGAGTGACGATGACCACCGGAATGGACGCCGCCTCGCTCGTCCTGCTGGAAGACGCACTGCGCAAGACCATGACCTCTTCGTCCGGCGCTGCGCTGGACCGATCCCTGGCCGAACTCGGTTGGGCGGAAATGCTTTCCGAAGAACCGGATTTGGCGATCCCACTGGTGTTCCGGTTGCTCGGAGAGACCGGGGCGCACGCCTCGGTGATCAACGACGTGATCCTGGAGACCATCGGCGGCCTGCCCGGCGGTACTCCCCCGATGCCCTATGCCGGTGGCCGCTGGGTGATCTGGGAGCGCAGCGAACGCGACGGCAATCCCGTCCTCGGCGGGCTGCCACTGCTGGAAGTACCCGGCGGGGAACTCATGCGCCTGGGTGAGGCGCGCCGCGCGTTGGGATGGTGGCTGGTCGGTTCGGCGCGGGCAATGCTGGCCCTGGCCCGCCGGCATGCCCTGGACCGGATGCAGTTCGGCAAACCGATCGCCTCCTTCCAGGCCATTCGGCATCGGCTCGCCGAAACCCTTGTCGCCATCGAGGGCGCCGAGGCCACCCTGACCGTGCCTGTCATCGACAGCCCGGATCTGACCGCCATGCTGGCTAAGGCCGCCGCGGGCAAGGCCGCACTGACCGCAGCCAAGCACTGCCAGCAGGTGCTCGCCGGCGTCGGTTTCACCGAGGAACACGATCTGCACCGCCATATCGAGCGGGTACTGGTGCTCGACGGGTTGCTCGGCAATGCCCGTGAATTGACCCGCCAGGTCGGCGGCGGCCTGCGGGCCCGCGGCTCGGCGCCCCGCATGGTCGAACTCTGACATTCGGCGAGTGGGAATCATGCGACGTGACACGCCGTTGCGGCGTCGCTGAATTCCCACTCGCGAGGTAGCGAGGCAGTTGGGCTATCCCCGCGGTAGGCCGAGCACCCGTTGCGCGATGATGTTGCGCTGGATCTCCGAGGTGCCGCCCGCAATAGTTCCCGAGAAGCTGCGCAGGTATCGGTCGAACCAGCTGCCGGAGGCGTGATCCTCGTTGAGCGGCATATAAGTACCGGAGCTGGCGGGGTGGGTCAGGCCGGCGGCACCCGCGTTGTCGAGCGCGTGTTCCGCGGCGTTCTGCACGGCTTCTGAACCCAGCAGCTTGAGCACCGACAGGGCGGGCACGTCCTGCTCACCGCGCGCGGCCTGCGCCAGCGCTACCGAGCCGAGCAACCGCAGCGCCTCGTTGTCCATCAGCAGCGTGGCGAAGCGGTCGCGGTCCAGCGCACCGGCGGGACGGAAGTCATGGATCAGATCGCGCAGCCGGTCGGCGAAGCTCATCCACAGCAGCGTGCGTTCGTGCCCGAGTGAGCCGTTGGCCACTCCCCAACCGCCGTTGAGCGGCCCCACCAAGTTCTCGGCGGGCACCTGGACGTCGGTGAAGAACACCTCGTTGAAGTCGATGTCGTTGTGCGCGCAGGCCGACGCAAAGGGCCGTCGCACAACGCCTTCGGTGTCGGTGGGGATCAGCAGCACACTGATGCCCTTATGTTTAGGCGCATCCGGATCGGTGCGCACAAACGTCAGCAGCACATCGGCATCGTGGGCGCCGGAGGTCCAGACCTTCTGTCCATTGACCACGAAATGGTCGCCATCGAGCACCGCCCGGGTCTGCAGGCCGGCCAGGTCCGATCCGGCACCAGGCTCGCTCATCCCCAGCGACGCGGTGATCTCGGCCCGCAGAATCGGTACCGCCCACCGATGTTTCTGCTCCTCGGTGCCGAACGACAACAACGACGCGGCGATGATGCCGACCCCTTGCGGGTTGAAACTGGGGTAGATGCGCCGGCGGGACAGTTCTTCGGAGTGCACGTACTGCTGCAGAATCGTCGCGTTGCGGCCGCCGAATTCGGGCGGATTCGCGGGCAGCAGCCAGCCGTTGTCGAACAACAGTCGCTGCCAGCGGCGGGCCCAGTCCGGCACGTCCGAGCACGAATGCGACCGTTCCAACGCCTCGGCGCCGGTGGGCAGATGCTCGTCCAGGAACGCCGAGAACTCGGCCCGGAAGTTCTCGACTTCAGGATCAAAGGTCAGCTGCATGGGCGAACTCCTCGGCTCGGGCGCCCCCGGGATACCCGTTTCGAACGCGGCTGGCGATCTTGCTCGTCCGCTTCCCTAGACGCGGAGATGAGAATATCATTCTCGAATGGAGAAGTTACGATCTCTGAATCGTCGCCCCCACGCCGGTGTGCCGTACCACCGGCGCCTTTACGTCCAGTACAGTTGCGCCATGTCTCGGCCACCGCAGCGTCCGGAACGCCGGTGACCAATCCGAGCGAAGAACCCGCCTGGAAGCAGCGCGCGGTCGAACGCTCAATCAAGACGGCGAAGATCCGCGCGGCGCAACGCGTCCAGCGGTTTCTGGATGCCGCGCAGTCGATCATCATCGAAAAGGGCAGCACTGACTTCACCGTCCAAGAGGTCGTGGACCGCTCGCGCCAGTCCCTGCGCAGCTTCTACCTCCAGTTCGACGGCAAGCACGAGCTGCTGCTGGCGCTCTTCGAAGACGCCCTGAGCCGCGCCGCCGATCAGATCCGCGCCGCCACGGCCAATCAGTCCGATCCACTGGAGCGGCTCAAGGTCGCCGTTGAGTTGTTGTTCGAGTCTTCCCGCCCGGACCCGGCCGCCAAACGGCCGCTCTTCACCGACTTCGCCCCGACCCTGTTGCTGACCCACCCCGTCGAAGTCCGGGTCGCCCACACACCACTGTTGGAGTTGCTCGCCGAGCTGACCGAACAAGCCGCCGACGCCGGCCGGCTGCGCACCGGCGCCAACCCCCGGCGGGTGGCGGCCATGATCATGCAGACGGTCATGTTCAACGCCCAATCCAGCCCGGCCTCAGCCGATCCGGCGGTCAACCCGCTGACCGCCGAGGAAGTCTGGGACTTCTGCGCGCACGGCTTCGGACGCAACTGACCCGGTCGACTGACCCCCGCAAAACACGTCGACGACTCCGCTGAGCAAAATCAGACTGCGACCATGGCAGCGCGCAGGAAGAGCGACCTCACCGATCTGAGTGCCATGTCGGAGCTGGCCGATGACGGCGACGGTCGCGTCTCGGGCACCCTGGGGCTGGCGACGATGGTAGTGCTGGCCGGAACCGCGCCGTGGGTCTTCGTCAACGCCATGGTGGAGACCCGTCAGGGCCAGGATGCCGATCGAAGTGCCGAACAGATCGATCGGCTGATCCGGGCGATCAGCGCCGGCGTGCGCGAACAACACGACGCCGACTGAGCCGCCACACGGCGACCCGCTTCGCCCGGCTCCGCCGCGCTCGCGATCGCCTGAGCCGCCACACGGCGACCCGCTTCGCCCGGCTCCGCCGCGCTCGCGATCGCCTGAGCCGCAGACCACCGCGAACCCTAGACATCGGCTGGGGAACCACATACCCTCGTGCAAACGCAATTATCCGAATGCGAGAAGGGGATTATCCATGTCGGTGCAGACGGTGTTGGACGACATTCGTAAGGTCCCCGGCACCGGAGACGTGATTCCGATCATCGATCCGGCCACTGAAGAGCAGCTGACCGAGTTCACCGACTGCGGACCCGAAGCGGTCAACGACGCCGTCGCCCGGGCCAAGGCCACCGCCGAGTCCGGGGTGTGGTCGCAGATGGCCGACTACGACCGGGCCAAGGTGCTGTGGAAGGTCGCCGACCTCATCGACGAGAACGCCGAGATCCTGGCCGAACTCGAGTCGGTCAACGCCGGCATTCCGGCCTCCCAGGCCGCGATCATCACCAAGGTGGGCTCGGAGTGGTTCCGCTACTACGCCGGCTGGTGTACCAAGATCGACGGCATCGCCCGGGATGTGAACACCGGTGGCCTGACCGGCATCGAGTCGCATCAGCACGTCTACACGCTGCGCGAGCCCTATGACGTGGTGGGCCTGATCTTCCCGTGGAACGGACCGGTCTTCAACTTCTGCGCCAAGCTGGCGCCGTCACTGGCCGCGGGCTGCAGCAGTGTCGTCAAGCCGGCCGAAGAGACCCCGCTGTCGGCGCTGGTCCTCGACCGGATCCTGAGCGAGGCCGGCGTTCCCGACGGCGTGGTCAACATGGTGCTGGGCTACGGCCACACCGCCGGTGCGGCGATCACCGCGCACCCCGACGTGGACAAGGTCGCGTTCACCGGGTCCACCGAAGTCGGTCGTGAGATCGTGCGCTCCTCTGCCGCAAGCAATCTCAACAAGATCACCCTGGAACTCGGCGGCAAGTCGCCGGTGATGATCTTCGACGACGCCGACCTCGACATGGCCATCACCATGGCCGCGTTCGGAACCTTCGTGCACTCCGGGCAGGCCTGCGTATGCGGCTCGCGCGTGTTCGTCCAGCGCGGTGTCTACGAGCGCGTGGTCGAGGGCCTGGCGAACATGGCCAACATGATGAAGCTCGGTGGCCCCAAGGAAGAGGGCGCCATGGCAGGTCCGCTGATCAGCCAGAAGCAGCTGACCCGGGTGCTCGGCTACTTGGAACAGGGCAAGGCCGACGGCAATGAGTTCGTCACCGGCGGCCACCGGCTGGACCGCAAGGGCTACTTCGTGCATCCCACCGTGGTCACAGGCGTCGACCCCGATTCCAGCCGGCTGTTCCAGGAGGAGATCTTCGGGCCGGTGGTCACGGTGCTGCCGTTCGACGACGAAGACGAGGCGATAGCCCTGGCCAACAACAGCAGCTACGGGCTGGCCGCGACCGCCTGGACGTCCAACCTGGGCCGCGCGCACCGACTGGCCAAGCGGCTCAAGGCCGGAACGGTCGGGCTGAACTGTCAGATGCAGTTCGACCACTCGATGCCGTTCGGCGGCTACAAGCAGTCCGGCTGGGGATACGAATCCGGCAAGGCGGGCATCGAAACCTATCTCCAGACGAAGATCGTCTGGGCGCAGATGTAGCAGCGGAACGCGATAACGACATGGTTCACTCCCCCGCCTCCCCTTACCGGGTCGTCCAGTGGACGACCGGCAACGTCGGCAGGAGCTCCGTTCGGGCGATCGCAGGCAACCCGAACTACGACCTCGTCGGCCTCTTCGCATGGTCGGACGACAAGGTCGGCCGCGACGCCGGCGAGCTGGCCGGCATCGACCCGCTCGGCGTCACCGCGACCAACGACGCCGCGGCGCTGCTGGCACTCAAGCCAGACTGCGTCGTCTACAACCCGATGTGGATCAACGTCGACGAGCTGGTACAGATCCTCTCGGCGGGCGTGAACGTTGTGACGTCAGCATCTTTCATCACCGGCCATAACCTCGGCGACGACCGAGCCCGGCTCGATGAGGCGTGCCGCAAGGGTGGCTCCACCCTGTTCGGGTCCGGAGTCAGCCCGGGCTTCGCCGAACTGTTGGCGATCGTGGCGGCGACGGCATGCGACCGGGTCGACAAGATCACCATCACCGAGACGGCCGACACCACCCTCTACGACTCTCCCGACACCGAGCGGCCGGTGGGTTTCGGCGCTGCGATCGACGATCCCGACCTGGAGCCGATGGCCGCCCACGGCACGGCTGTCTTCGCCGAGGCGGTCCGGCTGGTCGCCGACGCGATGGGCGTCGAGCTCGATGAGATCACCTGCTCGTGCGAATACGCCCAGACCACCGCGGATCTATCGATGGCATCCTGGACGATCCCGGCCGGGCATGTGGCCGGGGTGTTCGCCAGCTGGCAGGGGATCGTCAATGGCCAATGCGTCATCGACATCAACGTGCGGTGGCGCAAGGGTCAAACGCTGGAGCCGGATTGGCAGCTCGACGGCGATGGCTGGAAGATCACCATCGACGGCCGGCCGACGGTCAACATGCAGGTCGGTTTCACTCCGCCGCCGGACCTGATCGCCACGGCGAAGTCGCTCGACGATTTCTTCGAGCTCGGCCACATCATGACGGCGATGCCGCCGATCAATGCCATCCCGGCCGTCGTCGCCGCCGAACCCGGGATCGCCACCTACAACGATCTGCCGCTGAACCTGCCCCGATTCCCCGCTCAGAACAGGTAAATCACCAGCACCGCCGTCCACAGCACGGCGAGCCAGCCATCGGTGGCGCGGCGCAACCAGATCGGTGCGGTGCGCACCTCCATGAAGTTGCGGATGATCAACCGAGCCTTGATGGCCGAGAGCGCGATCACGGTGACGGTGATGGGGATGCTGGGCTCGACCGGCCCGGCGTTGTGCCCCGGAGCCAGCCACCAGGCCAGCACGGTGATTCCCACCAGGACAAGCCAGGTTCCGGTGGTCAGACGCTCCG
Organism: Mycobacterium sp. SMC-19; assembly: GCF_045310815.1. Classification (NCBI taxonomy): domain Bacteria; kingdom Bacillati; phylum Actinomycetota; class Actinomycetes; order Mycobacteriales; family Mycobacteriaceae; genus Mycobacterium; species Mycobacterium sp. SMC-19. The sequence goes on along the minus strand of NZ_JBJIAM010000003.1, from coordinate 229,051 downwards.
GCCGATGGGTAAGCAACGATTGTGGCTGTGCGGTCACGCCGATTCACCTCATCACGTAGAGCAGTGCGAATATCACGACCCAGAGCAGATCGACCATGTGCCAATAGGTCGCTCCCTGTTCGACCATGCTGACCCGGGCCCGGCGAGGATTGCGCAGGTCGCGGATCACCACGCCGAGAATGATCAGGCCCAGGGCCACATGGAACAGATGCACCCCGGTCAGCACGTAGTAGAAGCTGAAGAACGTACTGGAATTGGTGTATCCGGCTTGGATTTCAGCGGTCCATTCGTAGACCTTGATGACCGCGAACAGCGCACCGCACACCATTCCTCCACGGACCAGGCCGATGGCGCCGGACCGGTTGCCCGCACGGGCGGCGTGTACACCCTCGACGACAAGCCATGAGCTGGTGATCAGCACAATGGTGTTGACGACGCCGAGGGTGATGTTGAGGTGCTGCTGATCAGCCAGAAACTCCACGGGCGCCTTCGCGCGGAACACCATGTATGCCACGAAATAGCCGCCGAAGATGACCAGATCGCCCAGCACCATGAACCACATGTGTCCGTCGCCGGGCAGGTGGGGCGCCGCGCGTCCCACGCCGATCTGCGGTCGCCGCACGGTCGGTGTCTTCTGGTCAGTCATCACATGCGCCCCCAGTCAGACGGTCAGACGATCGGTGGTGAGTCGATGGGCTCGCGCGCACCCGTCACCTGCAGGAATGCGATCAGCGCCCCCAGCCAGACGCAGAACACCACGACCGCGATGTAGAAGGTGATGACCCCGTTCCAGGCGAATGCACCGGAGTCGAACAGCCACATCTGACTCGCGATCACCTCGGTGACTATCTGCCAGATGCTCACGTAGGCAAACCATTTGGGGAAGATGTTGTTCTTGTCGTAGAAGATCGCGATCGCCAGGCTGAAGTAGGCGGCGGTGAAGCAGCCCAGGGAGCCGTTGTAGGACAGCATCCCCAGGTCGTAGAAGAATCGCACCATCTCCGGGTCACGGTCCGGCCGGAACGCCCCGAGCGAATAGCACAGGATCACCATCTGGAAGCCTGGGACGGCGCCGACCGCCATCCCCCCGATGTAGGCGTAGGCCAGCACCGAACCCGATGTCATCCGCATCATGTGGTAGCCGACCAGGCCGTTGGAGATCGCAGCCCCGCCGGTGATCACCAGCAGCAACACGAAGCCGAAGTGCATGGTCGTCGCATGCTGGGCGAACCAGTCCTGCATCTGCTCCGGGCCCACGTCGGGCCGGGGCGGCGGTGTCACCCGGCCCAGCAGGCACACCCCCAGGCCCATCAGCCCGTAGAACCCCACGAAGATCCACCACACCACCCGCACATCGGGCTTGCCCGCATCGGGCGGTGGGGTGGCGTCGACGTCGTCGCCGTAGAGCAGGGTGGCGATGTTCACCGCAGCACGCCCTCGGCAACGCCCTGCCGGTACAGGGCATCTCGCAGCGCGAAGAACATCGCGAACACGAATACCGCGAACGCCCCGTTACGCACCCAGAACGAGATGAGACCGTCCCAGGCCAGCGGCCCGGTTTTGAACACGGTCGCCGCGACCGAGGGCAGCATCGCCAGGGCCGTTACCACGGACAGGTGAGCCACCCAGCGGCCGAAGACCGGATCGGGACCGCGGTCGGCGTAGACGGCGCAGGCCAGCATCGCGAACTGCCCGACGATCATTCCGACCGGTGCGATGAACGACATCCAGGCCAGGTCGTTGAGTGCCTCGACCACCTCGGGACTGCGGTCGGGCCGGAACGCCGCCACCCCGAAGAAGATATTGGACAGCGCGAAAAGCGTTGCGCCGCTGACCACCGCGGCCAAGTATCCGTAGGCGAACACATGACTCTGGGTGGACATCCGTTTCATCTGGCCCACGATCAACACCAGGAACGGCACGATCATGATCCCGCACAGGTTGAACCCGACCATGCTGAGCCGGATCCACGACCGGTGCTGGTCGTAGAACTCGGCAACCTGCGCCGCGGACATGGTCGGTGACATCGGCGGGAAGAACCCCGGGAAGGTCGCGAACAGCGCGAGCAATACCGCGCCGACGACCGGCCCCGACCACAGCAGCACCAACTGCGCCCGGAATGCGGTGGACTGGGGCGTCTCCTCTGCTTCGGCGATCATCTGCATTCCCGTGATCCCTTCGCTGCTCCCCCGGCGGCCTGTCGGGCGACCACGTGCACCGGAACATCCCGCTAGCCGATCGACTACCCGAAGATAGCCGAACGGCTATCCGACGGTCAATGCCCCGCGGGAGCCTCGATGAATCGTTTCGTGAGCCGCAGCAATTGGGCACGCAAGGTGTCATCGTCGACGTGGCCCACCAGCGGATGCATTACCCCAACAGCGATGGCACCGGACAACATCGCCGCCGACACCACCGCGTCGTCGCCGGCGTCGCCGACCAGCACGCCGTACAACCGCGCGATGAACTGTTGAAAGGGCTGATGTTCGGCCAACAGCCGGACGATCACCGGATCGAACTGCAGGGTGCTCGCCGCGCCCCGTCGGCGTACCGCCATGTCGATAACGCCGTCGAGCAACACTTCTCGAGCCCGAGGCCGACTCTGCTCGGCTTCGGCGACCTCCAGCGCCTCTTCCAATGCCCCCAGCTCTCGTTCGGTGAGCGCGACGACAATCTCTTCCTTGGTCTTGAACTGGTGGTAGACCGCGGCCTTGGTCACCCCGATCAGATCGGCGATCATCTGCAGCGACGTTCCGCCGACGCCGTTCTCACCGATCAACTGCAGCGCGGCATCAAGGATGCGCGTCTGCGCCGCGCTGCGGGGAATGAAACGGAACTGGGTAGCGGCCGGAGTGGAAGCCATGCGACGAGAGTAGCCAGTCGGCTAGTCAGACAACAGGCGCTCCGCCGCGGAGTAGGGATCGTCGGTCCCGTCGACCACCCGTTCGGTGAGCCGGTCCAGTGCGGGATGGGCGCGCAGCCGGGTCTGAGCCAGTGACAGGATCTGTGCCCGCGCCCGGGCCAGCCGGCGCTCCCGACTGTCGGTGCGGTGGTGGGCTTCGATGGTGTCCACCAGGTGGTCGAGGCCGTCGCCGCGCGCGGCGATCAGGGTGAGAATCGGTGCGCCGGTGTGGTGCAACTCGATGCGAAGGTCACGCACGGTCTGCTCGGCACCCTCCCGGTCGGCCTTGTTGACCACCACGATGTCGCCCACTTCCAGCAATCCGGCTTTGGCGGCCTGGACCGCGTCACCGGCGCCGGGATTGAGCACCACGATTGTCGGGTCGGCGATCGCGGCGATCTCGATCTCGGATTGGCCCACCCCGACCGTCTCCAGCAGCAGCACATCGAAGCCGAGCGCGGCGAGCAGCTGGAGGGCCGCGGGCACCGCCTCGGCGAGTCCGCCCAGGTGGCCGCGGGCCGCCACCGACCGGATGAGCACTTCCGGGTCGTTGATGTGGGCCGCCATCCGGATGCGATCGCCCAGCAGGGCGCCGCCGCTGAACGGCGAGGACGGGTCGACGGCAAGCACCGCCACCCGCAGGCCGCGCTGTCGGTAGGCCCCCACCAGAGCAGCGATCGTGGTGGACTTGCCCGCCCCCGGCGGTCCGGTCACCCCGATGACTCGCGTGGCGGCCGGGCCTACGGCGGCCAGGACTTCGGCGCGCCGGCCGCTTTCGACCATGCTGAGCAAGCGGCCGGTGGCACGGACGGAGCCCCCGCGCGCCGCGGCAAGCAACTCGGCAATGGTCATCGACACCGTCAGTTCTTGTTCGTGGTGAGCCGATCGATGATGGCAGCGAAGTCGTCGGTCTTGAAGGACTGATCTTCGGCCATGTTGGCGAAATCCAGCGTGGCCAGTACCGCACGCTCCAGGTGGATGTTGAGCAGCCGCTTAGTGCTCTCCACCGCTTGGCGGGGCAACTCGGCGATTCTCCTGGCACACGAAATCGCCTCCGCGAGCGGGTCTTCCGCCACGTGATTGGCCAGCCCCAACTCCACTGCCCGAGCCGCCGGAATACGGGCTCCGGTCAGGGCGTACTCCTTGGCCAACAGCAGGCTCATCTGCAACGGCCAGGTCAGCGGTCCGCCGTCGGCGGCGACCAGACCCACCTGCACATGCGGATCGGCCAGGTAAGCCGACTCCGAGACGTAGACGATGTCGCTCAGCGCCACCAGACTGCAGCCCAGACCAACGGCGGGCCCGTTCACCGCGGCGATCACCGGGGTACGGCAGCGTGCCATGCCCAGCACGATATCGCGGCCGTGCGCAATCGTCTTGGCACGCAATTTCTCATCGCGCCGCAGTTCGTCGAGGTAGGCGAAATCGCCCCCGGCGGAGAACGCCCGCCCGCTGCCGGTCAGCACCGCCGCGCGCGCCCCGTCGTCCTCCTCCAACCGGGGCCACAGTTTCGCTAGGCCGGTGTGCAGTGCGTCGTTGACGGCGTTGAGCGCATCGGGGCGATTGAGGGTGATGATTCGCAGCGGGCCGTCGGCACGCACGTCGATTTCAGCAGGCATGTCGTACATGTCTCAGACTCCTTCAATAGTCGTGACCCGCTTCACCCGGACTTCGTCCGCGTTCGCGATCACTGCGTCAATGGTCGTGACCCGCTTCACCCGGACTTCGTCCGCGTTCGCGATCACTGCGTCAATAGTCGTGACCCGCTTCACCCGGACTTCGTCCGCGTTCGCGATCACGACGTCAATCCCAGGATTCGGCCGGCGATGATGTTCTTCTGAATCTGCGAGGTTCCGCCCATCACGCTCTGGGCGCGGCTGTACAGGTAGGCGCTGAGCAGATCCGGGTCGTCCACCCCGCCGACCGCCAGCGCGGCGTGGCCGACGGACTGCTCCACCCAGGTCATCAGCAGCTTGTCCAGCGAGCCTTCCGGGCCGTGGCTGAGGCCGTCGAGCTGTTCGGAGAGCCGCCGGCGCACATGCAACCGCAGCATCTCGGTTTCCACTGCCGCCCAGGCCAATTCCTCCGGGACGTCTCCGGCTACGCGCTTCGCCATCTGGCGCACCAGCTTGCCGTAGCGGGCCGAGTAACCCAGGGTCGACGGTTCGCGCTCATGGCCGACCACCGTCATCGCCAGCGCCCAGCCCTCCCCCGGCGCACCGACCATCTGACTCGCCGGCACCCGCGCGCCGTCGAAGAGCACCTGACCGAATTCCGTGGTGACACCGTTGATCATCTGCAGCGGCCGCTGCTCGATTCCGGGCTGGTGCATCGAGATGATGAACGCCGAGATGCCGCGGTGCCGGGGCGCGTCCTTATCGGTGCGGGCCAACAGCAGACACCAGTCGGCGACGTCGGAGTAACTGGTCCAGATCTTGTGCCCGTGTATGACGTAGTCGTCGCCTTCACGGGTCGCGGTGGTGGTCAGCGATGCCAGGTCCGAGCCGGACCCGGGTTCGGAGAATCCCTGACACCAGCGCTGCGTGCCGTCGATCATGCCGGGCAGGAACCGTTGCTGCAGTTCGGAACTGGCATGTCGGCCCAGCCCGACGACCAGATAGCCCAGACTCGGCCGCGGGGGCGCGCCGGCGGCGGCCAGTTCCTCGTCGACGATGACGTCATAGACCGGCGGCAGCTCCTGACCGCCGAACTCGCGCGGCCAGGACACCCCGAAGAATCCGCCCGCATACAGTGCCTGATGCCATTCGCCCTGGCGTTCCCAGTACTCGTCGTCCCCGGCGGCGGGAAAGGTACCGGCCCGCTCGGTCAGCCAGGCCCGAAGTCCGCTGCGGAAGTCGGCTTCGGCGGGCGAATCACGAAAGTCCATCGGCGATCTCCCTTATCGTCACGGGCCACAGGCCGGTCGAAGTCAGCGCTCGCCGCAGGTAGGCGTGCGCCGCACATTCCCAGGTGTTGCCGATCCCGCCGTGCACCTGGATCGCGGTCTCGCAGACAGTCCGGGCGGCGCGCGCGGAGTAGATCTTGGCGATCCGGGCGGCGCGCACCGCGTCGGCCGCGGGTGCCTCGTCGACGGCCCAAGCCGCGTGTCGCAGCACGCTCACCGAGCCCTCGATCAGCGCCAGTCCCTCGGCGAGCAGGTGGGCGATGGCCTGATAGGAGCCGATGGGTTTGCCGTACTGCTCACGGATCTTGGCGTAGTCGCATGCCAGGCCGTGCGCGCCGCGTGCGGTGCCGACCAGATCGGCGCACGTTGCCGCCAATGCCAGTGCCTGCCAACGCAACGCATCCTCGGCGCCGAGCTCGCCGACCTGCTGCGCCGCACCGGCAAGGTCGGCGATGGGCCGGGTGAGGTCGGCTCCGGTTCGCAAGCCTCCGATCGGGGCGGTCAGCACCGCACGCTCGCGCACCATCACCGCTTGGGCGGCGCCGCGCGCGTCGATGGCGGTGTCACCGACCGCGACGGTGACCGGGCCCTCGCCCAGTGCCACCTGGCGGTGCAGGTCGTCGGCAAGCACCGGGCCGAGGAAAGGCACGTCGACGAGGCCGCGACCGAACTCCTCGGCGACGATCGCCACCTCAACTCCCGATGCGCCGTCGGAACGTAAAGCGCGCCAGCCGGTCTGGGCGACGGCGCGTTCCAGCCGCGCTATCCGACCCGCGTCGTCGAGCTCGGCCACCGAGCCCGGTCCGAGGTCGTCGGCAAGCTTGGCCGCGGCATCTCGCAGTTGGCGCTGCTCGGCATTCAGCCGGACATCCATAGGCGCTCCTTCAGTAGTCGGCGCAACAGCTTTCCGGAAGGCAACCGGGGGATCTCGGGAACGAACACCACCCGGTGCAGACGCTTGTAGGACGCCAGACGGTCACTGACCAGCGCGCACAGCTCGTCGTCGCCGACCGGGACGCAGAGTGCGACCGCAGCGACGACGGCCTCACCGTCACGCTCGTCGGGCACCCCGAACACACCGCAGTCCGCGACCGCGGGGTGCTCGTGCAGCACCGCCTCGATCTCCGCGGGAGCGACCTGAAAGCCGCGCACCTTGATCATCTCCTTGCAGCGGTCGGTGATCCGCAACCAGCCGCCGGCGTCGAGGTATCCGACGTCGCCGGTGTGAAACCATCCGTCACGCACGGCTTCTGCGGTTGCCGATGCGGGAAGGTAGCCGGCCATCAAGGAAGCGGACCTGACCAGGATCTCGCCGGGAGCACCGGCCGAGAGCTGCTCACCGGTTTCGACATCGACTACCCGCAGCTGCACGCCGGGTACCGGCCGGCCCACGGTGTCCAGGCGCCCGGCGCCGGCGGGACTGCACGCGATCACCGGAAGTTCGCTGGTGCCGTAGGCGGGCACGAAGGGCACGCCGGTGCGCCGAGTGACGGTGTCGGCGACGGCCGCGGTCACCGGGGTGGCGCCCCACATGATGAAACGCAGTGAAGACAGGTCGAACGATTCCAGTTCCGGATGCGCGGCGATAGCCAGGGCGATCGGCGCTACCGCCATCTCCACGGTGATCCGGTCCGCGCCGATCGATTGCAGCATCGCGTCGATGTCGAAGCGCCGGTGCAAGCGCACCCACGCCCCGACGCTCAGCGCGGTCAGGATGTTGAGCAGCCCGAGAATGTGCGACGGTGGAGTGGCCACTTGGATCCGGTCGGCGGCGTGCAGCCCCAACGCATCCCGCCAGTGGTCTACCGCCGCGGCCAGCGAGGCGTGGGTGTGCCGCACGGCCTTGGGCAGCCCGGTGGTGCCGGAGCTGAACACCAGCAGCGCGTCGGAACCGGCCGGTGGTGGATCACCCTCCCAGGTGCCGGCGGGAATCTCGTCGTCCAGGTGCCGCATCGGCATCAGCTCGGCCAGCACCGGCTGGTCACCGAGGGCGCAGCGGGGTTGCACCAGCGCCAGGGCGTGCGCCACCTCGTCGCGCTTCCAGGCGGGGCTGATCAGCGCGACGACGGCCCCCACGCGCCAGATGGCACGCACCGCGATGACGAACTCCGGCCGGTTCGACGACATCAGCGCCACCCGGTCCCCGGCACGCACGCCGTCGGCCACCAGGGCGGCTGCCAGGTCACCGGCCAGCGCGTCGAGCTCGGGCAGGCACCACTGCCGATCCTCGAACGCAAGCACTGCGGTGGACGATCCTGGCGACATTTGAGAAGATCCTATCGGTTGGAGAGAATAGTATTCTCTAAAGCGAAGAACGCAAACCGGAAGGGGTGGGCATGGCGGTCACTCATGTTTTCCAGCGAGCGACCGTGACGCGCATCGTCAAGGAGACGGCCGACGCCTACACCTTCGTGCTGGCGCCACAGGAACCGCCGTTTCCCTACCGGGCCGGTCAGTACTCGACGTTCCAGGTGCGGGTCGACGGTGAGGAGCTGTACCGGTCCTACTCGATGTCGAGCGCTCCGGAGACCGACACCGAGCTGATGACCACGGTCAAGCGTGTTCCCGGCGGCAAGGTGTCGAACTGGTTGTTGGACAACGTCGCTGAAGGCGATGAGCTGGTGATGACCCGCGCGGCGGGGATCTTCTGCCTGCAGGAGTCGACGGCTCCACTGCTGGCGTTCGCCGGCGGCAGCGGGATCACGCCGATCCTGTCGCTGGCCAAGAGCGCGCTGGCGACCACCGACCGCGTCGTGCGGCTGCTCTGCGCCGACCGGGATGCGTCCGCGGCGATCTTCGGGAGCGCGTTGGACGAGCTCGCCGCCCGCTACCCCGGCCGACTGACCGTGCAGCGGCATTGCGACGCCGACGACGGCCTACTGGACGGCGCCGCGGTGGCGGCATTCATCGGCGCCGATGCCGGCGCGGACTGCTACGTGTGCGGACCGGCGGGATTCATGGATGTGGTGCGCGCGGCCTGGCCGGGTCCGGGCCGCCTGCTCATCGAGGACTTCGACGTGGCGACCGCCCCGACTCCGGCCCCGTCTTCGGCCGCGGCCCCAGCGACCAGCACCGACGCCGACGCCGACGCCGACGTGACCGGAACCGTGACGATCCACCTCGGGCGCCAGAAGGAAACGGTGCCTCGGGTCGCTCGCGAGACCCTGCTCGAGAGCGCCCGGCGCGCCGGACTGGCGCCCCCGTTCTCCTGCGAGGCGGGTAACTGCGGCACCTGCATCGCCCACATCACCGAGGGCAGCGCGACCATGCTCAACAACACGGTGCTCGACGACGACGAGGTCGCCGACGGCTACATCCTGACCTGCCAGGGCCTGCCCGAGGGCGGCTCGATCACCGTGCACTACGAGTAGGGCGGCGCGGCCGCGCTCAGCCGGCCGCCCCGTAGCCCAAAGTGCTCTTGGTCTCCAGGTATTCGTGGAATCCCGCGTCGCTCCACTCGCGACCGTTGCCGCTGCGCTTGTAGCCGCCGAACGGTGCGTTCAGGTCGAAGGCGTGGTTGATCGCCACCCAGCCGGCCCGGATCCGGCGGGCGATTCCCCGCGCGGCGTCGATGTCGGCACCCGAGACGTAGCCGGCCAGACCGTACTCGGTGTCGTTGGCGATCTCGACGGCCTCGTCGAGATCGTCATACCCAAGGATGCACAGCACCGGCCCGAAGATCTCTTCGCGCGCGATCGTCATCTGGTTCGTCACCCGCGCGAAGACCGTCGGTCGGACGAAGTAACCGGTGTCGAGCCCGTCCGGGCGGCCGGCGCCGCCGGCCGCGACCGTCGCCCCCTCGGCGATGCCCTGCTGGATCAGGCCCTGCACCTTGGCGAACTGCGCCGCCGACGCCACCGGTCCGATCGCCTTCGCATCGGCGGGGTCGCCGACCTTCACCTGGCCGGCGACCGCATGGGCGATCGCGATGGCCTCGTCCATCCGCGAGTTCGGCACCAGCATTCGTGACGGCGCGTTACAGCTCTGCCCGGAGTTGACCATCATGGCCGACACCCCGGCGGTGACGCTGTCGACGAACGCGTCGTCGTCGAGCACGATGTTGGCGCTCTTACCGCCCAGCTCCTGGGTCACCCGCTTCACGGTCGGGGCGGCGTTCTCGGCCACCGCGACGCCGCCGCGGGTGGAGCCGGTGAACGACACCATGTCGACGTCCGGGTGCCGCGACAGCGCCGAGCCGACTCCGGGCCCGTCGCCGTTGACCATGTTGTACACGCCGGCCGGAACACCCGCGGCGTCCATGATCTCGGTGAAGATGTACGCCGAGAAAGGCGCGACCTCAGAGGGCTTCAGCACCATGGTGCAGCCGGTGGACAACGCCGGGTAGACCTTCACCGCGATCTGGTTCAGCGGCCAGTTCCACGGCGTGATGAGACCACATACTCCGATCGGCTCGCGCTCCACCAGGGTGTCGCCGCGCTGCTCGCTGAACGAGAAGTTCTTCAGCGCATCGATCGCCGTGACGAGATGACCGGCCCCGAGATTGATCTGCACCCCGGCGGCCAAACTGGGCGGCGCCCCCATCTCTTCGCTCACCGCGTCGGCCAGGTCGCCGCTGCGCCGTTGGTACTCGGCGAGGATCGCCTGCAGCAGATCCAGCCGCTCCGCGCGGCTGCTCTGCGACCAGCTGTCAAAGGCCCGCCGGGCCGCGGCGACGGCGAGGTCGACGTCTGCCGCCGTGCCGAGTGCGATCTTCCCGCAGACCTTTTCGGTGGCCGGGTTGTCGACGTCGAGCGTCTTCGATTCGGCCGGGTCCACCCACCGGCCGTCGATGTAGAACTGGGTGTATTCGCGCATCACAACACTCCTTCGACTACTGGGGTTTCTCGGCTTGGCCTGTCTGGGCCATCCCGAAGCTGTATCGGATATGTGCGGCGTGCCCGTCGGGCACAACCGGGAAGATCACGGGTTCGGTGACGTCCCGGATCGCCTCGATCCGGGACTCGACGTCCCCGATCGTCCAGGACGGTTGATACACACCGGGGCTCTCGACCAGCGCGGCCCGGGCTACCCGACCGGCCAGGGCGATCAGCACTTCACCGGTGACCGAACAGGATTCGTGCGCGAGCCAGCCGACCACCGGCGCCACCAGCTCGGGTTCCATCGGCGGGTACGCCGAGGTGTCGATCCCCTCGGCCATCCTGGTCACCGCCGCCGGGACCACCACGTTGCACCGGACGCCGTGCGCTGCGCCCTCCAGCGCCGCGACGTTGCTCAGCCCGATCACGCCCGCCTTCGCGGCCGCATAGTTGGCCACGTCGGCGTTGCCGTAGATGCCGCCGATAGACGAGGTCAACACCATGCGACCGTAGCCTGCGTCACACATCGCGCCGAAGGCCGCCCGCACCACATGGAAAGCGCCACGCAGATGAACGTCCAGGACCGCGTCGAAGTCGTCCGAACTCATCTCACGCAACGGGGCCCGGCGGACGTTTCCGGCATTGTGGATCAGGATGTCGACCCGTCCGTAGCGCTCCAGTGCGGCGCCGACAATCGCCTCGCCGCCCTCGGGTGTGGCGACCGACGCGGTGCAGGCCACCGCGGCGCCGCCCGCGTCGCGGATCTCGGCGGCGACCCGCTCGGCCGGGTCCACGCGCACCCCGTCACCGGTGAGGTCGGCGCCGGTGTCATTGACGACGACGGTGGCTCCCCGCTGCGCCAGCAGGTGTGCGTAGGCGCGGCCCAGTCCCCGCCCGGCGCCGGTCACGACGGCGACGCGGCCGTCGAAGTTCAGATCCGCAGCCTGGTTTCGGCTCAAGCGAAGGGTTCCTCACCGGCGAGCTTGGTCCGGCGCAGCATCCGGCCGGAATCAGGGTCATAGGGCAACGCCCGGTGCATGGTTCCGGTGTTGTCCCACATGACCAGATCCCCGACCGACCACTGGTGCCGATAGACGAACTGCGGACGAGTGGCCCAATCACGCAGCCGCACCAGCGTTTCGGCGCTGTCCCGATGGTCCATCCCGACGATGTGGCTGGCAGTGCAGCCCAGGATCAACGACCTGCGACCGGAGCGGTGCGTCCAGACCACCGGCAGCTCGCACTCCCCGATCGCCATCATCTGACGCAGCGTCGCGAATTCGGGTTCAGGGTCGTAGTACAACAGCGAGTTCCACGCCGAGTGCATGGCGCGCAACGACGCGAGCTGGTCCTTGTCGTCGTCGGAGAGATCGTCGTAGGCCGCGTAGGTGTTACAGAATTCGGTGTCCCCGCCGCCGCCGGCCGGCAATACCTTGCTGGACAACAGCGAGGCCAAGATCGGCACCTCGTTCATGGTGCCGTCGAGATGCCAGTAGAACGACCCCTTGAGGTAGTCGGCCTGCTTGTTCACCGTTGTGTCGAGCGTGACGTCGTAGACCGCCTCGCCATCACGCTCGGGCGCAACTGCGCCGAGCGTTTCGGTGAAAGCCACCTGCTCGGCATCGGTCAGCCCGATCTTCGGGAACACCAGTACGCCGCGCTGCTCCAGCAGTTCGCGGATGGCGCCCGCGTGAACACCGGACAGCAGCGCGTCCTTGTCGGCACGGACCTCGGTTCCGATGCGCTCGGTCAGATCCCGTGTCGGCAGTGCTGTAGTCGTCGTCTTCGATGTCACTGCAGGTCCAGGCCTTTCAGGTCGCCCGCCTCGCGCCACTCCTTCAGCAGATCGTCGAAGGCGTAGAAGCCCGGCGAGTACACCTCGCCCAGGAACGAGCGGCTCGCGTCGCCGAATCCACGGCCCTCGTTGTTGTAATAGCCCGGCGTGCATGATAAATCGAACGCCGAGTTGTCGAAAGCCAACTCCCGGATGGTGTTGACCCAGGCGTCCTGACCCTCCTGGCTGGGCTCGACGACCGTCGCCCCCTGCCTGAGAGTCTCGGCGATGATGTAGGCGATGTGCTCGGCCTGCTGCTCGAACATCGCGGTGGTGTTGGCCGACACGCCGCCCTGGATGAAGCCGGTGTGAAACTGGTTGGGGAACCCACGGCTGGTCATCCCGTGCAGGGTCTGGTGCCCGTCGCGCCAGTGGTCGAACAGCGATACCCCGGCGCGTCCCTCGATCACGTCGATCGCGTACCGACGGCTGATCTCCGTAGAGATCTCGAAACCACTGGCGAAGATGACGCAGTCGACCTCGTACTCGACGCCTCCCGCGACAATGCCTTTCTCCGTGAGTTTTTCGACCCCCTTGGATTCGGCCACGTCGACCAGGGTGACATTGGGCCGATTGAACGCGGGCAGGTAGGTGTCACTGGAGGTCGGGCGCTTGCACATGAACCGGTAGTACGGCTTGAGCGCCTCAGCGGTGTGCGGATCCTCGACGATGTCGTCGATCCGGCGGCGCAGCCGCTCCATGATCTTGTAGTCCTCTTCCTCCCGCATCGCCATGATCTCCTCGACGCCGAGAGCCGTCGGGTCGGGGCTGGCGCCGATGCGAGCGGTCAGGTTGCGACCCAACTCGGTCCAGAAGTCGCACACCATGTCGGGGGCGTCGAACACCACGCCCTCGAACGGCGACCAGCGGTGGAAGTTGCGCTTGCGTTCGGCCTGCCAACCCGGCTGTAGCGAAGCGGCCCACCGGGGGTCGGTGGGTTCGTTGCCCCGGAAGTCCACCGACGACGGCGTGCGCTGAAAAACATAGAGCTGCTTGGCATCCCGACCCAGATGCGGGACCAACTGCACACCGGTCGCGCCGGTGCCAACCAGAGCCACCCGCTTGTCGGCCAGCTTGTCCAGGCCACCGTTCGCGTCGCCGCCGGTGTAGTCGTAGTCCCAGCGGGCCGAGTGGAAGACGTGGCCGCCCGCGTCCATGAACTCTTTGATGCCCGCGATACCGGGCAACTTGGGCCGGTTGTAAGAGCCCTGCGCCATGACCACGAAACGCGCCCGCAGGTCGTCGCCCCGGTTCGTCGTCAGCCGCCAGCGCTTGATCTGTTCCTCCCAGCGGACGGTGCGCACCTGGGTCGAGAAGATCGCCCCGTCATAGAGGCCGAAGTGCTTACCGAGGTTCTGGCAATGCGCGAAAATCTCTGCGCCGTCGGCGAACTTCTTGGAGGGGATGAAGTCCAGCTCTTCGAGCATCGGGACGTAGCAGTACGCGTCGTTGTCGCACTGGATTCCGGGGAAGCGGTTCCAGTACCAGACACCGCCGAAGTCGCCCCCCATCTCGATCACCCGCACGTCCGGCACGCCGGCCTTCTTCAGGTATGCGCCGGCGAGCAGTCCGGCGATGCCACCCCCGAGGACCACGACCTCGATGTCGGCGTCGATGGGTTCCCGCGGAGTCACCGCGGTGTGCGGATCGACCTCGGCGAACTCCACGAAATCATCCTTGACTTCAAGGTACTGACTGGAGCCGTCGGCGCGAATGCGTTTGGCCCGCTCATCGGCGTACTTGTGCCGGAGCGCTTCGATGTCGAAGTCATCGGGAGTCTGGGTCGGCGGACAGTCCGTCATCGATCGTTTCCTGTCGGGATTTCTTGAGGCGCACCGGCGCCCATGTACTTCGACAACTGGTGGTGCAGGTTCACGATGGCGCGCTCCCGGTAGGGGTTGGGCTTGGCGCCGGGATAACCGAGGGACTTCATTCCCTGCTGCACCGCTGCCATGTTCGAGAAGTCCTGTGGAAGAACCGAGCGCCAGCCCGGGTCGCCCACCGGGGTGTACTCCCATTGCGTCTGCGGTTCTTCACCTTTGGGAAAGAGTTCGAACACCGAGACTTCGAAGATGCACTTGTCGGGGTTGTAACTGGGATGCGGCCGAGCGCTGTAGCACAGGGCACTGGTGAGTCCCTGGCCGATCTGGAAGTTCGGGAAGATCTGCCACGCGGTGCCGGCCTGCCCGAGCACGTCGGCGGGAATCGTCGGCCAGATGACCCCGCGGGCCGCGTCGTCGCGGCGCGCCGAGGCCAGCCAGTGCTGCAGGACCTTGTCGGCCGGGGTGCCCTCGGGCAGCTCGTCGACCAGTCGCTTGGCGGCGTTCACCAGGGTGGCGGTGGTGGTGGCGTTGGTCTCCTCCATGGTGTAGACCTGCATCTCCGCGGTCGACACCCGCGGATCGGCGCCGGTCCCCAGCCGGATCTTGGATTTGGTCGCCTCCAGATCGTCGGGAGCGTCGTAGCCGAGGTTGCTGTGCTTGCCCTGCACCCGTGCCCAGCCCTTGAACTCACCGAACCTGTTGAACTCCGGGTGGGTTGTGTAGACGTGGTAGGTCTCGTTGAAGGCCTCCATCGCGACCTTCCAATTGCAGTCGAACTCCAGCCATTTGCGCCACTTGTAGCGCATGTTCTCCAGGCCGAACGGTTCAAGAATCTTCGCGGCCGGGAACAGGTAGTCGGCCAGCGATTCGCTGTCGGGGTCCATGTTGATCCAGAGCCAGCCGCCCCAGGTGTCGACTCGCACCGAACCCAGATGGGTGTTCGCGGGCGTCAACGTTCCTTGCCAGTCATCCTGTTCGCGTATGTGGGTGCAGGTTCCATCGAGTCCGTAGGTCCAGCCGTGGAATCCACAGACGAACGACTTGCGGGTTCGCGCGCAGGCGTTCTTCGCCCCGGCCGGAGTGTCGATCAGCCGGCGGCCACGGTGCATGCAGACGTTGTGGTGGGCCCGAAACTCGTCCGGCCCGCTGCGGACGACGATGATCGAGTCCTCGAGGATGTCATAGGTGAGGTAGCTGCCCACCTCCGGCAGATCTTCGATCCGCCCGACCTGTTGCCACACCTTGCGCCACAACTTGTCTCGCTCGGCGCGGGCGTAGCTCGGACATGTGTAGGCCTCGACACCGATCGTGACCGGGCTGGCGAGTTCGTCGTTTGAACCCTGGACCGGATCGGTCATCACATCCTCCTTATCGCAGCGCGGAAGGTGTCGTCCTTGAGGAACAGTGAGGTGTTGTCGGCGTCGAGGTGTGTCCATCTGAGGTTGAGCCCGCCGTCGACCAGCAAGGTCTGCCCGGTGATGTAACTGGCCAGGTCCGACAGCAGAAACAGGATCGGCCCGGCCTGTTCCTCGGGCCGGCCGCGGCGCCCCATGGCGATCGCCTGCAGATCGCGATCGGGATCATCGTCGGTGTAGGTGGCCGAGGCAGCGGTGTTGGTGACTCCCGGAGCCACTGCGTTGACTCGAATCCCGGCCGCCGCCAACTCAACTGCCATAGTGCGGGTCATCGCAACGATCGCGGCCTTTGCCGTGCCGTAGGCGATGTGGAACGGCGCGGTGTTCATCCCGCTGATGGAGGAGATCGACACGATCGAGCCCGGAAGCTGCTGCGCCACCAGGGCGGCGGCAACCGCGCGGCTCATGAAGAAGGAGGTCTCCAGGTTGTGCGTGAAGATCTTTCGCCAATCGGCGCGCGCCACCCTGGTCGACGGCATCCAGGTCGCCGGATCCGCGCCACCGGCGACATTGACCAGTCCGTAGAGCCGCCCGTCGGCTTCTTGGGCCGCATCGAGCACCGTGGCAACACCCTCGTCGGTGGACGCGTCAGCCGCCACCGGTATCACCGACAGGCCTCGGTCGGCCAACGGCGCGATGTGTTCACGGAGGTTCTCCTGCGAGCGGCTCACCGCGATCACGGTGGCCCCTGCCCGCGCGGCCATCGCGGTGATCGTCGTGCCGATTCCGCCGCCGCCGGCTCCCGACACCACCACGATCCGGCCGTGCAGGTCCAGGGGATTGGAATCGCTCAACAGGCTGGGAGGAGTGCAGTGATCCGCCATGACCCGCTTTCACCTGGCACCGACCGTAATTCGCACGCCCGGCGGTCACCGAGATCGCGAATTTGTCCGGACAACATATGTCATTCTTTGTTCTGAAGAACACTATTCCGCAGCGGCAAGCGCAGAGTCAAGGGCAGAACCCGGCGGCCTGCCGGCCTTATTGTCTGGACCAATGCGACGTAGCCCAGCCATCCCCGCTCGGCGCCGCCGGTCGACACACACCGGCGGGGCGTTCACTTAAGCCGAAGCGCCTTGCGTCATGATGGAGCCCACGTCGAACGTCGCCGAATTTGACTACACGCGTTGTCAGAACGAGCTTGAGGAGATGCGGAGTGTCTTCCAGCCAACGTCGGGGCCGCTGGTCCGGAGTCCCACTGGCAGAGCGTCAAGCCCTGCGCCGAGACGAATTCCTCGCGGTCGGCGTGCAACTACTCGGCGATGCGGGCGGGCCCACGCTGACCATCCGGTCAGCCTGTCGCGCAGCCGGGCTGACCGAACGCTACTTCTATGAGAGCTTCGCCGACCGCGACGAGTTTGTGCGCGAGGTGTACGACGACGTGTGCACCCGGGCCTTGGCGGCACTGCTGTCCACCCACAATCCCCGGGAGGGCGTGGAACGTTTCGTCACCATGATGGTCGACGACCCGGCGCGCGGCCGGGTGCTGCTGCTGGCCCCGGAGAGCGAACCGATCCTGTATCGCGCCGGCGCCAAATGGATGCCGGACTTCATCGTGATGCTGCAGCGCACTCTTACCAAGATCGGCGACTCGGCGCTTCGGCAGATGGTGGCGACCGGGTTGATCGGCGCCCTGACCACCCTTTTCGCCGCCTACCTCAACGGGCAGCTCAAGGCCGGCCGCGAGCAATTCATCGACTTCTGCGTCGACATGCTGCTCACTGCGCAAATCGCGCGCTAGGTCGGGGCCACAAGTTCACAGCCAAACACGCACGGCCAAAACTTGATGCTACCGACAGACACAGATATATTGCCTGCAACTAGTCGACACAGATATCTGGGGAGCTGGCATGACGCGGGAATGGTCCGACGTGGAGTTGCTGCACGAGCTCGAGCCCGTCGTAGAGAAACTCATCAACCGACACTTCTCCATGGCCAAGGACTGGAACCCCCACGACTACATCCCCTGGTCCGACGGCAAGAACTACTACGCGCTCGGCGGGCAGGATTGGCATCCTGAGCAGTCGAAACTGTCCGAGGTCGCTCGGACGGCAATGGTGCAGAACCTGCTGACCGAGGACAACCTGCCCTCGTATCACCGCGAGATCGCGATGAACTTCACCATGGACGCCCCCTGGGGCACCTGGGTCAACCGCTGGACCGCCGAGGAGAACCGCCACGGCATCGCCCTGCGCGACTACCTGGTGGTCACCCGCAACTGCGACCCCATCGAACTGGAAACGCTGCGGATGGAGACCGTCAACCGCGGCTTCAGCCCGGGCCAGAACCACCAGGTCTCCGGCGACCTGTTCGCCGAGAGCCTGTTCGACTCGGTCATCTATGTCAGCTTCCAGGAGCTGGCCACCCGGATCTCGCACCGCAACACCGGCCAGGCCTGCAACGACCCCATCGCCGACCAGCTGCTGGCGCGGATCTCGCACGACGAGAACCTGCACATGATCTTCTACCGTGACGTGAGCGCCGTCGGTTTCGACATTGCGCCCGAACAGGCGATGCGCTCGCTGCACCGGGTGCTGGCCAACTTCCAGATGCCCGGGTTCGTCGTGCCGGAGTTCCGCCGCAAGGCCGTGATCATCGCGGTCGGCGGTGTCTACGACCCGATGATCCACCGCGACGACGTGGTGATGCCGGTGCTGAAGAAGTGGGGCATCCTCGAGCGGAGTTTCAGCGGCGAGGCCGCCCGCTACCAGGAGGGGATCGCCAAGATCGTCGCCGAGCTGGACGAGACGTGCGAGAAGTTCGAGCTGGCCAAGCAGCGCCGGCTCGAGCGGGAGGCCAAGGTGGCCGAGAAGCGCGCCGCCAAGAAGGTGTTGGAGCCATCAGCGTCGTAACTGACGAGCAGCCGACGCTGGATGGTGACGGCGACCTGCCGCGCCCGGCTTCGCCGCGCTCGCAGTCGCCGCTGAAGATCGGGTCGATCGAGCTTGCCAGCCCCGTGGTGCTGGCCCCGATGGCCGGCGTGACCAACGTCGCATTCCGCACGCTCTGCCGCGAACTGGAACAGTCCCGGGCCGGAACGGTCAGCGGGCTCTATGTCTGCGAGATGGTGACCGCACGCGCGCTCGTCGAGCGGCACCCCGCCACCTTGCACATGACGACATTCGGGCCGCAGGAGTCACCGCGCTCGCTGCAGCTCTACACCGTCGACCCCGACACCACTTACGCCGCGGCGAAAATGATCGCCGACGAGGGACTGGCCGACCACATCGACATGAATTTCGGCTGCCCGGTGCCCAAGGTGACCCGCCTCGGTGGCGGGTCGGCGCTGCCCTACAAGCGCCGGCTGTTCGGCAACATCGTCGCCGCAGCGGTGCGTGGCACGGCCGGCACCGACATTCCCGTGACCGTGAAGTTCCGGATCGGCATCGATGACGCCCACCACACCCACCTGGACGCCGGGCGCATCGCCGAGGCCGAGGGTGCTGCCGCGGTGGCCTTGCACGCTCGGACCGCGTCGCAGCGCTACTCCGGCACCGCCGACTGGGAGCAGATCGCGGCGCTCAAAGCGCAGGTCCGTTCGATTCCGGTGCTGGGCAACGGCGATATCTTCGAGGCCGGCGACGCCCTGGCCATGATGGCGGCCACCGGTTGCGACGGCGTGGTGATCGGCCGCGGCTGCCTGGGGCGCCCCTGGTTGTTCGGCGAGCTCTCGGCGGCTTTCGCGGGTCGGCCTGCCCCCACCCCTCCCACCCTGGGCGAAGTCGCCGACATCATCCGCCGCCACGGCGAACTGCTGGCACAGCATTTCGGAGAGGACAAGGGCATGCGCGAGATCCGCAAGCATGTCGCCTGGTACATGCACGGGTTCCCTGCCGGTTCCGACCTGCGGCGCGGGCTGGCCATGGTGACCACGCTGGTCGAGCTCGACGAATTGCTGAAGCAGCTGGACGGATCTATCCCCTTCCCCGCAGCCGCCACCGGCCCGCGCGGACGTCAGGGATCGCCGGCCAAGGTCACGCTGCCCGAAGGGTGGTTGGAGGACCCCGATGACTGTGCGGTGCCTACCGGGGCGGACATTATGCACTCAGGTGGCTGAAATGAGACTTTGTCGACATCGCGTGTCTGGCAAGTTCTCAGTAGAATAAGTACCTTATTGCCCGAGGCAGGGATTGCCCCTGCGGGGGCGGACGCAGGTGTGGAGACCAATGCCGATCATCCACACCGCGCCGACGTGCGATCGACGCGCGCCGGTACCAAGGACTCGGAGGCCCCTGAGGACATGAGTGACGGCGATAACGCCACTCCTGGCCGCTGGGCGCCGGAGGGCAATGACGACGACGGCGACCATCAGCTGATGACGATGCCGCCGCCCGGCCCCGCACCCTGGGAACGCTGGCAGAACCCGTCGGCGGAGGACCCCGCCCCCCGTCGGCGAGCCGGGTCCCGACGTCGCAACGGTGGCAACGGCTCGGTGAGCGTTGCCGAACTGATCGCCAGGGTCAACGCCGATGCCCCGCCGTCCGGCGGGCGCAGCCAACGCCGGATGGCCCCGGAAACCCCACCACCCCCAGAAGCACCCGAGCCCGTCTCGGTATCCGAGGCGGAAGCCCCCTATGCGCCGGCGCTCGACTTGGCCGATGCATCGGCCCCGATGCCCGACATCGTCGACGTGGCCTACCCGTCGGAAGTACCCGACCTCGACCGTATTCACGGCACGTCACTCCTGCCGGCCGACGCCCCCGACGAAGACGAGTGGTCACCGCCCACCGAGCAATCATTCGGCGGTCCCAGCTTCCTCTCTGCTCCGTCGAGCCTCGCCGAACCGCCGCGTAAATTCGGCGGTCCCAGCCTCGCCTCTCCTCCGTCGAGCCTCGCTGAACCGCCGGACTCCGCCCCCGAGATGCCGCCGGCGCGGATCGACCCGCCTCACCACACCGGCCCGGCGGATGCCGATCCGATCCCGCACGGGCCCCACCACCGGGCGAAGCTCGCGGGCCGTGCGGTCGCCGCCATGATGGCGATCCTGGCCCTGGTGCTGACCGGATCGGCCTGGCAGTGGAGCTCGTCGAAGAACCGCAGCCTCAACCACGTCAGCGCGCTGGACCCCGACTCGCACGACATTCTCGATGCGGCCGGCCAGTACGGCGACGAGAATTTCCTGATCGTCGGCGCGGACACCCGCGCCGGCGCCAACAGCGACATCGGCGCCGGGAGCACCGAGGACGCCGAGGGCGCCCGCTCCGACACCATCATGCTGGTCAACATCCCGGCGAACCGTAAACGCGTGGTGGTGGTGTCGTTCCCGCGGGACCTGGCGATCACCCCGATCCAGTGCGAGGTCTGGAACTCCGTGACCGGCGCCTACGGACCGATCTACGACGAGGAAACCGGCACCTACAGCGACGACATCGTCTACACCGAGACGAAGCTGAACTCGACCTACGCCTTCGGCGGCCCGAAGTGTCTGGTCAAGGAGATCCAGAAACTGTCCGGACTGGCGATCAACCGGTTCATGGCCGTCGACTTCGTCGGGTTCGGCAAGATGGTCGACGCGCTGGGCGGCGTCGAGGTGTGCACCCCCAGCCCGCTGTACGACCTTGTGCTGGGCAGCGTCCTGGAGGACTCCGGACGCCAGCGGGTCAACGGCGGGACCGCGCTGAACTACGTGCGGGCCCGTCACGTCACCACCGAGGACAACGGCGACTACGGCCGCATCAAACGCCAGCAGCTGTTCTTGTCGTCGCTGCTGCGTTCGCTGATCTCCACCAACACGTTCTTCTCGCCGACCAAGCTCAACAATGTGGTCAACATGTTCATCGGCGACAGCTCGGTGGACAACGTCACCACCAAGGACCTGGTGAACCTCGGCCAGTCGTTGCAGAAGGTCGCCGCCGGGCACATCACCTTCGTCACGGTGCCGACCAGTGAGACCGATGAGAACGGCGACGAGGTCCCCCGGATGGACGACGTGCGGGCGCTGTTCGACGCCATCATCAACGACGACCCCCTGCCCGGCGAGAACGACC
Source organism: Mycobacterium sp. SMC-19 (assembly GCF_045310815.1). Lineage (NCBI taxonomy): Bacteria > Bacillati > Actinomycetota > Actinomycetes > Mycobacteriales > Mycobacteriaceae > Mycobacterium > Mycobacterium sp. SMC-19. Next base: position 207,368 of record NZ_JBJIAM010000003.1, on the reverse strand, counting down.
ACAACGCCACGGCGGTGCCGACCACGGCGGCAGCCGGCCCCACCACCCAGTCCAGCGCCCTGCCCGGATCACCGGCCAGCCCGGCGGCCAAGCCGCTCAGCGAGCAGGTGCACGCGGTCACGACCTCACCCGCCGATGTCACGGTGCGGGTGTCCAACGCCACCGAGCAGTCCGGCCTGGCCGGCGCCACCTCCGAAGGCCTGCAACAGTGGGGCTTCAACGTCGACAACGCCGACGACTACCCCGGCACCGTCAAGTCCACCAAAGTGCTGTACTCCCCCGGAAACGAGCAGGCCGCCGCCACGGTGTCCTCGGCACTGTCGGGCGCACCGATCGAACGGGTCAGCGGACTGGGCAGCATCGTCCGAGTTGTCCTGGGGTCGGACTTCCGTGCCGTGACCAAACCCGCGGCCAGCGGCTCGCAGGTCAGCGTGCAACTCAACCGCGGCGCCAGCGTCGAGCCGACCGAACTGCCCGACGATTTGACCGTCACCAACGCCGCCGATACCACCTGCGAGTAGCGCCCACTCCCGCCCAACCCGCGCGGATCGCGGTCCACGGTTAGTCTTGAGGGCATGCGAACCGCGTACCACGAGCAACTCTCGGATCTGGCTGAACAGCTCGGCACGATGTGCGGCTTGGCCGGGGCAGCAATGGAACGCGCCACTCAGGCCCTGCTACAAGCCGACCTGATGCTGGCCGAACAGGTGATCACCGATCACGAGAAGATCGCCGCGATGAGCACCCGCGCCGAGGAGAGCTCCTTCGTGCTGTTGGCGTTACAGGCCCCGGTCGCCGGTGATCTGCGAGCGATCGTCAGCTCCATTCAGATGGTCGCCGACATCGACCGAATGGGCGCGTTGGCCCTGCACGTCGCCAAGATCACCCGTCGCCGCCACCCGCAGCACGCACTGCCCGAAGAGGTCAACGGTTACTTCGCCGAGATGGGCAGGCTTGCAGTCGAGTTGGGCAACAGCGCGCAAGAAGTGCTGTTGTCACGCGACCCGGAGAAGGCCGCCCGGATCCGCGAAGAAGACGACGCGATGGACGACCTGCACCGGCATCTGTTCTCGGTGTTGATGGACAAGGAGTGGCGGCACGGGGTAGCCGCCGCGGTGGACGTGACGCTGCTGGGCCGGTTCTACGAGCGGTTCGCCGACCATGCCGTCGAGGTCGCTCGTCGGGTGATCTTCCAGGCCACCGGCAAGTTCCCCGACGAGCACACCCTGCCCTCAAGCGAGTAATGCGTCGATCGCCCGGTAGATGCGCTGTTCGCTGACCGGGCGCGGCGTGCCGAGCTGCTGAGCCCACAGGCTCACCCGTAACTCTTGAATCTGGCGGGCGATGTCGCGCACGTCGTTGTCGTGGCGGCGTGCCGTAGGCAGGGCTGCCAAAAGGTCCTGGTAAGCCTCCTGCACCGCGTGCACCCGGGCCATCCGTTCGCGGTCGGCCTGCGCCGCGCGGGGCAGCTGCTCCAAGCGGCGACGGATCGCGGTGAGATAGCGGGTGAGGTCCCCCAGGTGCGCACGCCCGGTGGCGGCGACGAACCCGGGCGCCAACAGCGCGTCCAGCTGGCCGGTCATGTCGGCGATCGCCTCGGCCTGTCCGGCCGGCGCCCGCGCCGGCAGCGCCACTTGGGTGTCCCGGGCCGCGGCCAGCACCTGTGCAACCCGCGTCACCACGTCAGCGGTGGTCGGGACCAGCGCGGCGGCCACCCGGGCCCGCAGCGCGCCGTACGCGTCTCGGGTCCACACCGGCGCCGGCGTCAACGCGTCGGTCGCGGCGTCGGCACAGTCGTCGATGAGCGCCGCCAAGGTCCCGTTCGGGTTCGCCTTGAGCATCAGCCGGGTCTGCGAATCCATCTGCCGTTCCACCGCTTTGACCGGTGAAGGGATATCGCAGCGCAACAACCGCCGGATACCGGGGCCAAGCGCCGAGCGCTGCTGCGCCTCGGTGGAGAACACCCGCAGCTGCGCGGTGGCGCCGGCATCGACGAAGGCCGGGAAGCCACGAACGGCGCGCCCGGCCACCATCCGCTGCACGGCCCGCGGCAGCGTGTCCAAGTCATCCGGCCAGGTGCGCAGTCCACTGCGTTCCAGCTCCGCACCGACTGCGTCTGCGACCGCCTCGCGGGCCGACGCCGCCAGTCGATCCTGCAAGGCACCAAGGTCTTTGCCGCGGGCCACCTCGGTGCCGTCTGCGGCCTCGACGGCAAAGGTCACCCGCAGATGCGCCGGCAGCTTGGACAGGTCGAAGGCATCGAGCGGGACCAGCACACCCGTGCGGCGACGCAGCTCACCGGCCAGTGTCTCCAGCAGCGGCTCACCTGCCGGCCCGATGGCCGACAGCACCGCGCGGGCGGTGTCGGGGGCCGGGACGAAGTTGCGTCGCAGATCTTTGGGCAGGGACCGGATCAGCGCGGTGATCAGCTCTTCGCGCATTGCCGGAACCTGCCAGGCGAACTCGTCGCCGCCGAGGCGTGCCAGCACATCGATCGGCACGTGGACGGTTACGCCGTCGTCGGCGGCGCCCGGCTCGAAGCGATAGCTCAACGGCAATGCGAGGTCGGCGGTCGCCCAGCTGTCCGGCCGATCGGCGCCGAGTGTCTCGTGGGTCCGCAGCAACTCGTCGCGGGTGAAGGTCAGCAGGTCGGGCGTGGCCTTCTGCTGCTTCTTCCACCATCCGTCGAAGTGCCGCGCCGAGACCACCTCGGCGGGAATCCTTGTGTCGTAGAGGTCATAGACGGTGTCCTCGTCGACGATCAGATCGCGACGCCGGACTCTGTCCTCCAGCTCCCGCAGTTGGGTGCGCAGTGCGGCGTTGTCGGAAAGGAACCGGTGCCGGCTCGCCCAATCGCCCTCTACCAGCGCATGCCGGATGAACAGGTCGCGGGCCACCGCCGGTTCCACCCGGGCGTAGCCGACCCTGCGGCGCACCACTAAGGGAAGTCCGTACAGCGTCACCTTTTCGAACGCCATCACTTCGCCGCGCTTGGCGTCCCAGTGCGGTTCGCTGTAGCTGCGCTGCGCCAGATCCCCCGCGACCCGCTCGACGGTTTCGGGTTGGATGCGTGCGGCGGTGCGCCCGAACAGCCGGCTGGTCTCGACCAGCTCGGCCACCATCGTCCAGCGTGGCGGTCGTTTGGCCAGCACCGAACCGGGGGCCAGCACGAATTTCGAGTTGCGCGCGCCGGCGAACTCGCGGCCGTCGTCGCGTCGCATCCCGACGTGCGACAACAGCCCGGCCAGCAGCGCGGCGTGGATGGCCGCCGGCTGGGCCGGTTCGCCGGATTCACGGATGCCGATATCGCCGGCAATGCTGCGCAGCTGACCCACCAGATCCTGCCATTCCCGGATTCGTAGGTAGTGCAGGAACTCATTGCGGCACATCCGGCGAAATGCACTGCCGCTCAGCGATTTCCGCTGCTCTGACAGATACGACCACAAGTTGAGGTAGGCAGTGAAGTCGGAATCGTCGTCGACGAACCGGGCGTGCTTGGCCCGGGCCGCCTCCTCCCGATCGACCGGGCGCTCCCTGGGGTCGGGAATGGTTAGGGCGGCGGCGAGCACCAGCATCTCGCGCACACAACCCTCGGTCTCGGCGGCCAGGATCATCCGGCCCAACCGCGGATCGACCGGCAGCCGGGCCAGCCGGCGCCCGACATCGGTGATCGCGCCCTGCGCGGTGAACGCGCCGAGCTCGACCAGCAGCGCGACCCCGTCGCGGATGCTGCGCGAATCGGGCGGGTCGAGGAAGCCGAAGTCTTCCACCGCACCCAGCCGCAGCGACGCCATCCGCAGCAGCACCGCAGCCAGATTCGTGCGCAGCACCTCGGGGTCGGTGTAGCGCGGTCGCGTGTCGAAGTCGACTTCGCTGTAGAGCCGGACGCATACCCCGGGCGCGGTGCGGCCGCACCGGCCGCTGCGCTGCGCGGCCGAGGCCTGCGAGATGGGTTCGATCGGCAGCCGCTGCACCTTCAGCCGGCGACTGTAGCGGGAGATACGCGCGTTGCCCGGGTCGATCACGTAGCGGATGCCCGGCACCGTCAGCGATGTCTCAGCCACGTTGGTGGCCAGCACAATCCGCCGGCCGGCGCGCGCCTGGGCGAACACTTTCTGCTGTTCGGCAGTGGACAGCCGCGCATACAGCGGCAGAATCTCGGTGTTGGGCAACCCGCCGAGAGCCTCTGCGGTGTCGCGGATCTCGCGCTCGCCGGACAGGAACACCAAAATGTCGCCGGGCGGTTCGGCGGACAGTTCGTGCACCGCATCGACGATCGCCTCGATCTCGTCGCGGGTCTCGGTCCGGATGATCTCCCGATCTGGGTCATCCGGGTCATCCCCGGCCTCGGAGCTGACCGGCAGCTCCAGCGGGCGATACCGGATCTCGACCGGGTAGCTGCGGCCGGACACCTCGACGATCGGCGCACCACCGTCACCACCGAAATGAGCTGCGAAGCGCTGGGGTTCGATGGTGGCCGAGGTGATGATCACCTTCAGGTCCGGCCTGCGCGGCAACAACTCCCGCAGGTAGCCGAGCAGGAAGTCGATGTTGAGGCTGCGTTCGTGGGCCTCGTCGATGATCAGCGTGTCGTAGCGCAGCAGCCGGCGGTCCCGCTCGAGCTCGGCCAGCAGGATGCCGTCGGTCATCAGTTTTATCAGGGTGCGATCGGACACCCGGTCGGTGAACCGGACCGCATAGCCGACCACATCGCCGAGCGGGCTGGCCAGTTCGTCGGCGATCCGCTGAGCAACGGTGCGGGCAGCCAGCCGCCGCGGCTGGGTGTGCCCGATGGTGCCGCGGATGCCGCGGCCGAGCTCCAGGCAGATCTTGGGCAGCTGGGTGGTCTTGCCCGACCCGGTCTCGCCGGCCACCACCACGACCTGGTGGTCCCTGATCGCCGCGGCGATCTCGTCACGGCGGCCGCTGACCGGCAGGTCGGGATAGCGGACATCGGGCACCGCGGCGCGCCGCGCGGCAACCAGTGCTTGTGCCTCACCCATCCGCTCGGCCAGCTTGCGCAACTGCTCCGGCTTTCCGCCGCGCAGGTCCTTCAGGCGCCGTCCGAAGTAGGCCGCGTCCCGGAAGGTCAGCTCGTCGAGGAGGGTGCGCAACTGCGCGACGGACGGTTCGACCACTTCGCGAAGCATACGGGCCCGGTCGGCTTGCCTGTCATCTGGCATTTAGCCAGTCCATATCGGCGTCATCAGAATTCCACCAGAATTCCACCGTGAGATCATGGCCGTTCACCGTACCGTCACCTCTGTTCACCGCATTAAATTGAGAAGTGATCCGGCTCGCATGTGATTGTTGCGAATTAGCGGTCGGGTTGGCTCGGTGATGTCGCACTAACTGTCATCACCCTAATTTGTCTGCGAAAGGGCAATGTGAAACTGAATGGAATTGGCACGACGCTGGGCATTATGGCGACCGGCGCGTTGGTGTTATCCGGGTGCGGCAGCGACAAGAACGCCGACACCGGCGAGAAGGCAACCTCGAGCTCGGCGGCCGCCGGCGGGAACTGCGGCGGCACGGACACGCTGAAGGCCAGCGGATCGACCGCCCAGCAGAACGCGATGGCCCGGTTCGTCAAGGTGTTCATCGACGAATGTGCGGACCACAACGTCAACTACACCGCCAACGGATCGGGCGCCGGTATCCGCGAGTTCGTCGGCGGCCAGACCGACTTCGCCGGCTCTGACGTCCCGCTGAGCGCCGACGACTACGCGCAGGCGCAGCAACGCTGCGAATCCCCGGCATGGAACCTGCCGGTGGTGTTCGGCCCGATCGCGATCACCTACAACCTCCCCGGCGTCGACACGCTGATCCTCGACGGCCCGACGGCCGCGAAGATCTTCAACGGAGCCATCACCAGCTGGGACGACGCGGCGATCAAGGCCCTCAACCCGACGGCCACGCTGCCCGCCCAGACGATCCACGTGGTGTTCCGCAGTGACGAGTCCGGGACCACCGACAACTTCCAGCAATACCTGGATGCCGCCTCCGGTGGGGCCTGGGGCAAGGGCGCCGGAAAGACGTTCAACGGTGGTGTCGGCGAAGGCGCCAAGGGCAACGACGGCACGGCCGGAGCCATCGCGTCCACCGAGGGCGCGATTACCTACAACGAGTGGTCATTTGCCCAGGCCAAGAACCTGGCGACCGCCCAGATCGTCACCTCCGCCGGCCCCGATCCGGTCGCGATCAGCACCGAGTCGGTCGGCAAGACCATCGCCGGGGCCACCATCAAGGGCCAAGGCAACGACCTGGTGCTCGACACGGCGTCGTTCTACCAGCCGACTCAGACCGGCTCGTATCCGATCGTGCTCGCCACCTACGAAGTGGTGTGCTCGAAGTACCCGGACGCTGAGGTCGGCACCGCGGTCCGGCTGTTCCTGAAGTCCACCATCGGCGCAGGCCAGAGCGGTCTGGCCGACAACGGTTACGTGCCGATCCCCGAGGCTTTCAAGGCCCGCCTGGCGTCCGCGGTCGACGCCATCTCGTGACCCCCGGGGATCCATCGACGCCGCTGGCAAACAGCCGCTCGCCGCGAGGCGAGCGGCTGTTCCGGGCGGCCGCGGTCTCGGCCGGATCGACAGTGGTGGTGGCGATCGCGCTGATCGCGATCTTCCTGCTGGTGCGCGCTTTCCCGTCGTTGCTCGCCAACGACGGGAACTTCTTCACCAGCCCGGAGTTCAGCACCAACGATCCCGACCACCTGTCGTTCGGCATCCGCGACCTGCTGATGGTCACGGTGCTGAGCTCGGTGTTCGCGTTGACGCTGGCGGTGCCGATTTCGGTCGGCATCGCAGTCTTCCTCACCCAGTACGCGCCCCGGCGGCTGACCCGACCGTTTGCCGTGGTGATCGACCTGCTGGCCGCGGTGCCGTCCATCATCTTCGGCCTCTGGGGGATCTTCGTGCTGGCGCCGATGCTGGTGCCGTTGATGAGATTCCTCAGAAGTCACTTGGGTTGGCTGTTCCTGTTCCATAAGGGCAACGTGTCGCTGGCCGGCGGCGGCACGATCTTCACCGCAGGAATCGTGCTGGCCGTGATGATCTTGCCGATCATCACCTCGGTCTCGCGGGAGGTGTTCCGGCAGACCCCCTTCGCTCACATCGAAGCCGCCCAGGCCCTGGGAGCCACGCGTTGGGAGGTGGTCCGCATGGCGGTGCTGCCCTACGGCCGTAGCGGCGTGATCGCCGCGGCGATGCTGGGCCTGGGGCGAGCGCTGGGCGAGACGGTCGCGATGCTGATCATCCTGCGGGCCGCGGCAAAGCCTGGGAATTGGTCGCTGTTCGATGGCGGGTACACATTCGCCTCCAAAATCGCCTCGGCGGCCGCGGAGTTCAGCGCCCCGCTGCCGACCGGCGCCTACATCGCCGCGGGGTTCGCATTGTTCGCACTCACGTTCTTCGTCAACGCCGCCGCTCGCGCGGTGGCCGGCGGCAAGGTCAACGGATGACCGCCCAACTGCTCGACGCACCGGTCAAACCGTCGCCGGAGCCACATCGCCACTACCTCAGCCTGCGGCGGCGGCTGACGGACAAGATCGCCACGGCAGCGTTCGTGAGCTCGTTCGCCGTCGCAGCGATTCCGTTGGTCTGGCTGCTCTGGGTCGTGCTGGCCCGCGGTTGGCACGCGATCACCAACCTTGACTGGTGGACGCACTCGCTACGCGGCGTACTGCCCGAAGAATTCGCCGGCGGCGTCTACCACGCGCTGTACGGCACCCTGGTGCAGACCGGGATGGCCGCCGTGCTGGCGGTACCGCTGGGCCTGATGACGGCGATCTACCTGATCGAATACGGCGGCGGCCGCTGGGCGCGATTGACCACCTTCATGGTCGACGTGCTTGCCGGGGTCCCCTCGATCGTGGCGTCGCTGTTCGTCTTCAGCCTGTGGATCGCCACCCTCCGATTCGAGCAGAGCGCATTCGCGGTGTCGCTGGCGCTGGCGCTGCTGATGTTGCCGATCGTGGTGCGCTCCACCGAGGAGATGCTGCGGCTGGTCCCCGACGAACTGCGGGAAGCCAGCTACGCACTGGGGGTGCCGCGATGGAAGACGATCCTGCGCATCGTGATTCCCACCGCGCTCTCGGGAATCCTGTCGGGAATCTTCTTGTCGATCGCCCGGATCATGGGTGAGACCGCCCCCGTGCTGGTGCTGGTGGGCTACAGCCGTTCGATCAACTACGACGTCTTTCACGACAACATGGCGTCGCTGCCGCTGCTGATCTATTCCGAGCTGGGGAACCCGCAGGCGGCCGGGGCTGCCCGAGTCTGGGGTGCGGCGCTGACGCTGATCATCCTGGTCGCGGTCAGCGCAATCGTGGCAGCCGTGGCGACTCGGATCACCTCGGTCCACGACCGCTGACCGGCGGTTCAGCGAGGCTCGACGCAGGAGAGCCGAAGCTGGAACCGCCGCATCAGCCCCGCGGTTCAGCGAGGCTCGACGCAGGAGAGCCGAAGCTGGAACCGCCGCATCAACACCGGCGGTTCAGCGAGGCTCGACGCAGGAGAGCCGAAGCTGGAACCGCCGCATCAACCCCGCGGTTCCGTGCCGCCGACCAGTTTCACCACTCGGTTGTTGCCCCGGTCGGCGACGTAAAGGGCGCCGTCCGAACCGACCACGACCTGTAGTGGGGTGTTCAGGCCGGTGAACGGCAGCTTCGTCTGGGTGTTGGCCCCGGCGGTCAGCTTCACCACGGTGTGGCTGTCGTGGTTGGTGACGAAGACATTGCCGGCCCCATCGACGGTGACGCCCCACGGGGCATCGAGACCGGTGAACGGAAGCACGCTCTGGGTGTTGGATCCGGCGGCGAGTCGCACCACCCGATCGTTGTCGGTGTCGGTGACGTAGACGTTGCCGGAGGAGTCAACAGCCACGTCATCGGGGTTGTGCAGCCCGGCGAACGGCAGCACCACCTGGGCGTCGGTCCCGGCCGGCAACTTGACCACCCGGTTGTTACCCCGGTCGGCGACGTAGACGCTGCCGTCGTTGTCCACCACCAGCCCTTCCGGATAGTTCAGCCCGGTGAACGGCAGCTCGGACTGGACGTGGGAATCCGGGTCCAGCTTCAGCACCCGATTGTTGAAGTCGGTGACGTACACCGCGCCGGCCCGATCGACGGCTACGCCTTGCGGTTCGTAGAGCCCAGTGAACGGCAGCATTTCCGGTTTGTTCGAGCCCGGTGCCAGCTTCACCACCCGGCCGTACATGCTCTGGTTGGTGACGTAGACGTTGCCGCTGCTGTCCAACGCCAACCCGCCCGGGGAGAGCCGGAAGCTCAGGCCGTCCAAGGGCAACACGCTCTGCCCGTTTGCCGACGCCGTCGCCGTCGACCCGTGGGACGTATCCGAGCGGTGGGTGACCGCGTAACCGCCCACGCCGACCGCGACCAGCAGCGCCGCGGCTGCCGCAGCCGGCACCAGCCATCGGCGATCGCCGCGGTTCTTCGCCTCGGCGGAAAATTCCGGCCCGGCAGTCGAGGGCTGCTGCGCCGGCCGGTCCCGCCAGCCGGTGAGGGCGGGCCGCATCTGGGTGTGCTCCAGCGGCTGGTCGTAGGAGTTCGGTTCGTAGCCGCGTTGTTCATGGTTGACCGGCTGTTGCCGGTACCCGGTGGCGGGAGAGACCACGCCGCCGCTGTTGGAGACGGCGCTGGCCATTCGGGTAGCCACATCGCCCTGCTGCACGATCATCGCGGCCTGATGCTGCTCCGCGGTGGTCAGCGCATCGTGTGCGGCACGCGCCAGGTCGCCGGCGCTGCTGTAGCGTTCCCGCGGATTCTTCGCCATCCCCCTGGCGATCACCTGGTCCAAGCCGATCGGCACCTGGCCCGGCCGCAGCTGACTGGGCCGCGGGGCGGGCTCCATCAGATGCGAGGCGATCAGTCGTTCAATGGTCTCGCTCCGGTACGGAGGCTGACCGCTGAGGCACTCGCTCAACACACAGGCCAGCGAATAGATGTCGGCACGGTAGTCGACCTCGCCCCCACTGAACCGCTCTGGCGCCATGTAGTTGTAGGTGCCCAGCGCCATCCCGGTCTGGGTCAGGCCGGGATCTGCCGCGGCGCGGGCAATCCCGAAATCGACCAGGTAGGCGAAATTATCCCGGGTGAGCAGGATGTTCGCCGGCTTGATGTCGCGGTGAGTGATTCCGCCGGCGTGTGCGGCGTCCAAGGCCGCAGCCACCTGTTCGATCACCGCCACCGCTCGCGCCGGGGTCAGCGGGCCCAGGCGCTGCAACTCCATGCCAAGGTCGTTGCCGTCGATCAGCCGCATCTCCACGAACATCTGTCCGTCGATCTCGCCGTAGTCGTGGATGGGCACCACATGCGGCTCGGTGAGTCGGCCGGCCGCGTCGGCCTCGCGCTGCATCCGGGTTCGGAATGCCGGATTGCCCGACAGCACGGGGGCGATCAGCTTCAGTGCAACCGATCGATGCTTGCGGGTGTCCTCGGCCTCATAGACCTCACCCATCCCACCTCGCCCCAGCAGCCGAAGCAACCGGTAAGGACCGAATTGGGAACCCACCTGCGAAGCCAGTCCGCTATTGTTCACGACGCTCCATCCACCGGTCACGATTGGCATCATTCGATCAACTGTTGCGTGAACAGAAGATTAACCAAAGATTACCAGCGAAAATGGATCGCCGCAGATCTCGACGATCAAGAAATAGCGTCGACCGCGGTCTTCAATTTCGACGTGAATTCCGGGGGCAGGGGAATGTAGCCGTACTGGTCCAGATCCTGCTGTCCGTCGCCGATCGCCGCCTGCATGAACGCCTTGACCGCTTGCGCCGTCGCTGGGTCGGGGTACTGGGAGCAGACGATCTCATAGGTCACCAGCACGATCGGGTAGGCGCCCGCCACGGTCGGTTTGTAGAACGACGAGGTATCCACCACCAGATCGTTGCCGGCACCGCTGAACTTGGCTCCGGCGATGGTCTTATCCACCGAGTCGACAGAGATGGTCACCGGTTGCGGGCCCGCCGATGTGACGATCTGGGCCATGTTGAGCTCGCGCCCCACCGCATAGGACCACTCGTTGTAGGTGATCGACCCCTCGGTGCTTCGCAACAGCGCCGAGGTGCCGTCGTTGCCGGCCGCTCCGACACCGGTACCACCGTTGAAGGCCTTGCCCACGCCGCGCCCCCAGGAGCCGTCCGAGGCGACGTCGAGGTACTTCTGGAAATTGTCGGTGGTTCCGGAGGCATCGCTGCGGAACACCACGTGGATGGGCTCGGCGGGCAGCGCCGCGTCCTTGTTGAGAGCTTTCAGCGCGGGGTCGTCCCACTTGGTGATGGTGCCGTTGAAGATCTTGGCCACCGTGGGCCCGTCCAGATCGAGTTCGTTGACGCCGCCGATGTTGTAGGTCACGGCAATCGGTCCGAAGACCGTCGGCAGATGCCAGGGCGCCGAACCGCACCGCGCTGCCACCCGCTGCGGCTCACCGTTCGACGGGTCGAGCGGCGAGTCTGACCCGGCCAATTCGGTTTGCCCACTGGCAAATTCGGCGATGCCGTTGCCGGATCCGTTGGCCCGATAGTCCAGGGTGTAGTCCGGGCAGGCCCGGATGTAGGCATAGACGAACTGTTCTATCGCGTGCGCCTGGGCCGTCGAGCCGCTCGCGGTCAGTTTCTGCTTGCCACCGCACTGCACCGCTGAGGAGCCCGACCCTGAGGCCGACGACGATTCGCCACCACCGCAGGCCGTTACCATCAGCAGTACGGCTGCCAGCAGACTCGAGACGATACCGAATCGGTTGATCCTCAACGGCGCTCCTTCGGCAGTCAGCGTGGAAACCACACGGTAGCCGGACCCGGTAATAGGTCAGCCAAAACGGCCCGAGATGTAGTCCTCGGTTTCCTTAAGTCTCGGATTAGAGAAAATTTTCTCGGTCCCGTCGATCTCGACCAATCGGCCGGGTTTACCGACGGCCTCCAGGTTGAAGAAGGCCGTCTGATCGCTCACCCGCGCCGCCTGCTGCATGTTGTGGGTGACGATGACGATGGTGTAGTCCTGCTTGAGCTGGGAGATCAGCTCTTCGATGGCCATCGTCGAGATCGGGTCCAACGCCGAGCAGGGCTCGTCCATCAGCAGCACGTCCGGCTGCACCGCAATGGCTCGCGCGATGCACAGTCGCTGCTGCTGACCACCCGAGAGCCCACCACCGGGCTTGTCCAGCCGATCCTTGACCTCATTCCACAAGTTCGCCCCGCGCAGGGACTGTTCGACGGTCTCGTCAAGCAACTTGCGGTTGCGCACCCCCTGCAGCGTCAACCCGGCGACCACGTTGTCGCGGATCGACATGGTGGGAAACGGGTTTGGACGCTGAAACACCATCCCGATGGCCTTACGAACCCCCACCGGGTCGATACCGGGTTGGTAGATGTCCTCGCCGTCCAGCAGCACCGAGCCCTCAACCCGCGCGCCCTGGATGACTTCGTGCATCCGGTTGAGCGTGCGCAGCACCGTCGACTTGCCGCAGCCCGATGGGCCGATGAACGCGGTGACGCTGCGTGGCGGCACCGACAATGTCACCTCGGCGACCGCGTGAAACGACCCGTAATAGATGTTGACGTCGCTCAGGTCCAACCGTTTGGCCACTGGCAGCCTTCTCCTTACTCGACTCAACCTGTCCCGGCCGCAATGTCCGACGGCCCAGACCTTCTTGGAGCAACGATCTGCGCGCCAGCCTAGCCACGATCTGAAGTCCTGCAATGTGGAGAAAAGCACCGGGTCTGCCGAGGTAGGCCGCGAAGCGCCGGGGTTCGATGGCGGCCGAGGGTGATGATCACCTTCAGATCCGGGTTGCGCGCCAGCAACTCGCGCCGCGCAGATCCTTCAGCTGCTGCCTGAAATACGCTGCGCCCCAGCCGGTTAGCCGCCGAGTGTGGCTCGCCTAACCGAAGCGGCCAGAGATGTAGTCCTCGGTTTCCTTGAAGCTCGGGTTGGAGAAGATCTTCTCGGTCCCGTCGATCTCGATCAGCCGGCCGGGTTTGCCGACATCGGCCAGGTTGAAGAAGGCCGTCTGGTCACTCACCCGCGCCGCCTGCTGCATGTTGTGGGTGACGATGACGATGGTGTAGTCCTGCTTGAGCTGGGAGATCAGCTCTTCGATGGCCATCGTCGAGATCGGGTCCAACGCCGAGCAGGGCTCGTCCATCAGCAGCACGTCCGGTTGCACCGCGATGGCTCGCGCGATGCACAGTCGCTGCTGCTGACCACCCGAGAGCCCACCACCGGGCTTGTCCAGCCGGTCCTTGACCTCGTTCCACAAGTTCGCCCCGCGCAGGGAGAACTCCGCGGTTTCTTCGAGCGTGCGGCGGTTGCGGATTCCCTGCAGCTTGAGACCTGCTACCACGTTGTCGCGAATGGACATGGTGGGGAAAGGATTCGGGCGCTGAAACACCATTCCGACGGCTTGACGAACCCCCACCGGGTCGATTCCGGGGCGGTAGATGTTCTCGCCGTCGAGCAGCACCGAACCCTCGATTCGGGCCCCGGGGGTGGTCTCGTGCATCCGGTTGAGCGTGCGCAGCACGGTCGACTTGCCGCATCCGGAGGGACCGATGAACGCGGTGACACTTCGCGGCGGGACCGACAGCGACACGTCCGCCACAGCGTGAAACGACCCGTAATAGATGTTGAGGTCGGTGAGATCCAACCTTTTAGCCACCGTGCAGCTCTCCTTGTTCGCCCACCGCTACGCGCTGGTTGTCGAGACTGGTCTAGAACTTCTTGGGGGCGAAGATGCGCGCCCCGAACCTGGCCGCGACATTGAGTATCGCGATCAGCAGGATGAGCGTCAGCGCGGCGCCCCAGAGACGATCCGTGGGAACCGCGCTGGCACCCGCCCCGGCCGACGTCTGGTCATACATCATTCCGGGCAGCGACCCCATGAAGCCGTGGAACATGTCGAAGTTGATGGCCTGGGAATAGCCGACCAGGATCAGCAGCGGTGCGGTCTCGCCCATCACCCGGGCCAGCGCCAACAGAATCCCGGTGACGATGCCGGACAGGGCGGTCGGAATCACGATGCTGGTGATGGTCTTCCACTTCGGTGCGCCCAACGCATAGCTGGCTTCGCGCAGGTCCATCGGAATGATCCGCAGCATCTCCTCAGTCGCTCGCACGATCACCGGCACCATCAGCAGCACCAACGACAGTGACACCGCGAAACCCGAGCGGTGAAATCCCAAGGTGGCCACCCACAGCGCGTAGACGAACAGCGCTGCGACGATCGACGGCACGCCGGTCAGGATGTCGACCATGAAGGTCGCGAGCTTGCCCAGTCGGGTACCGGCCCCGTATTCGACCAGATAGATCGCGACGAAGATCCCGATCGGGATCGAGATGGCCGCGCACAGCAGTCCTTGCAGCAACGTCCCGATGATCGCGTGGTAGGCACCGCCGCCGGCCACGAACGCCGTCATGCCGGCCTGCGAGTGGGTCCACCAGGAACTGGTACTGACCGCACCGAAACCGAAGTCGAAGACCGAGTACATCACCCATACCAGCGGCACCAACGCCAACGCCATCGCGGAGGTGACCAACACCGTCGCAATGGAATTGGCCACCCGGCGGCGCAGGCCTACCCCGGCAAACGTGCGCAGCTTGACGGGCCGGTCCAGCAACGCGGTCATGAATGCACCTTCTGAGTGATCGCGACGCGCGCCAGCGCGTTGACGATAAGCGTCAGCACGAACAGCACCAACCCGGCGGCGATGTAGGCACCCGCCTTGTATTGATCGTTGAATTCCGATGCGGTGGCCGCGATCTTGGTGGCGAAGGTGGAACCGCCGTCGAACAGCGACCAGTTGAACGCCTTCTGGGTGGAGCGCAGGATGATCAGCAATGCCACCGTCTCACCGAGCGCGCGCCCCAAGCCCAGCATGGCGGCGCTGATGTAGCCGGAGCGGCCGAACGGCAGCATCACCATCTTGACCACCTCCCAGCGCGTCGCGCCCAGCGCCAGGGCGGCCTCGACCTGGCCGCGCGGGGTCTGTGCCAGCACCTCGCGGGTGACCGCGGTGATGATCGGCAGGATCATCACCGCCAGCACGATTCCCCCGGTGAAGATGGTGCCGCCGCCCGCCACCGACGCGTTGCCGTCGGCGAACAGGAAGAATCCACCGAGATGCTCGTTGAGCCATAGCGCCGTGCCGCGCAACTGCGGGGCCAGCACATACAGGCCCCACGCTCCGTAGATGATCGACGGCACGGCAGCAAGCAGTTCAACCAGGTAGCCCAGGAGCCCTACGAGCCGCCGGGGCGCGTATTCGGCGAGATAGACCGCGACGCCCAGAGCGACCGGCATGGCCAGCAGCAGGGCGAACACTGAGACGAACACCGTCACCTGCAGCATCTCCGCGATGCCGAAGTGCATGGCGGAGGTGTTGGTGGTGATCCAACTGCCGCCGTAGGTGAAGAAGTTCTCACGGTTGCGCTGCAACGCCGGTATCGCCCGCAACAGGAGGAAGCCCCCGACGGCGCTGATCAAGACGATGATCAGCACCCCGGAGCCTTCTGCGACCAGACGGAACAGCCGATCTTGCAGGCGGCTCCCGGTGGAACGCACCGCCGTCGGGGTCACCGACGGCGTCGACGCAGGCGCGGACACAGACGAGTCGGCGATGCCTGACACCCCCTCATCGCTTGCGGCATGGCGGCTACTGGATCGCGTCGATGGCGGCACTCAAGCGCCGTTTCAACTGGTCCGGCAGCCGAACGTAACCGGCGGACGACAGTTCGTCCTGGCCGCTGGTGGAGGCCGTCTTCAAGAAGGACTTCACGGCCGCCGACGTGTCGGGGTCATAGCCCTTGGAACAGACGATCTCATAGGTCACCAAGACTAGCGGGTAGGCAGCGGCCTGCTTGGTGCCGTAAAGCGACCTGAGGTCCAGCCGCATGTCGTTGCTGTCCTCGGAGACGAATCCGGCCGACTGGATCGCCACACCGGCCGATTCGTCGGTTGCGGCGACCACCCCGGAGCCCGAGTCGATCATCGCCGACCGCAGGTTGGCCTGGTCGGCGAAGCCCTTCTCGACGTAGCCGATGGCACCAGGAGTGCTCTGCACCGCCTGCACGACCCCGGCCGACTTCTGCGCGCCCTCACCGACGCCACCCTGGAATTCGCTGCCTTCGCCCTTGGTCCAGGCCTGCGGCGCCGCGGCGCTGAGGTACTTCTGGAAGTTGTCGGTGGTGCCCGACGAGTCCGACCGGTAGATCGGGGTGATGGCGATGGCCGGCAGCTCCTGGCCCGGGTTGAGGGCCACCAGTGCGGGATCGTTCCAGCTGGTGATGGCTCCGCTGAAGATCCGGGCCAGCACGTCACCGTTGAGGACCAGGTTCTCCGCCCCGTCGAGGTGGTAGGCGATGCTGACCGGGCCGAACACCAGCGGCAGATGCCATGCCGGGTTCTGGCCGCACCGGTCGGCCGCCTCGGCGACCTGCGCTTCGCTCAGCGGCGAGTCCGAACCGGCGAAGTCGACGTGCCCGGCGATGAACTGCTCGCGGCCCGCGCCCGACCCGGTCGGGTTGTAGGACAGGTTCTTGCCCGCGCACTCTTTGCCCCACACCTGGTTGAACACGGCGATCGCGTTCTGCTGAGCGGTCGATCCCTCAGCGGTCAGCGTGCTCTTACCGGCGCACTCAGCGGAGTCGGCTTTACCCGAGGTGGTTCCAGTGCCTGCCGGGCTTGCGTTGTTGTCATCGCTGCCGCAGCCACTGAGCGCCAGACCGGTCATCGCGGCCGCTACCAGCGCAAGACCCGCCTTTGTGCGTTTCATCAGTTCTCGCTTTCTCGCTTCCGGTTCAAATCTCTCCGGGAACGTATGCGGCACTTATGGATGGCAACCACATGCCAGATGAACGGGCGGTGAATAGATTCCGGTGCCGACTCAAAGCTGGTCCGCAGCGGCGTAAGCGGTGTCGACACTGTGCACGTCGAAGCCCAATTGCTGGTAGGTGCGCAATGCCGCGGTGTTGTCCGCCTCGACGTACAGCAGCACAATCGGCTCCACGACATCAGCAAGCCGGTCCGCCAGGTAGACCAGGCCGATCTCGGTCAGTACCCGGCCCAGACCGCGGCCCTGGGCGGCCGGATCGACTCCCACCACGTAGACCTCCCCGGCGCGTTCGGCGCCCGGTTTGCCGGTGTGGATCTTGGTCCAGTGAAACGCCAGCAGCACGGGTCCGTCGAACGCCAGAAACAGACCGGCCGGATCGAACCACGCCTCTGCGCGGCGCTGCGCCAGGTCCTCCGCCGTCCAGCCGCCCTGCTCCGGATGCCAGGAGAACGCGGCGTTGTTGACCCGCAGCAGTTCGGCGTCGTCGTCCGGGCCCGCATAGGTGCGAATCGTCACCCCAGACGGAACCGTCGGCTCGGGCACCCCCCGCAGCGATCGGCGCATCTGCAGCAGCTCGCGCACCGTGGCGAGGCCCAGCGCCTCGGCCGTGGACTGGGCGGCCGGCAGGGTGCCGTGCGCCCAGAACCGGGCACCGCCGTCGGTTCTGGCCAGCGCGGCGCGGGCCATCGCCGCCCCGATGCCACGCCGCCGGGCGCGCGGCGCCACCACCAGCTCCGCCATCGGCGCGGCGTCCTCCGTGCCGGCGGCCAGGTTCAGGTAGCCCAGCACGGTTGCGCCGTCAGCGACGACCAGATGCTGGGTGCGGGTTGCCGAGAGTTCCCGCAGTACCTGCTCCCCCACCGGCGCGACGCCGTCGTGGTCACCGGCGGCAGTGATCAGCTCACGGATCTGGCGCTGCTCGTCATCGGTCAGTGCGGCATGCCACTGCGGGGCGGTCACTGCCTGGTCAGCGGCTCGGGCGCGCCGCCGTCGGCGCCGTCGAGGTCCTCGACCACGTCGTCGTCCGCGTCGTCGTCGGAAGTGGCCGCGGAGTGACCACGCACCGGCCGGACCGCCTTGTAGCCGACGTTGCGGACGGTGCCGATCAGCGACTCGTATTCCGGCCCGAGCTTGGCGCGCAACCGCCGGACGTGCACGTCGACCGTGCGCGTACCGCCGAAGAAGTCGTAGCCCCAGACCTCTTGCAACAACTGCGCCCGGGTGAAGACCCGACCGACGTGTTGGGTGAGGTACTTCAGCAGCTCGAACTCCTTGTAGGTCAGGTCCAGCGGACGGCCCCGCAGCCTTGCGGTGTAGGTGCCCTCGTCGATCACCAGCTCGCCGAGCTTGGTCTGACCCGAGGCCTGCTCGGCGGCCGGTGCACCGTGACGCCCGGTCAGCAGCCGCAATCGGGCATCTGTCTCGGCGGGCCCGGTACCAGGAAGCAGGATCTCGTCGATGCCCCACTCGGCGTTGACCGCCACCAGTCCACCCTCGGTCACGATGGCGACCACCGGGACCGATCCCGCGGTGGCGCTCAGCAGCCGGCACAGTCCGCGGGCCGCGGCCAAATCGGTGCGTGCGTCGACCAGAACCACCTCGGCCGAACCGGCCTCAAGCAGCGCAGAAACCTCTGGCGCCGCCGTCCGCACGGTGTGTGCCAGCAGGGACAGCGACGGCAGCACCGCGTCAGGGTGCAGGTCAGCGGTCAACAGCAGTAGCTCCAATAGAGGCCCTCCAGCGTCCCAGGTGATCTAACGATAGCGTGCGACCTGCCAGAATGACCGAGTGCGCAGGGTGCTTATCGGTATGTCGGCCGCGATCGCGGCCCTGGTTGTGGTGGCTGTCGGCGTCGATTTCGGAGCCAGCGTCTACGCCGAGTACCAATTGTCCCGGTCGGTACGCAAAGCCACAGACCTCCACGCGGACCCGTTCGTGGCGATTCTGGGCTTCCCGTTCCTGCCGCAGGCGCGACGCGACCACTACGACGAGGTCGAGATCAAGGCCTCGGCCGTCGAGCAGCCGATGATCGGCAAGTCGATGCTGGAAGCCACCATGCACTCGGTCGACCTGACCGAGGCCACCTGGCGGTTCCGGCCGGACGCCCCGATCCCGGTAGCCCGGCTGGAGAGCCGGATTATCATCGGTTCTGTGCATTTGGGCCGCTACTTGGGCATCCGCGACCTGATGGTGGAAGCCCCGCCGGCGGAGACCAACGACAACACGGGCGGCACCACCGAGTCCGGAATCTCCAGCAACCACGGGCTGGTATTCACCGGCACGCCAGCGGGTTTCGGCAAGCGGGTGAGCGTTGCCGTGGATCTGTCGATCGCCGGACCGGACCACACCACGTTGGTCATCACCCCGACGGGCGTCCTCACCGGCCCGGACACCGCCGACCAGAGTGTGCCCGAAGAGCAGCGCGCCGCGGTGCTCACCGCGTTCCGCGGCAGCCTGCCCCAGCAGCGGCTGCCGTTCGGGTTGGTACCGACCAGCCAAGGCGCCCGCGGCTCCGATGTGATCATCGAGGGCATCGCCGACGACCTGACCGTCACACTGCCGGAGTTCCGCCCGCGATGAGCATCCTTGCGATCGTTGCCGCCCTGGTGTTCGCCGGCGCGATCGGATGGTGGCTGAACCGACGAGCCGGAGTGTTGCGGGAACTGCCCGACCCGGGCACCGGCGATAACGCCAACGCCGCCTCCGATGCCGCCCTTCTAGGGGTGGAAGTCGGGCGACCGGCGGTGGTGCACTTCTCCGCGCCGTGGTGCGGACCGTGCGCCGGCGTACGCCGTGTGGTCGAAAAGGTCTGCGATGACCTCGGAGGCGTCCCCCATCACGAGATCGACATCGACGCCAACCCCGAAGCCGCGCGCAGGTTCTCGGTGCTGTCACTGCCGACCACGGTGATTTTCGACACCGAAGGGCGCCAGCGCTACCGTGCCGCCGGTGTCCCGACGTCGGCGGACCTGCGTTCTGCGCTGGAGCCTCTGTTGGCTTGACCACCCCTGCGTTGGGTAGGCTGTACGTCGTGTTCGCCCGCCTTGAGCTTGTGCTCACCAAGCGCCGCGCAGTTGACCTGTGCCGCACCGCGGGCTGCTGTTGTTGTCGTTGTCGCTGAGACGCGCGTTTTCGCGTCGCTATCGGAGCGCCCGGGAAGCCGTGGCATGTCTCCACCAGCCACTCGCCACGACAGCCAGGAGCATTCATGCCCAACACCGACACCACACAGGTAGATGTCCGGGGTCCCCGGTTCACCGCCTGGATCACCACCGCCGTACTGGTGGCCGTCCTGCTGATCTCGCAGTTCAGCCCCCTGGGCGCGGCCGCGTTGCTGGCCGCCCAGGCCGTCGTGTTCGCGGTCGGCACGGCGTTGGGCCCCCGCCGCCACCCCTACGGATTGCTGTTCGCCCGACTGGTGGCGCCACGACTCGGGCCGGTCACCGAGCGTGAGCCGGTCGCGCCACTGCGCTTCGCGCAGCTCGTCGGCCTGGTATTCGCCCTGATCGGGGTCGCCGGCCTCGCCTTCGCCCCGGCGGTCGGCCTGATCGCGACGGCGTTTGCGCTGGCCGCCGCCTTCCTCAACGCCGCCTTCGGAATCTGTCTGGGCTGCCAGCTCTACCCGCTCGTCGTGCGCCTGCGGCCGTCCACGGCATAACTCACAGCATTCTCCCCGAAGCAACTGGAAGGATTCCCACCATGGCACGCTCGGACGTCCTGGTCTCCACCGACTGGGCGGAGAGCAATCTCGACGCGCCCAACACCGTGTTCATCGAAGTCGACGAAGACACCAGCGTCTATGACATCAACCACATCCCGGGCGCAATCCGGCTGGACTGGCGCAAGGACCTGCAGGACCCGGTACGCCGCGATGTCATCGACGAGGCCGCGTTTTCCAAGCTGCTCTCCGAGCGCGGCGTCGCCAATGACGACACCGTGATCCTCTACGGCGGCAACAACAACTGGTTCGCCGCCTTCGCCTACTGGTACTTCAAGCTCTACGGACACGAGTCCGTCAAGCTGCTCGACGGCGGCCGCAAGAAGTGGGAGCTCGGCGGGCGTCCGTTGTCGAGTGAAGCCGTCAGCCGGCCCGCCACCTCCTACTCCGCCAAGCCGCTGGACGAATCGCTGCGGGCCCGCCGCGACGAGGTGGTGGCGGCGATCAACACCAAGAACCTCGTCGATGTGCGCTCCCCCGAGGAGTTCTCCGGCAAGATCCTGGCTCCGGCGCACCTTCCTCAGGAGCAGAGCCAGCAGCGCGGCCACGTCCCGAGTGCGATCAACGTGCCGTGGAGCCGTGCCGCCAACGAGGACGGCACCTTCAAGTCCGACGAGGAGCTGGCCAAGCTGTACGCCGACGCCGGCCTGGATGGTCACAAGGAGACCATCGCCTATTGCCGTATCGGTGAGCGCTCGTCGCACACCTGGTTCGTGCTGCGTGAGCTGCTCGGACATAACAACGTGAAGAACTACGACGGTAGTTGGATGGAATACGGCTCCCTGGTGGGCGCCCCGATCGAATTGGGAAGCTGATATGTGCTCTGGACCCAAGCAAGGGCTCGCCCTGCCTGCCAACGTCGACCTGGAGAAGGAGACCGTCATCACCGGTCGCGTGGTGGACAGCTCCGGTGCGTCCGTCGGGGGTGCGTTCGTCCGACTGCTGGACTCCTCGGACGAGTTCACCGCTGAGGTGGTCGCCTCGGCCACCGGTGACTTCCGGTTCTTCGCCGCTCCAGGTGCCTGGAGGGTGCGTGCGCTGTCCGCGGCCGGTAACGGTGACGCCGTGGTGACGCCCTCCGGGGCGGGCATCCACGAGGTCGACATCAAAGTCGCCTGACGACTACCCGATGGCTCGGATGACCAAGTCCCGCTGCACCCGGCTCCGCCGGCCTTGCGAACGCCGCTAGACTTCCTCCCGTGGTGTTGTTCTTCGAGTTGATGCTGGTGGCGGCGACTGGCCTGATCACCTGGTTCGCGCTGTACACGCTGTATCGGCTGATTACCGACGAAATGTGAGTGCCTCCGACGGGGGCACACCGGATGGCGGCGAGCGTCAGGTCGACCGGGGTTCCGGCGACCGCGCGGTAGCCGCCGCCGCGGAACGTGCCAAGGCGACCGCGGCACGCAACATTCCGGTCTTTGACGACCTGCCGTTCACCGATACCGCCAACCTGCGCGAGGGTGCGAACCTGCACGACGCCCTGCTGGCACTGTTGCCGTTGGTCGGGGTGTGGCGTGGTGAAGGCGTGGGTCACGGCGCGCACGGCGACTACCGGTTCGGTCAGCAGATCGTGGTGTCCCACGACGGCGGCGACTACCTGAACTGGGAAGCGCGGTCCTGGCAGCTGTCCGACGACGACGAGTCGCACCAACCGGCCCTGCGCGAAACCGGCTTCTGGCGGTTCGTGGACGATCCGGACGACCCGGACGAAACGCAGGCCATCGAACTGCTGCTGGCGCACTCCACCGGCTACGTGGAGCTGTTCTACGGGCGTCCACACGGGCCGGCCTCCTGGGAGCTGGTCACCGACGCGCTGGCGCGCAGCAAATCGGGGGCGCTGATCGGCGGGGCCAAACGGCTTTACGGGATCGTCGAGGACGGTGACCTGGCCTACGTCGAGGAGCGGGTGAACGCCGACGGCGAGCTGGTGCCGCACCTGTCGGCCCGGTTGTCACGCTTCATCGGCTGACCCCTTGCGTTGACTCTGCACTGAGGGCGCAGGCTTCTCGCACTTTTGCGCCATAGCCGCAGAGTCAATGCTGTCAGTCGGCCCTTCAGTGGGCCTTCAGCGGCCGATTGCGGTGTCGACCAGTCCGGCGAATTCCTCCTCGGACACCCGCGGGTGCAGCACCCGGCCATCGAGGGTATGCACCCGCGCGGCCAGGGTGATGCTGGACACCAGCCAGACATCTTGCGCCGCAGCGAGATCCGCCGGCCGCAACGGGGCGTATTCGCAGTCGTAGCCCGCGCCGCGGGCCACGTCGAACAGCGCCTCGGCGGTGGTGCCGCGCAGGATCGGGTGCGACAGCGGCGGAGTGATGAGCCGTCCGGGTTCCACCAGCACCACCGTGGAGCGGGGACCTTCCAAGACGTAGCCGTCGGAGCTGATGAAGATGACGTCGTCGGCGCCCTGTTTCGCGGCATACCGCAGCGCCGCCATGTTTACCGCGTAGGACAGCGTCTTGGCGCCGGCCAGCAGCCACGGTAGCTCCAGCCCCTGCGCCGACAGACCGCGGTCCAGGGTCACCACCGTCAAGCCCTCACGGCGGGCCGCCGCGATGCGTTCCGGCAGCGGGGTCAGCATCACGTATGCGGTTGGTGCCGAACCGGTTTCTCGGCCCCGGCTGTAGATCATCCGCAGCGCGCCTTCGCCCGCCCCGGCCCACTGCCGCACCGCCCGCTCGACGGCACGGCGCCAGTCACCCAGGTCCGGGGTCGGCAGGTCCATCAGCTCGGCGGAGCGCGCCAGCCGTCGCAGGTGGGCGTCGAGCAGGCAGGGGGCACCGTTGCGCACCAGCAGGGTCTCGAAAACCCCGTCGCCGCGCAGCGCCGCCAGGTCGTCGGCGTGCAGCAGCGGCGTGCCGGCCGCAGCGGGTCCGCCGCCCACGGTGACGATCGTCACGACGCTGTCTTGCACATCGGCCTCCGCTGCCATGGACCGTGAGCGTAGCGGCTCCGTAGAGTTGACACGTGTCCGCCGTCCCCGCACCCGATTCCGGCCCCGACGTGGGCGCCATCTGGCATTACGGCGACCCGTTCGGCGAACAGCGCAGCGCGGAAACCGCAGCGGTGTTGGTGGATCGGTCCCACCGGGCGGTGCTGGCGCTGGGCGGCGCGGAACGCAAGACGTGGCTGCACACCCTGTGCACCCAGCACGTCGCCGATCTTCCCGACGGCGCCAGCACCGAGAATCTGACCTTGGATGCCAAGGGCCACATCCAGAATCACTGGATCCAGACCGAGCTCGCCGAGCGGACCTTCCTCGACACCGAGCCGTGGCGGGGCGAGCCCCTGACCGAGCATCTGCGCAGGATGGTGTTCTGGGCCGACGTGAGCATCGAGCCGGCGGATCTTGCGGTGCTGTCGCTGCTGGGTCCCGGCCGGGATGCCCCGGCTGTCCTCGACGCACTGGGACTGGCCGCTGCGCCCGGGGCTACCGCGGTGCCGCTCGGAGATTCCGAGGGTTTCCTGCGACGAACCCCCGGCCACGACGCGCTGGAATTGCTGGTGCCGCGCGCCGACAAGAGCGAGTGGCAGCGCCGGCTGACCCAGGCCGGGGTGCGCCCCGCCGGGATATGGGCCTACGAAGCCGACCGGGTGGCGGCGCGACGCCCGCGACTGGGTGTGGACACCGACGAGCGCAGCATTCCGCACGAGCTGAACTGGATCGGCGGGCCCGGCGTCGGCGCGGTGCACCTGGACAAGGGGTGCTACAGCGGGCAGGAGACCGTAGCCCGGGTACACAACCTGGGTAAGCCTCCCCGGATGCTGGTGCTGCTGCACCTGGATGGCTCGGTGGACCGGCCCTCGACCGGAGACCCGGTCACCTCGGGCGGGCGCTCGGTGGGCCGGCTGGGCACGGTGGTGGACCACTTCGAGCTGGGTCCGATCGCGCTGGCGCTGCTCAAACGCGGACTCCCGGCCGACACCCCGCTGCTGACCGGCGCCGACTCCGAGGTCAGTGCGGTGATCGACCCGGAATCGATGCCGCCGCCGGATGAGCGGGGCGCAGGCCGGCTCGCCGTCGACCGGCTGCGGGGCCGGCTTTGATAGTGGTCACACCGGCGCAGGGCAGGTCGGCACCTCCGCGATCGGCACGGTAAGCTGTCGGCAGGACAATAAACACATTCAGATCGGAGCCGCCTGCACGTGGGGCCGCTCCGTTATTGCGCGAGGGGGTCCCCCATGGGCCGCGGCCGGGCTAAGGCGAAACAGACCAAGGTTGCTCGGGATCTGAAGTACAGCTCACCGTCGACCGATTTCAATCGGCTTCAGCGTGAGCTGGCCGGGTCTGAGGTCAACGACTCCGAGGGTGACGACTCCTGGAACGGCGACGACGACTGGCGCCGTTGAGCGCCCAGGCGTACCGCCGGTCCTGACCGGACCTGATGGGGCTCGGCAGACCCGATAGGGCCTAGAACCTCGGGTGCTCCCCGACCAGCCTTGCCCCGTCTCCCGGTTCCGCGTTCTTCCCCGGCTTGGCCACTGTGCCGAGCGGCCAGCAGTCGACGTGGCGGGCAGTCAGGATTGCCAGCGCGCGGTCGGTGTCCTCCGGCGCGACGACGGCAACCATGCCGACGCCCAGGTTGAACGTCTTCTCCATCTCCGCGCGACTCACCCGTCCACGCTGGGCGATCATCGCGAACACCGGAGCCGGCGTCCAAGTGCCACGGTCCACCTCGGCGATCAGCCCGTCGGGGATGACGCGGGCCAGGTTGCCGGCCAATCCGCCGCCGGTCACGTGGCAGAAGGTCCGCACCTGAGTCTCGGCAGCCAGCGCCAGGCAGTCCTTGGCGTAGATGCGGGTCGGTTCCAGCAGTTCCTCGCCCAGGGTGCGGCCGAACTCCTCGACATGGCCGGCCAGGTTCATCCGGTCGATGTCCAGCAGCACCGCACGGGCCAGTGAATAGCCGTTGGAATGCAGGCCCGAAGAACCCATGGCGATCAGTACGTCGCCGGGACGGACCCGTTCGGGGCCGAGCACATCGTCGGCCTCCACCACGCCGATACCGGTCGCGGAGATGTCGTAGTGATCGGGCTCCATCAGACCGGGGTGCTCGGCGGTCTCCCCGCCCAGCAGCGCGCAGCCGGCCTGCACACAGCCTTCGGCGATACCGGCGACGATCGCGGCGACGCGTTCCGGGACGGTGCGGCCGACGGCGATGTAGTCCTGCAGGAACAGCGGCTCGGCGCCGCACACCACCAGGTCGTCGACGACCATGGCGACCAGGTCGATGCCGACGGTGTCGTGCTTGTCCAGCGCCTGGGCGATCGCCAGCTTGGTGCCCACGCCGTCGGTGGAGGACGCCAACAGCGGCTCACGGTAGTCGTTGCGCAGGGCGAACAGGCCGGCGAAGCCGCCGAGGCCACCCCGCACCTCCGGCCTGGTGGCCTTGGCGGCCAAAGGTTTGAACAGTTCGACGGCCCGGTCACCGGCGTCGATGTCCACTCCTGCCGATGCGTAGGTAACGCCCTGGGAGCTTGATTCTGCTGAGGTCATCGCGCTAAAGGCTACCGGTCGCCGACCGCGGACGGTATCGCGCTCGACGTTACGGGCTCAGAGCCGGTTGTGGCGCACCTGGTTGAACGGCACACCTCGGTCGGCGGCGTACTCGCGGGGCAGGCCCAGGACCCGTTCTGCGATGACGTTGCGGGCCATCTCGTCGCTGCCACCACCGAGCCCCACGGTCTGCCGTGACAGGTACCGCCGACCTGCTCTGAGCAGGTGCGCCTCGTCATCCACCACTCCCAACGGGCCGGCGACCGCCATCGCGGTGTCGACCTCCAAATAGGTCACGTCGGAATGGAACAGCCGGATGATCGAGGCCGCGGCGGGCGGCAGCTCACCACTGCGCATGCCGCGACCGGCGTAGTCGATGAGCTTGTCGCGCACCATCCGCCGAGCAAGGACCCGGCCGATCTGGTCCTGGGTGAGCGGGTCGTCCGCGGTGCCGGCGTCGTGCGCCAAAGTCAGGAAGTCGCCGGCGGCCATCTCGGTGCGTTCGGGGCCGCGTCCACTGGCGAACTCCGAGCCCTGCCCGACCGCCCGGCGCTCGTGGTAGAGCAGCCGGGACGCGACATCCCAGCCCTTGTTGACCTCACCGACCACCGTGTCGGCCCCGAGCCGCAACCCGTCGAAGAACTCTTCGCAGAACTCGTTGGAGCCGTCGACCTGCTCGATGCGGCGCAGCGTGACGCCGGGTGCGTCGATCGGCACCAGGAACATCGTCAGCCCGTCGTGCTTGGGCACCGTCGAATCGGTGCGGGCCAGCAGCAGCCCGAAGTCGGCGGCGAACGCGCTGGTGCTCCACGTCTTGGCCCCGCCGACCACCCAGTCCTGGCCGTCGCGCTCGGCGCGGGTGATCAGGCCGGCTAGATCGGATCCGCCGCTGGGCTCCGAGAGCAGCTGCACCAACACCTCGTCGCCGCGCAGCGCGGCGCGGATGTGGCGGCGCTTCTGTTCCTCGGTGCCGGTGTCGAGCAGGGTGGCGCAGCAGATGGTGAACGTCGGGACGTTGAGGATCAGCGGCATCTCATAGCCGGCGGATTCGGCGTCGAAGGCCTTCTGGTAGCGCAGGTCCAGGCCGAGCCCGCCGTATTCGCGGGGGAAGCAGATCCCGGCGAAGCCGCCGTCGTACAGCCGTCCCTGCAGTTCGCGGGCGCGTTGCCAGGCCCCGTCGTCGTCGCGCCCGTTGCGCGGGGGGTGCTGCGGGTCCAGGCGCGGCATGTTGGCGGCCAGCCAGTCGCGGGCCGACGCGGCAAACGCTTCGACGGTTGGCTCGGTCATGCGGCGGGCTCCGTGCTGCTGGCGGCCGCGTAGATGGCCTGGTGGTGCTCGGCGGGGGTGCCGAGCAGGTTCCGGTACAGGGTGGCCCGACGTAGATACAGGTGCAGGTCGTGTTCCCAGGTGACCCCGATTCCGCCGTGCAGTTGCACGCACTCCTGAATCAGCCGACCGGCATGTTCGCCCAGATAGGACTTGGCGGCGCCGGCCCACATGGCGGCGCCGGAGTCACGCGCGGCCACCTTGTCCACGGCGCCGGCGGTGATCGCGCGGCAGGCGTGCAGCCACATGGTCATGTCGGCGAGCCGGTGTTTGATCGCCTGGTAGGAGGCCAGCGGCCTGCCGAAGCTGTACCGGTCGCGGGCCCACGTCACCGTCATGGTCATGACGGCGTCCAGGATCCCGGCGGTTTCGGCGCACACCAGCGCGATCGCGACCTGGGTCTGCCGGTCGATGAGCGCACCGGTCTGTGCCGCGGTGCCGACCACCGCGGACGCGTCGACGTCGGTATCGCTGAATTCGATGCGCGCGTACTGCTTCACCAGATCGATCCCGGGCTGCGGCGCCACCCGCACTCCGGCGCTATCGGTGCGGACCAGGAACTGGCGCAGCACGCCGTCGTCGGTGCGCGCGCCGATCAGCACCAGGTCCGCCCGGTCGCCGGCCTCCACCCGATCTTTGACTCCGTTGAGCCGGTAGCCGCCGGGGATGCTGGTCGCGGTCAGGCCCGGGTGCTGGGGACGAAAGCCCCGGCCGGGTTCGTCGCAGGCCCAGGTTGCCACGATCTCCCCCGAGATCAACGCCGCGATGCTCTGCGCGTGAGTGTCCCGGTTGTCGGCGTCGACGAGACCGGCCAGCACCACGCTGACCGGGTTCAGCGGCCCGGCCGCGACGGTGCGCCCGATCTCGGTGGCGATCGCGGCCAGGTCACGCAGGCCGCAGCCCGAGACGCTGCCGCCGCCGAGCTCCTCGGGCACCAGCAGCCCGGCCCAGCCCAGCTCGGCCGCCTGCCGCCACCAGACCGCGTCATAGGACTGACCCCGGGCGTGCAGGTCGCGGTAGTCGCTCAGCGCCGCGGTCTTGTCCAGGAATGCGCGCGCAGTGGCGACGAACAGCTCGCTCTCCGTTGACAAGTCGGTCATGTCATCTCCTCCGATAACCGCACTCACCGGATGGGCTCGTCACCGAGCACCGTGGTGCGCAGCATCTCCCGGGGGGAATCGGGGTCATAGGGAGCGGCCCGATGCAGTACGCCACGGTTGTCCCAGATGACGGTGTCGCCCACCGACCAGTGGTGACGATAGACCCGGCCGGCAACGGTGGCGCGCGTGAGCAATTCAGCCAGCAGTGCGCGCCCCTCGTCGAGGTCCATCCCGACGACGTAGTCGGCGGATGCGCCCAGCACCAGTGACCGGCGGCCGTTGCGATGCGTCCACACCAGCGGATGTTCGTGGGTGGGCCGGGCCCGCCACCGGGCCAGCTCTTCCGGTGACGGATCCGGGGTGACCCGCCGCTGGGAAGCCTCCAGCGAGTGGACCACACGCAGCGTGCGAAAGCGCTGCTTCTCGTCATCGGTGAGCAGGTCGTAGGCGGCATACGAGCTGGCGAATTCGGTCTCGCCGCCTCGCTCGGCGACCCGCACCGCCGAGAGCACAGTGGCCTTCTGCGGGTACTCGTCGCCGGTCGGCGTGCAGCCGTCGATGTGCCAGTCGAATGTGGCGCGCAGGTAGCTCGCCGAGGAGTTCTTGGCGCGGTTCAGCGTGACCGGGTAGATGCCCGCGACCTCGTGGTGGCCGTCCGCGGAGTAGTCGACACTGCCGAGGCGCCCGCAGAACCCGACCTGGGCGCGGGGGTCGATATGCAGGCCGCGGAAGACCAGGACGCCGTTGTCTTCCAACGCCTCGAGCACCGCGGCACCGAGGCTATCCTGATCTTCCGAGGCAGCTAGCTGCCTCGGGTCGACGCCGAGCACCTCGGCACCGACCGAGGACGTCAGCTTGTTGATGGTGAGCAGACTCATCGGCCTGATCCTTTCTGACAAGGGTTTTTCGCGCCTGTGACCGCTACGGAAGCGGCCAGCCGGTGCGGACCATGACGGCGTCGGCGGCGTCGACGGGGGTGGGCTGGCCCATGATCTCCACCGCCATCGCCACCATCACCAGCGAATAGATCAGGTGCAGCAAATTGAGGGCGTCCTCGGGAAGTTCGTCCAGCGCGAACTTGTCGCAGTGCTCGATCGCGTCTTCCAGGCGCGGAAAGAACGCGTCGTAGAACTGCCTAAGCTCACCGATGGTGCTGGCCAGTCTTTGATTGAAGCGTTCGGTTTCTGTTGGCAAGCACCAGGTTTCGGCGAAACTCTCCAGTTCGGCGAACGCGCTGGGCAGCCGTGGGCCGGTCATTGCGCCGCTCCCACGCCGGCACGCTCGCGCCGGTAGCCGTCCACCCAGTCGGCGACCACCTTGTGCAGATGCCGCACCAGGATCTCCTGATCGCCCAGCGGGAAGTCGTCGACGATGCCGTACTCCAGCGCGGCCTGGGTACCGCCAAGCATGCCGGCGTCTTGCAACGCAAACTCTTTGAGTACCACCGACGCCACCTCGTGCTCGATGCGTTCACGCACCGTGCGGGCCGGATGGAAGTAGGTGTGGGCCTCGAACCGGTGGGTGCTGTGGGAGGTGGGCCAGTACCGGTAGAGCAGGTACCAGCCGCCGTAGATCAGGATCTCGGTGTTGGGGAAGATCTGGAAGTTGCTGATCCCCCACGGTTCGATGCCACCCGGGTTCAGTCCGTCCGGCAGTTCACCGATGTCGGGTGTCTCCCAGGGGCCGACCAGCCCGCTGCGGGTGGCCCGCTCGATCGGGTACATGTACTCCGGGGGCAGCAGCCATCGGCGCCGGCCGGCGGTGGAGACAAGTCGGTGCGGGCCGTCGAGTTGGAAATGGCCGCAGGTGAATCCGGCACCGGGCACCCGGACTTGGGCCGGCACTTGCTGGGAATGCAGCGCCGGGACGTGGTAGTACTCCTGGAACGCGTCGGCGAAGATCTTCCAGTTGCTGTTGTTGTGGGCCACCCAGTCATAGCGTTCGGTCAGCTTCTCGAACGGGTAGCCGTCGAGGCCGGTGATCATCGGCCCGAGGAATTCCCGCAGGCCCTGACGCGGCTCGGCGTCGAGGTTGACGAAGATGAAGCCGTTCCAGATGTCGCAGTGCACCGGGACCAGGGCGGCGGTTTCGGCACCCTCGAATTTGTGCGTCCGCCGGCAGCGCTTGCAGGTGATCACCTCGCCCTGTCCGGCGGTCTCGCGATCCGGGAAATCGTTCCAGACCAGCTTGGTCGCGCACCGCGGGCAGACGTTGTGGAAGGCCGCGATTCCGAGGGTGGTGTTGATCAGCAGGACGGAGGCCCGGGCGGCTTCGATCTCCTTGGTGGCATAGCTGCCGCGTTCGGGCAGTTCCTCGACGCGGCCGACATTGAGCCAGGCGCGCTTGAACACCGCTTCGCGTTCGAGCTCGAAGAACTCATCCGACGTGGAGTCGGCGAACGAGATCGGGCCGGTGCCCAATTCCGGGTAGTGCTCCGTCCACGAGCCCTCGGGAGTCCGGCCCGATCGCGCCGAAGATTGTTCTGTCACAACACCGCCCCTCCGTTGACACCGAGTACCTGGCCGGTGATGAAGCCGGACTCCTCCGAGCACAGGAACCCGACGGCCGCGGCGATGTCCGCGCCGCTGCCCAGCCGGCCCATCGGGATGCTGGCGGCGATCTGTTCGTTCGGCGGCAGGTATCCGGCCGCTTGACCCTGATGCTGCATCGGAGTCTCGATACCCGACGGCGGGATGTTGTTGACCGTGATGCCTTGGGCGGCATATTCGCGCGCCAGCGATTTGGTCAGGGTGATGACCGCCCCTTTGGACGCCGCGTAGTGCGCGGCGAACGGCGAGCCGCGCTGGGCGCTGGACGAGGAGATCATCACGATGCGACCCCACCCGGCAGCGACCATGTCCGGCAGTGCGGCCTGGCAGCAGTGGAAGGTGCCGGTCAGATTGACGTCGATGATCCGCGCCCAGGCCTCTTCGGTGATGTCGGCGAAGGCACAGTAGCCGAAGAGTCCGGCACTGGTGACCAGTGCGGCGACCGGGCCGAGTTCGCTGCGCACTTTGGCGAAGGCCTCGTCGACGGCGGCCCGATCGGTGACGTCGGCCTCGACGCCCAGCGCAGTCATTCCGCCGCCTCGCAGGTCATCGGAAACCCGCTGCGCGGCTTGGCTATTGACGTCGAGAACGGCGACTCGATAACCGCGCCGACCCAGTTCGTGACAGGTGGCCTCGCCCATGCCCGAGCCTCCACCGGTGACCACGGCAACCCGCTGCGGCACCCCTGTGGTCATTGCATCCCCTTCGGCGTCGATCGGCGAACCGCAACCCTAAACAGCCTCGTGGCGATATTATCAAGTACTTGTCATTGATCTCAAGTGTCGGATATTCAGACCGCAGGGCAACGTCAGGGCAACTTGATCATCGCGACGTACATCGCCACCACCGGCCGATACAGATCGATGCCGTCGAGCTCGCTCGCCAACACGGCGGAGTCGCTGGTGGCGACCAACACCTGCGCCAAGGTGAGGGCTGGGATCAGCAGCGATCCCCCGAGCCGTTGGACGCCCTCGACGATGAACTTCGCCAACTGCTCAACGACCTCGGCCCGCTTGGCTGCGACGCGCTCGCGCGCTTCGGGGTTGCGCAGCAGGTACAGCGTGAACTCGTACCCAAGCGCGGCATGCTCGGCACCCCGGTCTCGGCTCAGTCGTTGCCAGCGCTCGGCGATGTCGTCGAGCTCTCGCACCCCGACCTTCGTGGCGTTCGCCATCACCTCGGCGAAGTTCTCGAAGTACCGGCGCCAGTACCGATCACTGACCGCCAGGAAGAGCTCATCCTTGGCCGCGAAGTGCTTGTAGATGGCGCCCTTGGTGTAGCCGGCAGCCTGGGCGATGTCATCGAGAGTCGCCGTGGTGAAGCCCTTTTCAGCGAACACTTCCTCGGCCGCGTCCAGCAACAGCGACCGCGTGCGCTCCAGCCGGCGTTCGCGCGTCCACTGCTCCACCATGGCGCGAATTGTCCCACAGATTCTTCGATACCTATTGGCATCACAGATACCAGTGAGTATATTTTGCCGTGCTGGGACATCCCGGAAGGAGACCGTGCTGTGAGTAACGGCTTGTCGAGTGAGCAGATCGAATCCGTCCTTGCCGAGCCGGAACCGCCTGGCCGCGGGGGCGGTGCGATCAGGGTGTGGGCAGCCGTCGGCGGAGCACTGCTGACACTGCAGCTATATGTCTGGACCCGGTGGATCACCGGCCCCTTTTTCGAGCGCGTCCCCGGCGGGCCGAACGATCCGCCGATGTACATGAAGGTGCCCCTGATGGCCAACGCCATCGTGCTGTGGGTTGGCCTGCCAGTGGCCGTGTGGTGGTTCTTCATCCGCCCGTGGCGCCGCGAGCGCCGAATCACGTTGGACGGCTTGCTGTTTGTCTCGATGGGCCTGATGTTCTTCCTGGACCCATTGCTGAATTACTTCAACACCTGGTGCACCTACAACACCTGGCTGTTCAACCGGGGTTCGTGGACATCACATATCCCCGGCTGGGTATCGCCCGAGGAGCCCGGCCGTCAGGTGGCCGAACCCCTGTTGACCAACGTTCCCGGGTACGCCTACGGCGTTCTGCTGATCACCATCGCCGGATGCTGGATCATGGGAAAGATCAAGGCGCGCTGGCCCTCCATCAGCAATCTGCGCCTTATTGCCATCACCTACGCGATCTCGTTCGTGTTCGATTTCGTCATGGAAGGCCTGGTCCTGCTGCCGATCGGTTTCTACACCTACCCCGGCGCTATCCGGTCGGTGTCGATTCATGCCGACACCTACTACCAATGGCCCATCTATGAAGGCCTGATGTGGGGCGCCGTCCAGGCGGCGTTGTGCTCACTGCGCTTCTTCACCGACGAGCGCGGGCGCACCGTCGTCGAACGTGGTCTCGACCGCGTACGAGGGGGCGTGGCCCGTCAGCAGTTCACCCGGTTCCTGGCGGTCTTCGCCGGGGTCAGCTCGTGCTTCTTCGTGCTCTACATGGTTCCTGCGCAATGGATCGCCCTGCACTCCGACCCGTGGCCGGCCGACCACCAGAAGCGGTCGTACTTCACCGGCGGGATCTGCGGTGACGGTACCGACCGGCCCTGCCCGAATCCTGTTCTGCCACTGCCGACCAACCGCTCCGGCTATATCGACGTCGACGGTAACTTGGTGATGCCCGAAGGAGTCGGCGTGCCACCCATAGTTCCTTTCGAGCGCGGGGAGTGAAGAACGCTGTGGCCGCCACCACCACTCAGGACGTGTACTACGACCCCTGGGATGTCGCCCTCAACGCCGATCCCTATCCGATGTTCGCGCGGCTGCGGGCCGAAGCGCCGCTGTACTACAACGAAGTTCACGACTTCTACGCGGTGAGCCGGTTCGAGGACGTCAATGCGGCCCTGATCGACCACAAGACCTTCAGCTCGGCACGCGGTGTGGTGTTGGAGATCCTCAAGTCCGGCATCGAAATCCCTTCGGGCATGCTGATCTTCGAGGACCCGCCGATCCATGACATCCACCGCAGCCTGTTGTCCCGCGCATTCACTCCCCGCAAGATCGCTGCGCTGGAAGCGGCCATCCGAGAATTCACCGCCCAGTGCCTGGACCCGTTGATCGGCGCGGACCGCGTCGACTTCGTCACCGCCCTCGGCGCGGTGATGCCGCTGCGGGTGGTGGGCATGCTGTTCGGCATTCCCGAGGACTACCAGCGCCGTGTTCAGCAAGACGGCGACAAGCATGTGCGCACCCAGCGCGGCGGGCAGTTGACCGACAATCCCGACGGGGCGCTCACCGACGGGCAGGTCTTCGCCGACTTCATCGACTGGCGCATCGACCACCCGGCCGACGACTTGACCACCGAACTGCTGCACGTCGAGTTCACTGACGAGACCGGTCGCACGCGGCGCCTACGCCGCGACGAACTGCTGATGTTCATGAACGTCGTCGCCGTGGCCGGCGCCGAGACCACCACCCGGTTGATCGGCTGGACGGCCAAGTTGCTGTCCCAATACCCCGATCAACGCCGACTACTCGCCGACGATCGGTCGCTGCTGGGCAGCGCCATCGAGGAGATCCTGCGCTGTGAACCGCCGGCACTGCAGGCGGCGCGCTATGTCACCCGCGACGTCGAGTTGCACGGCCGCGTGGTCCCCGCGGGGGCGGCGATGCTGACCCTGATCGGGGCGGCCAATCGCGACGAGCGCCGATTCGGAGCGACCGCGGAGTCCTTCGATGTCACCCGGGTACCGCGCCAACACCTGGCCTTCGGGGTCGGCGCACACTACTGCCTTGGCAACGCTCTGGCCCGTCTCGAAGGCCGAATCGCCCTCGACGAGATCCTCAACCGCTTCCCGGACTGGGAGATCGATCTCGACGCGGCGATCTTCTCGTCGTCCTCAGCCGTCCGTGGCTGGGACAGCATGCCCGCACGAGTCGGAACTGCGTGACGGCGCCCCTAGGGCTCGACGTGGTCGGCGAAGAGGGTGTGGCCGGTGCCCTGCTCGACGACTCGGGCCAGCAACGCTCGCAGCGTCTCCTGCTCGTCGCGGCTCAGCACACCGAACACCTGATCATGGGCGGCGATCGCGTCCGTGACGACCGCCGAGGTCACCGCCCGCCCCTCGTCGGTCAGGTAGGCCCGCAGGATTCGGCCGTGGTGGGGATCCTGCTTGCGCTCGACCAACCCACGGCGCTCGAGCGCACTAAGGGCCAGTTGCACACCCTGCGGGGTGATCAGGAGACGACGTGCCAGTTCGGCGCCGGACAACCCCGGCTCGCCGGCGAGTTGGCGCAACAGACCGATCTGAGCGGTGCTCACGCCGTGCTCGCTGATCGCCTCGTTAACGGTCGTCAGTGAGTAGTAGAAGGCCTGCTTGAGCAGCCACAGGATGTTGTTGGTCAGATCCATATCCCGCTTCCCTGTCAGCTGCGCTTGCAGACCCGGCCGTCCTTCATGACGAATCGCACGTCACCGGTGGTGCTGATGTCCCGGGTCGGATCACCCGGTACGGCGATGATATCGGCGCAGTAACCCGGGGCCAGCCTGCCCAATTCGTGGGCGGCGTCGATGAGATCGGCGCTGACGACGGTGGCCGCCTGCAGTGCCTGCACCGGCGTCATACCGCGCTCCACCAGTGCGCACAGTTCCTTGGCGTTCTGGCCATGCGGAATTGCCGGCGCGTCGGTGCCACACGCGATGCGTACACCGGCCTCGATCGCCCGGGGCAACATCGCTTTGGCCCGCGGGAACACCTCGGCCGCTTTCTTGCGCAGCTCCGGGGCGATCCGGTCGACAGCCAAGGCGTCCGTCAAGTAGGTAGTGGAGACCAGGAAGGTGCCATGGTCCACCATCATCGCCAGGGTTTCGTCGGTGGCCAGGAAACCGTGCTCGATGCAGTCGATTCCGGCCCGGATGCACGCCCGAATCGCGGTGTCGCCGATGGCATGTGCGGCCACCCGCACCCCGGCACGATGCGCTTCGTCGGCGATTGCGGCCAACTCGGCGTCGGAGTACTGCTGGGCGCCCGGCGCGGTGCTGTGCGACATCACCCCGCCGGAGGCCGACACCTTGATCAGCTTGGCGCCGTGGCGGATCTGGTAGCGCACGCAGGCGGTCACATCCGGTACGCCGTTGGCGATGCCCTCGGCGATCGACAGCGGCATCACGCCGGGCGCAAGCCGTTGGAAGACCGTCGGATCCAGGTGGCCGCCGTAGGGTGTGACGGCGTGGCCGGCGGGATAGATCCGCGGACCGACATGCCAGCCCTGATCGATGGCACGCTGCAGCGCGACATCCAGCAGATAACCGCCGGTCTTGACCATCAGCCCCAGGTTGCGGACGGTGGTGAAGCCGGCTTCCAGCGTGGTTCGCGCGTTCACCGCGGCCCGCAACGTGCGGTAGGCGGGATCGTCCTGCACGCCGTGCAGCGGCGTGGGGAGCCCTTCCGGACTACCCGGCCCGCCGATGAGCAGGTTGAGCTCCATGTCCATCAGTCCGGGCAGCAATGTGACATCGCCGAGGTCGATATCTTCAGCCGAAACAGGTAGGGGCGCTTCGGGGTTGATGGCGGAGATGCGGCCGTCCTCGACCACCACGACGGCGGGTGACCGCACCACACCGGCGTCGATGTCGAGCCACCGATCGGCGCGCAGCACCAACACCCCGGTCACGGATAGGGCTCCGAAACGCATTCGATGACGGCGGCGCCGGAGTCGGGAACGCGCGGCTGCTTCCAGGATTCGGCCGGGAAGGCCACTGTGATCATGGAATACAGCAGGTACATCAGGTTCAGCACATCCTCGGGCATGTCGTCGAGGCTGAACTTGTCGCAATAGGCCAGCGCGTCTTCGGCGCGCGCCGTGACGGCGTCGTAGAAGGCCTGCATGTCCAACATGGAACTGCTCAGGCGCTTGGCGTAGCGCTCCGGCTCGGACGGCAGGCACCACTGGCTGAACGGTTCGAGGTCGGCGAATTCCTTGGGCAGCATGGTGGTCACGATCTCTCAGGCCTTGGCCGCGGTGCGCTCGTGCTCGGCGATCCACGCGGCGGTTTCGCAGTGGAAGTGCCGGATCAGCACCTCTTGGTCGTTGAGCAGGAACCGGTCCACCACGCCGGTGCCGATCATCGTGTGGGTGGCCTCCAAGGTACTGGCGTCCTGCAGCCCGTACTCCTTGAACGACACCGCCGCGAGTTCTTGAGCGACCCGCTCACGGGGAGTCCGCGGCTGGGGAAAGTACAGCGTTCCTTCGAAAATGTGCGAGTCGTGCCCGGTCGGCCAGTAGTGGTAGGTCAGATACCAGCCCTGCCCCCAGAACAGGATCGTGAAGTTGGGGAAGATCTGAAACGAATCCAGGCCCCACGGATCGCATTTCGCGGGGTTGAGGCCGTCGGGCATCGGGCCGAGATCCGGTGAGTCCCATGGCCCGAACAACCCGCTCTGGCAGATCTCCTCGATCGGCTTGCGCATCTCGGCCGGCATCTCCCAGGCTCGCACCCCCGAGGTGCTCACCAGTCGGTGCGGGCCTTCGATCTGGTAGTGCGGCGCCTCGAAGCCCGCCTGTTCGGCCGCTACCCGGAAGGCCGTCGGCGTCTGGTTCCCGTGCAGGACCGGCGCGTGATAGAACTCCTGGAACGCGTCCAAGAAGAGCTTCCAGTTGGAGTTGACCGACGAGCGGTACTGCCATCGCGAGGTCATCTGCCCGAAGGGGTAGCCCTCCAACGCCGTAACCATCGGCCCGAGGAATTCGCGCAGCGATTGCTCCGGGGTGGCGGCGAAGTTGACGAAGATGAACCCCTCCCAGACGTCGCAGTGCACGCCGACCAGCCCGTAGCGGCTCTTGTCGAGGTCGAAGAACTCTTCCTCCTGTTGGACGAAGGCCAGATTGCCATCCAAGTCGTAGCGCCAGGCGTGGTACTTGCAGGTGAACTGGCGGCAGTTCCCGCTCGTCTCCTCCAACGGCATGGTGTCCCACACCAGCTTGTTGCCCCGGTGCCGGCAGACGTTGTGATAGGCCTTGATCTCGCCAGATCCGGTTCGCACCAGGATGATCGAGGTGTTGACCACCTTGAGTTCCCGGGTGAAGTAACTGCCCTTTCGCGGAATCTGCTCTACCCGACCGACATTGAGCCAGGCGCGCCGGAAGATCGCCGCGCGCTCCTTTTCGTAGACATCCGGGCTGATGGAATCGCGGTAGGACACCGGTTCGGTACCGAGTTCGGGATAGTGCTGGGTCCAACTGCCCTCGGGCGGCTTCGGAAAACGCGCCACAACCACTCCTGTCCTCACGCCGGGTCACGAGCCTCGTTGGCGCCGACGCTATCGAGGGACCGGTTTAGTGTCAAGTAGTTGATACTAGGTCCGGAAGTCGGCTTCAGCGGTTTCTGAAGGACCGACTTCGGGCTAGGACTGACTCAGCGCGGCGTCGTTGTCGCTCTCGGCTTTGCGCGCGGTGTTGCTCAGCATCTGCTCGATGACGTTCTTGCCCAGGGCACTGTCATCGGGCAGCTCGATCGGGTAGCTGCCGTCGAAGCAGGCGCAGCACAGCCGCGATTTGGGCTGCTCGGTGGCCGCGATCATGTCTTCCTGACCGACATAGCCGAGGCTGTCGGCGCCGATGGCGCGC
This sequence comes from Mycobacterium sp. SMC-19, assembly GCF_045310815.1. Classification (NCBI taxonomy): domain Bacteria; kingdom Bacillati; phylum Actinomycetota; class Actinomycetes; order Mycobacteriales; family Mycobacteriaceae; genus Mycobacterium; species Mycobacterium sp. SMC-19. The sequence goes on along the minus strand of NZ_JBJIAM010000003.1, from coordinate 168,763 downwards.
CGCACCGCTTCGACCATCTCGGTCTCGTCCTCGACGGCGTTGGCGATCAGCTCGGCCGGCGAGGCGAAGTCGATGCCGTAGAAGCACGGCCACTTCACCGGCGGGGAGGCGATCCGCACGTGCACCTCGACGGCACCGGCCTCACGCAGCATCCGCACCAGGGCGCGCTGGGTGTTGCCCCGCACGATCGAGTCGTCCACGACGATCAGCCGCTTACCGCGGATGATCTCGCGCAGCGGGTTGAGCTTGAGCCGGATACCGAGCTGGCGGATGGTCTGCGACGGCTGAATGAAGGTCCGCCCGACGTAGGCGTTCTTGGTCAGGCCTTGTCCGTAGTCGATACCGGACTCTTGGGCGTAGCCCACCGCGGCCGGGATGCCGGACTCCGGCACACCGATGACCAGGTCAGCCTCCACCGCGTGCGCGCGCGCCAGCCGACGGCCGATCTCCACTCGAGTGGCGTGCACCGACCGGCCGCCGATCGTGCTGTCGGGCCGGGCCAGATAGACGTACTCGAAGACGCAGCCCTTCGGAGTGGGGTTCGCGAACCGGGTGGAGCGCACCCCGTCGGCGTCGATCGCCAGCAGCTCACCGGGCTCGATGTCGCGGACGAACGAGGCGCCGACGATGTCCAGCGCCGCGGTCTCCGAGGCCACCACCCAGCCGCGGTCGAGCCGGCCCAGCGACAGCGGCCGCACGCCCCACGGGTCGCGGGCGGCATACAGGGTGTTCTCGTCCATGAAAGTCAGGCAGAAAGCACCGCGCGCCGTCGGCAGCAGCTCCAGCGCCGCCTGCTCCAGGGAGCTGTCCGCGGCGCCGTGCGCCAGCAGCGCACCCAGGATGTCCGAGTCGGTGGTGGCCACGCCCGGACGGCGGGTGTCGATCAGGCCCAGTTCGCGGGCACGGCCGGCCAGTTCGGCGGTGTTGACCAGGTTGCCGTTGTGCCCCAGCGCCACACCGGTGCCGGCCGCGGTGTTGCGGAACACCGGCTGGGCGTTCTCCCAGGTGGTGTCACCGGTGGTGGAGTAGCGACAGTGGCCGACCGCCACGTGCCCGGGCATGGCCGCCAGCGTCTGCTCCTCGAACACCTGGCTGACCAAGCCCAGATCCTTGAAGACCAGCACCTGCGAACCGTCGCCGACCGCGATCCCGGCGGCCTCCTGGCCACGGTGCTGCAGCGCATACAGGCCGTAATAAGTGAGCTTCGCTACTTCTTCGCCGGGAGCCCAAACTCCGAAGACGCCGCACTCTTCACGGGGTGCGTTCTCAAGGTCTACTACCTGCTGGTCCGGCACGTTTCAGCTGCTCCAGGGGGACGGGCCACAGTGACGAGGTTCAGTCTACGGTCAACGTGCGTCAAGTTTCACCAACGGCAGCCAATCGGCGATCTCGGCGGCTCGCGAACCGGACAGCCGCAGCTTTGCGGCGGCGGTCGCATCGGCTGTCTCCAGCAACCCGGCGACCAACAACAGCCAACTGCGCGGATCGGTCTCGACGACGTTGGGCGGGGTGCCGCGAGTGTGCCGCGGCCCGGCGATGCACTGCACCGCCACGAACGGCGGGATCCGCACCTCGACGCTGGCGCCGGGGGCCAGCTCGGCCAGCGTGCGGGCGGTCAGCCGGACCGCGGCGGCCAACTCGGCGCGGTCGGGGGCCGGCAGGCTCTCGTCACGCAGCCACGCCGCGAGCGCCAGTACGGCTGCGCGGGTCTGTGCCGGGTCGGGCTGCGGACGTGAGCGGGCGGCTGCCATGGGGTCAGTCGATGGGGTGTGCGGCGAACCAGTCCAGCAGCAGGTCGGCGAGCCGGTCCGGCTCGGTATCGGGGATCCAGTGCGAGACGCCCGACATGATCTCGAATCGGTATTCCGCGTCGACGTATCGGGCGGTGTTGCGTGCCGCCTTGGGCTTCAGCGCGATGTCGTCATCACTCCACACATACATCGTCGGCACCGAGATCTGCTGGTTGCTGTCTCGCAGATTCGACATCGGCAGACCTCGGTACCAGTTGAGCCCGCCGGTCAGCGCGCCCGGCTCCGTCATGGCCTGCGCATCCCGTTCGGCCGCCGCCGCCGTCTGCCCGCTTCGCCGCAGAGTCTTGGCGGCCACTGCGCCGTTCCCGCGCGTCAGCAACCACTCCGGCAGCCACGGCAGCTGGAAGAAACCCATGTACCACGACGCCAGCCCCTGCCGGCTGGTGACAAACGACTTCAGGAAGGCGGCGGGGTGCGGGACCGACACCGGCGACACCGTGGCGAGCCGTTCGGGCAGTTCGGCTGCCACTCCCCACGCCACGGCGGCACCCCAGTCGTGTCCCACCAGGTGCACACGCTGCGCACCACTGGCATCGATCAATGCGCCGATGTCGGCGACGAGTTCGGACATGCGATAGTCCCGGCGCCGAGGTGGCCGGGCACCGGGTGCATAGCCGCGCTGGTTGGGGGCCAGACACCGGTAGCCCGCGGCGGTGAGCCGGTCGATGACGGCACTCCAGCTGTCGTTTCGCTGCGGAAAGCCGTGCAGCAGCACCACAACGGGACCGTCGGGCGGCCCGGCGTCGCGGACATCGAAGACCAGGCCGTCACGGGTGTAGCGCTCCATAGATGCAGCATTCCGCACGACCCCGGTGGTTGCCTAGCCGCCCCGCAGCGCCGCGCGCACCCGCTCGGTGTCGGCCGGCGTCCAGCCGTCGGGTGGCAGCACCGCCACCCAGCCGTCCAGGATCGTGTCCGCGTAGTTGTGCCCGTGCCCGGCGGGCATCTGCTCACCGTGGAACAGATCCGCGCTGACCTGCCAGAACGTCACCACCGGGTACCAGCGCATGGAGGCGGTCCGGTCCGGGCCGGGCGCTTCGGTGAGCCAGTCGGGCCGCGCGAACAGCAGGTCCGGTGACCACCACACCACCGGATCGGAGGCGTGCTGCAGGAACAGCACCCGGGTGCCCTGCCACGGCGGCGCGGCGATCCGGGCGATCTCGGCCGGCACCGTGCCCTGGGCGAACCGCACTGTGCGGCCGTTGTCGTAGCGCGGCAACACGGCGGTGCTGCCGGGGTCACGCCGCACCAGCAACGCATGCCAGAGCGGGCTGGCCTGCGGTGGCCCCACCCACAGCACGGCCTCATAGCCCATGTCGGCGACATCGGGCAGCCAGTCGAACGCGGCCTGCCCGGCCATCGATCCCAGACTCTCCCCGTAGAGCACCAACTTGGGCCGGTGCTGCGCGGGCAGGCCTCGCCACCGCTCGGCGATGGTGCGCACCAGCAACCGGCCGGAGTCCATCGATTTACGTTGGTCGGCCAGGAAGGAGATCCAGCTCGGCAGGTAGGAGTACTGCACGCCGACGATGGCGGTGTCGCCGTTGTAGAGCATCTCCAGCGCGTCGGCCGCCGCCGGGTCGACCCACCCGGTGCCGGTGGTGGGCACCACGACCAACACCTGGCGGTCGAAGGCGTGGGTGCGGTCCAGTTCCTCGAGCAGCAGCTGCATGCGCGCCTGGTCGTCGCCCGCACTGTGCAGCCCGGCATACACCCTGATGGGTTCACGGGCGGGCCGTCCGTTGATCCGGGCGAGCTCGGCGGCGTGCACTCCCCCGGCGACGAAGCTGCGGCCCTGGCTGCCCAGGGTGGCCCAGGGCGCCAACGACTCCGGGCTGCCGGATCGCTCCGGTTGTAGCGGTTGGTTCGTCCCGGGCACGGTGGCGCTGTCCTCGGGCTGGAACACCGCGCTGGCGCCGGCGAAGAAACCGCGGATCAGCACGCCGTTGATCAAGGTGGTCAGCAGCACGACGACGATCGCGCTGCCGATGAACATGGCGACTTCGCGGTGCAGGTGCCAACGCCGGATCAGCGCCCGTGCCAGCAGCCGACTGGCGTCGATCAGCACCCGCACCGTCGCCACCAGCGCCGCGGCCACCCCGATGGCCACGCCGAGGGTGCGCAGGTAGCCCAGGGTTGCCGGGCCTTCGATGCCCAGCAGTTCGGAGACCTGGCGTTGCCAGCCGGCGGCCGGGATCAGCATCACAATGCACGCGACCGGGGCCGCCACCACCACTGTTGCCTTGAGCGCGAGCAAGACCGGGCGCGGCGGCGGCCACCAGTCGGCACCGCGCAGGACGAACCGCTCCACCGCTGCACCGATCAGCACCCCCAGCCCGTAGCCGAAGGCCGCGTTGATCCCGCCGATCAGCCCCTGGAACAGCCAGTCGCGCGGCAGCAGCGACGGGGTCAGCGACAGGCAGAAGAACAGCGCACCGAACGCCACCCCGACGAACCCCAGCCGCAGCAGGCTCCAAGCCCACACCAGCAGTGGGTGTTTGGCCGGCGCCTGCATCCTGGTCGGACTATCCGAACAGCCCCGGCAGCACCGCTTCGGAGGTGCTGCGCAGTTCGGTCAGCGACACACTGAACTGGCCCTGGACCTCTATCTCCTGCGAGGCCTGGTCCACCACGCCGACGCGAGTGGCCGGTAGGCCGCGCGCCTCGCACATGGAGCGCAATCGGCTCTCCTCGGTGCGCGGCACCGCCACCAGGGCCCTGCCCGCCGACTCGGAGAACAGGAAGACGAACGGGTCGGCATCTTCGGGAAGCAAGATGCGGCAACCGGTTTCACCGGCGATCGACGACTCGACCACCGCCTGGATCAGCCCGCCTTCGCTCAAGTCGTGGGCTGCCGAGATCAGGCCGTCGCGCGATGCCGCGCTCAGCACCTCGGCCAGCAGCTGCTCGCGCTCCAGATCGACCGTCGGCGGCAGTCCGCCCAGGTGGTCGCCGGTCACCTGCGCCCAGATGGACCCGTCGAATTCGTCGCGGGTATCGCCGAGCAGAATCAGCGTCTCACCCGGTTCGACTCCGAACGCGGTGGGAATACGGCGGCCGACGTCGTCGATAACCCCGAGCACCCCGACCACCGGGGTGGGGTGGATCGGCGTGGCGCCGGTCTGGTTGTAGAAGCTGACATTGCCGCCGGTCACCGGAATCCCCAGTGCCGCACAGCCGTCGGCCAGACCGCGAACGGCCTCGGCGAACTGCCACATCACCCCGGGGTCTTCCGGAGAACCGAAGTTCAGGCAGTTGGTGACGGCGATCGGGGTGGCGCCGGTGACGGCCACGTTGCGGTACGCCTCGGCCAGCGCCAGCTGCGCCCCGGTGTAGGGGTCGAGCTTGGTGTAACGACCGGAGGCGTCGGTGGAGATCGTGATCCCGCGACCGGAGGCCTCGTCGATGCGCAGCATCCCACCGTCGGCGTGCTCGGCCAGCACGGTGTTGCCGCGCACGTAGCGGTCGTACTGTTCGGTGATGAACGCCCGGCTGCACAGGTGCGGGCTGCCCAGCAGCGCAAGCAGCGTCGCACGCAGCTCCTCACCGGTGACCGGCCGCGGCAGCTTGTCGGAGCGGTCGGCGTTGAGCGCGTCCTGGGTGTCGGGGCGCGTGACCGGGCGCTGATAGATCGGGCCTTCGTGGGCCACGGTGCGCGGCGGAACGTCGACCACGGTCTGTCCGTGCCAGGTGATCTGCAACCGGTCGCCGTCGGTCACCTCGCCGATCACGGTGGCGAGTACGTCCCACTTGGCGCAGACCGCCATGAAGGCGTCGACGTTCTCCGGGGCCACCACGGCGCACATGCGTTCCTGCGACTCGCTGGACAGCACCTCGGCCGGGCTCATGTTCGCTGCGCGCAGCGGCACCTGGTCCAGCTGGATCGCCATTCCGCCATCGCCGGCAGAAGCCAGCTCAGAAGTCGCACAAGACAATCCGGCACCACCGAGATCCTGGATGCCGACCACCAGCTTGGCGGCGTAGAGCTCCAGGCAGCACTCGATGAGCACCTTCTCGGTGAAGGGGTCGCCGACCTGCACTGACGGAAGCTTCTTGCGGCCCGCGCCGCTCTCGTCGCCGCCGAAGGTGTCCGATGCCAGCACCGACACCCCGCCGATGCCGTCCAGCCCGGTACGCGCGCCGAACAGGATGATCTTGTTGCCGGCACCGGAGGCGAACGCCAGGTGCAGGTCTTCCTTCTTGAGCACGCCGACGCACAGCGCGTTGACCAGCGGGTTACCCGCGTAGCAGGGGTCGAAGATGGTTTCGCCGCCGATGTTGGGCAGCCCGAGGGAGTTGCCGTAGCCGCCGATGCCGCGCACCACTCCGTCGAGCACCCGGCGGGTGTCGGGAGCGTCGGCGGCGCCGAACCGCAGCTGGTCCATCACCGCGACCGGGCGGGCGCCCATCGCCATGATGTCGCGCACGATGCCGCCCACTCCGGTGGCCGCACCCTGGTAGGGCTCGACGTAGGACGGGTGATTGTGCGACTCCACCTTGAAGGTGACGGCCCAGCCGTCGCCGATGTCGACGACGCCGGCGTTCTCGCCGATGCCGGCCAGCATGGCCTTGCGCATCTCGTCGGTCGTGGTCTCACCGAAGTAGCGCAGATGCACCTTGGAGGACTTGTAGGAGCAGTGCTCACTCCACATCACCGAGTACATGGCCAGCTCGGCGTCGGTGGGGCGGCGGCCCAGGATGTCGCGGATGCGCTGGTACTCGTCGTCCTTGAGACCCAACTCGGCGAACGGTTGCGGGTGCTCGGGCGTTGCAGCGGCGTGTTCGACGGTGTCCAGCGTGGTCGGGGGCGTCACGGGCACAGTCTATGGCACCGATTTCGGCTCAGTCCGGCGCCAGGAATGCCGTCAGAGCCGCCGCATAGGAGCTCACGTCCCGTGCGCCCATCAGTTCCCGTGCCGAATGCATGGCCAGCTGCGGAGCGCCGACGTCAACGGTGGGGATCCCGGTACTTGCGGCGCTCATCGGGCCGATGGTCGATCCGCAGGGCAGATCGGCCCGATGCTCGTAGCGCTGCAGCGCCACCCCGGCCTTCTCGCAGGCCAGCGCGAAGGTGGCGGCGGTGCGGCCGTCGGTGGCGTAGCGCAGGTTGGGCTGCACCTTGAGCACCGGGCCGGCGTTGACCGCGATCGGATGGCCCGGTTCGTGACGCTCCGGGTAGTTCGGGTGGGTGGCGTGCGCCATGTCCGCCGAAGCCAGCGTGGAGGCGGTCAGCCGGCGCAGGAAGTCCTCCCGGTCGCCGCCGGCGGCCAGCGTGATCCGCTCCAGCACGCCTCTCAACAGATCGGACTGGGCGCCGTGATCCGACGTCGATCCGACCTCCTCGTGGTCGAACAGCGCCAGCACCGGCAGATGGCGGCCAGGCTTGGCTGCGATCAGGGCTTCCAGCCCGGCGTAGCAGCTGGCCTGGTTGTCCAGCCGCGGCGCGCTGACGAATTCCTGGCCCACCCCGGTCACGGTCGACGGCGCGAGGTCGTGGGTCATCAGGTCGAAGCCCAGCACGTCGCGGGGCTCGGCGCCGGCGCGCTGCGCCACGTAGCCGAGGAAGTCCGGCGACCGGCCGTCTCCCCAGACGGCGTTGATGTGGCGTTGGGGGTCCAGGGTGACCGATTTGCGGTCGTCGGCCAGGTGGATGGCCAGCTGCGGCACCCGCAGGATCGGTTCATCGATACGGACCAGGTGGTGGCTGATTCCCGCGCCCGCAGAATCGTCGCGCACCGAGAGCCGCCCGCTGATGCCCAGCTCGCGGTCCAGCCAGGAGTTCAGCCAGGCCCCGCCGTACGGCGCCAGGGCCACCAGCTGCCAGCCGGCGACCTCGCGGGCGGGATGCTGCTTGACCCGCAGGTTCGGGCTGTCGGTGTGCGCGCCGATGATCCGGAACGGGATGTGGCCGCCGTGCTCCGGACTGTTCCATGCGATCAGTGAACCGGCACGGACGGCGAAGTACCGCCCCGGCGCCTGCGGCCACCGATCGGTCTCGGCGACCTCGGTGTAGCCGGCGGACCGAAGCCGCTCGGCCACGGTTGCGCAGGCGTGAAACGGCGACGGTGAGGCGTCGATGAATTCGCATAATCCGGTTGCGGTGGCCGCCATGGCTCAAGTCTTTCGCATCGGGACGCCGGCGGGGGCGTTAGGGTCGATACCGTGCCGTCCGTCCAGCCCGTGACCGCTCCCCTGACCTGTGCGGCCATTTTTCTGGTGGCAACCATCAACGAGGGCGGCGAGCAGACAGTGCACGAGGCGTTGCCCGACCTGGCGGGTTTCGCCCGGGCGATCGGCTTTCGCGACCCGACCAAACGGCTGTCGTTGGTGACCTCGATCGGCTCGGAGGCGTGGGACCGGCTGTTCGCCGGGCCCCGGCCGGCGCAGCTGCATCCGTTCGTGGAGTTGACCGGTCCCCGCCACACCGCTCCGGCCACCCCGGGGGACCTGCTGTTTCACGTCAAGGGCGAGACCATGGACGTCTGCTTCGAGCTGGCGGGGCGGATCGTCAAGGCGATGGCCGGCGCGATCACCGTGGTCGACGAGGTGCACGGTTTCCGGTTCTTCGACAATCGAGACCTGCTCGGGTTCGTCGACGGCACCGAGAACCCGGTCGACGACGAGGCGCTGGAGGCCACCGCGGTCGGTGACTCCGATCCCGACTTTGCCGGCGGGTCCTACGTGCACATCCAGAAGTACCTGCACGACATGGCCGCCTGGGAGGCGCTGCCGGTCACCGAACAGGAACGCGTGATCGGCCGGACCAAGGCCGACGACATCGAGTTCGACGACGCGGTGAAACCGGCCAACTCGCACATCGCGCTGAATGTCATCACCGACGAGGACGGCAACGAACTGGACATCGTGCGGCACAACATGCCGTTCGGCTCGGTGGGCGCCGGCGAGTCCGGCACGTACTACATCGCGTACGCGCGGACTCCCGACGTCACCGAGCAGATGCTGCGCAACATGTTCTTCGGCGACCCGCCGGGCAACACCGACCGCATCCTGGACTTCTCCACCGCGGTCACCGGCGGGATGTTCTTCACCCCCACCGCCGACTTCCTCGACGATCCGCCGCCGCTGCCGGGAGCAGCGACGCCCACCCCCACCGAGCCCGTCGAATCCACCGCCGTTCAAGGCTCACTGAACATCGGCAGCCTGAAAGGAACCTCGCAATGAACAACCTGTATCGCGATCTGGCCCCGGTCACCGAAGCGGCCTGGGCCGACATCGAGCAGGAGGCCACCCGGACCTTCAAGCGGCACATTGCCGGTCGCCGAGTGGTCGACGTCAGCGAGCCGGCCGGCCCGACGGCCGCCGCGGTGGGCACCGGCCGGCTGACCGGCATCGGCGCGCCGGCCGACGGCGTCGAAGCGCATCTGCGCGACAGCAAACCGCTGGTGCGCCTGCGGGTTCCGTTCACCCTGTCGCGTGACGAGATCGACGATGTCGAGCGGGGCTCGCAAGATCCCGACTGGGACCCGGTGAAGGCCGCGGCCAAGAAGTTGGCGTTCGCCGAGGACCGGATCATCTTCGGGGGCTACCCGGGCGCCGCGGTGGAGGGCATCCGCAGCGCCAGCTCGAACCCGGAGCTGACGCTGCCGGAGGACCCGCGCGGCATCCCCGACGTGATCAGCCAGGCGCTCTCAGCGCTGCGGCTGGCCGGGGTGGACGGCCCGTACTCGGTGCTGTTGTCGGCAGAGACCTACACCAAGGTCGCCGAGACCTCCGATCACGGCTACCCGATCCTGGAGCACCTGCGCCGGCTGGTCACCGGCGACATCATCTGGGCACCGGCGATCGACGGTGCGTTTGTGCTGACCACCCGCGGCGGCGATTTCGACCTGCGGCTGGGCACCGACGTGTCGATCGGCTACCTGTCGCACGATGCCGAGAACGTGCAGCTCTACCTGCAGGAGACGCTGACGTTCCTGTGCTACACCGCCGAGGCAGCGGTTGCGCTGACCTGCTGACGCCATGGCCCCTGGCGGGCTGAGCCCGTCAGACCGACAGCACCGCGTCCAGCGCGGAGTAGAACAGCCCCAGCCCGTCATCGCTGGGCCCGGTCAGCGCCTCGATGGCGTGCTCGGGGTGCGGCATCAGCCCGACCACCCGGCCGTTGGCCGAGCTCACCCCGGCGATGTCGCGCAGGGAGCCGTTGATGTTGTCGAGGTAGCGGAACACCACCCGACCTTCACCCTCCAGCTCGTCGAGCACTGCTTCGGAGGCCACGTAGCGGCCCTCGCCGGACTTCAGCGGCACCAACAGGTCGGCGTCGGCGTCGAATCGGGAGGTCCAGGCCGTCGCGGTGGAGGCCACCCGCAGCCAGACGTCGCGGCAGACGAAGTGCAGGCCCGCGTTGCGGGTCAGCGCACCCGGCAGCAGCCCGGCCTCGCACAGCACCTGGAAGCCGTTGCAGATGCCGAGTACGGGCATGCCTTGGCCGGCGGCCTTGATGACCTCGCCCATCACCGGGGCGAACCGGGCGATGGCCCCGCAGCGCAGGTAGTCGCCGTAGGAGAAGCCGCCGGGCACCACCACGGCGTCGACGCCCTTGAGGTCGGCGTCGGCGTGCCAGAGGCTGACGGGCTCGGCACCGACGAACCGGACCGCGCGGGCGGCGTCGACGTCGTCGAGGGTGCCGGGGAAGGTGATGACGCCGATCCGGGCACTCACGAGGTCTCCCGGCTGACGGTGAAGTCCTCGATCACCGTGTTGGCCAGCAGCGATTCGGCGATCTCGGCCAGCGCGGCGTCGTCGATCGAATCGTCGACCTCGAGCTCGAAGCGCTTGCCCTGCCGCACATCCGACACTCCGGTGTGTCCGAGCCGAGAAAGCGCTCCGACGATCGCCTGTCCCTGCGGGTCAAGGATCTCGGCTTTGGGCATCACGTGCACAACCACCCGGGCCACGGGTGCTCCCTACTGTCGACGGGGAATCGGTCGGGTCAACAATACCGATGCCCGCCGGTGGCGCCGGAGCGCACAATCTTTAGGTATGCAACTGACCCACTTCGGCCATTCCTGCCTGCTCGCCGATTTCGGCGGAACCACGGTGCTGTTCGACCCCGGCAACTTTTCGCACGGCTTCGAGGGCATCACCGGTCTGGCGGCCATCCTGGTCACTCATCAGCACCCCGATCACGCCGACGTGGCGCGGCTGCCGGCCCTGATCGACGCCAACCCGGGTGCCGCGCTCTACGCCGACCCGCAGACCGCCGCCCAGCTGGGCCCGCCCTGGCAGCCGGTGCACGTCGGGGACGCCTTCGACGTCGGGCCGCTGCGGGTGCGCGGAGTGGGCGGGCAGCACGCGGTGATCCACCCGGAGTTGCCGATGATCGACAACATCTCCTACCTGATCGGCGACGACGGCCATCCGGCCCGGTTGATGCACCCCGGTGACGCGCTGTTCGTGCCCGGCGAACCGGTGGACGTGCTGGCCACCCCGGCGGCGGCGCCGTGGATGAAGATCTCCGAGGCGGTCGAGTACCTGCGCGCGGTCGCGCCGCGGGCCGCGGTGCCGATCCACCAGGGCATCATCGCCGCCGAGGCCCGCGGGATCTATCACGGCCGCCTGGCCGAGATGGGACGCGCCGACTTCCAGGTGCTTCCCGAGGAAAGCTCCGTCACGTTTTAGCCGCGTCGCACCCCTTGCGCGAGAGGGCGCGTTTGTGCCGCGACACGCCGCCTACGCCGTACAACTGCGCACGCTCGCGGGAAACCGGGGTCAGGCGATGTCGCTGGCGGCGCCCCGCCCGGCAGCCCGGCCGGAGAAGATGCACCCGCCCAGGAATGTCCCCTCCAGTGCCCGGTAGCCGTGCACGCCGCCGCCCCCGAAACCGGCCACCTCGCCGGCGGCGTACAGCCCGTCGATCGGCTTGCCGTTCGCGCCCAGCACCCGGGAGTCCAGGTCGGTTTCCAAGCCACCCAACGTCTTCCGGGTCAGGATGTGCAGCTTGACCGCGATCAGCGGACCGGCGGACGGATCGGTCAGCCGGTGCGGGGCCACCACCCGGCCGATCCGGTCGCCCAGATAGGCCCGGGCGCCGCGGATCGCGGTGACCTGACCGTCCTTGCTGAATCGGTTCGCCACTTCACGATCGCGCGCGGTGACCTCGGCCTCGACCGTCGCGTACTCCAACGGCACCACATCGGGCAGGTCGTTCATGGCGGCTACCAGGTCACGCAGCGACGAGGCGTGCACGAAATCCACCCCGCGATCGATGAACGCCTGTACCGGCGGGGGCGGCCCGGACCGGGCGCGCGACGCGGCCAGCTGACGCAGACTGCGGCTGGTCAGGTCGGGATTCTGCTCCTGGCCCGACAGCGCGAATTCCTTCTCGATGATCCGCCGGTTCAGCACGAACCAGGTGTAGTCCTGACCGGAGCGAGCGATGTGCTCGAGCGTGCCCAGGGTGTCGAATCCGGGATACAGCGGCCCGGGCAGCCGTACGCCGGCGGCGTCGAGCCACAGCGGCGACGGTCCGGGGATGATCCGGATGCCGTGGCCCGGCCAGATCGGGTCGTGGTTGGTGATGCCCTCGGTGTAGTGCCACATCCGGTCCCGGTTGATCACCCGGCCGCCGGCCGCCTCGGTGATCCCGATCATCCGGCCGTCGACGTGTGCGGGCACCCCGGCCAGCAGCTGCGCGGGCACCCGGCCCATCCGCTCCGGCCAGTTCTGGCGCACCAGATCGAGATTGCCGCCGATACCGCCGCTGGTAACCAGTACCGCAGGGGCACGGAACTCGAACTGTCCCACCGTGTTCCGCGATGACGCCACGCCGCGCTCGGCGGCCGAGGGCTCCAGCACACTGCCCCGCACCCCGGTCACTCGGCCGCCCTCGACGATCAGCTCGTCGACCTGGTGCCGGAAGGCGTATCGGACCCGCGAACGGCCTCGCAGCCGGCCCGCGAAGATCTCCACCAGGGCCGGTCCGGTGCCCCAGGTGATGTGGAATCGGGGCACCGAATTGCCGGGCCCGGTGGCGCCGTAACCGCCACGTTCGGCCCAGCCCACCAGCGGAAACACTTTCAGTCCGCGGGCACGCAGCCAACTGCGCTTCTCACCCGAGGCGAAGTCCACGTAGGCGTGCGCCCATTGGCGCGGCCAGTGGTCGCACGCCCGGTCGAACCCGGCGGTGCCCAGCCAATCCTGTAGCGCCAGTTCGTGGCTGTCACGTACCCCGAGCCGGCGCTGCTCGGGGCTGTCGACGAAGAACAGCCCGCCGAAGGACCAGAACGCCTGTCCGCCCAGATTGGCGCTGTTCTCCTGGTCGACGATGAGAACGCGCTGGCCGCGGTCCACCAGCTCGCAGGCCGCCACCAGGCCCGCCAGACCTGCCCCGACGACGATCGCGTCAGCGTCCGCCTTACCGCTCATGGCGTCCCAGGGTAACGACTCAGGCGCTCAACTCCGAGGCCACGTCGACCGGTGCGAGCGGCCACCGGTAGCGCTCCCGCCGGCAACCGTGGCCCAACGCCGTGTCCACCGCGTCCAGCATGGCCTCGGCCACTCCCGGCTTGTTCAGCTGTCGCGCGCCTACCGACAGCCGCACCAGGCCGTCACGACGAGCGATGCGCTCACTGGTGGCCACCACCATCCGGCACCACCAGGGCGCAGCGAGAAATCCGGCCCCGACGCCGACCACCCGGGCCCGCACGGTATGACCCAGCACCAGGTCGGTGACGCCATGCAAACCGCCCAGAAGCCGGAAACCGTTGTGCGGCAAAGCTTTGATGGTGCCCGGCGAAACGGTCCAGCCGGGCGCGGCGAACAGCCGGGTGCGTAGTCCAAGATGCTCCAGTACGCGGTCGGCGCCGAGTAGCCGCAGATTGGCCTCATGGGCCGGCAGCGTGGCGAACTCGCCGCGGCGCTTCTTGGTGGCGGCCTCGTCGAAGCCGTGCAGCACGATCGCCGCGCCGTCGGCGCGCCGCTGCGTCAGCCAGTCGACGGTGTCCGGATCGCGGTCGAGGCGGTAGTCGCCCCCCAGCCGGGGCGCCACCAGCAGCGACACCGGTACGCCGCGGGCGTCCAGCTGCGCGCAGAAGGCCTCGGCGTCGGCCCGGGTGTGCGCCCCGATTCCGGAGACGGAGACGATCAGTTGTCCGGTCACCACATCAGTGTGACCAGCGCAGGTGACCTGTCGGTGACATCGAGGAAGACGTCAGATAGCGCTACGGAGTCGCCCGGCGGCGACTGTGGTCGGCCGGATCGGTGGTGTCCGCGGCGATCGCCTTGAGGCGGGCCAGATCACGGGGGTGCAGACCCGGCGTCATCTCCAGCGATTCCAGCAGCAGGTCGGTCTGCTCCCGCAGGGCGGGCAGGTGCTCGGGCCGGCCGTATTCCTTGACGTGAGCGACCAGCATCCGCAGCACCCGCAGGATCGCCGCTGCTACCAGGGGCTGACTGGGCGCAACCTGGCGAAGTTGGTCGAAACCGTGCCCGATGTATTCCTTGGGGTCGAGATCCCAGGGCCGCAACAGTATTCGACCATCCGGTCCGGCCACCGCCCGCGGTCGCGGCGGCACCGTCAGCACGCGGCGCAGCAGGCTGCCCACCCGCAGCGTGGCCTCCACCGCCGTGGTCGGGTCGTTGATCGCCGAGCTGAGTGCACGCAGCCCGATATCGACCAGCTGCCGGAAGGCGAAGTCGACGTCTTCCTGCATGGTGCGGCTGTCACTGACGACGACCGCCCGGGACAGCTTGTCCCGCACCCGATCCGGATTGGCCGGCACCGGCCAGATGGTGACCAGCGGCTGGCCGAGGTGGATGTAGGCACCGACGCGGGTGTCCAACCGGATTGTGGTGCCGGCCGGGATCGCGGCCAGCAGCCGCTGGGGGTTGACCTGACTGACCCAGCCGTTGCCGGGCGAGGTCAGCCGCAGTGCGTCCGGGGGAACCTCCATGTCCGCCTCGTGGGCGGGTCGCTCGTGGGCGGCGGCGGCCGCGACGGCGTCGATCACCATGGAGCCCTCGGCCGCGATCTCGCGCACCACCTGCCCGACCTCCAGCCGGTGGGCCAGGTGGTCGACGTGGGCGATGATCGTGATGACCGTCGCGATTGTCAGTACGACCGCGACCGTCACCGTCAGCGGCGGCGCGGGGACCGGCGACGACCCATCGAGGTCGGGCAGGCTCAGCACGCAGTACACGAACGACGCGACCAGCAGGCCGATGACCACCTGGCTGAGCCGGTCTCGGATGAACCACCGCATGACTCGGGGCGACAGCTGCGAACTTGCCAGCTGCAGGCTGACGATGGTCAGCGAGAAGATGACTCCCGCGGTGGTGATGGTCGCGCCGGCGATGGTGGACAGCAGCGTGGTGGCCACACCGCTGTCCATCTTCAGCAGGAAGCGCGGCGACGGGCCGATGTTGCGGTCCGCCACCCGGGTGATGACGGCGAGCGCCATTCCGCCGAACACGATCACCAATGGCAGCGCGAACAGGCTCTCCCGGAACCGGTAGGCCAGCGCCGCCGCCCGCACGCTGGGGAAGCGTTCCGACCGGGTATGCATCAGCCAGGCAGGACGGCTTCGATGGCGGCGATCACCTCGGGTGCATCCGGCACCGTGGTCGGGCGGAAGCGGTTGACCACGCTGGCACCGGGGGCGAGCAGGAACTTCTCGAAGTTCCACTGCACGTCACCGGCGGCGCCCTCGGCGTCGGCGGTCTGGGTCAGCTCCGCATACAGCGGATGGCGGTCCGCGCCGTTGACATCGGTCTTGGCCAGCAGCGGAAAGGTCACCCCGTAGGTGGTGGAGCAGAAGGTCGCGATCTCCTCGGCCGTTCCGGGCTCCTGGCCCATGAACTGGTTGCAGGGCACGCCCAGCACGGTCAGCCCGCGGTCGCCGTAGTCTTGCGCGAGCTTCTCCAGCGCGCCGTACTGCGGGGTGAGTCCGCATTTGGACGCGACGTTGACGACCAGGACCGCACGGTCGGCGTAGTCGGCCAGCGAGGTGGCACGGCCGTCAAGGGTGGTCAGCGGGATATCGACGAGGCTCATGGCCGCGACGTTACCCGCAGCCGACAACCGCCAGCAGCCAGGCGTAGGAGAACGCGATCTCCTTCCAGCGTTCGTAGCGCCCGGAGATACCGCCGTGGCCGGCGTTCATCTCGGTTTTCAGCAACACCGGATTGATGTCGGTCTTGGTATGCCGCAGCGCCGCGATCCACTTCGCCGGTTCGACGTAGTACACCCGGGTGTCATTCAGCGAGGTCATCGCCAGGATCGGCGGGTATTCCCGGCTGGCGATGTTCTCGTACGGCGAGTAGGACTTCATGTAGAAGTAGACGTCCTTGTCGTCCAACGGGTTTCCCCATTCGTCCCACTCGATGACGGTCAGCGGCAGCGACGGGTCCAAGATCGTGGTCAGCGGGTCGACGAACGGGACCTGTGCCACCACCCCGGCGAACAGATCCGGCGCCAGGTTAGTCACCGCCCCCATCAGCAGGCCGCCGGCGCTGCCGCCCATCGCCACCAGATGCCCGGGCCGGCACACCCCTGCATCGATCAGGTGACGGCCCACGGCGACGAAGTCGGTGAAGCTGTTCTTCTTCTCCAGCAGCTTGCCGCGCTCGTACCACAGCCGGCCCATCTCGCCGCCGCCGCGAACGTGGGCTACGGCGAACACCATCCCCCGATCCAGCAACGACAACCGAGCGATCGAGAACTGCGGATCCTCACACGCCTCGTAGGCACCGTAGCCGTAAAGCAATGTGGGAGCGGGCATTTCGATTCCGGCTCGGTGCACAATCGACACCGGCACCCGGGTGCCGTCCTCGGCATAGGCCCAGTCGCGATATTCGACGTAGTCGGTGCTGCGGTATTCGCCCAGTACCGGTTGTTCGCGCAACAGGGTGCGTTCACCGGTCGCTAGGTCGATGTCGTAGACCCGCACCGGGGTGATGAACGACGTCGCACCTACCCGCAGCTTCGGGGCGTCCCAGTTCGGATTGGTTGCCAGACCCGACGACGTCAGCTCGGTGTCGAACGTGATCTCCTGCGGCGGTTGGAGATCACCATCGGCGCCGATCGGCCACAGCTGGATGCGGGGCAGGCCCTCGGCGCGGTATCCGACCACGAGGTGATGCGCGAAGGCATCCACCGCGTCGAGCCGCACGTCGTCGCGTCCGGCGATCAGAGTCTGCTGCGCGGCCGGATCGCTCACCGGGGCCTGCACCAAGGTGAAGTTGACCGCACCGTCGTTGTGCAGCATCAGGAATTGGTCCTGGCCGCCGATGATGGCGTGCTCGACGGAGTATTCGACGCCTTCGCGGCGAGGCAGCACCACGGTGAACGCGGCGTGCGAGTCGGCCGCGTCGGCGTAGCGCACCTCGGTGGTGATCGACGAACCGGCCGCGATCAACACGTAGGCATCGCTGCGGGTGCGTCCCACCGACAGCCAGTATCGTTCGTCGGCCTCGTGGTAGACCTGCTCGGCGGAGTCCGCGGGGTTGCCGATTCGGTGGCGCCACACGGTGTCCGGGCGCCAGGCTTCGTCGACGGTCGTGTAGTAGACGGTCTGATTGTCGGTCGCCCAAGTCACCCCGGCGCCGATCCCGGCGATCTCGTCGGCAAGCAGCTCGCCAGTGGATAAATCCTTGAACCGCAGGGTGTATCGCTCATCTCCGACGACATCGACGGAGTAGGCCAGGACGCGACTGTCCGGGCTGACGCTGGCGGCACCGAGCGCGAAGAAGTCGTGCCCTTCGGCCTCGGCATTCTGGTCGAGCAACACCTGCTCGCCCGGGATCTCGGTGGCCTCTTCGAGCTGCGGCGGGTCCCAGTCATCGGGGCTGCTGACCGGGCAGCGGCAGTGGACGCCGTACTGCTTTCCCTCGAAGGTGCGCGCGTAGTACCACCAGTCGCCGCGGCGAGCGGGCACCGACAGGTCGGTTTCCTTGGTGCGAGCCTTGATCTCGTCGAAAATGTCCTGCCGCAAGGGTTCCAGATGTGCCGTGGTGGCGTCGGTGTACGCGTTCTCGGCTTCCAGGTGGGCGATCACCGCGGGATCAGACTTGTCACGCAGCCACTCATAAGAATCGACGAAGACGTCCCCGTGGTGCGTGCGAGTGCTGGCTACGCGCTTTGCCGAAGGTGGACCCGGGAGATCCTGCGATACGTCGGTCATGCTGCGGGGCCGACCCAGTCGTCGAAGGACAGACCCGAAATGCGTTCGTAGGCCTCGATATAACGGGCGCGCGTCGCGGCGATGATGTCGTCGGGCAGCGCCGGGGGCGGCTGGTCTGAAGCCCGGTCCCAACCGGATTCCGGACCGGTCAGCCAGTTGCGGACGAACTGTTTGTCGAAGCTCTGCTGCACGACCCCGGCGCGGTAGTGGTCGGCCGGCCAGTAGCGCGACGAGTCGGGGGTGAACACCTCGTCGGCCAACACCAGGTTGTCGTGTTCGTCGATCCCGAACTCGAACTTGGTGTCGGCGATGATGATTCCCTTGGTCAGCGCGTGGTCGGCCGCTTGCACATAGGTCGCCAGGGTGCGGTCGCGCAACTGGCCGGCCCGCACCGGACCCACCAGGTCGATCACCTGCGCGAACGAGATGTTCTCATCGTGTTCGCCGATCTCGGCTTTGGTCGCCGGGGTGAACAGCGGGTTGAGGAACTTGCTGGCTTCCACCAGTCCGGGCGGCAACGGGATGCCGCACACGGCACCGCTGCGCTGGTAGTCCAGCAGGCCCGAGCCGGTCAGGTAGCCGCGAGCCACACACTCCACCGGCATCATCTTCAGCTGGCGCACGACCAGCGCGCGGCCGAGCACCTCATCGGGGATACGCGGGTCGTCGGGCGGCCCGGCCAGGTGATTGGGGGCCTCGACGAGGTCGAAGAAGAACACACTCATCGCGGTCAGGATGCGGCCCTTGTCCGGGATCTCGCTGTCGAGGATGTAGTCGAACGCCGAGATCCGGTCGGTCGCGACGAACAGCAGATGCTGATCATCGATCCGGTAAAGTTCGCGGACTTTGCCGCTGGCCAGGTGCTGGTAATCGGAGAGCGCAGGTCGCGGCATTCGGCCAGCTTAGCGGTAGGCACTGTGCTGGGATCGGATGATGACCTCCCGGTTGCTGCCCTACGCCACCTCCCCCGGCCGCCTACTGGCCCAACTGTTCAGCGACCTCGTCGTCGCGGCGTGGACCTTCTTGTGGGTACTCGTCGCGCTCGCCGTCCATGGCGCGGTCACCACCATCGCCGGTGTCGGGCAGCAGTTCGAGCGCGGCGCCAACGGTGTGGCCGACAGTTTGACGTCGGCAGGCAAGAGCGCGGACCGTATCCCGCTGGTCGGCGACGCCGTGAGCAAGCCGCTCACCGCGGCGGGCCATGCCGCCGTCGACATCGCCGGGGCGGGCCACAATCTGAACACCACGGCCGGCTGGCTGGCCTACGTGCTCGCGTTCGCGGTCGCGGCCCCGCCGATTCTGGCGGTGGCGATGCCGTGGCTGGTCTTGCGACTGCGGTTCTTCTTGCGCAAACGAGCGGTGCTGGGTTTGTACGCCACCATGGCCGGGCAGCAACTTCTGGCGCTGCGCGCGCTGACCAATCGTCCTTTGGGGAAGCTGACCGCGATCAGTCCCGACCCCGCCGGGGCCTGGCGCCATGCCGACCCCGCGGTGATCGGAGGATTGGCCCTCCTCGAGCTGCATTCCGCGGGCGTGGCCCGGCGATCTCGGCGCGGACCGGCACGCTGAGCGGGGGAAATCGCACGGAACCCGGGCCGGTCGGGCTACGTCCGACCTATGTGGACAACTATCTACGGCGTCACGACGGTGTGATCACCCGCTCGCAGGCCTTGGAGTGCGGCCTCTCCAGCTCCGCCATCGGCCGCCGACTCCAATCTGGACGCTGGCGGCGCTGCGGGCCCGGCGTGTACTTTGCCGACGATCGTCCGTTCACCACCGCCGCGCGCATCCGAGCAGCGGTGTGGAGCTACGGAATTGACGCCGTCGCCAGCGGATTGGCGGCGGCCTGGTGGCACCAGCTGGCCACCGCCGCACCGAATTTGGTCGAGGTTACCGTTCCTCGCGATTCACATGGGCGGGCTCATCGAGGCACCCGACTCAGGCGCCGAGACCTCTTTCCCGAGGATGTGGTCGAGCGCAGGGGGCTGCTGGTTACCGGGCTCGCCCTGACGACGGTCGAGGCCGCTGCCCGTCGTGGCGGGGGCCCCAAGGTGATGGATACCGCCCTGCAGCGCCACACTGAACTACCCCACCTGTGGCGGGCCCAGCTGCGAAACGCGGGCCGGCAGGGTTCCCCGGCGGCCCGTCGGATGCTGCAGGCGGCAGAGAGCGGCGCGCGTTCACAGGCCGAGCGAATGCTGGTCCAACTGTTGCGCGATGCCGGCATCACTGGATGGGTGGCGAACTATCGACTGGGCGGCTACAAGATTGACGTTGCCTTTCCAGAAATCGCAGTTGCGATCGAAGTTGACGGCTGGGCGTATCACAGCGGCCCGGATGAATTCGAAGGTGACCGAGTGCGGCAGAACCAGATCGTGCTGCGGGGGTGGACCGTGCTCCGGTTCACCTGGCTGGACTTAGTCACTGCCCCGGATCGGGTCATCACCGAGATCCGGTGGGCGATTTCGGCGCGATAGTGCCCGCTGAGCGGGTAAAACCGCGCCGAAATCGCAGCGGATCTAGGGCCGCAGTTCCACCATCATGTGTCTCATCCCGGTGTGGCGGTTGCTGCGCGTCCACTCCACCGGCGCCACCACCGCCAATTCGCCGAACCGGCCCAGCAGCTCCTCGTAGAGTACCCGCAGTTCCAACCGGGCCAGATGGGCGCCCAAACAGAAATGCGCGCCGTGTCCAAAACCGATGTGCGGATTGGGTTTACGGGTGATGTCGAATTGGTCGGCGCGGTCGAAAACCGTCTGATCGCGGTTGGCCGATCCTTCCCACACCAGCACCTTCTGGCCAGCGTCGATGGTCCGCCCGCCCAGCACTGCGCGCCGGGTGGCGGTGCGCCGCTTCGACGGCGCCGGTGAGGTCCAGCGCAGGATCTCCTCGATGGCGGTGGGCAGCAGGCCGAAATCGCCGCGCAGCAAACGGTATTGGCCGGGGTGCTGAGCCAGCGCCAGCAGCCCGCCGGCGATGGCGTTGCGGGTGGTCTCGGCGCCGGCACTGAACAGCAATTGGAAGAACAGATACACCTCGAGATCACTGAGCTCGGGGTCGGTCGAGTTGGCCACCACCGACAGCATGTCGTCGGCGGGCTCGGCACGCTTGGCCGCGATCAACTCCCGCCCGAAGGTGTAGACCCGGTTGCCGGCGTCCTCGATGGACAGTCGCGACACCACCGCCTTGCGCGAGCCGCGGAAGTCGAAGCTGGGCTCGATCGCCTCGAACAGCCAATGCCGGTCGGCCTCGGGTACGCCCAGCAGGATGCAGATCATCTGCATCGGTATCTCGGCGGCGATGTCGACCAGGAAATCAAAGGGAACCCCGGGCTCGACGGCGTCGAGCAGGGTCCAGGCCCGGTGGCGCAGGTCGGTTTCGACGCGGCGGATCATCCGCGGAGTCAGTCCGGAGCTGACCAGCCGTCGGACCTGCGCGTGCCGCGGGTCGTCCATCATGTTCAGCAGCTGACCCGCGATCGGTAGGTCCTGCAGCACGGTGCCGCCGAACGGCCGGTCCCCTCCGGTGACCGACGAATAGGTCTGCGCGTCACGCAGCACTTCGAGCGTTTCGGCGTGCGTGGCCACCGACCAGAAGCCGTCGCCGTCCGGTGTGTGTGCGGTGGGCTCGTGCCAGAACACCGGGGCGACGCGGCGGTGCAGCGCGAACAGCTGGTGCGGGAAGCCGTCGGCGAAGTTGTCCAGATCGGTGAAGTCGATGCTCGCGAGCCCCTGGACCTCCATGACGGCTACAGGATCGCGCCCGGGCTGTAGGCAGCCCCGGCCGGATACCGTTCGACGAGTTCGGCCACCTCTGCCGCCACTCGGTCGACCTGGTCGGCGGCCGCACCGGTGAACGCCTGCCGGTCGGCGACGGCCGCATCCAGCGCGGCCCGGTCCAGCGGCAGCCGTTCGTCGGCGGCCAGCCGGTCCAGCAGGTCGGGTTCGGCGCCCCGCTCCCGCATCGCCAGCGCGACGGCCACCGCGTGTTCCTTGATCACCTCGTGAGCGGCTTCGCGGCCGACCCCGGCACGCACCGCGGCGATCAACACCTTGGTGGTGGCAAGGAACGGCAGGTAGCGGTCCAGTTCACGGGTGATCACCGCCGGGTAGGCCCCGAACTCGTCGAGCACGGTCAAGAAGGTCTCGGTCTGCCCGTCGATGGCGAAGAAGGCGTCGGGCAGTGCGACGCGACGCACCACCGAGCAGAAGACGTCGCCTTCGTTCCACTGAGCGCCGGCCAGTTCGGCCGCCATCGAGGCGTAGCCGCGCAACACCACCTGCAGGCCGTTGACCCGCTCGCAGCTGCGGGTGTTCATCTTGTGCGGCATCGCCGACGAGCCCACCTGGCCGGGCGCGAAGCCCTCGGTGACCAGTTCGTGGCCGGCCATCAGCCGGATCGTCTGCGCCAGCGAGGAGGGTCCGGCGCCCAGCTGAACCAGCGCGGAGACCACGTCGTGGTCCAGCGAGCGGGGATAAACCTGCCCGACGCTGGTCAGCACCGCGGAAAATCCCAGAAAATCTGCGACGAGGCGCTCCAAATGCGCCAGTTTGGCGGTGTCACCGTCGAACAGATCCAGCATGTCCTGCGCGGTGCCCATCGGCCCCTTGATGCCGCGCAGCGGATAGCGGTCGATCAGCTCACGGACGCGCCGCAGCGCGAGCAGTGTTTCCTCGGCAGCCGAGGCGAACCGCTTCCCCAACGTGGTGGCCTGCGCGGCGACATTGTGGCTGCGCCCGGCCATCACCAGGTCGCGGTAGGCCACCGCGTGGTTGACCAGGCGCACCGCGACCGCCACCCCGTGGTCGTGGATCAGCTGCAGGGACTGGCGGATCTGCAGCTGCTCGACGTTTTCGGTCAGGTCCCGGCTGGTCATGCCCTTGTGGATGTGCTCGTGACCGGCGAGGGCGTTGAACTCCTCGATACGTGCCTTGACGTCGTGGCGGGTCACCCGCTCGCGGGCTGCGATCGACGCCAGGTCGACGTCACCGAGGACGGCCTCGTAGTCGGCGATCGCCTGCGCGGGGACCGGCACACCAAGCTCGGACTGGGCGCGCAGTACCGCCAGCCACAGCCGCCGTTCGGCGACGATCTTGGCCTGCGGGGACCAGATGTCTGTCATCGCGGTGCTGGCGTAACGGGTGGCCAGCACATTGGGGATGCTCACGAGCAGCTAGCTTACGGTCGTCCCGTCCGGCGGAGTCTGACCGGCCTGGACAGCAGGCGCCGCTCCCAGCATGACCGGGCCTCGACCTTCGGACAGCGAGATCGCGGCATCGATGAGGTGCTCCCGGACGACCTGGACGGCACGCCATGGGGGCACCGGTTCGCAGATGAAGGCGGGGTTGGCTCGGGTGGCACGGCGCATCACGTGGTGACACCCCTGCGCGAACTGCACCCGCTGGACCGTCATGTCGTCAGCCCGGCTGGTGAGCGGGTAGGGATTCTGGGTGTAGCGGACGCACGCGCCGTCGCGGTCGATGCCATAACCGGCCAGCAGGCCGCCATAGGGGTCGACGGTGACCGGCCAGAAGGGCGGCGCGAGGTCGAAGGAACGCACGATCTCTCGGCGCGGCCCGACGGGGACATGCCGGGTGAGGGATCGGGTGCGGCAGCGGGTGGCAATGTCGCAGGGGCGCACTCGCTTGTTGCGCATGAACTCAAGGAAGACCTCGACCGCTATGCGAGCTGCCGGCGGCCACTCATGATGCGCCAACGTGGCATTACTCTCGTTGGCGCGGCCAACGGTCAACATGGCGACTCCACATGTCGAGAAAAACGGACAGGCTCGTAGTCTGACACAGACTGCCGGTCGGTGAGTACCCTTTTGCCGATGAGTAACGGGAGGCCAACCCGGCGGGCCATGCACGCTGAGCTCACGCGGACCGCGGTGCTCGACGCCGCCCGGACACTTTTCGTTGCCAAGGGCTTCGAAGCGACCTCAGTCGATGAGATCGCGCAGGCATCGCACTCCAGCAAGGGCGCCGTCTACCATCACTTTCGCGACAAGCAGGCGATCTTTGCCGAGGTCTTCCGGCTCAGCCAGGCCGATGTCATGCAGGCCGTACTACCGGGCGCCCTGGAGTCAATGCCTGGCGACGCCAGCCCGTGGGAACAGGCGCTGTTGGCCATCAGCGCGGTGCTGCGCTGCTACGTCGACAATCACGACGCACGGGTGTTGCTACGGGAATCGGCCAGCGCCTTGGGCTGGGACCGCAAGCAGATCGTCGATGAGGAACTGGCGCTTCCATTGCTGCGCGCGGTACTCGGCGAGCTGATCGAGGCCGGCGAGATCGAGGCGGTGCCCGTTGGCGTCACCGCGGAGTTGCTCTACGCGCTGCTCAGCAAGACCGGGCCCATCATCGCCGCCGCCGCCGATCCCGCACACGCGGTCAGCGAGATCGAGCCGGTGCTGTTCGCCTTGCTCAACGGCCTGCATCGCGAGCAGCCGCAGCCGGCGGGCGAAACCAAACGATTGGGTTTCGCCCGACCGAAAACGCCCTAGCCGAGGCGTCGCGGTGGTGGTCGGGCTCCGCCGCGCTTGCGATCGCCGCGGGCCCTACAGCGCGTGCAGGATGTCTTCGACCCGGTCCTTGGCGTCACCGAACAACATGGCGGAGTTCGGCCGGAAGAACAGCGGGTTCTGCACACCCGCGTAGCCGGAAGCCATGGAGCGCTTGAAGACGATCACGTTGTCGGCGTCCCACACGGTCAGCACCGGCATGCCCGCGATCGGGCTGGACGGGTCTTCGGCGGCCGCCGGGTTGACGGTGTCGTTGGCGCCGATCACCAGCACCACCGACGTGTCACCGAAGTCGTCGTTGATCTCGTCCATCTCCAGCACGATGTCGTAGGGCACCTTGGCCTCTGCCAGCAGCACGTTCATGTGGCCGGGCAGCCGGCCGGCGACCGGGTGAATGCCGAAGCGCACGTTGACGCCGCGGTCGCGCAGCTTGCGGGTGAGCTCGGCGACCCCGTACTGGGCCTGTGCGACGGCCATGCCGTAGCCGGGGGTGATGATCACCGAGTCGGCGCCGCCCAACATCTCGGCCACGCCCTCGGCGGTGATCTCCCGGTGCTCGCCGTAGTCCTTGTCCTCGGCCGGTCCGGCCTCGATCCCGAACCCGCCGGCGATCACCGAGATGAACGAGCGGTTCATCGCCTTGCACATGATGTAGGACAGGTAGGCACCCGAGGAGCCGACCAGCGCGCCGGTGATGATCAGCAGGTCGTTGGAGAGCAGGAAGCCCGAGGCCGCCGCCGCCCAGCCGGAGTAGCTGTTGAGCATGGAGACCACCACCGGCATGTCGCCGCCTCCGATGGATGCCACCAGGTGCCAGCCCAGCGCGAGCGCCAGCAGGGTCACCACGATCAGCAGCCACAGCTTGGGCTCGTTGACGAACCACACCGTCAAAGCGACGAACGCGACCAGCGCCCCGATGTTGAGGAAGTTCTTGCCCGGCAGCATCAGCGGGTTGGACTTCATCCGCCCCGAGAGCTTGAGGTTGGCCACGATCGAACCGGTGAAGGTCACCGCACCGATGAACACCCCGATGAACACCTCGGCGGAGTGGATGCCGAACAGCCCCTGGGCGGCCAGTTCGCGGGCGTCGGCGCTGCACGGGCTGTTTTCTACGTGCAGGTAGCCGTTCCAGCCGACCAACACAGCCGCCAGACCGACGAACGAGTGCAGCAGCGCGATCAGCTCGGGCATGCCGGTCATCTCGACCACCTTGGCGCGCCACAACCCGATCGCCGCACCCACCACGGTGGCCCCGATCAGCAGCGCCAGGCCGACCTGATTGATGTCGTGATGGACCGCCAGGGTGATCGTCGCGGCGAGCGCAACCGCCATCCCGAGGATGCCGAAGCTGTTGCCGGCCTTGGACGTCTCGTGCTTGCTCAGCCCGGCCAGAGCCAGGATGAACAGCAGCGCCGCGACGATGTATGCCGCCGAGGCGGCGGTCTCAACTGAAAACATAAGCGGGGTCTACTCCAAGTCGGGGTGCGCAGCGCCTAGCTGCGGGAGAACATGGCGAGCATGCGGCGGGTCACCGCGAAACCACCGAAGATGTTGATGCTGGCCAGCAGGATCGCCGCGGCGGCCAAACTCGTGATGGCCGGGTCGCCGTGGCCGATCTGCAGCAGCGCGCCCACCACGATGATTCCGGAGATCGCATTGGTCACCGACATCAGCGGCGTGTGCAGCGCGTGGTGCACATGGCCGATCACGTAGTAACCGATCACGATCGCCAACGCAAAGACGATCAGGTGCACCTGCAGTGCCGCCGGCGCCATCGCGACCAGTGCGAACAGCACTGCCGCCGCGGACACCACCACGCCCAGCCGGCGTCCGGCCGACATCGGTTCCTTGGCTTTCTGCGTGACCACCGGGGCTTCGGCGACCTTGGCCGGAGCTGCCGAGACCTGCACCGGGGGCGGCGGCCAGGTCGACGCACCGTCACGCACCACGGTCATCGACCGCTGCACCACGTCGTCGAAGTCCAGCACCAGCTGGCCGTCCTTGCCGGGAGTCATCAACTTCATCAGGTTGACCAGGTTGGTGCCGTAGAGCTGCGACGCCTGCGCGGGCAGCCGGCCGGCCAGGTCGGTGTAGCCGATGATCGTCACCCCGTTGGCGGTGACGACGGCCTGGTCCTTGACGGTGCCCTCAACGTTGCCGCCGTTGGCCGCGGCCATGTCGACGATCACGCTGCCCGGTTTCATCGACGCGACCATCTCGGCGGTGATGATCCGCGGCGCGGGCTTACCCGGGATGAGCGCGGTGGTGATGATGATGTCGACGTCGGCACTCTGCTCAGCGTAGAGCGCTGCCTCGCGGACCTTGTAGTCGTCGCTCATCTCTTTGGCGTAGCCAGTGGCCGACACCTCGGTCTCGGTCGATTCGATCGACAGGTATTCCCCGCCGAGCGAGCGCACCTGGTCGGCCACCTCGGGCCGCGGGTCGGTCGCCCGCACGATGGCGCCCAGGCTGCCGGCGGCACCGATCGCGGCCAAGCCCGCAACCCCGGCGCCCACCACCAGCACCTTGGCCGGCGGCACCTTGCCCGCGGCGGTCACCTGGCCGGTGAAGAATCGGCCGAAGACGTGGGCAGCCTCGATCACGGCGCGGTAGCCGGCGATGTTGGCCATCGAGCTCAGCACGTCCAGCGACTGCGCGCGCGAGATCCGGGGTACCGCGTCCATCGACAGCGCCGTGATGGGCCGGCGAGCCAGGTCCTCTACCCGGTCCGGGTTCAGCGCCGGAGCCAGCAGGCTGACCAGCGTCGCGCCCGGCTTCATGCCGTCCAGCTGCTCAGCCGACGGGGCGTTGACACCGAACACGATGTCGGCGGCACGCGCATCGCCGATGGTGGCGCCGGCCTCGGTGAACGCCGCGTCGGAAAAGGACGACGCTTCGCCCGCACCGGCATCCACTACGACGTCGTAACCGAGCTTGGTCAGTGCAGCGACCGTCGTCGGCGTCGCCGACACACGCGTCTCACCGGGCTGCGCCTCGGATAGGACACCGATATTCATGACGTAGCTCTCCACATTCGCATCTCTTGGCCGTCTTCAGGCGCTGACGGGCGTTCTCCAAGCGTCTCCGGCCCCTTTGTTACCCGCCAGTAGCTAAGGAGCGACAAAGGGATCGAGGCAGCATACCGTGTGCGGCTCTCAGGCCGACACTGCCCGCTGATCCAGTGGGGCGAGCATATCGATGACGTCGACGACCGCGGCCCGGGCGGCCACCCGCGGCCCCTGCAGATCATCGACCAGTGCCGCCATCACCGCGCCGTCCACCATGCAGACCAGGGCATATGCCATCTCGACCCGCGCGATCCGACCGGAGCGTTCGACCGCTTCAGCGACCGCGTCGGACCGTTGATGCAGGACCCGGCGCTGAATACCGCGCAGCGCCGGGTGGCGAGAACAGACGATATAGCGCTCATAGCGGGAGATGAGCTGCTCGTCGATCTGCTCGTCGCTGCCCTCCCCCACCAACAGCTCCACCAAGATGTCCGCCGTGGTCTCGGCACTGCGTCGGCGCCGGGACAGCTCGGTGATGCGCGCTCGCAACTGTGCGACCTCCAACATCCCGATGTGTTCCACGGCGTGCGCGATGAGGTCTTCAAGTGACGAGAAGTAATAGGTCGTCGATGCCAGCGGCAGACCGGCTCGGTGCGCCACGGCACGATGCCGCACGGCGTCGAAACCGCCCTCGCGCAGCAGCTCGGCGGCGGCGCTGATCAGCGCATACCGCCGTCGTTCGCCCTTGGGCGTCACTGCTGTCATCACGCCTAGAGATGCTGCCAGCCCGGGTAGCGCCGCATCATGCGTTTCCGCCTTTTCGGACAAACAGCACCCGCTGGCATGATGGCCGCCATGCCAGAGTTGAGCCGACGGACGGTGCTACGCCTCGGAGCCGCGATGGGTACCGCGGGCGCACTGGGGGCGAGCTCACTGCTCGAGGCGCGCCCCACGCAGGCCGCCCCGGCGCAGGCCGCGCCAACGATGACGACTGGCTCGTTCACCTCGGCGGCACGCGGGGGAATCACCACCAACTGGGCGATCGCCCGCCCGCCCGGCCAGACCGGCGCTTTGCGTCCACTGATCGCGCTGCACGGCAAGGGAAGTGATGCTGCGACCGTGATGGCCGGCGGCGTGGAGCAGGGCCTAGCCGAGGCCGTCGACGCGGGCCTGCCCCCGTTCGCGGTGGTCGCCGTCGACGGCGGCGGGAGCTACTGGCACCACCGCGCCTCCGGTGAAGACTCCGGCGCAATGGTGACCGACGAGTTGCTGCCCCTGCTGGCCGAACAGGGCCTGGACACCTCCCGGGTGGGATTCATCGGCTGGTCGATGGGCGGCTACGGCGCACTGTTGCTGGGGGGCCGACTCGGCCCGCGCCGAACCGCGGCGATCTGCGCGGTCAGCCCCGCACTGTGGCTGTCACCCGGAGCGACGGCGCCGGGCGCGTTCGACGGCGCATCGGACTTCGCGGCCAACTCGGTGTTCGGGATGCCGGCATTGGGCTCGATCCCGATCCGGGTGGACTGCGGAAACGGCGACCCGTTCTATTCGGCGACCCAGGCCTTCATCGCCCAGTTGCCCAGCCCCCCGGCGGGCGGCTTCTCCCCCGGCGGGCACGACGGGTCGTACTGGAGTTCTCAGCTGCCCGCCGAGTTGACCTGGCTTGCCCCACTGCTGACTGCCTAGAAGTTCTTCAGTCTGGCGAACACCGCTGCACGAACAAGAAGCGGGAGGCCGCGCTCGGGGTTTACCGCGAATCTGGGTGCGTGTCCCGTAATTCGGCCGCATTGTCTCCGAAATCGTCGAATTTGTCCGGTATATGAGCCCGACAAAACCTTGTGTGATGAAGAACACCCCCGGTAGCGTCAAAAAGTACTCACCAGTAACTCAACTGATTCTGGGTCGCACCAAATGCCAGTCCAACCGAACGAATTGGAAGGCCTTGTGATGACAAATCGACGAATTCAGACTGCCGCCGTTGCGGTCACCGCCAGCGGTGGGCTGATCACCGCAGCACTCATGCAGGCCGCGTTGGGCGCTGCCGCCCCCGGTGACAACGCCTTCACCATCGACGGCACCATCTTCGACCCCATCACCTCTTCCGGCGCCAAGGGCTTCGACCCGGTCGGTCCGCTCAGCTTGGCTCCGCCGCTGTTGGGTCTCGGCGGCGGGTCGGTGAGCCTTGGGCCCACCAGCTTGGACCTCGCCCCGCAGACCTTCGATTTGTACAACGGCACCGAATCGCTCGGCAGCATCAGCACCAACGAAACCGTCGCGAACTTGCTGGGCCTGTCCAACACCGCGTTCACCGTCCTCGACACCACCCCCGCCGATGGAGTCGAAGCCTCGGCACTACCCGTGAAGGGAACGGTCTACGACGTACTGAACCTGGGCAATGGCTTCTACAACGTCTATGTCGCCACCCCGGGAGCGAACGGCACCGTCACCGACACCCTGGTGACGCCGTTCGGCAATACCGACCTGAGCTCGCTGTTCGCCGATATGAACGCCGCCAACCCGCTACAGCCGGGCGACGCGTTCACCCCGCTGCAGGCCGGCGACAGCAGTATCGGCGCCGACGCCTTCACCATCGGCGGATTCACGTTCAACCCATTCAGCACCGGGGATGACGGCACGGTGACCGAGGGCTTCACCCCGGTCGACTCTCTCGCCAGCTTGCCGCCCCTGTTGAACCTCGGCGGCGGCCAACTGGTGTTCAGCCTGGGGTATCCCGGAACCCAGCCACAAGCCTTCGCACCCCAGGACTTTGACGTCTACGGAAGCGGCGGCAGCGAGCTCGGCAGCGTCAAGACCGCGGTGGACGTGGCGAATCTGCTGGGCATGACCAACACCCAGTTGATCGTCCAGGGTGTCACCGCGGCCGACGGCGTGGAGGACTCGCAGCTACCGGTACTGGGATCGGTCTACGACGCCTTGAACCTCGGCGGCGGATGGGTCAATGTCTACACGGCGACGCCGGACGTCACCGTCGACGGCACCGTCACCCCCGGCACAGTCCACGACACCTTGGTCACGCCGTTCGGCAACATGAACCTGGACGCGCTGTTCGGCGGCATCAATGCCGCCAACCCGCTCGACCCGGGTGACGCGTTCACCGGACTGCAGGTCGGCGACAGCAGCCTCGGCGAGGACGCCTTCAGCCTCGGTGGGTACGTCTTCGACCCGACGCTCGGCCTGACCGGATCGGAAGAGGGCTTCAACATCGTGCCGGCGCTGTTCGGTGTCGGGCCGCTGCTGGCCCTCGGCGGTGCCTCGGTCGGCATTGGTGGAGGTGCACCGATCGACTTCGCCCCGCAGGTCTTCACTGTCTACGACGACTCCGGGGCAAGCCCCACCGACCTCGGGAGCATCACCACCGGCGTGAATGTGTCGAACCTGTTGGGGATGGCCAACACCGAGTTCACCGTGGCGAGCGTCGCCGCTGCCGAAGGGGTGGACGCCTCGCTGCTTCCCGCGGCAGGAACGGTCTACGACGTCCTGAACTTCGGCGGCGGCTGGCAGAACATCTACATCGCCACCCCCGGTGACGATGGCACCGTCACCGACACCCTGGTGACGCCGTTCGGCAACGTCGATCTGAGCTCGTTGTTCGGCATGTTCTCCGCCGCCAACCCACTGGACCCGGGCGACGCCTTTAACGGCCTGGACGACGCCGGCGCCATGTCCGCCATGGACCCGCTGGCCCTGTTCGGGCTGTGAGCGCTAGCCCCAACGGGGTTACTGGCAGAGCTTGCCCAGCGCGGTGATGTGCGCATCGAGGTCATGCCCCAGCTGCTCGCGCTCCGTATTCGGTTGCCCGACAAGGTAGCTGAGGTTCAGACGCTCCAGCGCACCGGCCATCTTCTGGGTGGTTTCCACGATGTCTTCCGGCGTCGCGGGGTCCGCTTCGAGCCGGCCACGCAGATATGCCGCACCCGCAGTCAGCGACAACCGGGCGTTGGCCGCCACCGCGAGCTGGGCGATGGGGTTCTCCGGGTCCGGGTTCTTCATGTGCATGTTGTTGGCCACCGCTTGACGAGCAAGCACGACCGCGCCGCACACGTCCTTCTTCGCGTCGTTGACCTGCTCACCGCTGAACTTGGTCGAACCACTCGAGGACGAACCACCCGGGTGCCACAGGCCGGCCACCGCCGCACCACCGATGAGCCCGGCGACCAGTCCGACCGCCGCGGCGATCAGCAGGGGGCCGGTGCTCGACTGCGCCGGGGCCGGGGCCGGAAGGGGAGCTGACCGCCGCTTCGTCGTGCCGGTACTTTTCGCCGGGCGATCCTGCGTTTCGGATTCGGTGGACTCCGGTTCAGTTTGGTCAGCCATGCCACCAAGGATAGCGGTAGCCCTATCCGGTCAGATCTGGATCTTCCCCTCGGCGGCAGCCGCGCCGATGTCGCTGCGGAAGTGACTTCCCGGCAAGCGAATTGAATCGAGGATCCGATAGGCGTCGGCACGCGCGGCATTGAGGTCGTCTCCCACGCCCACCACCGACAGCACGCGCCCGCCCGAGGACACCACCGCCCCGTCGTCACGGCGCGCGGTGCCGGCGTGCAACACGCCGTCGGCCTCGGCGCCCACGATCACGTCACCGACACGCGGCCGGCCGGGATAGTTCTCGGCGGCCAGCACCACGGTCACCGCGGCGGCATCCCGCCAGCGCAACACACCGAACTCGCTCAGTCCGCCGGTGGCGGCGGCATGCAGCAACTGTCCGAGCGGCGACTCCAACAGTGCCAGCACCGCCTGGGTCTCCGGATCGCCGAAGCGGCAATTGAATTCGACCACCGCCGGCCCGGTCGACGTCATCGCCAGACCGGCATACAACAAGCCGGTGAACCGGCTGCCCCGTCGGAGCAGTTCGGCCGCGACGGGTTCGACGACGTCGGTGACGATGCCGGCCGCGGCCTCCCGGGACAGCCACGGCAGCGGGGCGTATGCGCCCATGCCGCCGGTGTTGGGTCCGCTGTCGCCGTCGCCGACCCGCTTGAAGTCCTGCGCCGGCAACAACGGCACCACGGTGGCGCCGTCGACGACGCAGAACAGGGACAGTTCGGGTCCGTCCAGGAAGGATTCCAGCAGCACCGGATGCCCGCTGTCGAGCAGCCCGGCAGCGTGCGCCCGGGCCGCTGCCCGATCTGCAGTCACCACGACGCCCTTGCCCGCGGCCAGCCCGTCGTCCTTGACCACCCAGGCCGCCTCCCCGGCATCAGGACCGAAGCGGGTCAGGGCGGCGTCCAGGTCAGCGGGGCTGTCGACGATCTCCGAGCGGGCGGTGCGCACGCCGGCGGCGGCCATCACGTCCTTGGCGAACGCCTTGGAGCCTTCGATGCGAGCGGCGTCCTGCGACGGCCCGAAGCAGGCGATACCGGCGGCACGCACCGCATCTGCCACGCCCAGGACCAGCGGCACCTCCGGCCCGATCACCACCAGGTCGGCCTCGACGTCGCGGGCCAGGGCGGTGACGGCCGACGCCGAGGTGATGTCGATGTCTCGTTGCTCGGCCACCGCCGCGGTACCGGCGTTACCGGGGGCGATCACCACGTGATCGACCTTGGGGTCGTTGCGAAGGGCTAGAAGTAACGCATGTTCCCGGGCGCCGGAACCGATCACCAGGACGCGCATGGGCGCTACTCCTCTCTGAGTTCGCCTCGCTTCATCGTCGGCAAGGCGCGAGACAAAGGATATATAGCGTCAATCCCTGCGGATGGCGCTGCATACCTCTGCCGCGTGCTGCCCGGCCCGGTAAGCGGGTCAGGCCGGGGCGCCCGATGCGCCAGCCTGGCCGCCAGAACCGGCCTGGCCGCCAGAGCCACCCGTCCCAGCGGCGCCGGCCGTACCGCCCGCGCCGCCCACTCCGGGGCTGCCACCGTTGACTTCGAAGACTCCGTTGGCACCGTTACCGCCGACGCCGCCGTTGCCGCCATCACCGTTTTGGCCGCCCTGCGTAGTCTCACCCCGGCCATCTGAAGCGCCCGGGCTGCTGGTGCCCGCGTCACCACCGGCCCCACCGGCGCCGCCGATGCCGCCGCTGCCGTTATTGCGATAGATGTCGCCGTTCGCACCCGCTCCGCCGTCGCCGCCGTAGGCACCGTTGCCGCCGATGCCACCGGTGCCGATGCTTCCGGCGTTACCGCCGTTACCACCGCGCCCGCCGTTGCCGCCATAGCCGTTGTTGGCGTCGATCCGGCCGGCCCGGCCGTTTCCACCGGTACCGCCGTTCCCTCCGGAGCCGGCCTGTCCAGTGGCGGCGCCGGCATTGCCACCGTTACCGCCACTGCCACCGTTTCCGCCATAGCTGTTGTTGGCGGTCGAGGTGCTGTCAGCACCGTTGCCTCCGTCACCGGCATTGCCGCCACTGCTGACGATCGGTCCGGCCGTGCCGACCGACCCGTTCTGCCCACCGTTACCGCCGTTACCGCCGTTACCGCCGTAGCCGTTGTTGTGGCCCAGCTGACCGTTGTCGCCACGACCACCGTTACCGCCGTTGCCGCCGGCGCCGGCTTGGCCAGTGCTGTTCGCGGCGCTTCCTCCGGAGCCGCCGTTACCACCGTTGCCGCCGTAGCCGTTGTTGTAGCCGACTTGGCCGTCCGCGCCGTCTCCACCGGCCCCACCGGTACCGCCGTTGCCCACCTGGCCCGCAGAGCCCACCGTGCCGGCCAGCCCCCCGGGCCCGCCGCTTCCGCCGTTGCCGCCGTAGCCGTTGTTGTAGCCGACTTGGCCGTGGGCGCCGGCGCCACCCTCGCCGCCGACTCCGCCGTTGCCTGCGGTACCGGTGCCGTTGCCAGCGTTGCCTCCGAGACCACCGGTTCCACCCCTGCCGCCTTGGCCGTTGTCGTACGTCACGGCGCCGGCCGCGCCGGTTCCGCCCGCTCCACCGTCGCCGCCGTTGCCGGCCACCCCGCCGTGGCCGACAGTGCCGGCCAATCCACCGGTTCCGCCGTTGCCGCCCTGAGCTCCGGTGCCACCGTTGTAGCCGCGCACGCCGTCAGCGCCATCGCCACCGGTACCACCAGTACCGCCGTTGCCGACCTGTCCGGCGGCTCCTCCGGCACTGCCGCCGTTACCACCGGTGCCACCGGTGCCGCCGTAACCGTTGTTGACCCCGAACTCGCCAGTGGCGCCCGCGCCGCCGGCACCGCCGTTGCCGCCATCACCGACCCCGCCGTCCGAGCCTATGACCGAACCGCCCAGGCCGCCCTTCCCGCCGTTGCCACCGTTACCGCCGTTGCCGCCACGGCCACCGCCGGACTGCATAGCGGTGGCGTCCGCGCCGTCGGCTCCGTTACCGCCCGTGCCACCGGTGCCGCCGTTGCCGTGATCGCCGCCGTTGCCGCCGTTGCCGCCGGCACCACCGTTGGCCGCGGTCTGGCCGGTGGTGGCGGGAGGAGCCGTGGTGTAGCCAGCGCCGCCATCGCCGCCGTTTCCGACAATGACTCCGGTGGGGGCGCTGCCGGAGGTACCGGCCTGGCCACTGCCGTTCGATCCGGCTCCCGCCGTACCTGCGGCGCCACCGTGCCCGACGTTGCCGCCGTTTCCGCCGTTGCCGCCGGTGGTGTGGGTGGCGATTCCGGATGCACCGTTGCCGCCGTCGCCGGGGTTGGCGCCGTTACCCCCGCTGCCGGCATTGCCACCCGTGCCTTGCGCTCCGGCGCTGCCGCTGCCGTTATTCAGTGCGCCCGCCGCACCGCCGTCGCCCCCGTTGCCGCCCTGGCCGCCGGCTCCGCCGTTGCCGCCGTTGCCGCCGTTGCCGGTCCCGCCGTTGGCGAAGCTGCCGGTAGCTCCGTCATTGCCCTTGCCGCCGGCGCCACCGGTAGCTCCGTGACCGCCGTTTCCTCCGGACCCCGCATTGCCGGCTTGGGTGCCGCTCGCTCCGCCCGCGCCACCCTGGCCGCCGGATCCACCGGTGCCGCCGGTGTTGCCTGACGCCCCTGGGTTCTGGCCGTCTGCGCCCTGAGCACCCGTGGTCCCATCGCCACCGTGGCCACCGTTACCGCCGTTGCCGCGGTCACCGCCGTTGCCGCCAGCACCACCGTGACCGCCGTTGGTGCTCGCTGCAGCGTGGTCGTCACTGCCGGCGTCGTAGCCGTTGCCACCGTTGCCGCCGTTGCCGACGACACCGGTCACACCGCTACCGGCAATTCCCTCTTGGCCCGCATTGCCAGTACCTGCGCTGCCGCCGGTCCCGGCCGCGCCACGTTCTCCACCCGCGCCGGCCGCACCGGCGTTGCCGCCATTGCCGCCGTTACCGCCCGCGAGGTGAGCGGCGTCACCGGTCTTACCGTCGCCGCCATCGCCGGGGGTGCCGGCGGCGCCGCCGTGACCACCATTGCCGCCGTTACCGTTGGCGCCTGCCACGCCGCCGGTTGCCGTGGAAGCTCCACCGTTGCCGCCCGTACCACCGCTGCCGCCGGCGCCGCCGTTGCCGCCGTCGCCGGCGTTGCCGCCGTGGGCACCCGCCTCGGCGTTTCCATCGCCGGCTGCGTCGTAGCCGTCGCGGCCTTCGCCACCATTGCCGCCTTGGCCGCCGTTGCCGCCGTTACCGCCGGCGCCGCCGACTGCACCGGTCCCCCCATGACCGCCGGACCCTGCTGCGCCGCCCCTGCCGCCTTCTTGACCGTTATCGCCGAGGTTGACTCCATTGAGGCCCTGGTAGCCGGCGCCGCCATCACCGCCGGCACCGCCGTCACCGCCGTTGCCCTGGGTGCCGTTGAACCCGCTGGCGCTGCCATCGGCGTTCCGGCCGCCGTTACCGGCCGCACCGCCGTTGCCGCCGTTGCCGCCGTTGGTCCCGGCGCCGCCGTTGCCACCCGGCGCGGTCGCCTGGCTGCCATCAACACCATCGGCGCCGCGGCCGCCGGCACCCCCATTGCCGCCCTTGCCGGCCGTGCCATCACTGCCGGTAGCGGCCTGACCACCACGACCCGAACCACCCACACCACCAACACCGGCGTTACCACCAGCGCCACCAGCGCCACCGGCCTCACCATCAACCGAGGCATTGCCCTCGCTCAGACCATCACGGCCCGCGGCCCCATCGGTGCCATCAGCACCACTGCCGGCATCGCCACCAACACCACCCAACCCCGCCAAACCATCAGTACCCGCAGCACCATCAGCAGCCCGCGTGCCATCACCCCCGACACCACCAGCGCCCGCAGTGCCCGCCACACCCCCGGCACCACCATCGCCACCAGCACCACCAGCGCCACCATTGCCGCCAGCAAGACCCACACCGGACTGCTCAAAACCATCACCGCCGTGACCACCGGCACCACCATCGCCACCGTTGCCACCACTGCCCGCGTTACCACCCACGC
The DNA here is from genome assembly GCF_045310815.1 of Mycobacterium sp. SMC-19. NCBI lineage: Bacteria > Bacillati > Actinomycetota > Actinomycetes > Mycobacteriales > Mycobacteriaceae > Mycobacterium > Mycobacterium sp. SMC-19. The sequence goes on along the minus strand of NZ_JBJIAM010000003.1, from coordinate 131,953 downwards.
CACCAGCACCGGCAACACCATCGTGGGCACCAGTACCGCCAACACCACCAGAACCACCGACACCACCATTGCCACCACGACTGCCATCGGTGCCATCGCCACCGCGGTCACCAGCACCACCATCGAGCGAACCCGCAGTCCCGTCGCCACCGTCAGAACCAGCCCCACCATTGGAACCGACCCCACCATTGGCACCGTGACCGCCGGAACCACCGACGCCACCACTGCCCCCATCACCATCAGAAACCCGGGTCACCCCGTCCGCGGTCAGACCACCCTGACCACCGTTGCCACCAGCACCACCATTGCCACCCGCGCTGCCATCAACAGCACCCGCGACGCCATCAACACCATCAGCACCCCGGCCGCCGGCACCACCATTGCCGCCCTTGCCGGCGGTGCCATCACTGCCGGTAGCGGCCTGACCACCACGACCCGAACCACCCACACCACCAACACCGGCGTTACCACCAGCGCCACCAGCGCCACCGGCCTCACCATCAACCGAGGCATTGCCCTCGCTCAGACCATCACGGCCCGCGGCCCCATCGGTGCCATCAGCACCACTGCCGGCATCGCCACCAACACCACCCAACCCCGCCAAACCATCGGTGCCCGCAGCACCATCAGCAGCCCGCGTGCCATCACCCCCGACACCACCAGCGCCCGCAGTGCCCGCCACACCCCCGGCACCACCATCGCCACCAGCACCACCAGCGCCACCATTGCCGCCAGCAAGACCCACACCGGACTGCTCAAAACCATCACCGCCGTGACCACCGGCACCACCATCGCCACCGTTGCCACCACTGCCCGCGTTACCACCCACGCCACCAGCACCGGCAACACCATCGTGGGCACCAGTACCGCCAACACCACCAGAACCACCGACACCACCATTGCCACCACGACTGCCATCGGTGCCATCGCCACCGCGGTCACCAGCACCACCATCGAGCGAACCCGCAGTCCCGTCGCCACCGTCAGAACCAGCCCCACCATTGGAACCGCCCCCACCATTGGCACCGTGACCGCCGGAACCTCCGACGCCACCATTGCCCCCATCACCATCAGAGGCGCGGGTAACACCGTCTGCCTGTAGGCCGCCTTGGCCGCCGTTGCCACCAGCGCCGCCGGCACCACCAGCGGTGCCATCGATTGCGCCGTTGGTGCCGTTGGTGCCGTCGAGTCCGGTGCCGCCCGCCCCGCCGTTGCCGCCCTTGCCGGCGGTGCCATCACTGCCTGCTGCGGCGGTGGTGCCGTTACCGCTGTCGCCGCCGGCGCCGCCGGTGCCGGCGTTGCCGCCCTTGCCGCCGTCTTGTCCGGCATAACCGCCGGTGTGCTGCGCAGTGCCGCCTGCGCCATTGGCACCATCAGCGCCGGTGCCGCCGTTGCCGGCGTTCCCACCAACCCCACCAATACCGTGGGCACCGGTGCTCGAGCCGGTCCCGCCGACTCCCCCAGCGCCACCGGCGCCACCATTGCCACCGCGGGTGCCATCAGCACCCGGGGTGGCCCCATTAGTGCCGTTGAAACCGCTGCCGCCGCGGCCACCACCGCCACCAGCTCCACCGGCACCATCAGCAGCCTGCGTGACCCCATCAGCTTCAACACCCCCGGCGCCGCCGTTACCGCCAGCACCGCCAGCACCACCCGCAGTGCCATCGGGGTTGGTTGCGTTGCCGTTCACACCGTCGAGGCCGGTACCACCGAGGCCACCGGCACCGCCCTTACCGGCCGCGCCGTCACTGCCGTTCGCCGCCGTGGTGCCGCCACCGCTGTCACCACCGGCACCACCAACACCGGCGTTACCGCCCGCGCCACCATCACCACCGGCATGGCCGGCGGTGTGCTCAGCGTTGCCGTTGGCGCCGTTCGCGCCGTTGGCGCCGTTGCCACCGTTGCCGGCGTTACCGCCGACCCCACCAGCACCGTGAGCACCCTCGACCGTGCCGGCGCCGCCGACACCACCAGCACCACCAGCGCCACCATTGCCACCGCGGGTGCCCGCCGAGCCCGGCTCATCACCATTAGTCCCGTTGAAGCCATTACCACCACGGCCACCGGAGCCACCGGCACCACCATTGCCCGTCGTGGCCGCCGTGGTGCCGTCGGCCTCTAGACCACCCTGACCACCCTTGCCGCCGGCCCCACCGGCGGCACCCGCGGTGCCGTCGGGGTTTTCGGCGGTGCCATTGACCCCGTCGAGGCCGGTGCCACCGTTACCACCGTTGCCGCCGATCCCGGCGACGCCATCGCTGCCGCTGGCGGAGGTAGTGCCGTTACCACTGTCGCCGCCGGCACCACCCTTGCCGGCGTTGCCACCATGGCCACCGTCCTGGCCGGCATACCCGCCCGCGTGCTCGCCATCGCCACCAGCGCCGTCGCCACCGTCGGCGCCGTTACCCCCGTTACCGCCGTTACCGCCCAAGCCACCAACACCGTGAGCACCGTCGATCGAGCCGTGCCCACCCTGGCCGCCGTTACCGCCGGCGCCACCATCACCGGCATGGGTGCCATCACCGCCCGGGCCATCGCCGTTGTAGCCGTTGAAGCCGTTACCGCCGGCGCCACCATCACCACCAGCACCACCGGCGCCTTGGGCGGCGTGGGACCCATCGGCGGTCAGGCCCCCGGCGCCACCGTCGCCACCATTGCCGCCGTGGCCACCACCGGTGCCATTGATCGCCTCGGCGACACCATTGGTGCCCAAGAAGCCATCCCCACCGGCCCCACCATTGCCACCCACCGTGGCCGACCCATCAAGGCCATCGGTGGCCTGGCCACTGCCATCACCGTTGGTTCCGCCGACACCGCCGGCACCAAAGTCCCCACCCTTGCCGCCGGCACCACCATTGCCGGCATCGGGATGCGCGGCGCTGCCGGCCGCACCTTGGCCACCGGCACCCGCGGTCCCGGCGTTGCCACCATCACCGGCGGCCCCGCCGGCACCTGCAGTGCCTGCGGTGCCGTGCGCCGCGGTTCCCGCGGCACCACCGGTGCCGCCCTGGCCACCGGCACCACCATTGCCGGCATCACCACCAGCGCCACCATTGCCATCACCACCATCAGCAAAGGAACCCGTGGCGCCCTCGGCACCGGCACCACCAGCGCCACCGGCTGCGCCCTTACCACCGGCACCACCATTGCCGGCGTTGCCGCCCACCGCACCACCGGAGCCGCCCGCACCACCATTGCCACCAGCACCACCAGTGCCACCAGAAACCCCGGAACCACCAGCAGCCGTGGCATTGGCGCCGGTCAGGCCGGTGAAGCCATCCCCGCCGAGGCCACCGGTGGCGCCGTTGCCGTGCGCACCGCCATCACCGCCGGCCCCACCATTGCCGCCCGCGGCGCCCTGGCCGTTAGTCAAGGTGCCGGTGCCGTTGCCGCCGTTACCGCCGACCCCACCATTGCCACTGTTCCCGGTCGGGACCAGACCATCGGCGCCCGGGCGTCCGGCATTGCCCCACATCCAGGACATGAACTTCTCACCCGCGGCCCCACCGGCGCCGGCAATGGTGCCGATCGCACCGCCCGCGCCGCCATCGCCACCATCGCCGCCACCGAGGAGACCGTCACCACCGAGGCCACCAGCGCCACCATCGCCGGCTAAGCCCGCATTACCGCCCACACCACCATTGCCGGCAGCACCGAAGTGCCCACCGACACCACCGACACCACCACGGCCACCGACACCGCCATCGCCACCGACCCCACCGACGCCACCATTGCCGCCCAGATCATCGATGCTGACCGCGCCGGCACCACCGGCACCACCAGTGCCACCAGTGCCGCCAGCACCACCAGCACCCCCCAAGCCGCCCAGACCGAGCACGAAGCCGGCCGCACCACCAGCGCCACCATTGCCACCCACCCCACCAGCGAGGCCATCGGCGCCCGAGGAACCATTGAGCGCACCCAACGCGCCCTCGAAACCAGCTAGACCGGTGGCACCGACCGCGCCCGCACCACCAGCACCACCAGCACCACCAGCACCACCGAAGCCCAGCAGGCTGATCACATCACCGCCGGCACCACCATTGCCGCCAGCAATCAACGCATCCAGTGATGCCCCGCCGGCACCACCGGCGCCGCCATCACCGAACAACCACCCACCCACACCACCAGCGCCACCATCGCCGCCCTCAACACCGACACCACCGGTGCCGCCATTGCCGAACATGCCCGCAGCGCCACCAACACCACCGACACCACCAGCAATCCCGGCCACGCCCGCAGCACCGGCACCACCATCACCGAACAAGAAGCCGCCATCACCGAGGTTTCCAAACCATCCGGTGGAGCCGAAGATCGTGTCATTGGACCCGGTGAACCCATCGACACCGTTACCGATCAACTCCCGACCGAACAAGTCCACAAACGGCTGGTTGATCAAGTCCAAAAACTGCTGATTACCAGCAATGAAGTCCTGCGTCAGGTCATACAGCGGCAGATACAAGTCATCGTGATAGAACGACGCCACCGCCAGATCGAACTGCTCAAAAGCATCAAACAAGAAGTTGCCCGCATCCGCAGCACCCGGCTCACCCCACCCCGCCCACAACACCGAACCCGGATCGGTCAACTCCGACCAAAACACCGGATCCAACACATCAAGACCATCCGCCGACGCCACCGGCGCCGGCCCCACCCCAAACCCCAAAAACGCGGCCACGACACTCGACGCAGCAGCTACGCGATGCCCCACGCGCGGACCGGACGAACGAACAACGTCGCCGCACATCTGCCGGCCCTTCGAACGGCCAAGGGCCTTGCTGTTGTGCTGACGAGTCACGTCTTACCTGCTCTCGGACCGGCGTGTCCTCAACCTGAGGAAGCGGACAGATTCCGCGAAGACGGAAGCTACCGGCGAGTAGCAGGGCCCGCCACTCAAAAATGGAGAGAAGTGTCCTGTCGTGGACAACATACGACCGAAACAGTCATAAAACGCCTGGTCGCATTCACTTTAGAAATGAAGTCCATCACTATGGACTAAAAAAGTGAAATCACTCATAGGCTTACTAACGGAAACGTCAATTTCGGCCAAGAAAAGGGGTCGCAGCCCTTCGGCGACCGACCAATCCGGACTGCCCTAGGGGGCCTAGGGTAATCCGTACGCGACTTTCGTCCACCCGAGTGCCATCTTCGCCACCGCGGGCTTTCCGGCGGCGTTCCAGCCCAAGAAGCGAGGATCGGGTCTGCCGACGTCACCGACTAGCACGCCCGCGCGCCGCCACACCTGACTCTCAGATCCCGACGGGTCGAGCTACGCACTGGACCAGGCGACCCCGCCTGATAAGCGAAGAACGAGTCACCCCAGATGTGACGGCCGACGAAAGCCGCTGCACATTCGTGGCGACGGCGTCAAGAAGTGACGTCCCGTCGTGTCAGCGGCTCGCCACCATGGCGTGCAGTTCGTCGACGGTCCAGGGCGAAAAGCGCTGGTGATCGCGGTATCCGAGTACCGCGGGAACCGGGCGTTCGAAGCGGCCCAGGAAGCCACCCGAGGCCAGGAACACCGATCCGCTCACCCCGGCGGACAGATCGCTGGCCAGGTAGGCGTACAGCGGGGCGACGTAATCGGCGGGGGCTGGATCCAGCGAAGCCTGCATGCTGATCTCATCCAACAGGCCTCTGGCGTTCAGGTCTCGGATGTGTTTCTCATAGTCGTCTCCGGTGGACAACCGGGTCTTCGCGCCAGGACAGACGACGTTCGCCCGCACCCCGTAGGGCGCGAGCTCCGCGGCCACCGCCACGGTCAGGCCGTTGATCGCGCCCTTGCCGGCGGGATATCCGGTGCCGCCGTAATCGCCCAGAAATGCCACCGAGCCGCTGTTGACGATCGAGCCTCGGCGCTGCTGGGCCATGATCGGCGCGGCCGCCCGGCAGGTCTGAAAGGCCGTGCCCAAATGTGCGTCGAGCAGATCGTGGAACTGCTCGGTGGACACCGACAGGATCGAGGAGCCGCGGGGTTCGGCGACGCCGGCGCAGTTGATCAGCACGTCGACGCTGCCGTATTCCTCCCGACAGGCCTGGACCAGCGCCACGGCGGTCGCCTCGACATGGGCCGCGCCGGCCAGGCCGACGGCCCGCCCACCCGCTGCGGTGATCGCTTCGGTGGTGTCCTGCACCGCCCCCGGGTCCCGGCCGTTCACCACCACTCCGGCACCGCAGCCCGCCAGCAGCTGCGCCACCGCTCGGCCGATGCCGCGGCTGCCGCCGACCACAACGGCGCCCCGCGCGACGAGCAGGTTCTGCGTCACTCGCCCTTCTGCTTATCCAGCACGGCTGCGACGTTGGCTTTCTTGTCCTCGCCCTTGCCCGCGGCAGCGGCCTTGTTGCGCTTGGCAATCACCTTCTCCACCACGGCGTTCAGCCCGGATCCGCGCGGGAAGCCGACGTAGTGGGTGATGAAGATGGCCATCTCGCGCAGTTCGTCCTCGGTCAGCTCGCCGTTGTGCAGGGCGGCGTTGACCTGGATCTCGGCCAGGTCCTTCTCCCCCACCGCGGTGACCACCGTCAGCGTCATCAGGCGCTTGTCGCGCATGGAAAGCCCCGGGCGGCTCCAGATCCGGCCGAACAGGTGGTCGGCGGTGAGCGCGAAGTACTCACCCGGCATATCGGGCATGTCCCAGGCGTAGACCTCGTTCATCTTGGCCAGCCCGGTACGGCGCAGTTCGTCCATCAGATCTCTCCCGGTTCTTGAAAAGCGGAGTCCTCGCTGTGCGGCACGCCCAGACCGGCGGCGAGTTCGGCGAGCGCCACCTGGGCGAGCGGAAGGTCGACCCCGGTGGCCTGTCCCAATCCCAGTGCGAGACTGAGGTCTTTCTCGCCGAGTCCCCGGGTGTGGGTGAAGGCGTTGTACAGGAAGTGGTCCGCCGGCAGCGGTGCGGTCGAGTCCAGCAGCATGATCGCGCCGGGGCCGCCGGTGAGCGCATCGGTGTGGCGCACCACCCGGCCCAGCGCCTGCAGATCGAGTCCGGCCGCCTCGGCCAATTTCATGGCTTCGCCGGCCGCCGCGTAGGCAGTGAACGTCAACATGTTGCGCGCCAGCTTCATTCGGGTTCCAGCGCCGGGCTCCCCGGCGTGGATCACCAACGATGCCCACTGCTTGAATGCCGGCTTGATCTGCTCGTAGACCGCGCGATCGGCACCGACCATGGTGGCCAGTTGGCCCTTCTCGGCCGCCCCGGCACCACCGCTGACCGGTGCGTCGATGACGTGAATGCCCTGCGGCTTGAGTTCCTCGGCCAGCTCGGCGGCCGTGGTGTCGGCGATCGTCGAGTGGATCGCGATGACGGTGCCCGGCTTCGCCGCGGGCACCAGCTCGGCGACCACCTGTCGGACCTGGGCGTCGTCGAGCACCGTGATGCTGATGATGTCGGCGTTCGCCCCGACCTCGGCGACGCTGCCCGCAACGCTGGCCCCGGCCTCGGCCAGTGGCGTCATCGCTTCGGTCCGCAGGTCGAAAATCGTTACGCCGCCGGGCCAGTCGACCAGACGCTTGGCCATCGGCGCACCCATATTGCCGAGGCCGATGTAGCCAAGACGGGGCTGCTGTTCCGGGCTGCTCATGAGCGGATGATCTGTCCGCCGTCGACGTTGAAGATCTGGCCGGTGATCCACGACGCTTGGTCCGACAGCAGGAACAGGCACATCGGGACGAGATCCTCCGGCGTGCCCATCCGGGCCAGCGGCAGCTGCTGCACCATCTGCTTGACGATGGCCTGTGGGGTGGTGACCCGGTTGGCCTCGGTGTCGATCGGGCCGGGTGCGATCGCGTTGATCCGGATGTTGCGCCAGCCCAGTTCACGGGAGAGCTGCTGGGTCAGGCCGTTGACGCCGACCTTGGCCAAACCGTAGAAGTTCGAGTACACCCATGCCGCGGTGGAGGACTGGTTGACGATCGCGCCGCCGCCCCGCTTGGCCATGTGCTCGTAGACGGCCCGCGTGCAGATCAGTGCGCCGTCCAGATTCACCCGCATGAAGTTCTCGTAGTAGTCCCACGGCACGGTCAGCAGGCCGTCGAGCTTCATCCCGCCGAAGATCGCGGCGTTGTTGACCAGGTAGTCGATTCCGCCGAACTCAGCCACGGCCGCATCCGCCATGGCCTGCGCCGATTCCAGGTCGGAGACGTCGACGCGTACCGCGATCGCCTTGCCGCCGTCGGCAACGATCTGGTCGGCCACGGTCTTCGCGCCGTCGATGTTGATGTCAGCGACCACCACCGCGGCGCCGTCGGCGGCGAGGGCCTGGGCGTAGGCCTGCCCGATACCGCCACCGGAGCCGGTGACGATAGCCACCTTGTCGTCGAATTGGCCCATCTGCTTGTTCTCCTTGATCCGGTACTAGTCGTTAGTTCGCTGCTGTCGCAATGGCTTTGATTTCCAGGTACTCCTCGAACCCGGCGACGCCCATCTCGCGGCCATTGCCGGACTGCTTGTAGCCACCGAACGGCATATCCGCGGAGTACCAGACCCCGCCGTTGACGTTGACGGTGCCGGCCCGCAGTCGGGCCGCTACCCCCGCCGCCCGCTCGGCGTCGGCACCGTAGACGGTGGCGGACAACCCGTAGGGCGAGTCGTTGGCGATGCGCACCGCGTCGTCGTCGCCATCGTGCGGAATCACGGTGAGCACGGGGCCGAAGATCTCCTCGCGGGCGACCCGCGCCTCGTTGGTCAGCCCGGCGATCACGGTGGGTTCGATGAAGAAACCGGCGGGCTGATCCGCTGGGCGACCGCCACCGCAGGCGAAACTGCCGCCCTCGGCGATCGCCAGATCCAGGTAGCTCTGCACCCGGTCACGCTGGCGCGCGGAGATCACTGGGCCGCAGATGGTGCCGGGCTTCGACGGGTCACCGGCCTTGATCGAGCCCATCGTGCCGGCCGCGATGGCGACCGCCTCGTCGTAGCGGGCCCGGGGCACCACCAGACGCGTGGTGATCGCGCAGCCCTGCCCGGCGTGCAGGCAGACCGAGAATCCTGCCACCGAGCACGCCGCGGCCAGGTCGGCGTCGTCGAGTACCAGGAAGGCGGACTTGCCACCCAGCTCCAGGAACACCTTCTTGATGGTGGCAGCGGCATCGGCCATCACGCTGCGGCCGGTGGCGGTCGATCCGGTGAACGAAACCAGGTCCACCCGTGGGTCTTTGGCGAGTGTGGCGCCCAGCGCGTGGTCGGTCGAGGTGACGATGTTGACCACGCCCGGTGGGATGTCGGTCTTCTCCGCGATCAGCTCTCCGAGCACCGCAGCGACCCACGGCGTGTCGGGTGCGGGTTTGAGCACGACGGTGTTGCCGGCGGCCAGTGCCGGGCCCAGCTTGGCCAGGTTGATCTGGTGCGGGAAGTTCCACGGGGTGATGGCGCCGACGACGCCCACCGCCTCCCGCACCACCGAGCGGCGAGTGGGGATGCCCATCGGCGCGGCCTGACCGAGATCCTGTTTCCACTCGTAGTTTTCGGCGGTGTCCGCGGCGAAACTGAGGTCGTTGATCGGCCCCTCCAGCTGCGCGCCGGCGGTCAGCATCCGGGGCGCGCCCACGTCGGCGATGGTCAGATCGCGAAGCTCCTCGACATGCTCGAGCATCGCCTCACGCAACTGACGTATGCAGCGCACCCGCAGTGCGGTGTTGGTCGACCAGTCGGTCTCGTCGAACGCCCGGCGCGCCGCACCGATGGCGCGATCCATGTCGGCGGCGTCGGCATTGGCCGCCTCACCGAGCACCTCTTCGGTGGCCGGGTTGACGGTGGCGAAGCCGCCGGCTCCGCCCGAGGTCAGCTTGCCGTCGATAAGCAGCCGGCTCACGCCGTCAGCCAGTAGCGCCATCTTCTCACTCCCGCAGCTTGGTCGCAGTCCCCCGTGAAGAAACACTGCGAAAATGGACACATGTCCGTTATCACCGGCTCGAACCCTAGCCTCAGAGTTGGCGCGCCCGCAACCCTCTTAGCCTGAAACCGTTGTTTCCCAGGGGACTTGCCTAACAAATCCACCTTCAGCTACGTTGGACACGTGTCCAGCGAATCGGTGGCGGCAGTCACATCGACGAACGCTGCCTTGGCTGACCCCGCAACTGCGGGTGCCACGCCCGCAACCCGCAATCGGCGCCAGGAGGAGACCTTCCGCAAGGTGCTGGGCGCCGGCGTCGAGATGCTGCGGGAGAAGTCCTATGCAGACCTGACCGTCCGCGCGGTCGCGGCCCGCGCCAAGGTCGCCCCGGCCACCGCCTACACCTATTTCTCCTCCAAGAACCATCTGATCGCCGAGGTGTATCTGGACCTGGTTCGTCAGGTCCCGTACTTCACCGACGTCAACGAGCCGATGCCGAGTCGGGTCAACCAGGCGCTGCGGCACCTGGCACTGGTGGTCGCCGACGAACCCGAAGTCGCGGCGGCCTGCACCGCAGCGCTGCTCAGCGGCAACAGCGACCCGGCGGTCCGCACAGTGCGCGATCGGATCGGCGCGGAGATCCACCGCCGCATCACCTCGGCGTTCGGTCCGGACGCGGATGCCCAGAAGGTCTCCGCCCTGGAGATGACCTTCTTCGGCGCTCTGGTCAACGCCGGCAGCGGCGCCTTCACCTACCACCAGATCACCGATCGGCTGGCCTACGTCGTCAGCCTGATCCTCGAATCAGGAGCACCGCGATGAGCTTGCAGACGGCACCACCCGTCCTCAACCCGTACGACTACGACTTTCACGAGGACCCGTTCCCGTATTACCGGCGCCTGCGCGACGAGGCCCCGGTGTATCGCAACGAAGAGCTCGACTTCTGGGCGATCTCGCGCCATCAGGATGTGCTGCACGGGTTCCGCAACAGCGAAGCGCTCTCCAATCGGGACGGGGTTTCCCTGGACCCGGTCTCCCGCGGCCCCCATGCCCAGCTGGTGATGTCGTTTCTGGCGATGGACGATCCGCAGCACCTTCGACTGCGCACCCTGGTGTCCAGGGGCTTCACCCCGCGCCGGATCCGCGAGCTCGAACCGCAGGTTATTCGGCTGGCGCGTCAGCATCTGGACAACGCGATCCAGCCCGGCTCCGACGGCACCTGCTCGTTCGACTTCATCAACGATTTCGCCGGCAAGCTGCCGATGGACGTCATCTCCGAGCTGATGGGCGTCCCGGAGGCCGATCGGGCCCGGATCCGGGAACTCGCCGACGGGGTGCTGCACCGCGAAGACGGGGTGACCGACGTCCCGCAGTCAGCGATCCAGGCATCGATGGATTTGATGACCTACTACAACGAGATGATCGCCGATTTCAAGAAGAATCCGGCCGACAACCTCACCTCAGCGCTACTGGAGACCGAGGTCGACGGCGACCGGCTCGGCGACCAGGAGATCCTGGCCTTCTTGTTCCTGATGGTGATCGCCGGCAATGAGACCACCACCAAGCTGCTGGGCAGTTCCATCTACTGGGGCCACCGCAACCGTGACCAGCTGGCGCCGCTCTACGCCGACCGCTCGCTGATTCCGCTGTGGGTCGAGGAGACACTGCGCTACGACACGCCCAGCCAGATCTTGGCGCGCACGGTCGCCGAGGACTACACGCTGCACGGCACCACCATTCCGGCCGACTCGGTGGTGCTGTTGCTGCCCGGTTCCGGAAATCGTGACGAGCGGGTCTTCGACGACCCCGACGCCTTCCGGATCGGCCGCGACATCGGCTCCAAGCTGCTCAGTTTCGGCAGCGGCGCCCACTTCTGCCTCGGCGCACACCTGGCCCGGATGGAGGCCCGGGTGGCGCTCGACGAACTTTTCAGCCGGATCAGCGACTACCAGGTCGATGAGGCCAAGGCCGTGCGGGTGCATTCATCCAACGTGCGCGGCTTCGCCGACCTCCCGATCACCGTCAAGGAGGCATAAATGCCACGTTTCGACCCATCCCCGGACCGGCGGCCCGCCATCGTCACGGGCGCATCCTCGGGTATCGGCGCCGCCACCGCAGAAGAGTTGGCGGGCCGCGGATTCCCGGTAGCCTTGGGCGCCAGGCGTGCGGATCGGCTCGCCGATCTGGTCGCCAAGATCCGCGACAATGGCGGCGAGGCGGTGGCGTTCCCACTCGATGTGACCGACGCTGATTCCGTCAAATCGTTTGTGGCGCAAAGCATCGACGCACTGGGAGAGATCGAGCTACTGGTCTCCGGTGCAGGCGACATGAATCCCGGCCGCATCCACGAGCTGTCCACCGAGGCGTTCAACGACCAGATTCAAGTACACCTGATCGGCGCCAATCGGCTGGCCACCGCCGTCCTTCCGGACATGGTCGCCCGCCAGCGCGGCGACGTGATCTTCGTCGGATCCGATGTTGCGTTGCAGCAGCGTCCACACATGGGCGCCTACGGTGCAGCCAAAGCCGCGCTGGTCGCGATGGTGCACAACCTGCGGATGGAGTTGGAGGGCACCGGGGTACGCGCTTCCATCGTCCACCCCGGCCCGACCCTGACCGAGATGGGCTGGAAGCTGTCCGCCGAGCAGGTGGGGCCGATGCTGGAGGACTGGGCCAAGTGGGGTCAGGCTCGGCACAGCTACTTCCTTCGGCCGCAAGATCTAGCTCGCGCCATCGCGTTTGTTGCCGAAACCCCGCGCGGCGCACACATCGTCGACATGGAGGTGCAGCCCGAGGCCCCGCTGCGCGACACCGCCTCCGATCGCCAGAACCTGCAACTGGGTGAGGAAGGAATGCCGTCATGACCGTCACCACTGAGGTTCCCCGGGTCTCCGGGGGCGAGGCCGAGCACGGCCACCTCGAAGAATTCCGCACCGATCCGATCGCGTTGATGCAGCGCGTGCGCGACGAATGCGGCGACGTCGGCTGGTTCGACCTGGCCGGCCGCAAGGTCGTGCTGCTGACCGGCGCCGAAGCCAACGAGTTCTTCTTCCGCTCCACCGACGACGAGCTCGACCAGGCCGCGGCCTACCCGTTCATGACCCCTATCTTCGGCAACGGCGTGGTGTTCGACGCCCCGCCGGAGCGGCGCGCGGAGATGTTGCACAACACCGCACTTCGCGGCGAGCACATGAAGCGCCACGCCAGCACCATCGAGCATGAAGTGCGCCAGATGATCGCCGACTGGGGCGACGAAGGCGAGATCGACCTGCTGGAGTTCTTCGCCGAGCTGACCATCTACACCTCGACGGCGTGCCTGATCGGGCGAAAGTTCCGTGAAGAACTCGACAACCGGTTCGCCCAGCTCTACTACGAACTGGAGAACGGCACCGACCCGCTGTGCTACGTCGACCCGTACCTGCCGATCGAGAGCTTCCGTCGCCGTGACGAGGCCCGCGTCAAGCTGGTCGAACTGGTTCAGGGCATCATGAACGGCCGGCTCGCCAACCCGGAGTCCGACAAGAAGCGCCGGGACATGATCGACGTCATGGTGTCGATCCCGGACGAGAACGGCAACCCGCGGTTTTCCGCCGACGAAATCACTGGGATCATCATCTCGATGATGTTCGCCGGGCATCACACCAGCTCGGGAACCAGCGCGTGGACGCTGATCGAGATGCTGCGCCACCCCGAGGCCCATGCCGCGGTGATCTCCGAACTCGACGAGCTCTACGCCGACGGGGGCGAGGTGAGTTTCCATGCGCTGCGCCAGATCCCGAACCTGGAGAACGTGCTCAAAGAGACCCTGCGCATGCATCCGCCGCTGATCATTCTGATGCGGGTGGCCAAGGGTGAATTCGAGGTCTGTGGCTACCCGATCCACGAAGGCGACATGGTGGCGGCTTCGCCGGCGGTCTCCAACCGGATACCGGAGAACTTCCCCGAGCCCAATGACTTCGTGCCGGAGCGCTACAACGAACCGCGCGAGGAAGACGTCATCCACCGCTGGACGTGGATCCCGTTCGGGGCTGGTCGGCACCGCTGCGTGGGGGCGGCGTTCGCCACCATGCAGATCAAGGCGATCTTCTCGGTTCTGCTGCGCGAGTACGAGTTCGAGATGTCGCAGCCGCCGGAGACCTACCGCAACGACCATTCCAAGATGGTGGTGCAACTGGCTCGCCCCGCCAAGGTGCGCTACCGCCGGCGCAACAAGTAGAGGCCGAGGGAGCGCTGAAATGGGTAGCTACACAGTGAAGGTGGACCTGGACTTGTGCCAGGGCCACGCCATGTGCGAGCTGGAGGCGCCCGGCTACTTCCAGGTGCCCAAGCACGGCAAGGTCGAGATCCTCGACTCCGAACCACCAGACGAAGACCGCCGCCAGATCCAGGCAGCCGTGCGGTCCTGCCCCACCCGAGCGTTGTCCATTGAAGAGAAACAGGATTGAACTATGACGTCATTTCCCCGCGAACAACTCGAAGAATGGGTCGAGCGTTGGCTGCAGGTCAATCGCGATGCCGAAGCGGCCGGTGACTGGCGGCCGCTGGCTGACTTCTACGCCGATGACGCGACCTACGGATGGAACATCGGCCCCAAAGAGGACGTCATGTGCGTCGGGATCGACGAGATCCGCGACATCGCGCTGGGTCTGGAGATGGAGGGGCTGGACAACTGGCAGTACCCGTATCAAAGGGTGATCATCGACGACAAGCAGGGCGAGATCGTCGGATTCTGGAAGCAGGTCGCGACAGACGCCGACGGCGCCGAGTCGGAGATCTACGGCATCGGCGGCAGCTGGTTTCGACTCAACGCCGACGCGAAGATCGAGTGGCAGCGTGACTTCTTCGACTTCGGTCACGTCCAGAAGCTCTACTTGGATCTGATGACCGCAGGCAAGCTCTCGGCCGGAATGCAGAAGCGTATCGAGCGCAGCCTGGCCGGCGAGAAGCTCCCCGGCTACTTCCCGCTGGGAACTTCTCCGGTTCCACTCTGGTAGAACACAACCCACTCCAGGAGAACTCGTGGCCATACGTGTCGCCCTGATCGGCACCGGCAACGCCGGGCGCATCGCCCTGCGCGGGCTGATCACCAATCCCGCCTACGAGCTCACCGGGGTGTGGGTCTCGACAGCAGCCAAGGTGGGCCAAGATGCCGGCGAGCTAGCCGGTCTCGACGTCCACACCGGCATCGCCGCCACCGACGACTTCGAGGCGATCATCGGCGCCAAGCCCGAGGCCGCGGTCTACTGCGCGATGGGCGATACCCGGCTGCCCGACGCGCTCAAGGACGTCTGCCGGTTGCTGGCCGCCGGTATCAATGTCATCGGGACCGCCCCGGGGGTGCTGCAGTATCCCTGGGGCGTCATCCCGGACAAGTTCATCGCGCCTATCGAAGACGCAGCCCGGCAGGGCAATTCGAGCGTCTACGTCAACGGTGTCGATCCCGGATTCATCACCGATATGGTGCCGCTGGCCTTCGCCAGCACATGCCAGAACATTGAGCAGATCCGTTGCCTTGAGATCGCCGACTACGCGACCTACGACGGCGCCGAGGTCATGTTCGATGTGATGGGCTTCGGCAATTCGCTCGACAACGTGCCGATGCTGCTGCAGCCCGGCATTTTGAGCATCGCGTGGGGCGCCACGATCCGCGAGCTGGCCGCCGGATTGGGCGTGACCCTGGATGCCATCACCGACTCGTCGGAGCGCGAACCCGCTCCGGAGGCGTTCGATATCGCGGCCGGGCACATTCCCCAAGGCGGTGTCGCCGCACTCAAGTTCGAGATCAACGGCATCGTGGACGGCAAGCCGCTGATCGTGGTCGAGCACGTCACCCGGCTGCGCAGCGACCTGCGCCCGGACTGGGCGCAGCCGGCACAGCCGGGCGGCTCCTATCGGGTCGAGATCACCGGCGAACCGTCCTACGCCGTCGACATCTGCCCGACCAGCCGGCATGGCGATCACAACTACGCCGCGATCGCCGTCGGTGTTGGCCGGGTGGTCAACGCGATTCCCGCCGTCGTCGCGGCACCGCCCGGAATCGTCACCACCCTCGACCTGCCATTGGTCGGCGCACCCGCCGTCATCGCGACAACCACCGACTGAGACACCGAAGACAACCACCACCACCGAGGACTGAAAGGCGGAATGCGCATGGGACGTGTAGAGGGCAAGGTAGCTCTGATCAGCGGGGGTGCACGCGGTATGGGTGCGGCCGATGCCCGGATGCTGGTCGGCGAGGGCGCCAAAGTGGTGATCGGCGACGTGCTGGACGAAGAGGGCGCAGCGCTCGCGGCTGAGCTGGGTGACGCCGCGCGCTATGTGCATCTCGACGTCCGGGACCCCGAGCAGTGGGCTGCCGCGGTGAGCGTCGCGGTCGAGACGTTCGGGAAGCTGAACGTGTTGGTCAACAACGCCGGGACCGTCGCGCTGGGGCCACTGCGCAAATTCGATCTGGACCAGTGGCACAACGTCATTGACGTGAACCTCAATGGCACATTCCTGGGCATGCGCGCGTCCATCGATTCGATGATCGCCGCCGGCGGCGGGTCCATCATCAATGTGTCCTCGATCGAGGGCCTGCGCGGTGCGCCGATGGTGCACCCGTACGTGGCCTCGAAATGGGCGGTGCGTGGACTGACCAAATCCGCCGCTCTCGAGCTGGCCCGCCACAACATCCGGGTCAACTCGCTGCACCCCGGTTTCATCCGCACGCCGATGACCGAGCATCTGCCCGAGGACATGGTGACGATCCCGCTGGGCCGGCCCGGTACGTCCGACGAAGTCGCCACCTTCGTGCTGTTCTTGGCCAGCGACGAGTCCTCCTACGCCACGGGTTCGGAGTTCGTCATGGACGGCGGTCTGGTCACCGATGTTCCGCACAAAAATGGTTGACACTCGGTCATACACCTAGCCATCATGTGTATGCCCGGGCGAGGTTAGCGCTCCAGTGACAAACCAAAGGTGTTCGTCTTGACATCAACGCAATCAGCTTGTCCGTTCGGTTCTGGTTTCGACTTCACCGATCCGGACGTCCTGCTCCACGGCATGCCGATCACCGAGTTCGCCGAACTGCGCAAGACAGCGCCGATCTGGTGGAACGAACAGGCCGCACACAGCAACATCTTCGATGACGGCGGCTACTGGGTCATCAGCAAACACCAACACATCAAAGAGATCTCGCGCGACAACGACGTGTGGTCGACCAATGCCAAGGGCGCGGTCATGCGCCTGCCCGACGGCATCACCGCCGACCAGTTGGATCTGACCAAGGCGTTGTTGATCAACCACGACCCGCCCGAGCACACCCGGCTGCGCAAGCTGGTGTCACGGCTGTTCACGCCCCGCTCCGTGGGTGCGCTGGAGGAGAAGCTGGCCCAGTCGGCCCGCGAGATCGTCGCCGCGGCGGCCGAGAAGGACAGCGGCAATTTCGTCGACGACATCGCGATGCGACTGCCGCTGTTGGCGATCGCCGATCTGCTCGGGGTTCCCGAGGCCGATCGGGAGAAGCTGTTTCACTGGACCAACTCGATCATGAACACCGATGACCCGGATTTCGATTCCGATCCGGCGATGGCCAACGCCGAGTTGATGGGCTACGCCTACACCATGGCCGAGGAGCGGCGGCGCTGTCCGGCCGATGACATCGTCACCCGATTGGTCCAGGCCGACATCGACGGCGAATCCCTCGGCGAGACCGAGTTCGCGTTCTTCGTCATCCTGCTGGCGGTGGCGGGCAACGAGACCACCCGCAACGCCATGACGCACGGCATCAACGCCTTCGCCGAGAACCCCGATCAGTGGGAGCTCTACAAGCGGCAGCGGCCCGAGACCGCCGTCGACGAGATCGTGCGCTGGGCGACCCCGGTGCACTGTTTCCAGCGCACCGCGAAAATCGACACCGAACTCGGCGGGGTGGCCATCGGCAAAGGGCAGCGGGTCGGACTGTTCTACAGCTCGGCAAACTACGACGAAGAGGTCTTCGACCGGCCGTTCAGTTTCGACATCCTGCGCGATCCCAACCCGCACCTGGCGTTCGGCGGGCAGGGCACCCACTACTGCATCGGTGCCAACTTGGCCCGGATGGAGATCCGGCTGATCTTCGACGAAATCGCCAACCAGCTCCCGGATATCGCGAAGCTGGCCGAGCCGCAGCGACTGCGTTCCGGCTGGATCAACGGGGTCAAGGATCTGCAGGTCGCCTACCACGGCTAGGCCGTCGGCGGCGCGACTCGGCGGTGCGGGCCCAGGGGTTCGAAGGGGTTCGAACGAACCTTCCCGCCGCCCCGTAGTCGGTTATAGGCTCCGAGCAGGGGACTGCCGGACGTCCGGAAATTCAAAAGGAAAGCAGGTTCGCGGTGAAGACAAAGGGTGCGTTGCTCTGGGAGTTCAACAAGCCGTGGTCGGTCGAGGAGATCGAGATCGGTGACCCCCAGAAAGACGAGGTCAAGATTCAGATGGAGGCGGCCGGTATGTGCCACTCCGACCACCACCTGATGACTGGCAGCATCCCCATGGCCGGCTTCCCGGTCCTCGGTGGACACGAGGGCGCCGGCATCGTCACCGAGGTCGGCCCCGGGGTGGAAGACATCGCCCCCGGCGACCACGTGGTGCTGTCCTTCATCCCGTCCTGTGGCACGTGTCCGACCTGTCAGTCCGGACTGCGCAACCTGTGCGATCTGGGCGCCGGACTGCTCAGCGGCGTGGCGGTCAGTGACGGCACCTTCCGCGTCACCGCTCGCGGCGAAGGCGTCTACCCGATGACGCTGTTAGGCACTTTCTCGCCGTGGATGGTGGTGCACAAGTCTTCGGTGGTGAAGATCGACCCGTCGATTCCGTTCGAGGTGGCCTGCCTGGTGGGCTGCGGTGTCACCACCGGCTACGGCTCGGCCGTCCGCAGCGCGGACATCCGCCCGGGTGAAGACGTCGCGATCGTCGGCGTCGGCGGGGTGGGCATGTCGGCACTGCAGGGCGCGGTCAACGCCGGTGCCCGCAACATCTTCGTCATCGACCCGGTGGACTGGAAGCGCGACCAGGCGCTGAAGTTCGGTGCCACCCACGTCTACCCCGACATCTTCGCCGCGATGGGCGGCATGATGGAGGTCACCGCCGGCCTGATGGCCCGCAAGGTGATCGTCACCGTCGGCGAGGTACACGGCGCCGACGTCGACAACTACATGATCTTGACCGCCAAGGGCGGCACCTGCGTGCTCACCGCGATGGGGTCCATGCTGGACAACCAGGTCACGCTCAACCTGGCGATGCTGACGTTGTTGCAGAAGAACCTGCAGGGCACCATCTTCGGCGGCGGAAACCCGCAGTACGACATCCCGCAACTGCTGTCGATGTACAAGGTCGGCAAGCTGAACCTGGACGACATGGTGACCCGCCAGTACAAGCTGGAGCAGATCAACGAGGGCTACCAGGACATGCTGGACGGCAAGAACATTCGCGGCATCATCCGCTACACCGACGCCGACCGATAAATCATCAGTTGACTCTGCGCTGAGGGCGAAGAAGTGCGAGAAGCACCCGCCCTCAGCGCAGAGTCAACGGAGTACTAGGCGGGCCGAAAGACCAGACTGGCCCTGAGCCTGGTCCGGTTGCCGACCATGCCCAGGAAGTTCCCTTCCACCGCGAACTGCTTGCGGGTGACGGTCGCCTCGGTGGTCAGCCGCACTCCGCCGTCTTCGATCGGGGTCACCTCGACTTTCAGTGGCAACGGCCCGGTGATGCCCTTGACGGTCAGTTCGGCCTCCAGCCGAGCGACATCGCCTCCGGCCGGCTCCCCACCGGTGACCACGACGGTGATGTCGGGGTAATGGTCGGTGTTGAAGAAGTTCGATCGGCGCAGGTCGTGGTCACGGGTGCCCAGGCCGGTGTTGATCGAGGCGGCCTTGATATCGACCCTGCCGGACACCGTTTTGTCGTTCTTGATCTCGCCGCTGCCGCTGAATTCGGTAAACGCGCCGCGGACCTTCAGCGCGCCCCACATGGTTCCGTTCTCGAATCGGATGCTTGATTGCCCGGGATCCAGATTCCAATTCCCCACTGCCTTAGGACTGCTGAGAAATGTTGCGACAGATGACATCTCATCTCCTCCGCCTCCGGCGTGGCAAGCCCGCACGATGGGTATCAGCTCGTCCTCGATAATACGCAGCAGCGGCCGTTTAATCTGGCACTCGGCGCATATGCTGATCCCATGACCACCGTGTTCACCAAAATCATCAACCGGGAGCTGCCGGGTCGATTCGTCCACGAGGACGACGACGTCGTCGCCTTCTTGACCATCGAGCCGATGACCCAGGGCCACACGCTGGTGGTGCCCCGCGCCGAGATCGACCAGTGGCAAGACATCGATGGCGCCGCCTTCGCCCAGGTGATGGCGGTGGCACAGAAGATCGGCAAAGCGGTGTGCCGAGCGTTCGACACCGAGCGGGCCGGCATGATCATCGCCGGCCTAGAGGTTCCCCACCTGCACGTCCATGTCTTCCCGACCCGCAGCCTGTCCGACTTCGGTTTCGCCGGCGTAGATCGCAATCCGTCGGCGGAATCACTCGACGAGGCGCAGGCCAAGATCAAGGCCGCACTGGCCGAACTGGGCTGAGACTCAGACGATCTCAGCGGGCAACTCGGCCGCCCGGGCCGAGGTGTCGGAAAGTCGCGGTAGCGAGACCCGGAACGTGCAGCCTTGGCCCGGCGGCGAGCTGACGGTCACCGTGCCGTGATGCGCGCGGGTCAGGGAGTCGACGATCGACAGCCCCAATCCGGTGCCGCCACTGGCCCGTGCCCGCGACGAATCGGTCCGGAAGAACCGCTCGAAGACCCGCTCCACGTCCTGCTCGCTCATACCGGCGCCCTGGTCGATGACCTCGAGGATCGCGTCGTCGCCCTCGGTGCCGACCCGCACGGTGATCGCAGTCCCGTCCGGGGTGTGCTGCAGCGCGTTGGAGACCAGATTGCTCAGCACCTGCCGCAGCCGCGCTTCGTCGCCAAGCACCTCCGGAGTTCCCGGACCGTCGAACACCTCGAGCTCCACGGCCCGATTCGGCGCGATGGCCCGTGCGTCGTGCACAGCGTCGGTGGCCAACACCAACAGGTCGACCCAGTGCCGCTCCAGGGGACGCTGCGCGTCGGTTCTGGCCAGCAGCAGCAGGTCCTCGACGAGCAGGCCCATCCGGCGCGCTTCACTTTCGATACGCGACATCAGCAACTCCACATCGCGGGCCGCCCCCTGCCGGTACAGCTCGGCGAAGCCACGAATCGTGGTCAGGGGGGTGCGCAGTTCGTGGCTGGCATCGGTGATGAACCGCCGCATGCGTTCCTCGGAGATGCGCGCGCTCTCCGCCGATTCCGCCGAGGAGGCCACTGCCTCCTGGATCTGCGCCAGCATGCCGTTGAGCGCCAACGTGAGCCGTCCGACTTCAGTACGTGAATCGCGTTCGGGCACACGACTGTCCAACTGGCCGGCAGCAATCGCCGCCGCGGTCCGTTCGACTTCGGCCAACGGACGCAGGCTGCGGTTGACCACCACATAACCTGCGGCGCCCAGCACCAGCAGCACCCCGACGCCGATCGTCACCCGCCACCAGGCCAGATAGCGCAGGGTGGCCCGGGGATCGGATAGATCCCTGGCCACGGTGATCAGTCGGCCGTTCTCGCCGTGCACCGACAGCGCCCGCCACTGCACGCCCGACCCGTCGACGGAGCCAATCGTGATCGGCACCGATCCCACGTCGTTGTCCGGCGGCAGCAGCGGCTCGGCGTTCTGGTCGTTGACGACGGTCCAGATGCTGCCATCGGGGTCGACGTCGCGGACGTAGAAGCTCGTCGGCGGCCGACCGGGATTGGGGTCCTCCCCCTCTCGCGACGGCACCCGCCCCCGTTGTTCCAGTGCCCAGCCGTGGGCGGCATCGATGAGCGTGGCGTCGATCCTGCCGATCAGACGGTGCCGCAGAATCGTGGTCACGGCATACCCCTGTGCCAGCAACCCGATGGCCACCATGGCGAGGGTGGCAGCGACCAGGCTGACTTTCAGCGGCAAGATGTCCCGAAGGGGTTTGACCGTCCCCATATATTTCGACCTACAACCCGTTTCCGGCCTTCACGGGCCACCGTCGTTGGTCGCGGCTCGCGTTCATCGCGGCTCGCGCAGCACATAACCGACTCCGCGCAGCGTGTGCAGCAGGCGCTTCTCGCCGGTGTCGATCTTGCGCCGTAGGTAGGAGACATAGGACTCCACCACGTTGACGTCGCCGCCGAAGTCATAGCGCCAGACGTGGTCGAGGATCTTCGGCTTGCTCAGTACCGTGCCGGCGTTGATCACGAAGTACCGCAGCAGCGTGAACTCGGTGGGCGACAACGACACCGGTTGGCCGGACTTCCACACTTCGTGGGTGTCCTCGTCGAGTTCGATGTCGGCGAACGCCAGCCGCGAGTTGCGCGGTTCCTGGGCGCCCTTGCCCGCCCGGCGCAGGATGACCCGTAGCCGCGCCACCACCTCTTCCAGGCTGAACGGCTTGGTCACGTAGTCGTCGCCGCCGAGGGTCAGCCCGGTGATCTTGTCCTGCAGCGAGTCGCGGGCGGTCAAGAACAGCGCGGGGGCGTCGATGCCGTCGGCACGTAGCCGGCGCAGCACCCCGAATCCGTCCATGCCCGGCATCATCACGTCAAGGATCACCGCGTCCGGCCGGACCTCGCGCGCGCGGTCCAGCGCCGCCGGTCCGCTGGAGGCGGTGTAGACCTCGAAACCCTGGAATTTGAGGCTGACCGACAGCAGTTCCACGATGTTCGTTTCGTCATCGACGACCAGAACGCGGGCCTCCGGTGCAGCGTCATGCGCGGCTGTTGCTCCCATAGCGTCAATTCCCTCGCGGTCCGGTGAAAACCACCTGGATATCGGCTGCATGTTTACTGTCAATCAAACTAGCCGATGCCCGCTCCGAATGCCCCCTAGACTGGCCTGGTGAGCCTGGTCAAGCAGCTGATTGCCGTGTCCACCGCCCCGGCGCGCATCGGCCTGTCGATCGCCGACGCCAGTCTGGGCGTGGCCACGACGGCGCTCGGACTGGCTCGCCAGGCCCTCGGAGACGCCGGAAAACAGGGCCCGAACAGCTCGATGGCGCACATGCTGGGCCTGGACGACACCATTGCCCGGGCCAACCGGCTGGCCAAGTTGATGGACGACGACGCGCCCCTGGGGCGTGCGCTGGCGCCGGGTGGGCCGGCCGACCGCCTGCTGGCACCGGGCGGCCTGGTGGACCAGTTGACCGGGCCAGGCGGAGTCATCGACCGGCTCACCGCCGAGGGTGGCGGGCTGCAGCGGGCCTTGCAGCCCGGCGGCCTGGTGGATCAACTGACCGACGAAGACGGGCTGATCGAACGACTGCTGGCCGAAGACGGCCTGGCCGACCGGCTGCTGTCCGAGGGCGGACTGATCGACAAGCTGACCGCCCGTAACGGACCCCTGGAGCAGCTCGCCGGTGTCGCCGACACCCTGAGCCGACTGGCCCCCGGGATGGAGGCTCTGGAGCCGGCGATCGAGACCCTGCAGGAGGCGGTGATCGCGCTGACCATGGTGGTCAATCCGCTGAGCAACATCGCCGAGCGGATTCCGTTGCTGCCCCGCCGATCCAGCCGCCGCTCGTCGACCCGAACGGTGCGCTCCCAACGGGTGATCGACCAGGACCCGACCGATCCGCAGAATTGAGCCCGCTGGCGGCAGCCCGCTACGCCCCGACTTAGAAGGCCGAAGCCTCAATAGGACCGGCCATCGGCGTACCGCTGTCGCCGGTAGTAGTGCCCCCTGCCGCGATTCCTCGCCTTGTACGTCGGCAGCTGGCTGTCACAGTTGGGACAAACGAGGCGCAGATTCTCACGACGATTGTTGTTTGCATCTCCATCAATGTGGTCGATGATCAGCGTCAAAGTCACACCGTTCCACGTGCCCTCGATGCGGCAGATCGCACAGCAGCCGCCCTGCTGCTCACTCAAGTAGTCCCGGACATAGTTGCCGAGGTATGACGTGCGACCACAGACTCCGGTGTCGAGCCAGGCCTCCAAGAGCAAGCGTCGGCGGAGTGACTGTTGACATGCATTGCTGCAGAACACCCTTAGCCGACGGCCTTCAAATCGACGCCGCACCCGAGACAGGTCACTGTCATGAGACAGACGCTATCCACCAGTACCGACAAGAACGGCGCCGCCGAATGGAGCCGCGTGAGAGACTCGAACTCTCGACATCCGCTTTACAAGAGCGACGCTCTACCAACTGAGCTAACGCGGCCGGGCTGGCCCAATGAGCCATGGCGATTGTACGACGGGGTGATGCCGTCCGAGCCGCCCGCTCCCGCCAACTCAAGCCGGCGGATGCGCGAGCGGTGCTGCCAGCGTCCTCCAGTCAGCAGAAGGGTGCGGAACGAGCGCTTTGGTAAACAAGCCCGCGTCAGTTCAATCCTGACAGGGGGCTCCAGACCGCAGACGGCGCTCGCCGATCCACCTTAGGCGCGCGCGGTGGCAACCCCCGGAGACCGCGATCAGCCGGTTTTGCCTGGTCGGTTCTGGCCCACATCGGACGCTGGTACAGCAAACGCGCGGACCACCCACGAGTGGGGGGCCAGGAATCCCAGTTCACGTTTCCTGCGCTTTTTCTTACGAAAACCCGTATAGGGTCTCAGGTTGTAGTCAGTTCATTCGACTTGGGGGAGAACAACTATGCAGCTCACGCGGAATCCGTTTATCACCGGCAGCCTCGCGGTTACCTGCGCCGCTCTCGTCGCCGTCGCACCGGCAGCGCCGCAACTCCCGGCCCTCCAGAACCGGGCGGTCGAACTCACCGCGGTCGCCGCGTCCGCTGCCGACGCCACCAACTTGGGCTTCATCGTCATCGACGACGGCACCGTCGGCCTGTTCCCCCTCGGCCCGATGGCCGACATGTTCGGCCTCGGGCACGTGACGCTGGCGCAGATCGTCAACTTCCTGGGCCTGGGCGACGACCAGCTCAGTACCTTGCTTCCCGGCCTGGTCGACGGCTTGGGCCTGGGCCACACCACGGTGGGGACCCTGGTCGGTGGTCTCGGACTCGCCGACGTCGGGCTGGCCGGCCTGCTCAACGGACTGGTCGACGGGCTCGGCCTGGACGGTGTCACGCTCAGCAGCCTGGCCGACGGCCTGGGCCTGGGCGGCCAGAACGTCGGCGCCCTGGCCCTCGGCCTGATCAACGGGCTGGGCCTGAGCGGCGTCACCCTGGACCAGTTGGTGACCGGCCTGGGCTTCGGCGACATGGAGATGAAAGACCTGGCGCCCATCCTGACCGCCCTGGGCGCCGCCGTGCCGGGCCTGAACGACGTCACGTTCGGTGACGTGGTGAACGGGCTGGGCATGAGCAACGTTCAACTCAGCACGATCCTCACCGACCTCGGCGGGAACGCCATCTTCCTCAACACCCTGCTGGAGTGGGTCGGGGTGATCCCGGGCCTCAACAACATCACCACCCTGGGCGGGCTACTCGAGGTCGCCGGACTCAGCGACGCCGCCATCTTCCCCGGCCTAGCGACTCTGCTGACCGACCCGGCCGCCGGTATCGGCAGCATCGATCTCAGCAGCGCACTCGACGTCCTGGGACTGGACAACGCCACCCTCGGCCAGCTGCTGCCCACGCTCCCGCTGAACATGTCGGTCGACAGCCTGCTGGGCGGGCTGGGCCTGGACACCACCACCCTGGGCGACCTACTGGGCTCCGGCCTGATCCCGTTGGGTGCCACGGTGGGCGGCATGCTCGATTCCCTCGGCCTCTCGAGCACCAGCCTGGACGCCCTGATCGCCGGACTGAACGGTTCAGGGCTGAGCCTGCTCAACGACAGCCTGAACGACCTGCTCACCAACGTCGGCGTCGACGACGCAACCATCGACGACCTGCTCAACGGGCTCGGCCTCTACGACCACGCCCTGTTCAGTTTCAGCTTCTAAAGACCGGCTGCCCCGGGGAGGCTGGACTACCCGCGTCAGTCGCGCGTCAGGTACTCCAGCACCACGCGGGTGAAGGCGTCCTTGGCCTCGATCATGGTCCAGTGCCCGCAGTTGGGGAACACGTGCACCTCGGCGTCGGGGATGGTCCGCATCGGGATCAGCGCCATGTCCAGCGGGCTGACCCGGTCGTCGCGACCCCAGGTGACCAGCGTCGGTGTCTTGAGCCGGTGCATCATCGCCCACGGCAACGGGCCCTTGGACGCCTGCATCATCTTCACCATGTTGGTGAAGGCTTCCTTGCCGTACATCCGCCGGGCGCTGGCCAAGGTGTCGGGGTCGGTGGCCAGTGCCCACCGCTCCTCGATGAGTTCTTCGGTGACCACCGACGGGTCGTAGACCATCGAGTGCAGCCATCGCACCAGCGCGTCGCGGCTCGGGTTGTCGACGAAGTCCTGCAGCAACCGGATGCCCTCGGCCGGTCCCGGACTGAGCAGGTTGGTGCCGATACCGCCGATGGTCACCAGCTTGCTCACCTTGTCGGGGTTGCCGATCGCATAGCCGATCCCGACACCGCCGCCCATCGAGTTGCCCACGATGCTGAACTTGTCCAGGCCGAGGGCTTCGACGAACGCCGGCACCGCGCCGAACGCGGTCACCATGGGGTGCCCACCGAAGTCGTCGCTGACCCCGAACCCGGGGAACTCCAGCACCAGGCAGCGGAAGTGTTCGGCGAAGGCGGGCAGCAGGCCGCGGTAGTTGCGCCATCCGGTCACGCCCGGACCGGAGCCGTGCAGCATCAGCAGCGTCGGCCCGTTACCGGCTTCGTGGTAGCGCAGCACCCCTTGCTCGGTGGTGACCTCGCGCAGGGTCTCGTCGTGGCTCAGCTCGGCCGGCATGTGTCTCCCTCAAAGGTCCCGAAACTCTTTAGACAGGCTAACGCCGGATGCTGCCCGTTGCGGTGCCGGGGTCGGGATCTTGCCCGCGCTCGCCCCGCCGTCGACGGCCAGTTCGGCTCCGGTGACATACGCCGAGGCATCCGAGGCCAGGAAGGCGACCACGTCGGCGACTTCGGACGGCAGCCCGATGCGAGTCAGCGGCACTGCCGGGTGTCGGCCCAGTCCGGGACGAATGCCCAGGTGCGCGACCATCGGGGTGTCGACCATGCCGGGGTGTACCGAGTTGACTCGAATCCCATAGGGCCCCAACTCGATTGCCGCAACCTTCGTCAGGCCTCGCAGTCCCCACTTCGTCGACCCGTAGGCGCTGTAGCCGGCCAGACCCTGCAGTCCGGCTTGCGATGACACATTGATCACCGACCCGCCGCCGCTCGCCCGCATCGGCTCCACCACCGCCTTGACGCCCAGGAACGCCCCGATGAGGTTGACCCGCAGCATCGCCTTGAAGCCCGCGGCGGACTGCTCGACGAGCGGAACCGACTGGCAGATCGCGGCGTTGTTGACCAGGACGTCCAGCCTCCCGAACTCGCTGACCGCCATCTCGACCACGGTCTCCCACCCGGCCTCGTCCCCGACGTCGTGCCGCACGAACCGCGCCCCGAGTTCGGTGGCGACGCGCTCACCCTCGTCGGCCAGCAGATCGGTGAGCACCACCTGAGCACCCAGCGAGGTGAACAGCCGGGCCTCAGCTGCACCCTGCCCGCGCGCTGCCCCGGTGATGATCGCGACTTTGCCCTTCAAATCCACCAACGTCATCTCCTCAGACCGTCTTCACGTCGAGGCCGGTGATCAGGACTTCGCTGAGCCGTCGGGGCAGCTCGGTGAGCGCAGCGGTCACCACGACCTGGCGTGGCAGGTTCACATACTTGCGGCGTCGCTCGACGGCATCGGCGACGGCGTTGCCCACGAACACCGGATCCAGCGCTTCCCGCGGCTGCATCCGCCACCGCTCGAAGCGCTCGATCACCCGCCGCGTCGGGCCGAACTCGCGGATGTTGTCGATCATGTCGGTCTTGACCGACCCGAGTTGAACCAGCGTGGTGCCCACCGGGGTACCGCGCAGCTCCTGGCGCAGCCCGTGGGTGAACTGGCTCAGGCCGGCCTTGGAGGTGCCGTACAGGGTGAGACCCGGGGTGATGCTCAGCGCGCCCATCGACGACACGTTGACGATGTGGCCACGACCGCGCGACACCAGCCGCGGCATGAGCGACCGGCCCAGCTCCATCGGCGCGGCCAGATTGACCTGCAGCACTTCGCGTACCGACTGCGCCGACGTGTCGGGCAGCAGCCCGACGTGATCCAGGCCCGCGTTGTTGATCAGCACGTCCACCGGCCCATCGGCTTCCACCCGCTCGATCAGGGCCTCGACGGCCGCTGGGTCGGACAGGTCGGTCGGGTAGGCCTTGCCATCGAGCTCCTTGGCCAGGATCTCCAGCGCCGCACCATCGCGTGCCACCAGCGCGACGTCGGCGCCGCGCTCGGCCACCACCTGGGCGATACTGCGACCCAGACCGCGGCTGGCGCCGGTGATCAAGACCCGAGCGTTCCTCAGTTGCATGGCCATCCTTCCGATAGGGCCGCGCGGAGCACCGCGCAGACGTCGTCGCTGGCTTGGGCGGCGAAGGGCAGATGGTCCGCCAGATTGAAGAAGCCGTGGAAGCCCTGCGCGTAGCGCGTGACGCTGGCCGCCACGCCCGCGTCCTGAAGCCGCTGGGCGTACTCCTCGCCCTCGGCGCACAGCGGGTCCAACGCGCCGGTGACGATGTGGGCCGGCGGAAGGCCGGTGAAGTCGCCGAGGATCGGTGAGGCCAGCACATCGGTTCGGTCGCCGTCACGGCCCAGGTACTGCTCGGTGAACCACTGCATGTGGGCGGCGGTGAGGGTCCCGCTGCGGGCGGGCCGAACACCGGGGCCCGCCGCCTGCTTACGCCGCTGATCGACGACGGGATAGATCAGCAACTGGAACGCGATCGCCGGCCCGCCGCGGTCGCGGGCGAGCATGGCCACCACCGCGGCGAGGTTGCCGCCGGCACTGTCCCCGGCGATCACCAACCGCTTCGGATCGCCGCCTAGTTCGGCCAGGTGTGCGGCCACCCATTGCGTGGCCGCCCAGGCGTCATCGATCGCGGCGGGGAACGGCGACTCGGGCGCCAGCCGGTAGTCGACCGAGACCACGATCGCTCCGGCGCCGTTGGCGAGCCGACGACAGCAGGAGTCGTGCGAGTCGAGGTCGCACAGCACGAAGCCGCCGCCGTGGAAGTAGACCAGCACCGGCAGCTGCTCCCGGGGTGTGCCCGGATCGACGGGGAAGTAGATACGCACCTGCATCGGGCCGGCCGGGCCGGGAATGTGTCGCTCGTCGACCCAGCCCACCGGGACGGGTCGGGCCGGTCGCCGGCTGGCTTTCAGGCTGGCCCGTACCGCCACCGCGTTGCCGTCCCCGGCAGCGATGGACGCGAAGGCCGCGGTCATCCGGTCGGCCAGCTCGGTCTGCATCGAGGCGATATCGCTCACGCAGCGCAACGTAAGACGCCGGCGACGCCGGCAAATCCCGAGGTCTCACTGTTCGAGACAACGCGTCGGGCCGGGCACACCGCAGGCATACAAGTGAACCGGACCACATCACTGCGATAGCGAGTGGAGCGACAAATGCGGCGGCTGACCGGCGAAGACAACAGCTTTCTGGCGTGGGAGAACGCCGCCCAACCGCAGCACACGATCAAGGTGATGGTGCTCGACCCGAGCCGGGGCCAGCGACCGCTGACCTTCGAGGCGGTCAAGGCGATGCTCCCGGGCCTGGTCGATCGGGTCGAGCCACTGCAGTGGCAGTTGCTGATGCCCGGCCTGCGGCTCGGCAGGCCCTGGTGGATCGCCCGACCCCGCATCGACGTCGGCCACCACCTACGGCGGATCACCCTCGCCCCGCCCGGCGGTGATCGCGAGCTGGCGCTGGCGATCGACGTGATCTTCCACGACCGTCTCGATCGCAGCCGCCCGCCATGGCAGCTGTTCTACATCGACGGCCTGGCCGACGGCAGGGTCGCGCTGATCTGGAAGATTCACCATGCCGTCGCCGACGGGACGGCCTCGCTGCGCATTCTCGAAACGTTGTGCGGCACCGACACCGCCCCGTCGGCTCCCCCGCGCGACGAGCCACGGCCGGCGCCGTGGCAGTGGCTTCCGATGGTGGCGCGCCATCAGCTCGCCGCAGCGCTCGGCCTGCCGCGGGTGGTCGCCCGCACCGTTGCGGTCAGCCGGGTCGTTCTGCGGCGCCGCCGTGCCGGCAAACCCGGCTACGCCGCCGCGTTCGCCGCGCCCGGCGCTCGCTTCAACGCGCCGCTGACCGCGGAGCGCCACTTCGCCTTCCGAGGCTGCGACATGGCGGTTATCAAGCAGGTCGCTCGGGCCTACGGCGTGACGGTCAACGACGTATTCCTCGCCGTCTGCAGCGGGGCGTTGCGCGCCTACCTCGACCGGCACGGCGAACTGACCGAGGAAGCACTCACCGCGGTGGTTCCGGTGTCGATGCGCCCGCCCCAGGGCGACCCCTGGGGCAACAAGGTGGCCCGGTGGAACGTCGCACTGGCCACCGACATCGCCGATCCGCTCGAGCGGCTGACCGCGATCGCCGCGGCGACCCGGACCGCCCGCGAGGTTCAGGCCGAACGCGACCTGTGGCTGCAGCACGACTGGATGGAGTACTGGCCGCTGTTCTGGTTCTACTCGCGTGCCCTGCCGCTGATCGGTGAGCGCACCACACACCGGCCGACGTTCAGCCTGATCGCATCGAATATGCGAGGACCGCAACAGCTTTGCCTCGACGGCGCGCCCGTCGAGCGGCTGATCTCATCGGGCCCGCTGGTGTTCCCGATGGGGTTGAACTTCACCGGGTGGAGCTACGAGGGCCAGCTGACGATCGGGGTGCTCAGCTGTGGAGCGCACGTGCCCGACCCCTGGCAGATCGCCGACGGTCTTCCCCAGGCCCTGGCCGAGCTGGCAAGTGCCGCCTCAGCGGTCGAGGTCGTCGAGCAGGCGCAGTGCCAGCCGGCATCCGGTGTGGACGTCGCGCCACAAGCGGGCGACCGGGTCTGAGGCGTCCAGCGCGTGGCCGCGACTGCTGCCCAGCACGCGGTCGGCGGCCTCACGTGCCCGCACGGCGGCCTGGCGTTGCGCCCGCGCCGCGGTCGACGGGTCCTGCGACAACGACGCGACGATCTGCAGCGTGGCGGCGTCGATATCGGCGGCGGCCCGGGCCGCCTGCCGGGTCGACACCGTCAGATCGGCTGTCTCGGCGCTGCCGTAGGAGGCGGCCAGCTTCTCCCGGACCTGGGCGACGTGCACCCGCCACAGCCCGTCGGCGGCACCGGCCACCGCGGCTGCCGCCGCAGCGCCGGTGATCACGGCGGCACCGTCGTCGCACGCCGTGAAGACCCGCTCGTCGGTGACCGGCAACGCCGTCACCGTCAGCTCGGCGAGGCCGGCATCGGGCAGGCCAGCCGTTTCGGTGGGCACCACTGCCGCGATGTCGGCACGGTGCACCAGCACCAGACGGTCGTCATCTGCGGCCAACAGCAGCCAGTCCGCAACGTCGGCGCCGGCGACATCGCACCACTGACCGGTCAGCCGCCCACCGTCATCGCCGCGTTCGAACCGGCCGCCCGGGTGTCGGCCGAACGCGACCCGCGCCTTGTCGTCGCCACCCCAGATGTCGGTACCGGCATGATCGGGCAGCACCGCGACCCAATAGGCCGCCGCGTTGGCCATCGCGCAACGCCAGCCCGCGGAGCCGTCCTGGGCGGCCGCAGCCGCCACCGCGGCCACAAATTCTCCGGCAGGCATGGATTGGCCGCCGAATCGCCTGGGCTGCAACATCTGCCAGGCACCCATGGATATCTCCTCGCGGACGTGCGGCCAGCGCCACAATGAATGCTATCCACGACACGAAGGGCGGCGCGCATGGTCGAGGGCGTGTTGGCGGCGGTTCGACCGCTGTTGCCGGCAATAGCCGCGGCCGCCCACCGGGTCGACCGGGACGGTGCGGTGGCATCCGACACCATCGCGGTCCTGCGCGATGCGGGCGTATTCGCGCTGCTGCAACCCGACAGTTTCGGCGGTCGGCAGACCGATCCGGACAACTACCTGGCGGTGGTCGCCGAGATCTCGGCGGCCTGCACCTCGACCGGATGGCTGGCCGCCGCGCTCGCGGTCAACTCCTGGCACCTGGCCCTGTTCGACGGTGCGGCCCAGCGCGATGTCTGGGGCGATGATCCGGGCGCGCTGATCTGTTCGGCCTACGCCCCCACCGGCCGCCTGGAGCGAGCGGGCGATGGTTTTCGGCTGTCGGGGCGGTGGAGCCGCTGCGCCGGGGTGGAGCACGCTAGCTGGCTGATCGCCGGGGCACTGGTAGTCGGGGTGGACGGCGCCGCGGAGGATTTCACGGTGGCACTGGTGCCCCGCGAGCACTACACCGTCGAACCGACCTGGAACAGCCTGGGGCTGCGCGGGATCGGCGCACACGACGTGGTGGTGTCCGGCGCTCCGGTACCGGCCCAGCACTGCTTCAGCTGGGTCGGTGACGCGCAGCGAGCCACGCTCGCACCGCTGTATCGGCTCCCCCAACCCACGCTGTACACCCACGCCGGCACGGCACCACTGCTCGGCGCTGCCGCTGGGGTGCTCGACGCGCACCGCGATCAGATGTCGAACCCGCTGGGTGTATTGGCTAAGGCGGCCGCGGGACTGGAGGTGTCCACCCTGCAGATCCATCGCAATCTGGCCGATCTGGGCGACTGCGCCCAATCGGGCACCGTCCCCGATGCCGAACTGATGCTGCGGGCGCGCCGCGATCAGGTGCTGGCGTTCGAGCGGGCGATGCAGGCGGTCGAGCGGTGCGTCGACCAGGCCGGCGCCGCTGCGGACGCCCGGCTGGACCGGGTCTGGCGCGACCTTCAGACCGCGCGGTTGCATGCCGCCAATGACGTGGAGCGGGTGTTGACGGCGGTGGGACAGTTCGCCTTTGGGCTGCCCGTCGACGACCTGATCCTGTGAGGCGGTCAGACCCAGGCGTCGGCGGAGATGGTGCGCAATACCCGAGACAGCATGCTGTCGGTGTCGGCCGCGCGCTGCTGGCCGTCGGCCGGGGCCGATCCGCTCAACTCGTGGGAGATCCGGCCCGCGGCGCGCATGACGAACGGCGCGGTGCGCTGCAGCCGGTGCATGGGCACCGCGCCCGTCAGTGACAGCCCGGCGATCAGACCGTCACCCGCACGGATCGGCGCGGCGACACTGGACAGGCCTACCGCCAGTTCCTCGGTGTCGTAGGCCAGCCCGTGTCGGCTGCGGATCCGGGCCAGTTCGCGGTGCAGGGTGGCCCGGTCGGCGATGGTGGCCCGGGTCCGTTTGGCGAGCCGGTCGCCGACGAGCGCATCCACATCCTCGGCCGGAAGTCGGGCCAGCAGCGCCTTGCCCAATGCGCTCGCGTACGCCGGGGTGCGACCGGCCACCCGGGTCGGTACCAGTGCGCCACCGTCGCCGGCGACCTTGTCGAGATAGACGACGTCGGCGCCGAGCAGCACCCCCAGATGCACCACCAGCCTGGTGTCAGAGTGCAGGCGGGCCAGGGTCGGCGAGGCCACGCCGCGCAGTTCGGCGTGGTCGACGATCTGCGACACCGGCAGCGGTGAGGAGGCCATGCCGTAGCCGTCGGGCCGATGCTGCACCAGACCGGCCGACTCCAGCTGGGTCAGGATTCGGTGCACCGACGATCGCGGCAGCCCGGTGCGGGCCGCCACCTGATCGAGACGCAGTCGTTTGCCGGGCTGGTCGAACAGGTTGATGATCAGCGCAACTCGCGCCACCATCGACGTGGCATCCATACGAGGGCATTATCCCCGCGACGTCACTGCCCCATCACGTATTGCACGGTGGGTCCCGCGGTCCAGCCGCCGTCGACGGCGATCTCCGCGCCGGTGATGTAGGCGGCCTCGTCGGACAGCAGGAAGCTGACGGCGCCGGTGATCTCCTCGGGCAGACCGACACGACCCATCGGGGTGTTCGGGTAGCGCCCCTCCCCAGGCTGGATGCCGACCTGCGCGGTCATCGGGGTGTAGGTCATGCCGGGATGCACCGAGTTGACCCGGATCTTCTCGCCGGCCAGTTCGACCGCCGCGATCTTCGACAGGCCGCGCACCCCCCACTTGGATGCGCCATACCCGGCGGTCAGCGCCAGGCCCATCAGCCCGGCGGCCGACGAGATGTTGACGATGGAGCCGCCGCCCGCAGCGCGCAGCGGCGCGATGACGGCCTGGATGCCGTTGAACACGCCCACCAGGTTGACCTCCAGCACGCTGCGGAAGTGCGCGACGGGCTCGTGCTCGACGAGCTGCCCGGTCGCCACCCCGGCGTTGTTGACCAGCCCGGTCAGCCCGCCGAACTCGGTGATCGCGGACTGCACCGCGGCTTGCCAGTCGGCCGGGTCAGTGACATCGAGGTGGACATAGCGCGCGGCCTCGCCGGGACCATGCGGCGGTCCCAGCTTCGCCTCTCCTCCGTCGAGCCTCGCTGAACCGCCGGGCCCATGCGGCGGTCCCAGCTTCGCCTCTCCTCCGTCGAGCCTCGCTGAACCGCCGAGTTCGGCGGCCAGCCTGGCCCCGTCCTCGTCGAGGAGGTCGCCGATCACCACCCGGCCGCCGCCTGCGACGACGTGCCGGGCGAACGCGGCACCCAGGCCGCGCGCACCGCCGGTGATCAGGACGACTTTGCCGGCCAGTCGGGCCGTATTGGTGAGCATGGCCGTAGCTTCCGGGCACAAGCACCCCACGTCACAGCCTGTCCCGTCCAGCGAGACAGCCGGTGTGCCCGGTCCGGCCACGGTTCCTAGCATCGCCGGTCATGAAGCCGGAGACGAACGTGGATGTGGTCGTGGTCGGGGCGGGCTTCGCCGGCCTCTACGCGCTGCACCGCCTGCGCGGTGACGGACTGAGCGTGCGGGTGTTCGAGGCGGCCGACGGGGTGGGCGGGGTCTGGTACTGGAATCGCTACCCGGGCGCCCGCTGCGATGTGGAGAGCGTCGATTACTCCTACTCCTTCGACGCCCAGCTGCAGCAGGACTGGGACTGGAGCGAGAAGTACGCCACCGGGCCGGAGATCCTGCGCTACCTCAATCACGTCGCCGACCGCTTCGACCTGCGACGCGACATCTCATTCGGGACGCGGGCGACCAGCATCGTCCTCGATGAGACCACTTTGGCCTGGCAGGTCCGCACCGATGCGGGCGAGGCCGTGACCGCCCGGTTCTGCGTACTCGCGGTCGGGCCGCTGTCCAACGCCAATGTCCCCGCGATCGAAGGACTGGAGTCGTTCGCCGGCGAGACCTATCACACGGCGCACTGGCCGCACGGCGGCGTGGACTTCACCGGTAAGCGGGTCGGGGTGATCGGCACCGGTTCCTCGGGCATTCAGGTGATCCCGCCGATCGCGGCTCAGGCCAGCCGGTTGGAGGTGTTTCAGCGCACCGCGAACTACAGCATTCCGGCCGGGAACGCACCGCTGGACGAGGCCACCCGCGAGGCGCAGAAGGCCGGCTATCCCGAACGCCGACGGTTGTCGCGGGCCAGCGGCGGCGGCTCACCGCACGAGCCGCACCCGTCCTCGGCGCTGGAGCTGAGCGCCGAGGAGCGCGACGCCGCCTACGAGCGACGCTGGCAACTCGGTGGGGTGCTGTTTTCCAAGACCTTTCCCGATCAGCTGGTCACCCTGGCGGCCAACGACACGGCACGGCTGTTCTGGGAGAACAAGATCCGTGCGATCGTCGATGACCCGGAGACCGCCGAACTGCTGATCCCCAAAGACCATCCGATTGGCGCCAAGCGGATCTGCACCGACGACAACTACTTTGAGACCTTCAACCGCGACCACGTGCATCTGGTGAACCTGCGCGCCACTCCGATCGAGCGGATCGACGCGCGCGGCATCTGCACCGCCGAGGCACACCACGATCTGGACGTCCTGGTCTTCGCGACCGGCTTCGACGCCATGACCGGGTCGGTCGCCAAGATCGACATCGTCGGGCGCGGCGGCGTGACACTCAACGACGCCTGGGCCGGTGGGCCACTCACTTACCTGGGGTTGAGCGTCCCCGGATTCCCCAACCTGTTCAACATGACCGGCCCGGGCAGTCCGTCGGTGCTGGCCAACATGGTGTTGCACTCCGAACTGCACGTCGACTGGGTCGCCGAGGCGATCGCCTACCTCGACGCGAGCAGCGCCACCGCCCTGGAGGCCCGCCGGGATGCGGCCGCCGACTGGGGCACCGAGTGCGCCCAACGGGCAGCAGACACCCTGATGACGCAGGCGAATTCGTGGTATCTGGGCGCCAACATCACCGGGCGTCCGCGCGTTTTCATGCCGTTCGTCGGCGGCTTCGGCACCTACGGCGCGATCATCGCCGACGTGGCCGCCGCGGGCTACAAGGGATTCGACACAGTCGGAACCAGGCAAACCGAAGACACTGGTGAGCTTTCTCGGCTAGACAATACCTACGGCCGTTAAGTGGCCGCGGCCTGGCCGCATATGCCGGCGGTCCTGGGCTCGATCGCAGACGCTTTGCACGTACCCGAACTCTCATCCGGTTCTGAGCTGGATTCGCATCCGGCAAAAATCGTTCCAGTGAATGAGCAGTCATCACCCAACTAATCTGTGCGCAACTTATCGTGCAGGGTCTGAGGCCGCCACGACCACAGAACTACCAGCGGTACGGGCCTTGAGAGATAGGGTGCGATGTGTCAGTCCGACTCATTTCGGTTGCCGTCCGTTCTGGGTCGGCACCGATCCTGCGGACGGCCAGAGCCGTTGCCGCATTAGGTGAATTCGCTCCGGATGCTGCGCCCCGTGGTTCGGAAGCTCACCGGTGACTCAGCCTCAGCCAGATCATCGGCGCGAACGCATTTTGGCCTCGGCATTGCAGCAGGCCGCTAATGGCAATGGAGGGACCGGGATACGGGCGGTGGCCGATGCCGCTGGGGTGCCGATCAGCTCGGTCTATTACTACTTCCCGTCAAAGGACGGCCTGCTACTCGAATGTTTGCACAGTTGGTTGAGCGACTTCAGGGCTCACAACGTGGCCGACAACGGTGGCGGGACTGAGCCGCACCAGCGACTGCTCAGCGCCGTCGAATCGCTCACTACCCAGCTAGAGTTGACACCACTGCTCGCAGACGCTGCGGCGCGCGCATATCTCAATGCGACTGGGCCAGCCGCACGTAAAGCCGAACTGGTGCGGGACAGGCTGATCCAAATCTTCGCCGACGCCATGCGCCACCACCAAGCCGCTCGACTTGATCACCACCAACAGGTGGCGGCACTCGTTGCGGACGTGTGGATAGCAAACATCCTTGCAATAGCCCAAAATCGGACAACGGCGCCTGATCTGTGTCGGCGACTCGAACACGCCTTGGCGGCTATCAGCGAAAATGCTGGCTAGCAGACGGGTTCCACCGCATAGTCTTCCATCCGATGAGCCTGATTCGCCTGTGGCCGCAAGGTCATGCCGCGATTATTTCGCAGCCCGCTCCCGCTGGATCTCCAGCGCGATGTCGATGAGCTGGTCCTCCTGGCCGCCGATCAGCTTGCGCTGCCCGGCCCGGTGCAGCAGCTCATGGGCGGGCACGCCGTAACGCTCGCCCTGGCGCACCGCGTGCTTGAGGAAGCTGGAGTACACCCCGGAATAACCCATGATCAGCGCGTTGCGGTCCAGCACGCACTCGGCCGGCATGGCCGGGCGCACCACTTCCTCGGCGGCGTCGGCGATGTCGAAGAAGTCGATGCCGGTCTTGATCCCGACCTTGTCGAACACCCCGATCAGCGCCTCGACCGGGGCGTTACCCGCGCCCGCACCGAATCGGCGCACCGAGCCGTCGATCTGCTTGGCACCGGCGCGTACCGCCTCCAGGGAGTTGGCGACGCCGAGCCCGAGGTTCTCGTGGCCGTGAAAACCCACCTGGGCGTCGTCACCGAGCTCGGTGACCAACGCCTGCACCCGATCACGAACACCCTCCATCACCAGCGCACCGGCCGAGTCGACCACGTACACGCACTGACAGCCGGCGTCGGCCATGATGCGGGCCTGGGCGGCCAGCTTCTCCGGGGTGACGGTGTGGGCCATCATCAAGAACCCGACGGTCTCCAGGCCCAACTCGCGGGCCAGGCCGAAGTGCTGGATGGAGACGTCGGCCTCGGTGCAGTGGGTGGCGATCCGGCAGATCACACCGCCGTTGCCCTGCGCCTCCTTCATGTCTTCCTTGGTGGCCACGCCGGGCAGCATCAGGAAGGCGATCTTGGCGTCGCGGGCGGTCTGCGCCGCGAGCTTGATCAGCTCCTGGTCCGGGGTCTTGGAGAACCCGTAGTTGAAGCTGGACCCGCCCAATCCGTCACCATGGGTCACCTCGATGACAGGCACCCCGGCGGCGTCGATCGCGGCGACGATCGCCGAGACCTCCTCACCGGTGAACTGGTGCCGCTTGTGGTGGCTGCCGTCGCGCAGCGAGGTGTCGGTGATCCGCACATCGAAGATGTGGTCGCTCATTTCGCTCCTCCAGCCTTTGCCGCCGCCATCTCGCGGGCGATCTCCTCGCCGACCTTGGTAGCGGCGGCGGTCATGATGTCCAGGTTGCCCGCATAGGGCGGCAGGTAATCGCCCGCGCCCTCGACTTCGACGAACGTGGTGACCACCGCACGCCCGCCGGAGTTCAGCGACGGCTCGTCGAACTGCGGCTCGTTGAGCATCCGGTAGCCCGGCACGTAGGTCTGCACCTGGGCGACGACGTCCTTGATCGACGCGGTGATCGCGTCGCGGTCGGCGTCCTCGGGGATCTGGCAGAAAATGGTGTCGCGCATGATCATCGGCGGGTCGGCGGGGTTCAAGATGATGATCGCCTTGCCGCGCTCGGCACCACCGATGGTCTGCACACCGGCCGAGGTGGTCTTGGTGAACTCGTCGATGTTGGCCCGCGTACCCGGACCGGCCGACACACTGGCGACACTGGCCACGATCTCCGCATACGGCACCGTGCCGCCTTGGGCTTTGACCGCGCGGGTCACCGCGTACACGATCGGGATGGTGGCCTGTCCACCGCAGGTGATCATGTTGACGTTGGGCGCATCGACGTGCTCGTGCAGGTTGGCCGGCGGAATCACCGCCGGGCCCACCGCGGCCGGGGTCAGGTCAATGGCCCGGATGCCGGCGGCCTCGTACTTGGGCGCATACGCCTTGTGCACGTAGGCGCTGGTGGCCTCGAAGACGAAGTCCGGCTTCTCATCCAGGGCCAGCAGCCAGTCCGCACCCTGCGCCGAGGTCTCCAAGCCGAGCTTGCGGGCCCGGGCCAGACCCTCGGACTCCGGGTCGATGCCGATCATCCAGCGCGGCTCCAGCCACTCCGAACGCAGCAGTTTGTACAACAGGTCGGTGCTGATATTGCCCGACCCAACAATCGCGACTGAGGCTTTGGCAGCCATAAACGCTTCCCGTCTTTCCTCACGATGCATCGTGACAGCAGCACACAACTACCTGCACCATCTCGCAATCCGCCGCCGTCATCCGGATCATCGTCCACTCACTGGACGTCAGATACCTCACAGATTCACGGCGTCCCCGAAGATCTCCGTGAGCGGATATCCGAGACGAACTTCACCGCGTAGCGTGGCAAACCCCGGACCGGCACAGCAGCCGGCCAAGACTCCGCACGAAAGTACGCGTCAGAACCCCCATCCACGAAAATGACGCTGC
Source organism: Mycobacterium sp. SMC-19 (assembly GCF_045310815.1). Taxonomy (NCBI): domain Bacteria; kingdom Bacillati; phylum Actinomycetota; class Actinomycetes; order Mycobacteriales; family Mycobacteriaceae; genus Mycobacterium; species Mycobacterium sp. SMC-19. Next base: position 92,425 of record NZ_JBJIAM010000003.1, on the reverse strand, counting down.
CGCAGAGAAAGTCAGCAGCATCGGAAAGCATGAACACCATCCAGTCCGCAAGCTGTCCGGCGTCACCGTAGCCGCCCACAGGGACCGGGAACGCCTTGATCGCCTTGGCCTCGGCGGGATTGGCCAGCTGTTCGGCCAGCAACGGGGTCATGATGGCGCCGGGGGCAATCGCATTGAGCCGGATGCCCGCGCCGGCCCATTCCCGGGTGACCGCGTGGCGCCGCACCCAGCGGGACACCGCGATCTTCGAGGCCGCGTAGATCATCGGGGCGGATCGGCTGCCGAAGATACGGACCGCACCGAGCGCTTTGTCGACATCCCCGGCGAGTAGGGCGCGGATCGCACGGCGGGGTACCAGCGGCGTCGTGGTGGTGGAGTTACTCGCAATAACAACCACCTTGGCGTTTGCAGCGCGAGCCAATGCGGGCCGCAGGGCGGTCAACACGTCGACCACACCGAAGTAGTTGACCTGGGCAATCAAACGCTGACGCCCGGGGATGGGGCCCAATCCGGCGGCAAGGACAGCACCGTCGAGGATCCCGCCACAGGCGTCCAGCGCCGCCTGGGCAGCCGATCGGCGTCCGGTGTGCGTCGACAGATCAGCCCTGATGTCCGCATCGTGGATGTCGATCCCGATGACGGTATGCCCTGCCGCACGGAGCTTTTCGCCAGCTTGGCGCCCCATGCCCGATGCCGATCCGGTCACTACGTACGTTCCCACTGCGCACCTCTCGCTTCCACCACTGGTTTTTGAAATCGTCGGAGACAGCTACGTGACGTCACCAGTCCACCCACGCCGTGATGCTCCGTAACGGCGTATCGAGCACGGTTTCTCCGATGCTTAGCGGCGTTGGCGATTCCTGCATCTCCGCGATCCGCTGCCGAACCCGCATCGTCGTGTCGAGGGGGTCGTCATCGAGGTAGAGCACCCGCAGCCGCAGTGCGCCTGCGCTGTCGGACGCTTCCTGCGACCGCAAGCCCAGAGCGTTGTCCTGATGGCGATCGAGCGCGAAGGTCCAGGCGCCGGCCACACCCGGGAGCCGGAGCAGTTCGGGAATCACGACCTGGTCCTGCAGCCGATGCTCCTCGTGGGTGTCGGCGCCGAGCGGGTCGGGGTGGCGAGTCAGAGTCAGATGCAGGCCCCGGTTGGGTCGGTGGGGAATCGCCTCCGGCGACACCAGTGACGAGGGAGCCGAGTACCCCTTGATCGGGCGGAAAAACGCCAGCAGCGTTCGGCGAACCCCCGGGATCATCGGCCCCCTCCCCCACTGGAACGAATCGGCACCGAGCTGCTCCCATTCGCGGACCGATCGCTCGACCGGCTCCCGAAACCAGTACATCGCTACGTAATCGACGTCCGATTGCTCCGACGTCCCGGCGGACATCTCCTTACAGTCCGCAGGTCATCGCCAGCGCTCACCCCCTGCAACCCCGGGCAAAGCCAAGTTCTCCGGACGATGATCGAGCTGGTGCCACTGGTTGTAGCGACGGTGATCGTCGGGTCCCGGCTCATGCAGCGAGATGAACGAGAAGAATGCCAGCGGATAGGTGCTCACGATCCTTGTCCCTCCGCATCGACCAGGCGCACGCCGCTCACACCGCTTCTCAACAGCCGGAGCGCGGCTTCACGGCCGGCCATCATGGCGCTGGTTCGACGGGAGATTCGCCAGCCGCCCGTACCGCGCTCCAGTTCGAAGTGGTTCGCGCTGGCCCGCCAGATCATGTATTCCTGAGCAGAGGAGTCCCACGCCTGGAGATCGAAATCACTGTGCGGTAGCGGTTCTGAACGCCGCAGAAGTACCAGCGATTCACAGACCGCCACCGCCGACTCACCGCTGACCGTCACCACCGCCGGACCCAGGAAGTGACAGCACCCCGTATCGACCAACTGCCGGTGAGCCGGTGAGGCTACCATCGCCTGCACATCGGCACTACTGTTCATCCGCCAACCCTCGACGTCGTAGCTGCCGTCATCCGCCCACAGGCCCGCTGCCGCATCCGCATCCGCGGAATCGACTGCAGGTCCATAAGAGGCGATCAGGCGCGCGATGTCACGTTCATCCTCCAACCGCTGCAGGCGTGCGCGCAGCTCGGCGATCTCTCCGCTGACATCACTCATCCGAACTCTCCTTCGTTGTCTGCGGCCACCGCAGCGGACCATCCGGCGCGCATGGTCAATCTCGTCGATTGACGAGGGAGAGAATCTTCTCGTGGGAGTCCAGGACGACTCTCGCCCGGTCAGGTGCGCTGTTCGCCTGCGCGGTCTCCAGGTTTCCGCCGGCGACGTAGATAGGTCCGTCGGCCAGGTGCGCGAGCCCTTCAGCGGCCACCTCGGCTGGTTCGTTGACGATCATTCCGGGGACGTCGAAGTTGAGGCCGACTCGCTGCATGGCCGGCGTGCGCGTCACCCCCAGGACCAATTCCAGTACGTCGACGTTGTGCTCACGCAGTTCCAGCCAAAGACTTTCGGCGAACATCCGGGAGAAGGCCTTGGCTCCGGCATAGACGGTGTGGCACCACGCCCCCATGTAGCCGGCGAGCGATCCGACGAGCAGAATGCCACCACGCCGCCGTAGTGACATGGCCCGACCGTAGTGCTGCACCAGCTCGAGCATGCGAGTGACGTTGAGATCGATGACCTTGCTGAACTCATTCAGCGGTGCCTCCAGGAATGGCTCGTTGCACGTGCTGGCTCCGGCGTTGTAGATCAGCAGGCCGACTTCGAGCCCGGCAGTGGCCGTCACGATCTCATCGACTGCCGTGCCGTCCAGCAGATCGAGCGCCACGGACCGCACCTCGGCACCCAGCTCTCGGCAGCGCTGCGCGGTCTGCTCCAACGGACCCGGTTTACGTGCAATGAGAACCAGGTTGAACCCGGCCTCGGCGAGGATGCGGGCGAACTCCGCGCCTACGCCCTCAGAACCTCCGGCGATCACCGCCCACGGGCCGTACCTCTTCATATCGACCATGCTCATTTCCTCTGTCGCTGAGTACTTCCCGCGTCCACGGGCAGCGTGACGGCCGTGATGTAGCGTGCCTCGTCGGAGACCAGGAACAGACACGCGTTGGCCACATCTATCGGCTCAACCCAGGGGATGTCGAGCATGTTCATGGTTTTCGCTGCGTCGGCGAACTCTTCGCGTGTCGGCGGCCGATCGAGGTCCGGACGAAATGCACTGCTCACCACGTCGTTGTGAATGAGCGATGTGTCGACGTTCGTCGGATGGACCGTGTTGACCCGCACCTGGTGGGGGGCAAGCTCATTGGCGAGACTACGCATCAACCCGACCACGCCGTGTTTCGCGGCGGTGTAGTGCGCGACCCCCTGCAGTCCCCTCAGACCTGCGATGGAGCTGACCAGCACCATAGCGCCGCCGCCACGTGCGATCAGATGCGGAACGCTGACCTGACAGGTATGGAATACCCCGGTCAGGTTGACATCCAGCATGGTCTGCCAGGTCTGCTCCGGCATTTCGATCGCCAGGCCGCGTGAGGTGATTCCAGCGGTGGCGCAAACGATGTCGAGCCCCCCGAAGTACCTCACCCCGTCGTCGACGGCAACGCCCAGTGCCTCCCTGTCGCGCACATCGGCCACCGCCGTTTTTATCCGGGCGCCGGCAGCGCGCACCTGACGTACGGTTTCGTGCAGGTCGTCGACAGTTGCGTGCGGCACTGCGACGGTGTCGATGGGGCCGCACAGGTCGATTCCGATGATGTCGGCGCCCTCCTGGGCAAACCGCAGCGCTTGCGCGCGCCCGATTCCACGAGCCGCACCGGTGATCAGCGCTACCTTTCCGGCGAGCCGAGGTGCGGTCATGTCTTCTGGGTCAATCCGGCGTCGACGACGAGTTGGGATCCGGTGATGTAGCGGGCGTCGTCGGAGGCAAGGAACACCGCGGCATTGGCGACGTCCTCCGGATCCACCCACGGCACCGGGAGCAGATTGCGTTTTGTCAGCACCTTGACGGCGTCCGCCTCGGTCGGGTTCGCGATGTCGGGGCACAGCCGCCGATAGGTGACCTCATTGCGGATCATCGGCGTCGCGACCGCTCCGGGATGCACCGTGTTCACCCGGATACCGCGTGGACCGAGTTCGTTGGCGAGGGTGCGGGCGAGCCCCACTGCCGCATGCTTGCTGGCGGTGTAGTGCGCCGTCTCGGCGGGGCCACGAATTCCACTGGTGGAACTGATGATAACGATGGACCCACCGAGCTTGAGATGGGGCACAGCCGCCTTGACCGTGTGCCAGACCCCCGTGAGGTTCACATCGATCGCGTCGCGCCAAACGTCACTGGCGAGTTCCCAGACCGGCGCGCCGGCAGCGTGAATGCCAGCGTTGGCGATCACCACGTCGAGTCCGTTGAGCGCGGCGACCCCGGCGCGAACGACTTCCCGCAACGCCTCGAGGTCCCGGACGTCGGCACTGCCGGTGAAGCAATGCCGGCCGGCAGCCACGACCAGGTCTGCGGTGGTCGCGAGATCGTCAGCTGCACTGGCTATGTCGACGGCGATCACATCGGCGCCGGCAGCGGCGAGCCGCTCGCAGTGGACGCGACCCGTTCCCCGCCCCGCACCGGTGACAACGGCGACCTTGCCAGCAAGCCTCGGCATCACGACGCCTTGAGCAGCCGGAATCCCTTGTATCCGGCGCCGGCAACTTCGGCGCAGATATCGAGGTAGGTGGCGAATCCCCCGATGAAGAGCATGAAGACGCGCGGCTTTCCCGGCACATTGGCGCCCACGTACCAGGAGTTCGCCTGAGGGAAGAGCGTGGCGTCGGCGCGCTGGTTGCAGTCGGCGATCCAGGTGTCGACGGCGTCTGCGGTGGCCTCGATGGCTGCGTAGCCGTGCTTGTCGAGGTAGTCGATGGCGTCGCAGATCCAGTTGATGTGCGCCTCGGCGTGCAGAACCATGTTGGCCAGCACGGCCGGCGCACCGGGGCCGGAGACCAGGAACAGGTTGGGAAATCCGTCGACACCGAGCCCGAGATAGGTGCGGGGGCCGTGTGACCAGTCATCGACCAGTTTCCGCCCGCTGCGACCGACGATGTCGATCTTGGCCAGTGTCCCGGTCATGGCGTCGAAGCCGGTGGCCAGCACGATGGCGTCGAGATCGTAGTGCCCCGCAGAGGTCGTGATACCCGAGGCGTCGATCGATTCGATGGGCGTCTTGCGGACACTGACCAGCGACACGTTGGGCCGGTTGAAGGTCTGGAAGTAGTTGGTGTCAGTGCAGATTCGCTTGGTGCCGATGGGATGGTCGTCGGGGATCAGCAGCTCGGCGACCTCAGGGTCGTCGATCACCGCGCGGATCTTCTCCTCGTAGAACTTTCGGGCCTCTTCGTTGGCCTCGATGTCGATCATCTGATCGGCAAAGGTCTTGGAGAACAGCACGCCGCCCAGATGCCAGCGCTCCTCGAAGGCGGCTCGGCGCTCCTCGGGCGAGGCTTCCATGGTCAGCTTCGGATGTGCCACGTGCGGGGATCCCCCGCCGCTGCGCCACGACATCCGGCGCCGTTCGTCATACGTCTCCTTGGCGTGCGCGACCTCTTCGGCGGTCAACGGACGGTTGCCCGCCGGCACACTGTAGTTGGGGGTGCGCTGAAAGACGAAGAGCTCGGCAGCCTGCTCGGCGATGATCGGAATCGACTGCACACCTGAAGAACCGGTGCCGATCACGCCGACCCGCTTCCCGGTGAAGTCCACGCCCTCGTGCGGCCAGTGCGCGGTGTGATAGATCTCGCCGTCGAACGTGTCCAGACCCGGGATGTCCGGGGTCAACGGTGAGGACAACGGCCCGGTGGCCATCACCACGAAGCGCGCGGTGACCGCCTCTGCGCCGTCGGTGGTCACCGTCCAACGCAGCGTGTCCTCATCGAGGACCGCGGAGACGACCCTGGTGTTGAAGGTGATTCCCGATCGCAGATCCAGTTTGTCTGCGACCCACTTGATGTAGTCGAGGATCTCGCTCTGCGTGGCGTACTTCTCGGTCCAGGTCCACTCCTGCTGCAACTCCGGGGAGAACGAGTAGCAGTAGTCGAGGCTCTCGACGTCGCATCGTGCCCCCGGATACCGGTTGAAATACCAGGTTCCGCCGACTTCGGGTGCCGCTTCGAAGACACGGACCGACAGGCCCTGCTCCCGGAATTTATGTAGGGCGTAGAGGCCGCCGAACCCCGCACCCACCACGATGACGTCGACATTGCTCTCGGTCGCGCTGCTCACGGGGGCCACCGTAATTGGTCCGCGGCTACCCGGGTCCGGGCGTCTCCCGGTCAACGGGCATCGAGAAATTTCTCCCGGCCACCGGTGAGGGCATCCCACCGAGCCGGCCGTACTACTCACAATGTCGGCCATGACCGATGCAGAATCCACCGGCCGATCCGGGGTCAGCCCGCGCGCGATATCACTGACCGTCACCGCCGTTATCGAGGAGAGCCCGGACGCGAAGTCCATGGTGCTCGAGGTTCCCGACGAGCATCGGGACCGATTCGATTACCGCCCCGGCCAGTTCCTGACCCTGCGCGTCCCGAGCGAGCTGAGCGGCTCCGCCGCGCGCTGTTACTCACTGGCGAGTTCTCCGCACACCGACGACGCACCCAAGTTCACGGTCAAACGCACCAGCGGTGGCTACGTGTCGAACTGGCTGTGCGACAACCTGTCCATCGGCGACACGATCGACGTGCTGCCACCCTCAGGTCAGTTCACGCCGCAAGACCTGGATGCGGACTTCCTGTTGTGGGCGGCCGGCAGCGGGGTCACTCCAGTGATCTCGATCCTCAAATCGGTACTGGCCGCGGGCACGGGACGGGTGGTGCTGTGCTACGCCAACCGCGATGAAGCCTCCGTCATCTTCGCCGCAGAGCTGCGCGACCTGGCGGCTCGCTACGCCGGCCGGCTCACCGTCCTGCATTGGCTGGAGTCGATCCAGGGGCTGCCCACCCGCGCCCAGCTGGGCGGCTTCGCCCGTCACTACACCAGCTACCAGTCCTTCATCTGTGGTCCGGCGCCGTTCATGGAAGTCGTCAAAGATGCGCTCAGCGAGGCCGGTGTGCCGCGGGAGAACATTCACCTCGAACTGTTCCAGTCGCTGACCGGCGACCCGTTCTCCGACGTGCCGATCGACGACATCGCCGACGATGAAGAAGCCGCCGAGACCGAGATCAGCATCGACGGCGAGGTCCACCAGCTCGGCTGGCCCAAGAGCCGCAATCTGGTCGACGTCATGCTCGCCGCGGGTCTGGACGTGCCGTTCTCCTGCCGGGAAGGCAACTGCGGATCCTGTGCGGCAACGGTGGTCGAAGGCGAGGTCGACCTGGGCAACGCGGCGATCCTGGAGAAGGAGGACATCGCCGAGGGTTTGTTCCTGGCCTGTCAGGCGCGCCCGCTGTCGAGCAAGCTGAAAATCGAGTTTTGACGTCGACGGTGAATGTCGTCCGCTCACCGGGATGGGGAGGACAGCCGCGCGCTCGTCGCGGTCACCATCTCTGACATGACTAAACGGGTGATTGACAGCATCGCGGAGCTCGCCGACAAGCTGCGGGGCCAGGCCGAGGAAGCCGAGAAGATCGGCAAGCTGACCGACGACACGGTCAAGTCGATGAAGGAAATCGGTAGTATCCGGTTGCTGCAGTCCAAGAAGCACGGCGGACTCGAGGTTCACCCCCGCGAGTTCGCCGAGACGGTGATGGCGACCGCGGCACTGGATCCGTCGGCCGGGTGGATCAACGGCGTCGTCGGGGTTCACCCCTACCAGCTCGCCTATGCAGACCCTCGGGTCGGCGCCGAGATCTGGGCCGACGACGTCGACACCTGGGTGGCGTCGCCGTATGCCCCGCAGGGCGTCGCCAAGCCCGTTGACGGTGGCTACCTTTTCAACGGTCGCTGGCAGTTCAGTTCCGGCACCGACCACTGCGACTGGATCATCCTGGGCGCCATGATCGGCGACGCCGACGGCAAGCCGCTGATGCCCCCGCAGATGCTGCACATGATCCTGCCGCGCAAGGATTACGAGATCGTCGAGGACTCGTGGGACGTCGTGGGCCTGCGCGGTACGGGCTCCAAGGATGTCATCGTCTCCGACGCCTTCGTGCCGGCCTACCGCACGATGGATGCGATGCAGGTGATGGACGGCACTGCCCAGCGCGAGGCCGGGATGACCGAGCCGCTGTATCTGATGCCGTGGTCGACGATGTTCCCGCTCGGTATCTCCTCGGCCACGATCGGTATCGCAGAGGGCGCGCTTGCCGCGGCCCTCGACTACCAGCGGGCGCGGGTGAACTCCAGCGGTGTGGCGATCAAGGACGACCCGTACGTGATGTACGCGATCGGGGAGGCCGCCGCCGACATCAACGCCGCTCGCCAGGAGCTCCTGGCCAACGCCGACCGGGTCTACGACATCGTCTCCTCGGGCAAAGAGGTTTCGTTCGAGGACCGCGCGGCCGGGCGACGGACGCAGGTACGCGCGGTGTGGCGCGCGGTGTCGGCGGTCGACGAGATCTTCGCCCGTTGCGGCGGTAACGCAGCGCGGATGGACAAGCCGTTGCAACGCTACTGGCGCGACGTCCACGTCGGTCAGGCTCACGCCATCCACGTTCCCGGCACGGTGTATCACGCCTCGGCGCTGAGCTCGCTCGGTGTGGACCCGCAGGGTCCGCTGCGGGCGATGATCTAGGGGTTGGCCTGTGAGTGCGATCAAGAGCCTCGGCTACGTTTCCGTACAGACCACCGATATCGACAGGTGGCGCCACTTCGCCTTCGGCGTACTGGGTTTCGCCCAGGGCAGTGGGCCCGACCCGGACTCGCTGTACCTGCGGATGGATGAGCGCTCCGCACGGATCATCGTCTCCCCGGGTGACACCGACAAGATCGTCACCGTCGGCTGGGAGGTCCGTGACCATGCCGCCCTGCAGGCGGTGACGCGCGCCCTCGAAGCCGCGGGTGTCCCGTACAAGCAGCTGTCGCTGGCCGAAGCAGACGCCCGCCGCGTCGAGGAGGTCATCGCGTTCGAGGATCCGGCCGGCACATCTCTTGAGGTGTTCCACGGCGCGGTTCTCGACCACAGCCCCGTCGTGACACCGTTCGGAGCAAGGTTTTTGACCGGCGATCAGGGCCTGGGACACGTGGTACTGCCCGCACTGGATGTCAACGGTCTGTTCGAGTTCTACACCGAGGTATTGGGATTCAAGTCACGCGGCGCCTTCCGGGTGCCGGTCCCCCCGGAGTTCGGGCCGGTACGCGTGCGCTTCCTGGGCATCAACGAGCGTCATCACAGTCTGGCGCTGTGCCCCGCGGCGACGTTGCGCGACCCGGGGCTGATCCATCTCATGGTGGAGGTCGACAGTCTCGACAGCGTGGGCCAGGCGCTTGACCGGGTCACCAAGGACGGCTTCCAACTGTCGTCGACGCTTGGGCGGCACACCAACGACAAGATGGTGTCGTTCTACGTCCGCGCACCCGGCGATTGGGACATCGAGTTCGGCACCGAGGGCATGCGGGTCGACGAGACGTATTACACCGCCGAAGAGATCACGGCAGACAGCTACTGGGGCCACCAGTGGGTTGACGACCTGCCCGCAGCCATGCGCCCGTGACCGCTGACTTCACCCCGGTCGCCGTCGCCGAAATAGCCGGCTGGGATTACGAAGTCGACGTTGTCATCGCAGGGTTCGGGGTGGCGGGTGCCGCTGCGGCGGTGGAGGCCGCCCGCACCGGCGCGGACGTTCTGGTGCTTGAGCGCACCGCCTCGTGGGGTGGAGCGGCGGCCATGGCCGGCGGATTCATCTATCTCGGCGGCGGGACGGCGCTGCAGAAGGCTTGTGGCTTCGAGGATTCGGTCGACAGCATGGCCGCATTCCTCAATGTGGCGATGGGACCCGGGGCTGACGAGCATCGCATCGCCGACTACTGCGCCGGCAGCGTGGCCCACTTCGACTGGCTCGTCGAATGCGGCGTGCCGTTCAAGGCCGAGTTCTTCGCCGATCCCGGTTGGGAGCCGCTGGGCGACGAGGGCCTGATGTATTCCGGCGGCGAGAACTCCCATCCGTTCAACACGATCGCCACTCCCGCGCCACGCGGCCACGTCCCGCAGATGTCCAACAAGAAGCAGGGCGAGGCCAGCGCCGGTTTCATGTTGATGAAGCCGCTCGTCGACACCGCGCTGCAGGCCGGGGCGCGGGCGCTCTACGACGTTCGCGCTCAGCGCCTGGTCGTCGAATCCGATGGCCGCGTCGTCGGCCTGATCGCGCGCCGCTACGGCACCCAGATCAGCGTTCGTGCCCGCCGAGGGGTGGTGCTGGCCACCGGCAGCTTCGCCTACAACCAGGCCATGGTGGCGCAGTTCGCGCCGCGGATCGCCGGCCGGCCGGCCGCATCGGTGGAACAACACGATGGCCAGTCGATCCGGATGGCGCAGGCGCTCGGCGCCGACCTGGCGCACATGGACGCCACCGAAGTCGCCATCTTCATCGACCCGCAGCAGCTGGTGCGCGGAATCCTGGTCAACGGCCGGGGCCAGCGATACGTCGCCGAAGACACCTATCCCGGCCGGGTCGGACAGCTGACGCTCTACCACCAGGACAACACCGCATATCTGATCCTCGACGGCGAGGCCCAGGACGCGGCCATGGCGTCGGCGTCACCCAAACTCATGCTGCGCCCGCCGACCTGGGTCGCCGACACCGTGGTCGACCTGGAGTCCGAGATGGGCTTGCCTGCGGGATCGCTGCAGGCCACGGTGGCGGCATACAACGAGGGCGCTGCCCGCGGCGACGATCCGCTACTGCACAAAAAGCCACAGTGGCTGAAACCGATCGGCTCCCCCATCGGCGCCATCGACCTGCGGGAATCCACCGGCGGATTCACCCTCGGCGGGCTGGCCACCACGCTCGACGCCCAAGTGCTCCATGTCAGCGGGGAACCCATCCCGGGCCTGTTCGCCGCAGGACGGTCGGCCGCCGGGCTGGCGGCCTGGGGTTACGCCAGCGGCGTGTCGCTGGGCGACGGGAGCTTTTACGGGCGCCGGGCCGGGCGCAGCGCCACCCGCGCCTGACGACACGCCGCCCAGGGCGGCCGACGCTGGATGACCGGCAACCGTTTGCCACTGAATATGTTTCCGCAGCATTAATGCCCTATGTCGCGTTGCTCTCGACGCCACTCGGGTGCCGGTTACAGGTGCGCGCCGGGTCAAATTCCCGCCAAAGTGTGACACCAGCAACACCGATGTGGTACACATATGACCATTAGGCATATACCTATTAGGAATATACCCACGGAGGTTCCCCGATGCCCGCGACAGCCGCCTTAGCCATGACCGCCGCCAAGGATGCGCCTACCGAAACTCCGAGCGCCGTCATCGACCGGGTGTCCCTGGTCCTCGATGCATTCGACGGACCTGGCCGGCTGACCCTGGCGCAGATCGTGCGCCGGACCGGCCTGCCCCGGTCGTCGGCCCACCGGATGCTCGAGCGCCTGGTCCAGCTGCGCTGGCTGCGCCGCAGCGGCCGGGACTACGAACTGGGGATGCGCCTGGTCGAGCTCGGATCGCTGGCAGTGCACCAGGATCGCCTCCACAAGGCCGCGGCGCGCAAGCTGCACGAACTTCACGCGGCGACCGGTCTGGTGGTTCACCTCGCCGTCCTCGACGGACCCGACGTCGTGTACATGGACAAGGTCGGCGACCGGATGGCGGCGGCCATCCCGACCCGTGTCGGCGGCCGCAAGCTGGCGCATTGCACGGCAGTGGGCAAGGCGATGCTGGCTTTCGCCGATGAGCGTGACGTCGAGGCGCTGAACACCGATCTGCTCCCCCGCCAGACCAAGTATTCGATCTCCACCCCCGCCCAACTCCGTAGCGAGCTGCTGAAAGTCCGTTCCCATGGCGTCGCCTTCGACCGGGAGGAGTCGCTGCCAGGTTTCGGCTGCGTCGCCGCGCCGATCGGCGAGCCGGGTGAAGCGGTTGCGGCCATTTCGGTCTGCGGCCCGATGAATCGGATCAAGCTGGACCAGCGACTCGTTGCTCCGGTCCGTATCGCCGCGATGGGAATCTGGCAGGCCGTCGACTGCGGACCTGTCCGGGTGTCTCCGACCCTGCAACAGATGCGGCCGCTGCGGGCAGGTCCGGCGGTCCGCGGGGGAAGCCTGCAGCTCGCATGATTCTGGATACGCAGATCGCGCGGATCATCGAGGCGCTCAACGCGGGATTCCCGCCGGTGCACACCATGACCGGCGCGGAGGCGCGGGCCGTCATCCGCTCGCGTTTCACGCCGTCTGCTACCCCCGAGCCTGTCGCCGACGTGTATGACCGCACTGTCGCCGGCCCGGACGGGCCGCTTGAGATCCGGGTCTACCGCCCGAGCGCCGCAGATTCCGGCCCGGTCCCGACCCTGGTGTACGCCCATGGCGGAGGTTGGGTGTTCTGCGATTTGGACAGCCACGACAACCTGTGCCGCGATTTCGCCAATCGGCTACCGGCCGTGGTGGTTTCCGTGCATTACCGGCGCGCGCCCGAAGAGGGACGGTGGCCTGCCGCAGCCGAGGATATGTATGCGGCCACCGTTTGGGCCGCCGACCACATCGGTGAGCTCGGCGCCGACCCGAGCAGATTGCTGGTCGGCGGCGACAGTGCGGGCGGCAACCTCGCCGCCGTCGCCGCGTTGATGGCGCGCGACCGCGGTGGACCGCGCCTGGGCGGTCAGCTGCTGCTCTATCCGGTTATCGATGCCGACTTCGACACGGCCTCCTACCGCCGGTTCGGCCGCGGCTTCTACAACCCACAGCCCGCGCTGCAATGGTATTGGGATCAATACGTTCCCGCGGTCGCCGACCGGTCCAACCCCTACGCTTCTCCCCTGCACGCCCCGGACTTGTCCGGGCTACCGCCAGCCGTCGCCGTCATAGCGGGTCACGACCCGTTGCGTGACGAAGGCCGGTCCTATGCCGACGCCCTACTACGCGCGGGTGTTCCCACCGCGGTGCGCTACTTCGAGGGTGGAGTGCACGGCTTCATGACGATGCCCACCCTCGACATCTGCCACCGGGCCCGCGCACAGGCGTGCGCAGCTCTCACCGAGATTCTGGGCCCGGCCGTCACGAAATGACCGCCGGCCCTTCGGACTGCACAGGTTTCATCGGGGCAGTCAGCGGCGCGGCGTCGCCGTAGCGTTGCTCGGGATCGAGCACGCAGTGGGTACGCGTGAAGACGGTAACCATGCATTTGTTGTTGTGGTCGCAGCGGCTGCGTACCCGGGGATCCTCGATCATCCCGTTGACCAGATCTGGGTCGCGCAACAGCGCTCTGCCCATCGCCATGAAGTCGAATCCCTCGCGCATCCCGGTTTCCAGGTGCTCACGGTTGGTGATGCCGCCCAGCAGAATCAGCTTGGTGTTCTTGATGGCCGGCACGAATTGGCGTGCCGCGGATAGCATGTAGAGATCTTCGTAGGGATAGCTGCCCATGGCCCACTTGCCCATCACTCGCACCCCGGGCCGCAGCGCCGGTGGCATCACCCGGGCGAATTCGCGCACCGGCACATCACCCCGGAACAGATACATCGGTTTGAACACCGACGAGCCCTGCGTCAGCTCGATTGCATCCAACGTCCCATCGGCATCCAACAGCTGGGCGGTGCGCAGCGCCTCGTCAATCCAGATGCTGCCCGGCAGGCCGTCATCCATGTCCAACTTCGCGATCACCGCGATCCGCCGGCCCACAACGTCGCGGACTCGCTGCGCGATCTCCCGGACGAACCGCGAGCGGTTGTCGATGTCTCCGCCGTATTCGTCTTTACGCCGGTTGATCAGCGGGCTCAGGAAAGAACTCGGCAGGTAGAGGTGGCCGAAATGCAGCTCTACCGCGTCGAATCCGGCATCGACGGCCACCTGCGCCGCCGCGCCGAATTGATCTATGACGGTGAAGATCTCGTCGCGGCGAATCTCACGGCAGTAGGCGAACGACGTGGGATTGACGAAGCGGCTCGGCGCCACCGCGGTAACGCCGGTCAACTTCTTCTGCGCCACCACGCCGGCGTGGCCCAGCTGGGCGGAGATGGCGGCGCCAGTGTCATGCACCGCGTCGGTGAGCTTTGTCAGGCCCGGCAGCGCCTTGGCGTCCATCACGATCTGCCCCGGTGCGCTGGCCCCCTCCTTGGACACACAGCAGTACGCAACCGTGGTCATGCCGACCCCGCCCCTGGCAAAGCTCAGGTGGAAGTCGATCAGATCGTCGGTGACCAACCCGTCGGGCGAACGACCTTCGGATGTCGCGGCCTTGATGACGCGATTGCGCAGTCGGACCGGGCCGAGTTGAACGGGGGCGAACGGATTCGGGCTGAGATCGTTCATCGCCTAACCGTCCTCGCGGTCGGTGGGATCCGTCAACGCCTGTCTCCCGGTGTCCGGGACTGCTGCCGGACTCACGGCGGGGCCGCCCCTAGCCTCGTCTGCATGGCTGACGGTGAAGTCTTCGTCATCGACCGGATCGTGACCAGGCCCGGGCTGGCGCGACGATTCGTGGATCGCTATCTCGCGGAGTACGCGCCTGGGGCCCGGGACCGCGGAATGACACTGCAGAGCGTGCTCGTCAGTCCACCCATCTGGTTCGCCGATGAGTCGAACACCATCACGATCACCTGGTCACTGCCCGACCCACTGGCCTGGTGGCAGATGACCTGGAAGGGGCGGCCGGATCCCGCGTTGGGGCAATGGTGGTCAGAAATCGACGAATTGGTGGCGGAGCGAAGCCGCTCGGTGGCGGCAGCAGCCGGTGACGTCGACGCACTGTGCGAGATGAATGCGGCAGCCGATGTTTAACGTCACGCGACTACTCGACGTCGAATCCGGCGAACGCGACCGGGTGCTCACCGCCATCCGCGCGGTGGCCGAACGCAGCGGAGCTCTGCGATGGATCGTCGAACCGACCGATTCCGGCTCACGCAATGGCGGGGATGTGTTGGCGCACCTGCGTTTCCCCGACGAATCAGCGTGGCGCATCGCCGAACCGCAGCTCGCGGCTGCGCTGTCCGAACCCGCGATCACCCGGGTCAACGGCGCGACGTATCAGGGCACGCCGATCGGCACCGGTAAGCCCGCGACGGTGTACCGGACGCTGCTGTTGCGGGTGCAGCCGGACACCTCGACGCAGACTCTGACGCGGTTCGAGTCGGAGCTGAAGTCGATGCCGGGCTATGTCAGCACCATGTGCGCGTGGCAGCTGAGCCGGGTGACCGAACCGACCGGCTCCACCGCGTGGACGCATGTGTTCGAGCAGGAGTTCACCGATGTCGCCGGGCTGATGGGGCCCTACCTGATGCATCCCATCCACTGGGCGGTGGTGGACCGGTGGTTCGACCCCGAGACCACCGAGATGATCGTCCGCGATCGGGTGTGCCACAGCTTCTGCGCGATCGACCGCGCCGTCCTACAACCGTGACGGCCCGCCGGAAATCACAGTCCGGCGGGCAGGATGTTGGGATTGGCGGCCGTGGGCGGTTCCAGGGGCGGGAGCACCGTGGCGCCGTCCAGGCTGTGCACGGCGAGCCGCTGGGACCAGGGGTAGTGCAGGCTGAACGCGACGAGGCCAGTGCGCTCGGCGGCGGGTAGATGGCACATCGCCAACACCGTTTCGGCCAGGTACTCGACCGGCTCGGTCGGGAACGAATCGGGTATCAGGCTGTCTGCACCCGGTGTCCGGATCGCGCTGGACGGTCCCACGACGTTGACGGCGATGTTGGAATCCACCAGTTCAGCCGCCACCCCCTGGGTGAGCCGGTGCAGTGCCGCCTTCATCGACGCGTAGATCACATCCCCGGAGGACTTGTTGTACTCGCGGTAGGGGCGCGCCGGAGCCAGCCCGGTGACAGATCCGATGTTGACGATCCAGCCCGCACCTTGACGCCGCATGTGTGGAATCGCCTGTTGAATCAGCACAAACGGCGTGCGCACATAGTGTTCGACGGTGCGATCGAAAGTCTGCATCGGCATGGTCTCGATGACCGAATAGTCGGCGTATCCGGCGTTGTTGACCAAGATGTCGATGCGGCCCGTCCGCTCGACCACCTCGTCGATCAAGGCGGCACGCTGGCAGGTGTCCTCCAGATCGGCGGCGATGCCGAATGCCTTGCCGCCGGCTGCCTCGATCAGCGCGACGGTCTCGGCAATCGTGCCCGGCAGAGCCTCCGTGTGGCCCGCGCGAGTCGACGGCGACGCCTGGTGAGAGCGTGCGGTGACCGCTACCGTCGCCCCTTCGGCAGCCAGCCGCTGAGCGACCGCCCGCCCGATCCCCCGACTGCTTCCGGTCACCAATGCGGTTTTGCCGCTGAGTAATCCGGTCATCGGAGGATGAAGTCTCCCTCGATCGGAGCACGATGGCTCTGCCAGACATCGATCAGCCGGAACGGGAAGGCGGTGACAATTCGTCCACCGCCGGAGCGATAGTAGGTGTGTGCGGTGGGCGTGTGGCACCACACGGTGTCCGCCATCGCGGTGTCGATCTCGCCGACGTAACTCTCGAACGCCTCCGGGGTGACCTCGATGGTCGGCACACCGCGCTGCGCCATCAGCTGGAGACATTCCATCACGTAGTGCACCATCACCTCCACGCCGAAGTTGTGTCCGGCTCCGTGACCCGGGCTGTAGTTGGGCGCCGACGAGATGAACATGTTCGGGAAACCGGGAACCATGCCGCCCCGGTAGGCGCTCGGACTGTCTCCCCAGACGTCACTGAGCTTGATGCCGTCGCGGCCCCGGATATCGACCGTCGACAAGAAATCGAGGTAATAGCCGGTGGCGTAGATGATGACGTCCAGATCAATCTGCCGGCCGTCCTGGGTGACGATCCCACGCTCGTTGACCTGCGCCGGCTCGCTGGCCTCCACGTCGACGTGCGGTTTGGCCAACGCCGCGTAGTAGCCGCCGGGGTCACGAATGATGCGCTTTCCGTAGGGCGCAAAGTCGGGCGTGACCTTCTTCGCCAAGTCCGTGCCGGCGCCGAATACCCGGTCGATGTAATCCAGGCACATCCGCAGCAACACGTCGTTGGCCGGCGAGATCGACAGGTGGTCGGCCGCCCATTCCGGGTCCCGCAGGATCACCGGATAGTTGTTGTCGGCGGTGCCCCAGAACGACTTGAGCCGATTCCAGTTGGCGTAGTACGGGATGTGGGTGTTGAGCCAGCGGCGGGACTCGGGCACGTCGTCGGTGAGTCGCTTGCGTGGCGCCACCCAGTGCGGCTGACGTTGAAAGACCGTGAGGTGTTCGACTTCGCCGACGCAGGCGTCGACGATCTGAACCGCGGTGCATCCGGCGCCGATGATCGCCACCTTCTTGCCGCGCAGGTCCAAGTCCGGGTCCCACTCGGCGGAGTGGATGCTCACGCCGGCGAAGGATTCCTTGCCCGCCAGGTCAGGCCACCGTGGGCGGTTGAGGTAGCCGACCGCCGGTATCACCGCGTTGGCATAGCTGACCTCACGGGTGCCGTCGGGACCGACAGCGTGGATCTGCCACAGCCGGCGCTCCTCGTCCCACCACAGCGCCTCCACCTCGGTGCTGAATCGGGTGTGGTCCCGCAGATTGTTCTGGGTGGCGACCGACTCCAGGTACTTCTGGTACTCAGCGCCTTGCGGGTAGTAGCTCGACCATCCACCGTTGATGTCGCGCGACAGCGAGTAGTAGGCCGAGGGTGTGTCGACACCGATGCCCGGGTAGACGGCGGTGTACCAGGTGCCACCGACCTCGTCGTTGCGGTCGACGATCTCGAAATCGATTCCGGCATCAGCGCATTCCAGCGCAGCGGCCATGCCCGCGATCCCGGCGCCGATGATGACCACCTTGAAGTCCGTCGGAAGCTCGGCGGTCCGAGGCAGCACCGGCTGCGACGGATGGAATCCGCCCTGCTCCAGCAGCAAGCCGACATACTCGGCACTCACCTCGGTACCCAGCGCCAGTGGCGCGATTCGGGCGAACAGCGCCGGGTCATCGCTGGGCAACGCACCGGCCGGACGCGGTTGGTCGAGTGCGGCCATCACCGCTTCCACCAGCACCTCGCGGGTCTCGTCGTCGGTGACGCCGATCTGCTCCGGAGGGTCGGGCTCAAACGAGATCTTGTCGGCAAACCGGTCGACCACGGCGGGATCGCCGGTCAGTTGGGCCAGCACCGCTACCAGGACCCCGGCATCTGCCTGACGCAGGTAACTGCGCAGCTCAGCGGGATCCGAGCCCGTGTGGTCGGCCGTCACGGTCGCATCGGTCGTCATCGAACCTCCTTGCTCGTGCCCCGAGTATGTGGCCACCACCGGCGATCCATCCGGCCGCTGTCTACTGAGCGGGACGCGGCTTGCCCGCACCCGGCGCCGCCGTCCTACAGTCCGGGGCATGAACGAGCTCGATGCCGTCCTCGCCTCGGCGCGCAGTCACGCGCTCGGTGACATCCCGCGACGCTCGGCCCGCAAACAACCGGACAAGTTGGGCGTGATCGACGGCGATGTCCGTCTGACGTTCGCCGAGTTCGATCGCTTGGTCGATCGTGCCGCAGCCGCCTTGCAGGACAACGGCTTCGGCCCCGGCGATCGGGTAGCGGTCTTGGCGCACAACTGCTGGCAGTACGCGGTGCTGGCGTTCGCCACCGCTCGCGCCGCCGTCGTGCTGGTGCCGATCAACTTCATGCTGACCGCCGAAGAGATCTCGTTCATCCTGGACCACAGCAAGGCCACCGGGATGCTCGTCGAAGCCGATCTGGTGCCCACCGCCCAGGCAGCGATGCAGCTCGGCGGGAGTGTGCGTACCACTGCGGCGATCGTCCTGCCCGGGCAGACGCTGCCGCCCGGCTGGGATGACTTCGATCAGTGGCTGGCAACCTCGGCAGCGGCTCCCGCGCCGTATGTCGCCGACGATCAGATGATCCGGCTGATGTACACCAGCGGGACCGAGGCGCATCCCAAGGGCGCGATGCACTCGACCCGCAGCCTGATGGGCAACTACATCAGCTCGGTCATCGCCGGCTCGATGGAAGGCACCGACGTCGTCGTCCAGTCGCTGCCGCTGTATCACTGCGCCCAGCTCGACAACTTCTTGATCCCCGCCGTCTACCTCGGTGCCACCAGCATCATTCTCGCCCGGCCGGAACCCGAGATGGTGCTGCGCACAATCGAAAAATACGGTGCCACTAGCTATTTTGCTCCGCCGACGGTATGGATCTCGCTGCTGCGATCCCCACTCTTCGATTCCGTGGACCTCGCCAGCCTGCGCAAGGGGTACTACGGCGCCTCGGCGATGCCGGCCGAGATCCTGGCCGAGATGCGTGAGCGACTGCCCGAACTGCGGCTGTGGAACTTCTACGGTCAGACCGAGATGGCGCCGCTGGCATCGGCCCTGGGACCAGAAGACCAAGACGCACACGCCGGATCGGCGGGCCGACCGGTGATCAACGTCGAGACGGCGATCCTCGACGACCAGGGCACCCCGGTGGACCCCGGCGTGGTGGGTGAGATCGTGCATCGAAGCCCCCACCTGATGCTCGGCTACCTCGACGACGAGACGAAGACCGCAGAAGCGTTCCGCGGCGGCTGGTTCCACTCCGGCGACCTCGGCTACTACGACAGTCACGGCCTGCTACGCGTGGTGGACCGGAAGAAGGACATGATCAAGACCGGCGGCGAGAATGTCGCCAGTCGCGAAGTCGAGGAAGTCATCTACCGGCACGCCGGCGTCGAGGAAGTGGCGGTGTTCGGTCTGCCACACCCGCGGTGGGTCGAGTCGGTGGTCGCCGCCGTGGTGGTCCGTGGCGGCATCGTGGTGACCGAAGACGAGCTCATCGAGCACTGCCGGGCTCATCTGGCCGGATTCAAGACGCCCAAGCAGTTGTTCTTCGTCGACGCGCTACCCAAGAACCCGAGCGGAAAGCTGTTGAAACGCCTCTTAAGAGAGCGGTTCAACGTCGAGGAGATCAGCACCGGAGGATAGCGGATCGATCGTTCCGGTAGGCCGCAGTACGCATCGGGTCCGGTCAAAGATCGTCACCATGCAGCGGTTGCAGTGCGTGCACAGCGAACGACTTTCCGGGTCAGCGTCGACCCTCCTCACCAGGCCCGGGTCCCGCAGAAGAGCTCGGGCCACCGCCACGAAGTCGAAACCCTCCTTCATG
The DNA here is from genome assembly GCF_045310815.1 of Mycobacterium sp. SMC-19. Taxonomy (NCBI): domain Bacteria; kingdom Bacillati; phylum Actinomycetota; class Actinomycetes; order Mycobacteriales; family Mycobacteriaceae; genus Mycobacterium; species Mycobacterium sp. SMC-19. The sequence goes on along the minus strand of NZ_JBJIAM010000003.1, from coordinate 72,292 downwards.
GCCAGCTCCATGCTGCGGCGGTTGGTGATGCCGCCGAGAAGGATCAGCGGGATCGTCAGCTCATGCCGGAACTGACGGGCCAGGTCGAGCAGATAGAGCTCTTGGTAGGGGTATTCGCGCAAGAACCCCCGGCCCACGGTCGCCAACAGCCAGCTCAACGGCCGGGGGAAGACGCCGGCGAACTCGGCGCGAGGAGCCCTGCCACGGAAGTAGTACATCGGATTGAGCAGCGAGCTGCCCACCGTCAGCTCAAGTGCGTCCAGCGCACCGTCATCCTGCAACCATCGACCGATCTGCAGGCCGTCTTCAATGCGCAGGCCACCGGGAAATCCGTCTTCCATGTTGAGTTTCGCGGTGACGGCAACGCGATCCCCGACCTCTGCTCGGACCGCCACGGCGATCTCTCGGGCCAACCGCGCACGATTGGCGAGGTTGCCACCGTAGCCGTCGCGCCGTCGGTTCAGCAGTGGACTGAAAAAAGAACTGACCAGGTAGTTGTGCCCGAAATGAAGCTCAACGGCATCAAATCCCGAAGCAGCCGCCAATCGGGCCGCCCTCGCGTGGTCGGCGACTATTCGGCGCAGGTCCTCGGAATCGGGACGGCGGCTGGACGCCATTGCGAGTGGACTGAACAATCTGCTCGGCGAGACCGCGGGCACACCGTTGGACTTGGCATTGGCAACGGGTCCGGCGTGTCCGAGCTGGGCACACGCTGCTGCGCCCTCGGCATGGACGGCATCGGTCAGGCGCTGCAGGCCGTCGACGGCCTCAGGCGTCATCAGGATCTGGTCGCGCTCGGTTCGCCCCTCCGCAGACACGGCGCAATAGGCCACGGTCGTCATCCCGACGCCGCCGGCCGCAACAGCACGGTGAAAGTCGATCAAGTCATTGGTGACCTTCCCGGCGGGTGTCCGCCCTTCGAAGGTGGCCGCCTTGATGACGCGGTTCCGTAACGAGATCGGCCCGAGCTCGGCCCGTCCGAAGACGTCGGCCACTTCGCCGCTCACCGCCGCACCACCGGCGCCGAGAGGCCCGCTACGACAAAGTCCCGCAGGTTGTCCACCTGTCGATCGGTGAGTCGACGGTCGCCGGCGAGGGGATCGCCGAATTGCCCGAAAATCAACTCGAACGCGAGCATCCAGCGCTGCGCGGCGTCCTTCTCGCTCAGTTCGGCCACTTGGCGGCACAGCATGCGTGCCCACGGCGTCACCGTGAACCACCCTTTTGTCCAGGTCAGCTCGGTGCGGGCCAACAGCAGACGCGCCAAGAGGTGCAGGTACAGCCGGCCGGCCGGATCAGCGGCCAGAGCCACTATCGGCTCCACCACGATCCGCACCGCGTTCTCGATCGGCATCTCGCAGTCGGCCACGGCTTCAGGCAGTGCGTCCGACCACAGCGGTCCCAGCCGGGTCTCCAACAACGCCGAGACCAATCCGACCTTCGAACCGAAGTGGTAGTGCACCGCCGCCGGATTCACCCCAGCGGCGGCGCAGACCGCGCGGACCGAAACCGTGTCGTACCCCGACTCCAGCAACAGTCGCTCGGTGACGTTCAGCAGATGCTCACGAGTAGGTGTGCCGGTGCGCGTCATCGCAGTATCAAATCACGATTCAATCAATGATTCAATCGGTGATTGGCCGATCGTGGACTGTCGCCTCCCATGTGATCTCACTCGCCGAGTGCACTGACCGCTGGGCGGGAAGCACGAACTCACCGCACCCGGCAACCGAATAATCTCCCCGCGTGGGCGGCCCTGCGCCGCTGCTGGCTGTGATGGCATCGCCGCGTCGGGCGTCGACATCGAATCTGATTTCGAATGAAAGGAATTCAGCTGTGAGTTCTCGCCCGCACACCGGACGAATCGCCCGCTTCGACGAGCCCGGAAAGCCGTTCGAGATCGAGGCTGTCCCGGTCCCCGAAGCCGGCCCCGGCCAGATCCTGATCCGGGTGAGCCGCGCCAACATCTGCGGTTCCGATGTCCACGCCTGGCACGGCACCTTCGCCACTCGCGGTCTCGGCGGGCAGCTTCCCACCGTATTGGGCCATGAAATGGTCGGATCGGTGGCCGAACTCGGCGACGGTGTCACCGCTGACTCCAACGGCAAGCCGCTGGAAGTCGGCACGCGGGTGGTGTTCCCCTACTTCTTCTGCTGCCACACCTGCCGCAATTGTCTGGCCGGGCGCCGCAACGCCTGCCTGAACCTGAAGATGGCGATGCTGGGCCGCGCGGATGAGCCGCCGTACTTCGTGGGCGGCTACGGCGACTACTTCCTGTTGCCGGCCGGCGCCGTGGTCTACACCGTGCCGGACTCCATCTCCGACGAGATCGCCGCCGGCGCCAACTGCGCTCTGTCGCAGGTGATGTACGGACTCGAGCGGGTCGATCAGCAACTGGGCGAGTACGTCGTGGTCCAGGGCGCCGGCGCGCTCGGGCTGTACGCCGTCGCCGTGGCCAAGGCCCGTGGCGCCGCCAAGGTGATCGCCATCGACGGCGTCCCGGAGCGGCTCGAATTGGCCAAGGCCTTCGGCGCGGACGCCGTCATCGACATCACCGAAGTCACCACCGACAAGGAGCGCGCCAAGATCGTCCGCAAGCTCACCGACGGCCAGGGCGCCGACGTGGTGGTCGAGGTGGTCGGCCACCCCTCGGCGATCGACGAGGGCCTGAAGTTGCTCGGCCAATTCGGTCGCTACGTCGAGATCGGCAACATCAACATCGGCAAATCCTTCGAGTTCGATCCCTCTCGATTCGTCTTCGCCAACAAGACCATGGTCGGGGTCTCGCTCTACGATCCGGCCGTACTGTCCCGGGCCCTGGACTTCTTGGCGGAGTACCAGGACAAACTGCCCTTTGAACGACTCGCCGCCGCCTGTTACTCACTCGACGACATCAACGAAGCCTTCGCCGCCGCCGAAGGCAAGCGCGATGTCCGCGCCAGCATCGTGCCCTAGACCCCGACCGGAGAGCAACCATGAGCAACCACGACTACACGCGCACCAAGCTTTTCATCGACGGGCAATGGGTCAACCCCGAGGGCACCGGCACGATCGAGGTGATCGATCCCGCGACGGAGCAGGTGTGCGGCTCGGTTCCCAGCGGTAGCGAGACTGACGTCGACGTCGCGGTCACCGCGGCGCGCGCTGCGTTCGACCCGATGATCAGCGTCACCGAGCGGCGCGAACGCCTCGACGCGGTGATCACCGCGATGGAGAAACGACTGCCCGACATCGCCGAGACGATCACCCGGGAAATGGGCGCCCCGATCCGCATCTCGCAGAGCGTTCAGACCCAGGTTCCCCTGGCGGTCGCCCAGGGATTCGCCGACGCCCTGGCCACCTTCGAATTCGAAGAGCGAATCGGCAATTCGCTTGTGCTGCGGGAGCCCTACGGCGTGGTCGCGGCCATCACACCGTGGAACTACCCGTTGTACCAGGTGGTCGCCAAGGTCCTGCCCGCCATCGCAGCCGGTTGCACCGTGGTCCTCAAACCGAGTAACGAGGCGCCGCTGTCGGTGTTCGAGTTCGTCGACGCCATCGAGGACGCCGGCCTGCCGCCGGGCGTGGTCAACCTGGTCTCCGGCCCGGGCGCACTGATCGGCGAACGGATGTCGACTCACCCCGACGTCGACTTAGTCTCCTTCACCGGCTCGACCGCCGTGGGAAGCCGGGTCGGGGAACTCGCCGGGAAGTCCATCAAGAAGGTGGCCCTGGAGCTCGGCGGCAAGTCGGCCAATGTGATCCTCGACGGCGCCGACTTCGCCACCGCGATCAAGGTCGGCGTCGGCAATGCGTTCCTCAACGGTGGACAGACCTGCATGGCTTGGACCCGGATGCTGGTGCCGCTGTCCCGCTACAGCGAGGCATTGGAGCTCGTTCAGGCCGCGGTGTCGAAATACTCGGTCGGCGATCCGTGGGATCCCGGCACCCGGCTCGGTCCGTCTGCCTCCGAATCGCAGTACCACAGCGTGCTCGGGTTCATCGAGCGCGCGCCGGGCGACGGCGCCCGGCTGCTGACCGGGGGTGCCCAGAAGCTGCGCGATGTGGGCTACTACGTCGGCCCCACGGTGTTCGCCGACGTCCACCCGGACTCCGAACTGGGTCAGGAGGAGGTGTTCGGGCCGGTATTGGCTGTCATTCCGTTCCGCGACTCCGACGAGGCGCTGGCCATCGCCAACGGCACGCCCTATGGCCTGTCCGGCGCGGTGTGGGCCGCTGACGACGACACCGCGATCGGATTCGCGCGCCAGGTGCAGACCGGTCAGCTCGATATCAACGGCGGCAAGTACAACCCCGCTGCGCCGTTCGGCGGCTACAAGAAATCCGGGATCGGGCGGGAACTCGGGCGGATCGGCTTTGAGGAATACCTGCAGATCAAGTCGATCCAGCTACCGTGAGACCGGCGTCAGGCGTTGCCCGCCCCGGCCCGCCGACCCCGCACCCGACGAGAATTCGAGGTTTCCAGTCATGAGCATGCCAGCAGGGCCCCTGGCCATCACGGCACACGACGCGGTACAGGTCTGGACCATCAACCTGCCCCACCTCGGCAATGCCATCACCGACCAGGACTTCATCACCGATTTCGAGCGTGCGGTCGACGCCGCCAATTCCGACAGCACCGTACGAGCGGTGATCCTCACCGGCGAAGGGAAGATCTTCTCCGCCGGCGGCAACGTCAAGGACATGGCCAACCGTGAGGGCATGTTCGGCTTGGACGCCATCGAGCAACGCTATGCCTACGTTGACGGAATCCAGCGCATCCCAAGGGCATTGGCTCGTCTGGAGGTTCCGATCATCGCCGCAGTCAACGGCGCGGCGATCGGTGCCGGCTGCGACCTGGCCACGATGTGCGATATCCGCATCGCCTCCGAACGGGCTTCCTTTGCAGAGAGTTTCGTGCAGATCGGCCTGGTACCCGGCGACGGCGGTACCTGGTTCCTGCAACGGGCCATCGGCTATGAGCGGGCCGCCGAGATGACGCTGACCGGAGACCGGATCGACGCCGCGACCGCACACGCCTGGGGCTTGGTCAGCCGGGTGGTCCCCCACGACGAACTCATGAGCGCCGCAATGGAGCTGGCGGAGCGGATCGTCAAGAACCCGCCGCACGCGCTGCGGATGGCCAAGCGCCTGCTGCAGGAGTCACGGACCGGTCTGCTGGAGTCGACGCTGGGGATGGCGGCCGCAATGCAACCGCTGGCTCACCGCGACGCCGAGCATGAGCGCCGCATCGAGAAGTGGCGAAACGTCTGATGGCACTGCCCCGCCTGGTTCCCCCGGCCACCTCGGAATCGACCAGCACCGCAGGACTGCGCGCCGAAGTTCGCGCCTTCGTCGCCGAGCAGCTCGCCGCCGGCAACTTCACCCCGTCGGTGGATGCCTGGCTGTGCGGTTGGGATGAGAACTTCACCGCCGCGCTGGCAGCGCGCGGCTGGCTGGGCATGACGGTTCCGAAAGAGTACGGCGGACAAGGCCGTTCGTTCATCGACCGGTTCGTGGTGACCGAAGAACTGCTGGCCGCCGGCGCGCCGGTCGCCGCGCACTGGATCGCCGACCGACAGGTGGTGCCGTCGCTGCTCAAGTACGGCTCCGAAGCGCAGAAGCACGAGTTTCTGCCCAAGATCGCAGCCGGCGAATGCTTCTTCGGCATCGGCATGAGCGAACCGGACTCCGGTTCGGACCTGGCCAGCGTTCGAACGCGTGCGGTGCAGGTCGACGGGGGCTGGAAGCTGACCGGCACCAAGGTCTGGACGTCGGGCGCGCACCACGCCCACGCCTTCATCGTGCTGGCGCGCAACGCACCGGTGGACCCGGCCCACCGGCACGCCGGCCTGAGCCAGTTCATCGTGCGACTCGACGCTGCGGGTGTCCAGGTGCGGCCCATCATCTCGATGAGCGGCAGCCACCATTTCAACGAGGTCATCCTGGACGACGCCTTCGTGCCGGACGCCATGGTGTTCGGCGAGATCGGCGACGGCTGGCGCCAGGTGACCTCCGAACTGAGCTTTGAGCGAAGCGGCCCCGAGCGGTGGCTGTCCACCTTCACGCTTCTCGCCGCCGCTGCCGAGAACATGGGCAGCCATCAGATGCCCCACGATGCCCAGTTGGGCCGCCTGGTGGCCAGGATCGCCGGACTGCACCAGATGTCGACCGCCGTGGCGGAGGCCCTGGAGCGCCATCAGCCCGCCGACGTCGCGGCGGCCGTGGTCAAGGTGCTGGGCACCACCACCGAGGGCGACATCGCAGACTTCGCCGACCTGCGCTGCGGTGACACATCCGCCGTCGACTCGGCCTATCGCGAACTGGTCGCCGCCGCGGTGGACCAACGCCCCGGCTTCACCCTGCGCGGGGGCACCAATGAAGTGCTGCGCGGCGTGATCGCGCGCGGATTGGGGATGCGATGACCACCTCCGAACTCGCCACCGAGACCGGAGTCGACCGCGAGCTGGTCGACATGATGAATTCGGTGTTCGCCGAGCACCGCGACGGCCATCCGCCGACCGGAACGATCACCCGTGATGTCGAATTCTGGTCCAGGCTGAACCAATTGGGATTGGTGAGACTGTCCGGCTCGGTGGATACGGGCGGAAGCGGCGCGAGCTGGCGTGAAGCCGCCGAACTTTTCTCCGCCGCGGTCCGCCACGCCGTTCGGATGCCGCTGGCCGAGCACGATGTCCTGGCCTGCTGGCTTCTCGAGGAACTCGGCGCACCGATCGGCGAGGCCGCGCGCACCGTCTGCGTCGTCGACGAGTCGGGCACCGCTGCCGCAGTACCGTGGGCGTCCACTGCCGAACGGGTTGTGGTCATCTGGCCGCACAACGACATTCACCTGTTGGCCGATGTCGACCGGGCCGATCTGCGAATAGACCCGGGCTGCAACACTATCGGCGAGCCGCGTGACACCGTCTCCGTCGACGTCTCGGCATTGACCGGCATCGCGGTGACCGCGGAGCTGCTGACCAAACTGCGGCTCAAGTCCGCCCTGCTGCGTTCGATACAGGTCTGCGCAGCACTGGACACGATCCTGGAGCTGTCCGTCGAGCACACCTCGTCGCGAATCCAATTCGGTCGGCCGCTGTCCAAGTTCCAGGCGATCCAGCAACTGATCTCCGACATCGCCGCCGAAGCCGCGCTGGCCCGGGCGGCGACCGAAGCCGCTCTTGCCGCAGCCGTCGACAGCGATTGGTCGGCAACCAATCTCGGGTTCCTTGTCGCGGTGGCACGGTCCTGCACCGGCCACGCCACCTCAGTGGCGGTCCGAAACGCCCACCAGGTGCTGGGGGCCATCGGCACCACGCTCGAACATCGGCTACACGAATACACCCGTGCCGCATTGGCGTGGCGCTCGGAGTTCGGCTCCGTCCATCAGTGGGACGAAGAGGTCGCCGGGGCAGCGCTGACTGCCGGCGCCGACGGTCTGTGGAGCTTGATCTCCGGCTGACCCGCGGGATGCCCCGGTGTTCCACTGACCGGTTACCGCCGTGTCACACGAGGCTGATTCCCGGTTGACTCGCTAGAGCCCACGTTCAGGTTCCGCACGATCGACACCGGGAGACGACTTTCGTGAGTACTGCCTCTGCTATCTCGCTGACCGAGCTGCACAACTTCGTCGGTGAGTTCTGGTATCACTACGACCAGGCCGACTACGCGCAGATGGGCGCTGCCTTCGCCGACGATGCCGTCTACCTGAGCCGTAGCGACTCCGGCTCCTGCCCGTTCGAGGAAGCCCTCGCCGCTGACCTGAGCACCGCGGCGGTGATCGTGCCGTGGCTGACCGAGCACCGTGCGGCCAGCCCGTACCCGTTGCGGCACCACTCCACCAACCTGCACATCACCGGCACCGACGGCGACGTCACGTACGCCCGCTTCTACATCTTCGTCAACCAGATAACCAACTTCGTTCCGTTCGCCGTGTCCAGCGGCGTCACCGAGGTCGGTGTTCGCCGCGGAGGCAAGAGCCGCAGCGGGTTGGAGTTCACCAAGATGTCGGTCATCCTCGACGCCACCAACTCCGAACCCCTTTCCGGCATCGGCCTTCCCGGCGCCGAGAACGCCCCGGCGACGACCTGACGGTGGGTACTGACTCGTTGAGCGCCGGCGACGTCTTTGGTGGCGGCGTCGCTGTCATCACCGGGGCCGGTGCCGGCATCGGCGCCGGTCTCGCCCGCCATGCGCACCGCCTGGGGATGTCTGTGGTCCTGGCCGATGTCGACGGCGCCGCCGTAGCGGCGCTGCGCGACGAGATCGTCGCCGACGGCGGTACGGCCGTCGAGATGCTCTGCGACGTGCGCGATCCGGACGCCGTCACCGCGTTGGCAGAACGCACCTACCGCGACATCGGGCCGGTTCGGCTGCTGGTCAACAACGCGGGCGTGGAACAGTTCGGATACCTGTGGGACACCCCGGTCGCCAACTGGAACCGGGTGATGGACATCAATGTCAGTGGCGTGTTCCACGGCATCCGGTCCTTCATCCCGAAAATGATCGCCGCCGGCTCGCCGGCCTGGATCTGGAACCTGTCCTCGATCGGCGGGGTGGCAGCGGTTCCGCTGCAGACCCCCTACATCGTCAGCAAGCACGCGGTGTTGGCGCTCACCGAGTGTCTGCGGTTGGAGGTCCAACTCGCCGGTCATGACGACCACATCCATATCCAGGCGGTGCTGCCCGGCGCGGTGAAGTCCAACATCTTCGAGGCGGCGGGAGGCGTGGGCGCCGACCTGGCCGGTGCCGACGTCGGCGCGGCCGACTCACAGCGCGATGCGATGCTGGCGATAAAGGCGGATGCGATGGATCCACTCGAGGCCGCCGAGGTGCTTTTCGAGCAGTCCGCCCAGGGCTCGTTCTACCTGTTGACCCAGCCCGAGTACGTGCGTTCGGCGATGGCCGAGCGGGCCGAAGTGCTGAGCACTCTTACGCCGCCGCGCCTGCGGGACAAACGCCGCTTCGATCCCGACCAACACTAGGAGCCCAGCCGTGAACGGGCCGCACCTTCCCGCGCTCGACCCCGACGCCGCCGCCAGGGTTGCGGCCTTCGGCCCGCCGATACCGCTGCGCGAACGCGGCCTCGACCAGGTCCGCGCGTCCCTGGAGGCCGCGCCGCTGCCATCCGACATGCCGCAGATGGCCGGCATCACCGACACGGCCGTGCCGGGGCCGGGTGGACCCATTCCCCTCCGGATCTACCGGCCGCACACTGGCGAGGGCCCCTCGCCGGTGATCGTGCACCTGCACGGCGGCGGACTGGTCATGGGCTCCAATCACTCGTTCGAGCCGATGGCCCGGGCGATGGCCGCCGCCAGCGGCGCGGTGGTGGTCGCCGTCGACTACCGGCTGGCGCCGGAGAACCCGCCGCCGGCCCAGTTCGAGGACGCCATGGCCGCCACCGAGTGGACCGCCGCCCACGCGGGCGATCTGGAACTGGATCCGCACCGACTGGTCATCTCCGGTGACAGCGCCGGCGGCGGCGTCGCCGCGGCCGTCACCTTGGCGGCGCGTGACCACGGCGGCCCGCCGATCTTCGCCCAGCTGCTGATGTACCCCGGCGTGGACCGCGACATGGCCACGGCCTCAGTCCTGCGCCGTCTGGATGCTCCAATGCTGGCCCACGACGACATCCTCTACCTGCACGAGCTCGCCGATATCGGGACGGGCTGCGCCCACGACGTCCGGCGGGTACCGGCCTACGCCACCGACCTGCGCGGGCTGCCGCAGGCCATCGTCGTCACCGCGGAACTCGACCCCATCGCCGACTGGGGTGAGCGCTACGCCGGACGCCTGCGCGATGCCGGGGTGCAGACCACGCTCACCCGCTATCCCGGGATCTACCACGGATTCCTGATGCGATCCGAGGCGACCGCACGAGGACGCCTCGCGATGGCCGAGATCGGAGCGCTGTTGCGCGCCAAGTTCGCCCACCCGCTGCCCTTCTCGACGCTCCAGCTCGGCAACTGAGGGCAGACTAACGTCCCGATGGTTGGACACCATGGGTTCGGGATCGCGGTGGTGCCGCACACAATCGAGGTCAGCAATGGCGTGGCACAACGCCAGAACTGAGAAAAAGGAGTCCTTGTGATGCTCACCGAAGAGCGGCGGATGGAGCTTTCCGACATCCTGCGCCCCGCTTCGCCTCCACGCGAAATCGATGACGTGTACACCGCCGACCAGCGGGAACGCCTGCTCGACGTGGTGCGCAAGGACGGGCCGTGGAGTCTGATCATCGCCCAGCACTTCGCTTCTCCGGAAGAGCTGATCGCCACAATGAGCGGCAAGTTCCCGGAAGGCTTCACGCCCACCCTGGACCTGTTTCTGACGCCCACGTTTCGCGGCTTTTTGGCCAACCACGGCACCGTGCTCTACCCGGAACTGCACGACTGCTTCTACAACGCCCGGTTCCTGGAGATGGCCAAGTCGTATTGGAACGCCAAGTACGCCAAGCCTCAGATGATGTTGTTCAACATCAACGGCCCCTGCGCCAATCGCGATCCAGGCCACCTCGATTCGCCGAGCTTCCGCGGCGTCCGTTACGAAAACGCCCCGACCTGGCTGACCAGTGTGATGGGCAAGTCCGGGCTGTTTGCGGATTATCTGATCAAGATGGCACAGGTCATCACCTGGTTCTCGCTGGACGAAGGCAGCGGTTTCACCTACTGGCCCGAGGGTCCGCTCAAGGCGCCCAAGCGCCTGCAGCCGCCGGTGTACAACCGCGGAGTCGTGGTGCAGAACGAGATGCTGGTACACCGCGGGGAGGCGAACGGCCCACTCGACCAGCAAGTGCCCGCCGGTCTGGCATTCGACACGATGTTCTCCGCCGACCCGCAGTCCCGCGACCACTGGGTGCTCAAGAACAACGACGAGGTCATCGCACGCCACCACACCGATGAACTGCGCTTCTTGGTGCACTGGTCGTCGGAGGTCTACGAGGACTTCGACGAACTGAAGAAGAACATGGACCACTCCGACGATCTGACCATCGACAAGGCGATCGACATGATGGTCGACGATCTGGGCAAGAAGGGGTACAAGCTCGACATCCCGAGCGCGCCACTGCACGACCCGGCGTTCATCGGCGCCCTGAACGCCGGCTACGACCTGGGCGGTCCGGCGGTGTATCCGGAAGAGGCCCCCTTGAGCGCGTTCGAATTCACCTGAGCCGCAGCCGAAGCGGCCGATCTATAGCGAGATGCGCCCCGCCTTCCCTTCAAGGGAAGGCGGGGCGCATCGGTTTGACGACGTCGACGAGAAGGTCAGTGCCCAGGCGGCCACCGACCCCGGGCACCATCGACCGTTACGCGGCCGTGGGGGGTTGACGGTGACGGTGACCGCGCCGCTGTCGGAGGCGATGATCAGGGATCAGAGTTCGTCGAGCACCGGCAGCGCACCCCTGCTCGCGGCCTCCTCGATCGAGGCACGCAACATGGGGCACACCAGAAAGGTGCCGGGCCGTAAGAACGTCCCGCCCAGCGACATCGGCGAACGCTGCTCTCCCTGACGCCGACGCTCAAGACAGCGTCCGGAGGAGTCCCCACTCCATTGCACACTGGTCTGTTCCCAGCTGCTCTTACGCGCCAGTACCCGCGCACCACAGGAAGCGCAGGTCACCGCCGTCATCGGCGCATCGCTCAGCCGGTTATCGGGACGCATGATCAGTCAGACCCACCAGGCGAGGCAGCCGGTTGGCGGCGATGTTGTCCTCTACCTCTTTCATCCACGCTTCGCGCGGGCGGGTGGTGTCGATTTCGAACTCGAATCGATCGACCATGTCGTCGCTGACATCCTCGACGTCGACATAGAACTGTTCGTACCAGCGGCGCAATTGGTAGACGGGCCCGTCCTCTTCGCACAGCAACGGGTTGTCGATGCGTGCTTTACGCCGCCAGATGGCCACATCCTGCTCGAAGCCCATCTTGACGAAGTCGCCCAACGCGATCGCCATCTGCATCGCCGCTTCTTCCGGCAGGTTGTCGGACTTCTCCACGGTGATCCCGTACTGCAGCACAAAGGAATCGGCGTCGATCGGATAGTGGCAGTTGAGCAGCACAGTGCGCTGATCGCCATGCTGATAGTGGTAGGTGAGGTCGTCGATCATGAATGACGGCCCGTAATAAGAAGCCACCGAAGTGGTTCCGAGAATCGCGGCGCCTTCACCCGAACCGAGATCCGGCCGTGCCTCACTCATGTAGTACTGCGTGGCGACGTGACCCTCGAAGACGTTCTTGAAGCCGGTGGGGAGCCCGCCGTGAATGTAGAAGAAATGGGCCATATCGACAATGTTGTCGATGATTTCGCGGCAGTTGATGTCGACGATCGTGGTGTACCAGTGCCAGTCGGTCCAGTTATCGCCCCCGACACCTTCGATGCGCGGAATGGTCACGTCGGCAGGCGGAGGGTTCTTCTCCGGGTCGTTCCAGATGAACAGCATCCCGTCCTGCTCCATGGTCGGCCAGGTCGCCGTGCGGGCCAGCTTGGGAACTCGCCGGCTGTAAGGGATCTTCTTGCATCGGCCGTCGCCGCCCCAGCGCCAGTCGTGGAACGGGCAGGCGATCTCGTTGCCTTTGACCTCACCGTCCGACAGGTCGCCGCCCATGTGCCGGCAGTAGGCGTCGAGGGCGTTGACTTTGCCGTCCGCACCGCGAAATACCACCAACTTGCCGCCGAACGCACTGATGGCGTGCGGTTTCCCGTCGCCGAGTTCACGTACCAGTCCAAGACAATGCCAACCGCGCGCGAACCGGGTCGGTGCGGCCTGCGCCTCGATCTGGCGAACCTCTCCGACGGAGCCGGGCTCTACCGATGTCATTCTGGCCATCCTCGCTGTTCATCGCTTGCAGAAACCGCTGTTGTTCTAACACCGCCACGCTCGTGAAACGGCGTGGTGTTCCACTGACCGGGCAGCGCTGCGGCGTACTGCGGCGATCCAGCCCAGAATCGGCCGGTGACTGATCCACGCGACCTCGCCGTCGACTTACTCGTTGTTGGCTCCGGCACCGGGATGGCGGCTGCGCTGGCCGCGCACGAGGCGGGCCTGTCGACGCTGATCGTGGAGAAGACCTCCCATGTCGGCGGGTCGACTGCACGCTCGGGCGGCGCGTTCTGGATGCCCGCCAATCCGATTCTGGTCGGCGCGGGTTCCGACGACACGCCGGCCGCCGGCCGCACCTACCTGGACGCGGTGATCGGCGAGAAGGCCTCCCACGATCGCGCGCACGCATTCCTGGAGCACGGCTCGGCGACCGTGGAGATGCTGCGCCGCACCACCCCGATGAAATTCCAATGGGCCAAGGGCTACTCGGACTACCACCCCGAGACACCCGGAGGCAGCGCGGTCGGCCGTACCTGCGAGTGCCGCCCGTTCAACACGGCACGGCTTGGCCCGGAGCTGAAGCGACTGCGTCCCGGCGTGATGAAGTCTTCGTTCCCGATGCCGGTGACCGGGGCGGATTACCGTTGGCTCAACCTCATGGTCCGAGTGCCGCGAAAGTCGTGGCCCCGCATCCTGTTGCGCGCCTTTCAAGGCATCGGCGGGCTCGCCCTGCGCCGCCGTTACGCCGCGGGCGGCCAGGCGCTGGCGGCCGGAATGTTCGCCGGTGTTCTGCGCGCCGGCGTCCCGGTCTGGACCGACACAGCGGTCACGGATCTGCTCTACGACGGCGACCGCGTCACCGGCGCCGTCGTGCAGCACAACGGCAGGCCGGTGACGGTCACTGCTCGTCGCGGCGTCGTGCTGGCCTGTGGCGGCTTCGACCACCTGATGAGCTGGCGGCACAAGTTTCAGTCTGAGCGCCTCGGCGAGCACGCCAGCCTCGGCGCCGAGGGCAACACCGGCGATGCCATCCGGCTGGCCCAGGACCTGTGCGGCGCGGACATCGCACTGATGGACCAGGCATGGTGGTTTCCCGCTTTCGCGCCGCTTCCCGGCGGAGAACCGACGGTGATGCTTGCCGAGCGCTCCCTTCCAGGTTGCCTGTTGGTCGACCAGACCGGCCAGCGTTTCGTCAACGAAGCCATCGACTACATGACCTTTGGTCAGAAGGTGCTTGAACGCGAGCGGGCAGGCAATCCGGTCGAGGTCATGTGGATGGTCTTCGATCAGAGGTACCGCAACAGCTACCTCATGGCCGCCGAGCTGTTCCCGCGCATGCCGATCCCCGCAACGTGGTACGCCGCCGGCATCGCGCACCGCGCTGAGGATCTGCCGACACTGGCGCATGCGATCGACGTCGATCCGTCGACCTTCGAGGCCACCATGGAGCGGTTCAACCGGTTGGCCCGAGCGGGAGTTGATACCGACTTCGGCCGCGGCGCAAGCGCATACGACCGCTACTACGGCGATCCGACACTGGCCCCCAACCCCAACCTGCGGGCCCTGGAGTCCGGACCGTTCTACGCGGTGAAGGTCGTTCTTAGCGACCTGGGTACCTGCGGCGGTCTTCGCACCGGCGTCCGCGGCCAGGTACTGCGCGAGGACGGATCGGTGATCGACGGGCTCTACGCGATCGGCAATACCGCGGCTAACGCATTCGGCGCGAGCTATCCGGGAGCCGGCGCGACCATCGGCCAGGGCCTGGTGTTCGGGTACATCGCGGCCCGCCACGCCGCGGGCAAGCTCGACTGAGCCTGCCCGCGGTACTCAGCCCTGATCGTCTTCGGCGGCGATCCGCCGTTCGACCTCGTACCAGTAGTCGCGCACTGGGAACTTGGTCCCGTCCTGCCCTTCCTGGCTGCTCTTGGCGAAGGTCTCCTCGACCTCGTCCAGGTCTTTGATCATCCGCAGCGCCAGTTCCCGTTCGGCCGCGTAGTAGTCCTCGGACCACCGCAGTGCCAGCCGCGCGTAGGACCACGCCGGTTCCTCAGCCGCCCAGCGCGCCTCGGTTGCCGCCGCGCGATGCATCTGCTCAGCGTGGGCGACGTGCGCGGTGAGAACGTCCCTGAGCCGGCCCGGATTCATCAGGTGACCGAGAATGACCCGCATCAGCGGGTTGTGTTTGAGGCTCGGCGGTTCGACCGGCTCATCGTTGGCCCACCGCGTCACCGCGGTCAGGCCGGAATCGGTGATCTTGTACATCCGCCTGCTGCGAACACCGGCGTCCACCCGAGAAGTGACCAGACGCTGCTGCTCAAGCCGCTTGAGCTCCGAATAGATCTGGCTGTATGCCGGACTGGAGTAGAAGAACCGGATAGTCCAGTTGAACCACTTCTTGATGTCGTAGCCGGAAAGCTCGTCTCCGCCCGACAGCATCCCCAACAACGCCCATCCCGTGGGCGACACGCTCAGCGCGTCGGGGGCATTGTCGGTAGCTTCGCTCACTGCACAAGGCTAACAACGAAGAGCTTCGCCGATACGCCCCAGCTACCGCTGACCGGGAACCCGCGTTGCGCCGGCAGTGCCGCAGGACCGACAGTGGCAAACGGAGAAATTCGCCCGCGCGAGGAGAGGCATGTCCGACAAAGCCACCCAAACCCCACCCGGTGACCTGCTCATACCCCTAGCTCCGGAGATGCGTCGCGTCCTGGGGCACTTCTGTACCGGCGTCGCGGTCATCACCGCACATGACGGAAGCCGCCCCCTCGGTTTCACCTGCCAATCGGTGACCTCGGTGTCCCTGGACCCGCCCTATATCTCGTTCTGCCCGGCCATTACCTCCAGTACCTGGCCCCTGATCCGGGACGTCGGGCGCCTGTGCGTCAACATCCTGTCGGAGCAGCAAGGCGACGTGTGCACACAGTTCGCCGTCCGCGGAAGCGACAAATTCAGCGGAGTGACGTGGTTCCCGGGAGTCAACGGATCGCCCGCATTGGACGGCACGCTCGCTGCGATCGAAGCCGACGTGGAGTGCGAGCACGAGGCCGGCGATCACACGATTGTGATTGCACGGGTGACCGGTCTGCGAGCCCACCAGGAACGGGCACCGCTGTTGTTCTACCGCGGCGGCTTCGGCGGCTACAGCGGCTTCGACGGCGGCCGCAATGGGTGACTTCGACTCGGTCTTCGATGTCGTCGTCGCAGGTTCTGGCGGAGGGATAGCCGGCGCCTACACCGCTGCGCGCGAAGGTCTTTCGGTGCTACTGGTGGAGGCCACCGACCAATTCGGCGGCACCACCGCCTACTCTGGCGGCGGCGGGGTGTGGTACCCGTGCAATCCCGCTCTGAAACGCGCAGGTAGCGACGACACGATCGATGACGCCCTGGATTACTTCCACGCGGTCGTGGGCGATCGCACTCCCCGCGACCTGCAAGAGGCGTACGTTCGCGGCGGCGCAGGGTTCATCGAATACCTGGAGCAGGACCCGGGATTCGAGTTCGTGGCCTTTCCCTGGCCGGACTATTACGGTGCTGCGCCGGGGGCCCGCAACGACGGCTACCGACACGCCGTTCCGGTGCCGCTCCCCGATCAGGAACTCGGCAGGTATCGCGGCTCGGTGCGCGGACCGCTTGACGCCGAGCGCCTCGGAGCGCCCGCTCCCGAACTGCTGATGGGCGGTCGCGCGCTGGTCGGTCGATTCCTGGCCGCGCTCGACAAGTTGCCTAATGCCAGCTGCTGGCGCAACGCCCCGCTGTCCGAGTTGATCGTCGATGGCGGCACGGTGGTCGGAGCGGTGATCGAACACGACGGCGAGCCCGTTCGGGTCCAGGCCAGGCGCGGAGTCCTGCTCGCTTCAGGAGGTTTCGAACAGAACGCGGCCATGCGGGCGCACTACCACGTTCCCGGCGACGCAAAGGACACGATGGGCGCGCCGGGCAATCTGGGCGCCTCGCACCGCGCCGCCATGGCGATCGGCGCGGACGTCGATCTGATGGACCAGGCGTGGTGGTCGCCGGGAATGATTCATCCGGACGGACGGGCCGCGTTCGCACTCTGGTTCACCGGTGGCATCTTCGTCAACCAAGACGGCCGCCGATTCGTCAACGAGTCGGCCCCCTACGACCGGCTCGGCCGAGACGTGTTGGCGCAGATACATTTCGGCGAGACCACCGTGCCGTTCTGGATGGTCTACGACGACCGCACCGACGGCATTCCCCCAGTCGGCGCCACCAATGTATCGATGGTCGACCCCGCCGAGTACCACAACGCGGCTCTATGGCACACCGCGGAGACCCTCGACGAACTCGCCGCGGCCATCGGCGTTCCGCCGGCGAACCTGACCGCAACGATCGAGCGTTTCAACAAGCAGGCATCGGTCGGGGTGGACAAGGATTTCGGGCGCGGCGATGAGGCCTATGATCGCGTCTTCACCGAAGGGGCCTCACCGCTGGTCCCCATCGAGAAGCCGCCGTTCCACGCGGCCGCGTTCGGTGTTTCCGATCTGGGCACCAAAGGCGGGTTGCGCACCGACACGCGCGCCAGGGTGCTGACCGCCGACGGTTCCCGCCTGCCCGGACTCTACGCGGCCGGAAACACGATGGCGGCGGTCAGCGGGACCACCTACCCCGGCGGGGGCAACCCGATCGGCGCCTCCATGCTGTTCAGCCATTTCGCCGCGCTGGACATGGCTGCCCGGGAGGACAGGTGCTGAACGGTGAGATCACACCAGTAGACGTGCAACGCTGGGAGGCCGTTTACGAACCGTTGACCCGATCGCTGCGCGAACTCATCGATGCCACGATTCGCAGCCGGGTAAGCGAGACCGTCGCCCGCAAAGCGCACGCTTTGATCGAAGAGGCGTGCGAACTTCTGGGGTCCCGACTGGACCCCGACCCGTTCGGTGTGCGCTTTACGACCGAGGGGCAGGCACTGGCCTGGGGAAACGTGGCGATCGGAATGCGCAACGCGATAGCCCCTCCGCTGCAGGTCGTGCGCGACGGGGCGGACGGACGAGCGAGTGTCGATCTGGTGCTGGGCGCGGCCTACGAGGGGCCGCCGGGGCAGGTGCACGGCGGCGTGTGCGCACTGGTCCTCGACCACCTGCTCGGCGCCACCGCCCACCGGCCCAATGAACCGGCCTTCACCGGGACACTGACCGTGCGCTACGTGGCACCCACTCCCCTGGGCAGGTTGCGGGCGGAATCCTGGGTGGAGCGCGACGACGGCGGAAAGACCTTCGCCGCCGGTCATCTCCTCGATGCGCAGGGACGCATCACCGTCCAGGCCGAGGGAATCTTCATCAGGCCCAAGCGGCACGCGTGACCACCCGGTGGGACTTCACACCGGGTCGAGCGCAGAGATCAGCCAACGGGCGTCCACCTTGGCCAGACTCACCACCACGCTGCTGGCGGTCAGCGCCGGTTCTGGGCGTTCCCGGCTCACGGTTTCCTGGTTGAGGAACAACAGCACCTTCGCGTCGTTCGGCCGGATCTCCATCAGCCCCGCGTTCACCACCTGCGCAGCCGCCTGAATTCCCTTGGTCCGTACGGCCGGCGCGACGACTTCGTCGGTGAACTTGCTGTAGTAGGTCAAGAAGTCGCCGGCCATCAGCGTCCGGGCCCGTTCCATGTCGTGGTCCAGGGTCTCCGGCGCGTACGACAGCAAGGCCACCGTCGCCGATGACGCGGCACGCACCGCCTCGTCGGCGGCTGCGGTATCGGACTGCCGGGACGGACGGTAGGCGGTCAGGTACAGCACCGTCGCCAACACGGCCGACACCGTCAGTACCACGCCGAGAAACAGCGGCCTCCGACGTGCGGTGAGCACCGCCTTGATGCGGTCGCCCAGACCGGGCCCGGGCGCGGTGTCGGCGACGCGGATGTCCGCACCGGGAGAGTCGGCTGTCTGGACCCGAATGCCTTCGTCCTCAACGGTTTCTGGAACGGCAACATCGTCGACCGTCACGGTACGAACTCCACTTTCGACATTTTGATCTGGTCTCCTTCACGCTGCAGATCGACGGTCAGGCGCCACCTTCGAGGGGCTTCTTCGGCCCCTGCCGCGTTGGTCACGGTGGACGACGCCGACACCAGGACCACGGCGGAGTCCGCCGTCATCGACTGGACGGCAGCGACGTTCGCTGTCGCTTTGGTGGTCACCTTCGCATCCTTGGCGACCCTGCTGAAGTCGTCCGCAGCTCCGAGGAATTCTTCGCGGAAGGGACCTGTCGAGTTGTCGACGATTCGCTGCACACTGCCCTGCGGGTCGTGGAAGTCGATCGACATCAACGTGACCACGGCCTGACGTGCGGCAGCCACGAACTCAGCGCGGTCCCGTTCGACTGCCCGCACCTTGTGCTGCTGTCTCAGCATCAGCCCACTCGCCATCAGCAGGGCGATGCTGCACAGCACGACGGCCATCGCGGCCAGGTGCCGCCACCGGAATCCGGACAGCCGATTTCGGGCCCGCGTGCGCCAGGACGTGTCGGACTCCACCGCGGAGACGCCGCCGAGCTCGACAGCGTTCGGTGTCACGTCGGCGTCCAAGTCGGCGTCGGCGCCCTGAACCTGCTGCTTGAGCCGGATGGCTCGAGCGCGGGCCTGGGCCGCCATCGCTTCGGCCTCGGCAGCCTCGGCTTCGGCTCGCTCGGCCAGTGTGCCGGCATCCTCGGCTGCCGACTCAGGCGATTCGACCGCCGTGTGCTGCGCGGAAGGCTTCACCTGGTCGACGATTTCCTCGGTTTTCGACATAGATCCCACCGGTTTCCCTTCGCCGGGCCGATAGCGGCCGACCTCGGCACACTAAGGCCGGCCGTTGTTGCTGTGACGTCGGCTTCCCACCCAGTGGGCCGTAGCGCACAATGTCCGGTCAGCCGTGGCGTTCGCTCACCAGTGGCGCAACGCGCACAGGGCTCCCTTGGGCCCGTCGGCGGTGGCCACCACCGCTCCGTCCACCTTCAACTCACACCGAAACCTCGGCTCCCCCGGCGAACGGCCACTGGTGGCCGTCACCATCGCCCACCGCTGCGGATCGACCAGCGTGGCGTGAAACACCCACGGGTTGCCGGGCCCCACGTCCACCCGCACCTTGGGGCTGAACTCGTAGGGGTTGTGGCTGTAGTCGGCCCACGTCGGCGGATCGGTGTCCCGGTAGTAGATGTCAGCGGACACCGGGGATTCGGTGGTCACGGTGTACACGATCTCGTGCGGACCGGGGTTGTCCGCGTGCGCCGGTACGCCCAGCAGGCAATAAGCGGCGACCGCCGCCGCGAGCACCACCCTACCCATCACCACGACTCCAGCGCGGGGCCCCGTTCTTCGACTGGCAGCTCAGGAACAGCCCGTCGGGGGCCTGCGCCACCCAGTTCTCGTAACCTGCACAGCTTGAACCCAGTTCCTTGATTCCTGCCATCGACGGCGACCGGAAGTATCGCGGCTCGTAGCGCCGCGGCGATCCGCAGAACACCAGCCTGTCCGGCTGGATGGACGGCCCGGCGACAGCAGTCCCGAAGACGTAGTAGGCGGTGTCTTGACATGGTTGCCCCAGGACGACGCCGGTGGTCAGGCCGGGGACACAGGACGGGTCGTCGCACGACGCCGGCTCCGCCGCGGCGGGCACCGCCGCCGTCAACGCCGCGGCCGATAGCACCGCAGCCAGTAACGCTCTTCGCCGCATACTTGGGGACTCTGGCAGGCGGCCGGCGTTCTACGCTGCCGATGGTCCACTCAGCGGACATATTGGCTTACTGCCGGTCCCGGCCGGTGTTTACTTCGGACGCCGCAGTCTCCGTGCCCAAGACCAGTCCGAGGAGCATGTCATGCCACGTTGGTCCGCAGCCGCGGCTGTCGTCGCTGCGGCGGCCCTGGCCGATGCCGCCTCCGGCGCGACCGCCCAGGCCGATCATCCCGACTGGGGCATCAACGGCACCTACACCGCCACCTCCAACGGCGAATGGGCGCGAAAGAACGACTTCTTCTACGAACAGGCCAGCCGGCGCAGCACGTGGACGGTCAACACCATGTGCAGTTACCCGGGCGAGTGCACCGGGACCGTGAGCAGCGACGAGAACTGGACGGCGCCGATCTATTCGAGGAGTTGGATCTGGTACGTCAAGCACCCCATCGACAACTGGGTCCCCTGCCCGGATGGCAGCACCGCGCCGGGACTACAGACCTTTCGATTCAAAGCGATGACGCCGGACGGCGCGAACGCCGACCCGTCCTCGACGACCCTGGTCGGCGAAGACACCACCATCGGCCCCAGCGGTGCCTGTGGGGCGAGCAAAGCGGTCTACATCAACATGCCCTTCAAGCTCGTCAAGATCGGCTGAACCGGCCGATCCCCTGAGCTGCTGAGGTAACCCGACTGCCTTACTTCGGCAGCATGTCTTGCCATTGCAGGGCGCCCGGGCGCACCAGATCGGCCTGGGTGTACACCTTGCCGTCCGGCGCCGCGTACTGGCCGGTACCCGGGTTGTACGTGGCAAATCCCACCGAGGGTCCGGCGGCGTTTGAGGCGTAAGCACTCGGTGCGGCGGGCACGGCACCCTCGATCGGCCCCCCAGCCGGTGGCCCGGGCCTCTCGGCCGGCGGCGGCACCGGATTGACCTCCGGTGCGCTCGGGGCGGCCGCCTGCGGAGCCTCAGCGGGCCCGAAGATCTGATCCCCGAAGGTGATCCGGTCGTCCGGAGGTACGCCCTGGGCGATCAAAGCAGGATCGATCGGGTACGGGCCGGTGGCATGCTGGCGCATCGCCAGCGGCTCGAAGGGCTTGTCGCTCTCGCAGATCTCCACCGTCGGCGCGCGCTTGCCGGGCTGGGCCATGCACGGGAAGTTCCGCGCACCGCGCACCCCGATCGCAGAGTCCTGTGGGAGTTTGCAATACAGGCCGTCGGGCGTGTCCACGTCGCTCAGGTCCGCCGGCGAACGCCACGACGACGGCGGCAGGAAGCCGACCGAACAGGCCGGCGGGTCGCCGAGCGTCAGGCTGAACTCCGAAAGTGCCATGCCCGTAGGGTTGTTCAGCGAAGACCCGTAGGACTGGGTGGCGGCCAGATAGGGCGGCAACAACACCAGCAGCTGCTCGATCGATCGATGGTAGACAAGGCCGATCTGGCCGACCGTGGTCAGATTGGCCAGCAGCACCGGCAGTGTCGGCTTGACCTGGTCGAGCAGGCGCCTCGCTTCGTCGGCCGCGCCCGGGCCGGTGCGGAGTATGGTTCGAACCTCCGAATCACGAGCAGCCACCTGTTCGGTGATTCCCGCCAGGCTGCGGGCCCACGTCCGGATCGCATCCACGCTCTCGGCTTGACCGTCCAACAACGGCCGACTGTCGTCGATCAAGCTACGCGTGCTGTCGGCGACGGTGTTGAGCCGGGCGGCCAGCTCGCTGGAATTCTCGAACAAGGCACTCAGATCGTTGCCGGTTCCGTTGAGCGCCTTGAAGGATTCGTCGAGAACGCGACCCAGCTTGCCGGTGGGGATGCTGCTCACCAGCTCGCTCATCTGATCGAGCATCGGCCCGACCGGTTTCGGCAGCGACACGTTCTCGGCGGCGATGGTGGAGCCGTTCTTGAGATAAGGACCCGCATCGGTACGCGGTACCAGATCGACGTACTGTTCGCCGACCGCGGAAACGCTGCGCACGTTGGCCTGCAGGTCGGCGGGGATCTTCGGCGAGGACGTCAACGACATCGACACTTCGGCGCCGCTTCGGGTGGGCCGGATGTCGGTGACCTTGCCCACCTCCACGCCCCGGTAGGTCACGTTGGAGAACTTGTACAGGCCTCCGGTCGAAGGCATCTCAAGCTTCACCGCGATTCGCCCGATGCCGAGCAGCACCGGAGCCTGCATGTAGACGAAGACCATTGTGCTGACGCCGATCACCGAAGCGATCGCAAAGATGATCAATTGGCTACGAACGAAACGGGTCAGCATCAGTTGCCGCCTTGCGCCGGTGGTGGGGAGGCCTGGCCGCCGTCCGTCTCAGCAGTGGAGAGCGGGGGCAGCGGCGCCAACTCGGTGGGAGGCGGGCCCAGCGGCGCCTTCAGCGGATCCCGAGTGTAGGTGTTGTACCAGGGATCCCCCGGCGCCGGTACGAACGATGCACCGGGCTCACCCCACCGGGTTCCGAGCAGTATTCCGCTCTTCAGGCGGGGAATCGTGAAGTCGAACACGATGAACTGGTTCATGTAGTCGCCGCGGATGCCGCGGTCGATGAAATCCTGCGTGTACGGGTAGGTGGGCAGGTAAGACAGCGCGGTCATCAGATCCGGCCCCACATCGGCCAACGCCCGCACGGTCGGCTCGAGATTCTCGAGGTTTCGGACGATGTCGGCCTGCGAGTCGTTGAGGAGTTGGTTCGCGGTCGCACTGAACCCACCCAGTCTGTCCAGCGCGGTGACCAGTCGTGGCCGCTGCCTGTTCAGCACTTCAAGGGCGCCGGGGATGCGGTTCAGGGCGGCCGTGAGGACCTCTCGCTGCCCAGCGAACGTCTGTGCCATCCGGTTCAGTGACGAGACCGTGGCAATGATGTTGTCGTGCTGGTTGTCCAGCATGGTCACCACGGTGTTCATCCGGGTCAGCAGATCGCGGATCTGAACCTGGCGCCCGTCAAGGGCGGCGTTGAAGTTGTGGACGATGTCGCCGATGCGGGTCAGACCACCGCCGTTGACGACCACCGACAGCGACGACAGGGTCTGCTCGGTGGAGGGGTAGGTCGAGGACTTCGACAGTGCAATGGTGGTGCCGGGCTGCAGTCGTCCGGTGGGCGCTTCGCCCAGCGGAGGATCCAGGGCCAGATGCATCGAGCCCAGCAGGCTGGTCTGCCCCACGGCGGCTACCGCGTTGGCGGGAATCACCACGTCGGGCCGAACCGAGATCTCGACGTTCGCGTGCCAGTTGTCGACGGTCATCCGGCGAATCGCACCGACCACCACATCGTTGACCATGACCGGTGAATTCGATTCCAAGGTACCGACATTCGCGATCTGCACCTGGTAGGTCACGGCGCCGGAACCGGTTCCCACCGTGCCGGGCAACGGCAGCGAGTTGAGTCCCTCGAACGTGCATCCCGAGGTGAGCAGGACCGTGGTGCACGCGAGTGCGGCCAGCCTCCGGATGGACCTGGTTCTCATCACGGCGTACCTCCCGGGCTCGACAGGCCGGCTCCGCCGGGCAGCAACAGCTCGGTGACGTCCGACGCCGACGGCGCCGGAGGCGGTGGCACCCCCACTCCCGGAGGGACGGGCGCGCCCGGGTACAGGGCCGGGTGGCGATGTGCGGGCAAGCCGTCGGGCGAGTACGCCCCAGGCGGATGTGATGGATCGGTCCATCCGGGCGGCGGCGGCACATCGCCGACCCCGGTATAGGCCGACACCGCCGGCGGGATCTCCTGCGGAGCCGGCGTGGTCCCCCCTCCTCCGGGTGCCAGAGCGGGATCGGAGTAGATCACGTTCTTGGGGGCGGGCCCCAGATAGGCGTTGAAGGGCAGCGGGAGATAGTTGAAGTTCATCAGCCGCAGCGCAGGTCCCAAATACTGGGCGCATGCCTTGCCCGACGCCTCGGCGGTGACGTTCTCGACCGCTGCGATGGCTGAGCAGATGGTCGCGACCGGGTTCGCGAAATTGTTCATGGCAAAGGATCCGCGGGGACCGCCGGTGTCCGGGTTGTAGATGTTGTAGCCGTTGACCAGAGCATTGGGCGCGGCGTGTAGAACGTTCTTGACGACCATGCTGTTGTCGGCCAGCACCTGCGTCACATCGGCCAGTCGTTCGAGCTGTTCGGCGGTCTGTGCACGGGAGCCGGCGATGAACCGCTGGATCTTGCCGACGACACCCGAGAGTTCGTTGATGGCGGAGTCGAGGTCGGATCGGCTGCCGTCGATCACGCTCGTGACGTCGGCGAGGCGATCCTGAAATTGGACGATCTGGGTGTTGCTGTCGCGCAGTGCGGCGACGAATGTCTGGAGATTCGTGATGACTCCGGCGATGTCGCCGCTGCCCTTTCCGAGGACCCTGCCGACGTCCGCCAACTGTGTGATGGTCTCGCGCAGCTTCTCGCCGTTGCCCGACATGGCGTCGGCGGTGGTGTCGATGAAGCGCCCCAGCGAGGTGTTCGACACTCCGCTGGAGGGACCCAGGTCGGTGGCAAGGCGGGTGAGCTGTTCCTTGATCTCGTCCCATTCGACCGGCACGGCCGTTCGGTCTTCGCTGATCTCAGCACCGTCACGCATGGTGGCGCCGCTGGCCTGTGGGCTGGACTCGTAGGCGGGCGTCAGCTGCACGTACCGGGCGGAGACCAGGCTGGGCGCCACGATGATGGCCTTGGCATCTGCGGGAATGGGCACGGCGCGATCCACGGCCAGGATGACCCGGGCGCGAGTTCCCAAGGGCTCGATGGATTTGATGGTGCCGACGCGCACGCCGACCACGCGGACCTCGTCGCCGGGATAGATGGCCGTCGCCGATGTGAAGTAGGCGATGATCGTCCTGGGGCCCACGAACTTCTGATAGCCGACGAACGCCAGGGCTCCGGCTACCAACAGCACCACGCCGAGGGCTAGGAGGTTCTTCGCCCGGCGATCGAGGCGCATGCCGAGGCTCATCGCGATCCTCCGGGAATGCCGTTGTAGGGGAAGGGGAACTCGGCGCGCGGCCCGGCGTTGTCGGGCGGTTGTCCGGCATTGACACCGCGCCGGAATCCGAGTGCGTAATCGAGGAATGGCTGAATCGCCGGGCCGGGCAGCAGGTTGGAAGCAAACCCGTAGTAGTAGAAGCCGTTGTTGACAGCCTCGCCCTGGGTCAGCTGGTACTTGGCCAGGCCCGTGAGGGACTTCTCCAGATTCTCCCGGTTGCGTTGCAGCACCTGCGTGACCGTGTTGAGCTGGGTGAGCGTGGGAGCCAATTCCTGCTCGTTGTCGTCGACAAGTCCGGACAACTGTTGTGCCACTGCCGAAGAGTTGGCGAGCAGATCCACGATCGCGTGCCGGCGGTCCTGCAACACTGCGAGCAGGTCGTTGGCATTGAGGATCAGCCGATTCACCTGTTGACTGCGTTCCGAAAGGATCCCGGTGACGTCAGCGGCGGACGCAAGCAGGCCGCTCAACGATTCGTTGCGGTTATTCAGCGACCTGGACAGCCGGCTGATCCCGTCGAAGGTGGGCGCCAGTTGGGGTGCGAGCCGTTCGATGGTCGCCGACAAGGTGTCCAGCGATTGATTGATGGTGGCGGTATCGGTCGCAGCGGTGTTCGACGTGAACTCACCGAGCGCATCGGTGAGCGAGTACGGCGAAGTGGTCCGGGTCACCGGGATGAGGCCGCGGGACCCAATGCTGCCGGCGCCGCGCGGCTCGATGACCAGAACCCGCTCACCGAGCAGGGTCCCGATGCCGATGTGCGCCGTGGTGTCTCTGCCGAGGCGTACCTTGCTTTCGACGGCGAAGGTCACCAACGCTTTACCGTGATCGAGCGCAACGCCGGAGACCGTGCCCACATTGACGCCCGACACTTTCACATTGTTCCCGGCGGACAGCCCGCCCGCCTCGGCGAACAACGCCTGGTACCTGATCGACGTCGCCATTGCCAAAAGCTGCTTGGGTTGCAGCCCGACCATGATGATCAGCGCCATCAGCACCAGACCAAGGAATCCCAAACGGAAAAGCGACGATTCACGGTATTTCAGCATCAGGGTTCGCCGCACCTTCCGGTGTTCTGGATAACCCACGGGAAGTGAGCAGTGCGGCCCTGCAGATCGGTCACCCGGATTGTGACACCGCAGATGTAGAGGTTCAGCCAGCTGCCGTAGGAGCCGAGCCGCACCAGCTTGCGGTAGTTCTGGGGTGTCTTCTGCAGCGTCAAATCGAGTCTGGCCATATCGGTTTCGTTCGCCAGCAGGGGCGCCAGTCGGGTCAGCTGATCCACCGTTCCCGACAGCGGCGGGCGTGCCTGGGTCAACAGGCCCGCCAACGAGGCCGTCCCGTTGTCGAGCGCGGTGATCGCCCTGCCGATCGGATCGCGTTCCTCGGCCAGTCCGCTCACCAGCCGCTCGAGGCCGTCCACCGCGCCAGAGAACTTCTTTCCGTCCCTGCTCAGTACTGCGAGCGTGTCGTTGAGGTTCTCGATCAGCTGCTCCACGGTGGACCCGTTGTCGGCCAACGCATTGGTGAACGACGACGTTCTGGCGAACAACGACTCCAGATCGCCGCCCTGCCCCTGAAAGACCTGGATCAAGGAGTTGGTCAACGCGTTGACGTCATCCGGGTTGAGGCCGGAGATGACCGGCTTGAGACCCCCGAGCAGCAGGTCGAGATTCAGGGCCGGCTCGGTCTGTTCGACTCCGAAGCGGGTTCCCGGCGGCTGGATTCTGGTGGACCCCGGGTTGTCGATGAGCTCCAGGTAGCGGTCGCCGACCAGGTTGAGGTACCGCACGGCGACCTTGGTGCTCTCGGTCAGCCGGACACCGTTGTCGGCATCGAAGGCGACCAGCACGGTGTTGTCGGGCTGCAATGCGACCTTACGGACAGTGCCGATGCGAATTCCCGCGACGCGCACCGAGTTACCGGCCTTGAGGCTGGAGGCGTCCTGGAACACCGCCGAATAGGTGTTGGTGGAGCCCGTCCGGTATTGGCTGAAGATCGCGAACAGCACCGCGGTCAGCATCACCATGGTCAGACCGAACGCACCGAGCTTGACCACTGTCTTCCCGAGCCCGGTCATCCTGGCTGGCCGATCTGTGCACTGTTGCGGGGCGGACCGTCGATCGGCCCGTACAGCGCCTGCTTGAGTCCGTCGGAGTTCAGCAGGATCCCCTCATTGCCGTACTGCGCCGGGTTGGCGTTGACATCGGTGATCACAAACGGTGGCCGTTTCTGGAATCCGACCTTAGGCAGGTCGGTGCACTGCGGCCCGCCGGTAGCTGCGACCTTGGGCAGGTTCTGCGGGTACCGGTAGCGCTCCTGCCCCAGCACCACCGTCTGCAGGAGCAGCCCGCCGGGCACCGGTGTGCCCGGCGCTTTGGCCAGTTCGACGGCTCCGCCCAAACCGCAGGTCAGTGCCTCGTGGTACTGGTTGGTCAGGTCTGTGGTCGGAGCGAGCAGATGCATGACGTCGGTGATCGCCTGACGGTTGGTGCCCACGACGTCATTGCCGGTGCCGGACAGGCCGATCACGCTGATCAGCAGCGTGTCGAGATTGTTCTGTTCGCTGACGACCGTCTCGCTGATCCGGGTCGCGGCCGCCGCCGCGTTGGTCAACTCTGGTGCCGCGTCGGCGTAGGCATTGACCACGGCCGGCGCGACGGAAAGCTCGCGCTCCATCGCGGGCAGGCTCGGATCGATGCGCGCCAGGAACTGATCGAGGTCGGTCATCATCTGACCGATCCGGTCACCCCGGCCGTCCAAGGCGGTGGCCAGCGCCCCCAGCGTCTCGTTGAGCTTGGTGGGTTCGATCTTCTGCAACACCGTGGACAGCCGCTCGAAGACCGAGTTGATCTCGACCGTGACGTGGTCGGTGTCGAGCACCTGACCGGTCTGCAAGGAGCGCGCCGACGGATCGGCCGGCGGAACCAAGTCGACGAACTTCGACCCGAACACTGTCGATGAAGCGATGCCGACATGGACGTTTGCCGGAATGACTTCCATATACGACGGATTCATGGCGAGGTGCAAAGCAGCGCGTCCATCGGGAAGCTGCTCGATTGACTTCACCGAACCAACTTGCGCCCCATGTAGTTTCACCTTTGCGCCGGCATCCATGACCAGACCGGCGCGCTGTGACAGCACCGTGACGGGCACGGTAGCGGTGAAGCTGCCCCGGAAGAATCCCAGGGCCAGCACAACAATGGCCACGGCCACCGACACGGTGGCCAGTCCCAGCAGCGTGCGTGGTGTCTTCGTAGTCATCGCCATCAGTGCTACGCCCGCCTAGCCCGACAGGTTGAAGTTGCCGTTGGCCCCATATACGGCCAGCGATACCAACAGCGTCACCGAGATCACGACGACCAATGACGTCCGAACGGCCGTCCCCACGGCCACGCCTACACCCGAAGGGCCGCCGGCGGCGAAGAAGCCGAAATAGGTGTGCACGAGCAGGACCGCGATAGCCATCAGGATCGCCTGCAGAAACGACCACATCAGGTCTATTGGATTGAGGAACGTGCTGAAGTAGTGGTTGTACAGGCCGGCGGACTGCCCAAACATCACCACGGTCGTCAGCTTGCTGGCGGCAAAAGACAGGATGACCGCGATCGAGTACAGCGGCGTGATCGCAACCATTCCGGCCACGATGCGGGTGCTCACCAGATATTCGACGGCGCGGATACCCATGGTCTCCAAAGCGTCGATCTCTTCGTTGATCCGCATGGCGCCCAACTGCGCAGTGACACCCGCGCCGAACGTGGCCGCCAAGCCGATCCCGGCCACCACCGGCGCCGATATCCGCACGTTGATGAAGGCGGCCAGAAACCCGGTCAGGGCCTCAATGCCGATGTCGCCGAGCGAGCTGTAACCCTGTACCGCCAATGTGCCGCCCGCAGCCAGGGTGAGGAATCCGACGATGACGACAGTGCCGCCAATCATCGCCAATGTGCCAGCCCCCATGCTGATTTCGGCAATCAGCCGGATCACCTCGTGACGATAGCTCCTGGCGGCGTGCGGAACGCCGCCCAGGGCGCGGCCGTAAAACGCGGTGTGATCGCCGATCCGGCCGATGGTCTCGATCGGTCTGTTCAGTTCCCGCGCCAATTGCGGGTGAAGCGCACGTATGCCAACCATCGATGCGCCCGGCTAGTCCGATGTCATCTGGATGCCGATGGCCGTAACCACCACGTTGACCACGAACAGCGCCATGAAGGCGTACACAACCGTCTCGTTGACGGCGTTACCCACCGCCTTGGCTCCGCCACCGCTGATCGTCAGACCGCGGTAACAGGCCACCAGCCCGGCGATCAGGCCGAACAGTGCCGCCTTCACACACGAGATGATCACTTCGGGAACCCCGGTGAGCAGTGTGATGCCTGCGGCGAATGCGCCGGGATTGACGCCCTGGATGAAGATCGAGAAGGTGTAGCCCCCCAGGATTCCGATGATCACGACGAGGCTGTTGAGCAGCAGGGCCACCACACCCGATGCCAACATCCGCGGCGCCACCAAGCGCTGAACGGGGTTGATGCCGAGCACCTCCATGGCATCGATCTCTTCACGGATGGTGCGCGACCCCAGATCAGCGCACATCGCGGTGGCGCCGGCGCCGGCCACGATCAGCACCGTCACCATGGGCCCGACCTGGGTTACCGCCCCGAACGCCGCTCCGGCACCGGAGAGATCCGCCGCGCCCAGCTCCCGCAGCAGGATGTTCAGTGTGAAGCTGACCAGGACGGTGAACGGGATGGCGACCAGCACCGTGGGCATCAGCGACACCCGGGCCACGAACCAGGCCTGCTCCAGCAGTTCCCTGCCCTGGAACGGCCTGCGGAACAAGAACTTGACCGCGTCGGCCGACATCGCGAGCAGGCCGCCGACCGCCTGCATGGTTCCGGTTCCGCCGGATCCGAGCGCCCGCAATCCTGAAGACCAGCGGTCGTGGGCACTGTTCACCATGTACCGCAAACCCTTCGCTGGTGGTTCGACCGAACCCTGTCACCGACTCGCCGGCTCGGCGGCCAAAGACACGGTGACAGCCGAAGGTGTCCGGCGACACACCGTGTCCCACCTATCGGGAGGCGTCGCAGCGCCCGAGCGCGGCGGGCGGGAACGTAGCCTGCTGTCCGGACGCATCACGACCATCACAGCGACAGGAGTACCCCTGTGTCACTGCCCACCGAGCCCTCCCGCGGTCTCTCGCGCTACGTCGACCGGCGAGCACTGATCACCGGCGGAGGATCCGGCATCGGTCAGGCCTGCGTGCTTCGGATTCTCGCCGAGGGGGGCCAGGTGGTCGCCGCGGACATCAGCGCCGACGGTTTGCGCGACACGGTCGCCAAGGCCGGCGAACTCGCAGGCCGCCTGTCGACGGTGCAGATGGACATCAGTGACGAGCTGTCGGTCCGCGCGGGCGTGTCCCAAGCGCTCGAGCTGCTGGGCGGCTTGGACACGCTGGTCAACGCCGCCGGAATCCTTCGCTCCTCCCATCTGGCCCAGACCACCCTGGCCGACTTCGAGCAGGTGATCCGTATCAACCTCGTCGGCACCTTCCTGGTGACGCGGGAGGCCATCGCGGCACTGCACGAAGGCAAGGGGCCGTCGGTGGTGAACTTCAGCTCGACCTCCGCCCACTTCGCCCACCCGTACATGGCGGCCTACGCGGCATCCAAGGGCGGCGTGCTGTCGATGACCCACGCCTGGGCCATGGAGTTCTCGCGAGCCGGCATCAGGTTCAATTCGGTTCAACCCGGCTCGATTGCCTCGGGCATGACCGATGGGTCGGGTTCATCGCGGCAAAGCATCGGCCCCGGACTGCCTGACGACGTGGATTTCGGCCTGTTCACCAAAGTCGCCCCGATGCTGCCACTCGACGGCGGAGCCATCTTCGCCAACCCGGATGCGGTGGCGGGCGTGGTGGCCATGCTGGGCAGCGATGACGCGTACTTCATCACCGGAACCGAGGTCCGGATCGATGGCGGCTCCCACATGTAGGGACAGCGATGCCAGCCAGCTGCGATCGATGGAGGACAGAATGAAGGTCACGGGTCTGCTGTGCGCCCTTTCGGTGTTGGGAGCGGCCGGAGTATTCGCCGCCCCGTCAAGCTATTCCGAGCCGTTCTTCGCGAACTACCAACTCGTGCTGCCGGACCGCCAGGACTTTCACACCTGGACGTGGGCGGTATCGCACTGTGTGCCGGCGGCGCCTGGATGCGCGCACATCCAGGCGATCCCGATGCCCGTAGCCAAAGCTTTCGAATACTCCGGCGAAGCCCACCTTGCTGACGGTCGTTACACCCTGACCCTCGATATCCCTGACGGACTGCGTTGTGGCAACATCTACTACGGACCCGTCATCCCAACGCGTGACGAGTACTCCTGGGACGCAACCACACTGCAAGGGACTCTGACTTCAGCGTTTGCGGCCGGCTGTGGTGGGACGCCGGGGGGAGTTCTTACCTACCCGTTTGCACTGGTTCGTCTCTGAGACCGCTTGGAGGGCAGCTGCCAGCTGTCTCGTCTGCACAGAGATCTGCCGGATGTCGCGGGTGCACCACTAGGACTTCGGTGTCTTGGTAAACGACCTCAACCGCACCAGGTCACCGGACCACCCTCGAACGTCACTGCCAGAGCTTCCCCCGACACCAATCCGCAGCGGCGGCCGCGGCGAGATCGACTGTGCGTGAGTGCATACCGTTCCACCAGTGCAGCTCGACGTCGGTGCCGCGTGCGCGGTGCAACCGGGCCAGGCGGCGGGTGAGCCAGCAGGGTGCCACCTCATCGAATCGGCCGGCGTCGATGCGTAGGGGAACGCCGGCGGGCAGACGCAGGTCGGCCACCTCATCGGCCCGAAACGAGTCGAGCAGGTGCTGGCGCACCTCGGTCCCCCTCGGCCCCAGCAGGGCGCGGGGCGCGAGCGCGCCGAAGGAGTCGCTTCCGCACAGCTCGCTCAGGCAGCGTTCGCCCAAGTGCGGCCATAGGGCCAGCGCCTCGCGGCTCAGCCCGCCGTCCGCCAACAGCGTCCGCAACGGCTCCGTCGTCGTCGCCGCGCCGTCGATCATCAGGGCGATGAGCGCCGTCACCACCTGGAATCCGGGCAGCACGACCGGTAGTCGCAGGGCTGCCCCGATCGTCTGGCCCATCCGGGTCACGGGTGTGAAGGCGACCACGGCGCGCAGGTCGAACCCCTCGATGGGTCCGGCAGCGACGGCGTGCAACGCCGCGAGAGCCCCCGCGGA
Organism: Mycobacterium sp. SMC-19; assembly: GCF_045310815.1. Classification (NCBI taxonomy): domain Bacteria; kingdom Bacillati; phylum Actinomycetota; class Actinomycetes; order Mycobacteriales; family Mycobacteriaceae; genus Mycobacterium; species Mycobacterium sp. SMC-19. Next base: position 39,624 of record NZ_JBJIAM010000003.1, on the reverse strand, counting down.
GTGGCCGGCGCTGATCCACCGACCGTCGAGCGGCCATTGCTCGCGGGCCCACGCCAGCAGGTCACGCACGCTGCGCCCGAGGGAGGCGCCGCGCAGGTACGGGTGCGGGCCCGGGCTGCCAAGGCCCTCGTAGTCCGGTTGGAGGACCACCGCGCCGGCGGCGGCCAGCCGCGAGACGAACGCGTCACCCTGGTGGATGCGGCGCGACTCGGGATGGCCAGTCGTGGCCAGGCTCGGCGCGGCCCGGTCCGAACCGCCGGTCGTCATGTGGCCGTACGTCACGACCGGCCAGCCCGATGCCGGTGGCGGACCGTCCGGCAACCACACCAGTCCGGTCTGCGTCATCGGTTCGCCATCGATCGACGTCGACCCGAACGCCACGGAGTCGACGATCACCAGCGGCCCCGCGGGAGCAGGCGACGTAGGCGCCGCGGGACGAAGCCGATCCGTCCTGCCGGCCGGTTGTCGGCGGCGTCGATGAGGTCGACGAAGGCCCGGCCCACGGCCTCGAGCTGGTCGACGTCCACCTGCTCGATGGTGTCGGCATCGTCGTAGAGGTACAAGGGGCCCGAGACGAGGCTGATCGTGGGCACGCCCGCTGCCAGAGTGAACGAGGCGTCCGTGGGGATGCCGCCGACGAGGAACTCCAGGGCCGTCGCGTTGAGCACCGAGGTGGAGTGCAGTCCGCGGCGGCGAATCGTGCGGACCAACTGCCACTTCAACGCGGGACCGACGTTCTCGAAGAAGGCGCGTGGCTCGGTGTCGCGCAGCGTCTCGAACCCGCCGCCGGTGCCGACGCGAGACCGCAGGCCCACGTGCTCGACCGTGAGGTTGAGGGCCAGCGGGAAGGGGCTCTGCGGGTCCAGGGCGTACTGGCGGGCGAAGCGTTGGTGGGCCTGGTAGCCGGTGAAGTGGGTGTCGAAAGTGACGAACATCAAGGTCTTCTCGCGGGGGCCGGCCAGGCGGGCACGAGCGACCTCCTCCTCGGCAATCGCGATGACCTCGGCGGTGCCGCTGGCATCCTCGACGGCGCCGGGACCGACCGAGTCGTGGTGGGACTGCACCATGATCGTCTCGGCGGAGCGGCCCCGCAGGACGCCGACGACCGTCGACGATCGGACGCGTTCGCGGGTCGAATCGAGGGTGAGCGTCGCGCGCGGTTCCTCGCGCAACAGGGTGCGCAGGCGCGCGCCGCCGCCGCGGGTGACCCAGACACCCGGCAGTTCCATGAGTGCGCGCCGGTAGTACTCGTTGTGGTAGGCCAACGACTCCGGATACTCGGCCAGCACGCCGATCACGCCGACGGCGCCAGCTGCCTTCGCCTCCGTCATGACCCGGGTCAGCGTCGTCAGGTATGGGTTGCGCGACGTGAGCACCTCGCGGCGCAGCATCCGCCGACCGGGGTCGTGGACGTACTCGGCGAGCGGCAGCAGGCTGGCCTGGCTCATCGTGAACCTCAGGTCGAACAGCACGAGGCGTCCCCGCACGTCGTGACGTGCGATCCGGTCGGAGCGTGCGTCGACGACCTCGGCGGTGAGCCCGTCGGGTCCGGTCGACCACGCCCCCACGGCGTCGTGGGCCGGCAACTGGCTGTGCCGCACGGGTGAGGCGGGCACCTGCTCGTGACCGACGCGCACGCCCACGCGCGGCGCCTGCCAGCGGAAGGCGTCGTCCGGCTCGATCCAGACTTCATCGAGGCCGGCGGCGGTCAGCCGGTCGCGCACGTACGCGGCGGCCGCGTAGCCGCCCGGGGTGCCGGTGGCGCGGGGGGCGAGGTCGACGAGGTCGGCGATGGTGGCTACGAGTTCGCCGGTGCGGATCACCTTGCGACCTTAAGTTGATCCGACGCTTTCCCATGAAACTCTGCGCTGTTCCGACATAAGACTGACCGCTCACGCAGGATTTCGCTATTCTCGGGCTCGTGAATGGGCCCTTGCCTGCGGCGTGGCGGCCCCCCGAACCCCTGGCCGAGATCGACCTCGCCCTCATTCACGCCCTCCAGGTATGGCCGCGGGCTCCCTGGCGTGCGATCGGGGCGGCCCTCGGCGTCGACCCCGCGACCGCAGCGCGCCGATGGCAGCGACTCGTCGACGACCGGCTCGCCTGGCTCGTCGTCCGGCCGAGCGCGCAGCAGTTGGCCCCCGATCGCGACGCAACGCTGGTCCGCCTGGCCTGCCGCCCGGGCTCAGCGGCGGCGGTGGCGACCGGGATCGCCGAACGCGAGGACGTCCTGGCCGTCGACGTGCTGGCGGGAACGGACGCCGTCGCCGCGATCCTGCTCGGCCGTGGCCTTGCTCCGCTGCACGACGAGGTCGAACGGCTCGCCGCCGAACACCCCGACGTGACCGGGGCGCGCACGGTCTTCCTCAGCGCCGTGCACCGCGAGGATGCCCAATGGCGGCTTCGGGTGCTGTCCCCGGCCCAGCAGGCCCACCTCGGGAGAGCCCACACGAACACGGTCGACCGCGGGCGGCCACCCCGTCCCGAGGTTGTCGCCGACCTGACCGCCGCCCTCGGCGAAGATGCCCGGATGAGTCTGGCTGACCTCGGCGGACGCTTGGGGACCTCCGAAGTCGCCGCCCGGCGAGTACTCGATCGGGCGTTGCGGACCCAGTCGATCCGGTTGGGCTGTGACGTCGTGGCGCCGGCGGTGGGCGCGGGTCGGGCCGTTCTGCTCGAGGTCGAGGTCGAGGATCCGCACGGTGCCGGGCGGGCGATCGCTTCGCTGCCGCCGGTGCTGCGCTGCGCCACGGTCGTCGGTCCGGCGAACCTCGTGCTGGTGGCGCGATTCGTGTCGCTGGCCAATCTGGCGGAGTTCGAGTCCGCGGCGGCCGCCCTGGCTCCCGGCTGGCAGGTCCGCGACCGCGCCACCGTCACGCACCCGGTGAAGCGTCAGGGTCGGCTACTCGATGCGGACGGTCGAGTGCGCAGCGACCGACCTAAACCTGACGCGTCTTGGTGAACGACCTCAACCGCATCAGGTAGCGCGGCACTCCCGACAATCCGAGACTGCGCGGCCAATCGTCGCCGCGGAAGTAGGCGTCGGTGCCCCCGTCGACGAAGATGACGCTGCCGCACAGGAATTCCGCGGCATCCGAGAGCATGAACATCATCCAGTCGGCCAGCTGTGCCGGATCGCCGTACCCGCCGACCGGCACCGGGAACGACTGAACAGCCTTGGCCTGCTGGGGTATCGCCAACAACTCGTCGAGCAGTGGGGTCTGGATCGCCCCGGGCGCCAGCACGTTGAGCCGGATCCCGGCGCCGGCCCACGCCGGAGTCACCGCGTGCCGGCGCGCCCAGCGGGTCACCGCGATCTTCGATGCGCCGTAGGCCATCGACGGCGCCGCGGGGCCCAGCAGCTTCACCGTGCGCACCGCTCGTGCCGTCTTGCCGGCGAGCAGGGCATGCACGGCCCGACGGGGAACGGCGGGGATGGTGGTCGACGAATTGCTGCCGATCACTACCACCTTGGCTCGGGCAGCGGCGGCCAGCGCCGGCCGCCACGCGTCGAGCAGCTCCACCACCCCGCGGAAGTTCACCTCGAAGATGGTCCGGGGCATGCTCGGTCCCGGCTTCGGGCCCAGCCCGGCCGCCATGACGGCGCCGTCGAGGCGGCCGCCGCACTGGGCCAGCACCTGTTCGGCGGCGGCGGATCGTCCGGTCGGGCCGGACAGGTCCGCAACGACGTCGGCGTCGCGCAGGTCGACCCCGATCACGGTGTGACCGGCCTCCCGCAGTTTCTCCGCCGCCTGGCGTCCCATGCCGGATGCCGACCCGGTCACCGCGTAAACACCCACGAGACGTCCTCCTCTGGCCTTTGCGTTCCGTCCTACAGACATACAGGGCAAGGTGGACACCATGCACGTCGGATTCATCGGACTCGGGAACATGGGCAATGCGATGGCCGCCAACCTGCTCAAGGCGGGCCACGCCGTCACCGCCTACAACCGGTCACCGGCCAAGGTGGATGCCCTGGCCCAGCAGGGCGCCACGGCGGCGCGCACGGTGGCCGACGCCTGCCGCGGCGACGTGGTGCAGACCATGCTGGCCGACGACGACGCCGTCGAGAACGTCGCGCTCGGCCCGGGTGGCGTTGTGGCGTCGTTGCCACCGGGCGGGACCCACATCTCGTCGAGCACCATCAGCGTGGCGCTCGCCCGACGGCTCACCGCCGCGCACGCCGACGCGGGGCAGTCCTATGTGGCCGCACCGGTGTTCGGCCGGCCGGAGGCCGCCGCGGCGGCAAAGCTCTTCGTGATCGCAGCGGGGGCACCCGCAGTGCTGGATCTGGTGACGCCGCTTTTCGAGGCGATCGGTCAGCGGACCTTTGTGGTGTCCGAGCAGCCGTACACCGCCAATCTGGTGAAGCTGTCCGGCAACTTTCTGCTCGCCACCGTCATCGAGTCGCTCGGTGAGGCCATCGCGTTGGTGGCGAAGGCCGGCGTGGATCCGGTGAACTACGTCGACATCCTCACCTCGACGCTGTTCAACGCCCCGGCGTATGCCACCTACGGCGACCTGATCGCCCGCAAGAGCTTCGAGCCGGCCGGTTTCGCCGCCACCCTCGGCCTCAAGGACGTCCGGTTGGCGTTGCAGGCCGCCGAGGAACTGACCGTGCCGCTGCCGCTGGGCAGCCTGCTGCGCGACCGTTTCCTGGCGCTGCTCGCCAACGGCGGCGGACAGTTGGACTGGTCGGCGATCACCACCCTGGCCGAACGCGACGCGGGGCTCTAGGACCGCTAGCCTTCGACCACTCCGCGCAGCCCGTCGGCCCCGAACGCCGGCTCCAGCATCGAGGAGAAGTCCGGGCCGCGGCGCAGCATCTGCCCGCCGTCGACGTTGATGACCTGACCGGTGATGTAGCCGGCCGCGTCGCTGAGCAAGAACAGCGCCAGGTTGGCGACATCTTCGACCTCGCCGGGCCGCGGCAGCGGGGTCGAGACGCGGTAGTCCTCACTGAGCTCGGGCGAGTCCAGAATCGGGGCGACCAGCTCGGTGCGGGTCAGGCCCGGGCGGATGCTGTTGACCCGCACCCAGGAGGCACCCAGCTCGTCGGCGGCCAGCTGCATCATGTGGTCCAGCGCCGACTTGGTCGGGCCGTAGGCACCGAACCAGCGGTGGGTGTTGCTGGCCGCGATCGAGGAGATCCCGACGAACGAACCCCCGCCGCCGCGCACCAGCGCCCGGCCGGCGTGCTTGAGCACGTACATGGTGCCGTTGACGTTGAGGTCGACGGTGCGCCGCCACAGCTCCGAGTCGATCTGGGTGATCGGCCCGATGGTCTGCGATCCACCGGCGCAGTGCACCACCCCCTGCAGCCGGCCGGTCTCGGCCACGGCGGCATCGACGGCGGCGATCACACTGTCCTCGTCGGTGACGTCGGTCGGCAGGTGACGGACGGTGTCGCCCAGCTCGGCAGCCACCTTCGCCAATCGATCGGCGTCTCGCCCAACGATCAGAACATCGGCGCCCGCGGCCGCCAGCCCGGCCGCCACGGCCTTGCCGATGCCGCTGCCACCGCCGGTGACCAGGTAGCTGCGGTCTTCAAAGGAAAGCTGCACACCGACCCCTCACATCGAAACTGAAACAGGTTCTACCTATGGAACCACGCGTCAGGCCGCCGCCCCCGCCGAACGTGAAGTTGGCTTCACGCTCACGCGTCGGGTGTGAAGCCAACTTCACGCTCGGCGAGAGCAACGAACGACGGGTGGCTCCCAGTCAGGGTTGATCGCGGCGGGCCACGGCGGTGGGCCGGGCGGTGCGCCAGTCCTCGACATCGGGCGGCAACCCCAACGGGGCCCGGTTCTCGTTGTGAGCCGACCAGTGCGCGTGACCCAGCTGATGGATGTGGAAGCCGTGCCGCAACGCCTCGGTGAAGCCCATCGCGTCGGCGGCTCCGTTCACCGAGTCCTTGATCAACAGCGCGGCCATGGTGGGCAGCTTCGCGATACGTCGGGCGAACTCCAGCGTCTTGTCCGCCAGCTCATCGGTGGGGAACACCTTCGACACCATGCCCAGCCGGTGCGCCTCGTCGGCGTCCAGCGAGTCCCCGGTCAGCAGCAGCTCCTTGGCCTTGCGGGGGCCGAATTCCCACGGGTGGGCGTAGTACTCCACACCCGGCATGCCGAGGCGCACCCCGACCACGTCGGAGAACCGAGCATTCTCGGCGGCCACGATCAGGTCGCAGGCCCAGATCAACATCAGCCCGGCAGAGATGGCGTTGCCCTGCACCTGCGCGATGGTGATCTTGCGCAGGTCCCGCCACCGGCAAGTGTTCTGGAAGAAGAAGTGCCACTCCTGCAGATACGTCTTCTCCACGACCGGCTCGCGGGTGGCGCCGTGCGATTGGAACGTCGGGTGCTGCGCCGGACCGGGGCGCCGCTCGAGCAACGTGGCCTCCGAACCCAGGTCGTGGCCGGCAGAGAAGTTCTTGCCGCGCGCGGCCAGGATCACCACCCGGACGGTGTCATCGGCCTCGGCGCGGCCGAACGCTTCATCGAGCTGCACCAGCAGGGTGCGATTCTGCGCGTTGTGCACGTCGGGGCGGTTCAGCCAGATCCGGGCGATGCGCCCGTCGTCGAGCAATTCGTAGTCGACCAGGCGATCCGAAGTATCGCCAGCCTGCTCCGATGCGGTGTCCGATGTGACCATTGCCTCCGCCCTCGTCGTCTTCGCATCACAGGCTACGGCGGCCGGCCTGAGCTGCCCGAGCCAGGTGTGACACAGCGCGCACTTCGCTAGAGTCAATGCATGCCTGCTAAATCCGAACACGCCGACATCGAGGACGTGGAACCGCTGGCCGACAGCACCGCGCGCCAGGCCCGGCGAGTGGTCGCCGCGTATGCCGAGGACGCCGACGAATGTCGGGTGTTCCTGTCCATGCTGGGGATCGGGCCCGCGACACCCGACAAGAACGGGGCGTAGATGCCGGAGGCCGTCGGTTCAGCGAGGCTCGACGAAGGAGAGCCGAAACTGGAACCGCCGCATGAACCGGGAGAGTCCGATTTCGTCGTAGTGGCCAACCGGCTGCCGATCGACATCGAGGTGCTCCCGGACGGTACGACGGCGTGGAAGCGCAGCCCCGGCGGATTGGTCACCGCACTAGAGCCTCTGCTGCGTAAGCGCCGCGGCGCCTGGGTCGGCTGGCCCGGCAGCCTCGATGCGCCCGACGGGCCGATCGACATCGACGATCTGCGGCTGCATCCGGTTCCGTTGGACACCACTGATATCGCCGAGTACTACGAGGGTTTCTCCAACGCCACCCTGTGGCCGCTGTATCACGACGTGATCGTCAAACCGATCTACCACCGGCAGTGGTGGGACCGCTACGTCGACGTCAACCGCCGCTTCGCCGAAGCCGCGTCGCGGGCCGCCGCGCCGGGTGCCACGGTTTGGGTCCAGGACTATCAGCTGCAGCTGGTACCAAAGATGCTGCGGGATCTGCGCCCCGATCTGACCATCGGCTTCTTCCTGCACATCCCGTTCCCGCCGGTGGAGCTGTTCATGCAGCTGCCGTGGCGCGCCGAGATCGTCGACGGCCTGCTCGGCGCCGACCTGGTCGGCTTTCACCTGGCCGGCGGCGCCCAGAATTTCCTGTTCTTGGCCCGCAACCTGGCCGGCGCCGTCACGTCGCGAGGCTCAGTCGGGGTGCGCAGCCGGTTCGGCGAGGTGCGGCTGACCGATCGCACCGTGCGGGTCGGCGCCTTCCCCATCTCCATCGACTCAGGCGAACTGGACCGCAAGGCCCGGGAACGCGGGATCCGTCGGCGCGCCAAGGAGATTCGTGCCGAACTGGGCCATCCGCGCAAGGTCCTGCTCGGCGTGGACCGACTGGACTACACCAAAGGCATCGACGTCCGACTCAAGGCGTTCAACGAGCTGCTGGCCGAGGGACGCGCCAAACGGGACGACACCGTACTGGTGCAGCTGGCGACTCCGAGCCGGGAACGGGTGGAGAGCTACCAGATCCTGCGCGACGACATCGAACGTCAAGTCGGCCATATCAACGGTGAGTACAGCGAGGTCGGCCATCCGGTGGTGCACTACCTGCATCGGCCGGTCCCCCGCGACGAGCTGATCGCGTTCTTCGTGGCCAGCGACGTCATGCTGGTCACCCCGCTGCGCGACGGGATGAATCTGGTCGCCAAGGAATACGTGGCCTGCCGCAGCGACCTGGGCGGCGCCTTGGTCCTGAGCGAATTCACCGGTGCGGCAGCGGAATTGCGCCAGGCTTACCTGGTCAACCCGCACGACCTGGAGTGCGTCAAGGACGTCATCGAGGCGGCGGTCAACCAGACCCCCGAGGAAGGCCGTCGACGGATGCGTGCGCTGCGCCGTCAGGTGCTGGCCCACGACGTGGACCGCTGGGCGCGGTCATTCCTCGGCGCGCTGGCCGACTCCGCGGAGTAGCTCAGCCGACGGCGCCGACCCGCTACGCCCGGCTGGCGCCGCGCTTGCGATCGACGCTAGCTACACAGATGCTGCGGGTTGTCCTGGCAGTTCAGCGGGTAGTGGATGACCGGGTTCGGCAACGGCGAGACGAACGTCAGCGTGAACGCGCGCTTGCTCAACCCGGGCTGCAGCCCACACACCGCATTGTGCGCGGTGGTGTAGGTGCCGCGCAGCGACGTGTCGAACTGGTACATCTCGTCACTGCCGGCGGTGCTGCCATCGGAGCACCGGGTGCCTGCCAGCAGCGGTGTCTTGTAGGTCCACTGGCCGTTCGACAGCCGGTAGGCCCCGGCCTGTCCGGGCGGTCCGTTGCTTTCGACCTGTAGCTTGCAGCCCACGGCCAGGTGCAGCGGCACTCGGCCGTCGCCGACGGTCGGGACGCACAGTGGATAGATCGTCCAGGTCGCGGTCTTCGCACCGTCGTTGTAGGTGTAGACGCCCTCGACTGTGCCTTCCGGTGCTGCATCGTCGTCGGCGCCGGCTTGACCCGCCAGCCCGGTGGCCGCCGTCATCGCCGCAACAAAGGCGACCAGACCACGAACGAGTTTCCCCATGGCGCTCATCCTTTCAGCTAGATCGGCACGATATTGCTGATCAGCCACTTGCGGTCGATCTTGCGGAAGTCGACCCGCAGGCGACTGCCCTCGTAGTACTTCTCCTTGGACTTGCCGGTCACAGTGCGGTTGACGAAGACCAGCACCGAACCGGAAGTCCGATGCGACGGCATGGCAGCGATGCCGACGATGTCGACCTGGTTCACCAGTTGCTGCGCGCGGGCCTGCGGAATGATGTCGTTGACCACCCGGGCTTCGAACTCGCGTCGGTAGTCCCCGGTGAACATCGGGTACGTCTCGGTCAGGCTGCCTTCCACCGTCTTGTACTCGTAGCCGAGCACTTTGGGGATCTCGTCCTTCGCCAGTTGGACCAACTCGGTGCGGGCCAATTGTTCACCCCGCGCCTCGACCCGGCTCCAGTACAGTGATCCCGCCGCGGCACCCAACCCCACGAACGCGCCGATCAATCCGACCACGACCGCGAGCCATATCCACCGGCGCGTCATCGGCTGCCGTCCGGCCATTTGAGGTCGTAGGCGGACATATTGCCCGCATCGTCTTCGTGCACGACCACCCGCAAGGCGTAGGGCTGCGACGGCTTGTTGACGCCATCCACATCGGTGGCGGTGGCCCGCATCGCCACCAGCACCGACGCGTTGGCAGAGACATTATCGACGCTTTCGAGAGCCGCGGCGTTGATGACGGCTTCGGAGCTGTGCTTGGTCTCCCGCAGCAACGCCTTGAGGTTCTCGGCGTTCGCGGCCATCGTGTCGCGCAGCGGCCCGCTGGTGCCCGCCACGAACAGGTCCACCTGGTCGCTGATGGTGTCGGGCGTATAGGTGTACATGTTCAGCACGGTCTGGATCGCGGCGTCGACGAATCGCTGGTCCCGCTGCTGCGCCATGTCGGCATGCCGGTGTTGCACCGCCAGCGCGCCGACCATCCCGCCCAGCAGGATGGATGCCGCGAGCCCGGCGGCGCCCGCCAGTTGCGCGGTCTTGCGGGCGTTGGGTCGCCGCCGCGGCGGCGGTCCGGCCGGCCGAACCGCCCGCACCGCGGCTCGGCTGGGTGCCGGAATCCGAACGGTGGCCGGCGTTGGTTCGGCGGCATCACCCGCTGGACCCGCAGCCCGCGAGGCCCGGCGCCGGACCTTCGCGTCGTCGGGTCCGGTCACGTCTGCCTCGGCGCGAGCATCAGGTCAGCCCAGTTCTCCGCGGGCAGCCACTTGTCCGAGCCGGAGACGAACACTCCGCTGTTGCCGGCCGGATCCACGAACTTGCCGGACCGGTCGTAGGTGCTGTACGCGACGCCGCTGGCCTCGGCGGGCAACGGTCCCGGAGCCGGACCGGGAGCCGGACCCGGCGCTGGGTCACGCCCGTAGGCAGGCAGGCCACCGTTGCCCCCGGGGCTGGTCGGCATGTTCTGGTCCGGTGGCGCGTAGTAGGGCCACGGCGCCGGCGGGTTGGGGCCGAGCTGATTCGGCGGGTACGGCAGCGGGTACGGCGGGTTGGGCGCCGGGCCGGGGCCGGCGGGGACACCCGGCGGCAACGCCACGACCGGCGGGCCCGGGTCGTAATCCGACGACGGCGGGATGTAGGGGAACTTGTTCATCGGAGTCAGCATCCGCGGATCGGTGATAGGGGTGTCATACGGGACGGGCGGGCCGCGCCAGGTGTTACTGCCGACCGGGACGTAGCCGCGCGGGTCGCGGCAGAGCTGGATGGTCGGCGCCCGCTTGCCCGGATACTCCATGCAGGGGTAGTTGCGGGCACCGCGGACCGCAGACGGGTCGTTCTGCGCGGCTTTGCAGTACAGATCCTTGGGCAACTCGCGGACGGTTTCGTCGGCCGGTGTGCGCATCTCGGTGAACGGCAAGAAACCGACGGTGCACGGCGGCGGGTCATGCATGTCGATCTTGAAGTCCAGCTTCACGCCCTCTTCCATCGGCACGCCGCCGGCGACGGTCATCAGGGCGGCCGCCAGCGCGGGGAAGACCACCAGCGCCTGCTCGATGGAGTTGCGATAGATGACCCCGACCCGCCCGAAGTTGGCGATGCTGGCCGCCAGCGACGGGAACGACGCACGGATTCCGCCGAAGGTGGTGTTGGCCTCGTCGGTGACGCTGGGCAACGTCTGCAGCACCTCGCGGAGCTGCGGGTCGGCGTTGCGGACCTCGGTGGTGACCACGGCCAGCGACTGAGCCAGCTTCCGGATGCCGTCGCCGCTGCGGATCTGGGCGTCCAGCAACGGTTCGAACTGGTCGATCAGCTTCGAAGTCGCGTCGAAGTTGTCATTGGCCTCATCGACCAACTGCCGTGACGAGGCGATCATCCGAGCCAGTTCCTGCCCGGAGCCGTTGAAGCCGTCGAATGCACTGTGCAGCAGGTCGCGAAGGCGGCTGTTGGCGACGCTGTCGACCAGCGACTGCGCCTGATCGAGCAGTCCGGCGATGTCCTGGCCGATCGCGGTGCGGTCCTGGCCGATACGCGCGCCGTTGCGCAGCACCCCGGAGGCCGTCTCCCCTGCCGGCGGGACCAGGTCGATGTACTGCTCACCGATCGCAGACATGCTCTTCACGGTGGCGGTGACATTGCCCGGGATCTTGGTGCTGCTGTTGAGCCGCATTTCGGCGTCGAGGCCATGGTCGGTGAGGTGAATGTCGCCGACCCTGCCCACCGTCACGCCGCGGTAGGTCACGTTGGCGCTCTTGTAGATGCCACCGCCGCCGATGAAGTCGGCCGTCACCTTGTAGGTGCCGATGCCGATCCGGCTCGGCGCGTGCAGGTACAGAATCGAGATCGCGCCGACGGCCAGCACGGTGACCACGGCGAAGATCCCGAGCTGGATTCGGACGAGGCGGGTCAGCATCGCAGGTCATTCCTCATAGTGGACAGCCGTGCCTGGCGGAATCTTGAACGGGTCGGCCGCCTGTCCGGACAGGTTCGCCATCTGACCGATCAAGAAGTCGGGCGGGTTCAGGACGTCATGCATGTGCGGCATGTTCGGGTCGAAACCACCCGTGGTGAACACGGTTTCGCCGAATCGCCGCAGTGTCATGTCGAAGGTGACATAGACGTTGAGGAAGTCGCCGCGCACCGCGTTGCGCAGGTACATCGACGGGAACGGGAACGTCGGGATGAACGGGAACGCCGCTACCAACTCGTTGGCGTTGTCGGCGAAGGCCTTGACGATCGGGTAGAGGTCCTTGATGTCGGCCGCGAAGTCTTCCTTGGTCTCGGTCATGATCCGTGATCCGACCACGGCCAATCGCTGCAGGGCCCCGAACGCATCGACGATGTTGGCGCGGTTGTCGTTGAGCACCGCCAGTGCGCCCGGCATGGTGTCCAGCGCCCGCGCCAGGCTGGGGGCGCTACGGGCCAGGGTTGCCCCAACCCGATTCAGACCCTCGGCGGCCGCGACGATCTCGCGGGCTTGGCGGTCCAGCGATGCGGTGAGTTCGGCTAGCCGGGGCACCAGGGTGGCAAAGGTACCGGCCCGCCCAGCGACGGCGGCATAGGTCTCCTCGGTGATGTCCTGCAGCGCACCAAGATTGCCCTGGTTCACCACCACACCCAGCGACGACAACACCTCTTCAGTGCTGGGGTAGCGCCCGGTCCGGCTGAGCGGGATCTCATCGCCGGGGGCGAGTTTGCCGACCGCAGGCTGGTCGTACGGTGCCGACAGCTCGATGTGCTGGGAACCCAGCAACGAGGTCTGGGCCACTTTCGCGGTGGCGTTGGCCGGCAATGCGACGTTGCCGTCCAGCGACAGCTTGACCGCAGCGTAGAAACTGCCGTCCGGCTGTTGCACCGCCCGAATGCCCGAGATGCTGCCGACCGTCACGTCATCGACCATCACCGGCGAGTTCTGCGGCAGCGTGGTCACATCCGGCAGCTGCACCGTGATGCTGTACGAACCGCGGCCGTGGCCCGCGGTTCCCGGCATGCTCAGCGAGTTCAGCCCGCCGAACTGGCAGCCCGACAACACCAGGGCACCGGCCCCCAGTACCGCTCCCCGTCGGCCGACCCGCCGCGCGGCTCCGGCCATCGACTTCACCTTCATCCGCCCTCCCGTGGTGCGCCGGCACCGGGTCGCGCCGGCCCCGTCGGGCCGGGCGCCGTGCCCAGCTGCCCCGGCGCCGGCGGCGGCAGGAACAGTGCGGCGACATCTTCGGTGCTCGGCGGCGTGACACCCGGTGCGGGCAGCCACTTCAGGTAGGGCACCGGGGTCTGCGCCTTTGCCTCGGTCTCGGGCGTGTCGTAGATGATCTGGCCCTTGTAGGCGGTGATCGAGTTGATCGGGTGGAACAAGAACGGCAGGAAGTTCATCGACCAGCGCCGCATGACCGGCCCCATGCGCTCCTTGCAGATCTCCGCCCGCTTGAAGTTGTCCGGCACCGAGCCGATGTCGAAGACACCGCCGCAGATGAACTGGACCGGGTTGGCGAAGTCGGGCAGGGAGAGCAAGCCGGCGAGCGTGCCCTGCGCGGGGTTGTAGATGTTGTAGAAGTTGACCAGGCCGTGCGGGGTGATGTGCAGGACCTGCTCGAAGTTCTCGCTCTGATCCGACAGCGTCTGGGCGAACTCCGAGAGCTTGTTGACCTGCGCGATCAACGCGTCGTTGTTGTTGTGCAGGAAGCCGCGCACATCGCGCAGCGCCTGGTTGAGGGTTCCCAGCGTGACGTCCAGGTCGGCCGAGCTGTCGGCCAGCACCGCCGACACCGCCGCAACGTGGTCGGTGAACTGCACGATCTGCTCGTTGCTGCCCGACAGAGCGTCGACCAGCACTTGCAGATTCTTGACGGTCCCGAACAGGTCGGTGCGCGAGTCCCCGAGCCGGCCAGAGGTCGCCGACAGTTCACGCAGTGCGTTGCGGAACGAATCGCCCTTGCCGTCGAAGGTGTCCGCGGCCTGGTTGACGAAGGCGCTGAGTGCGCCGTTGAGCTTGCCCTGCTCAGGACCAAGTTGCGCGCTGAGCTGGGTCAGTTCCTGCTTGACCTCGTCCCATTCGACCGGCACGGCAGTGCGGTCTTCGCCGAGCACCGCCCCGTCGGCCAGCTTCGCACCTTCGGTGTAGGCCGGGGCCAGCTGGATGACGCGGGCGGAGACGATATTCGGTGCCATGAGCACCGCATGGACGTCGGCGGGCAGCGGCACGTCCTTGTTCACCGTCATGGTGATCTTGACGTTCTCGGCCCGTGGCTCGATGGATTGGATGCGACCGACCGGAACCCCGACCACTCGGACGTCGTCGCCCGGGTAAAGGCCCACCGCCGAGGCGAAGTAGCCGGTGATGCGGTAGCTGCGCTGCGCAGGCAGCACGACATATGCGGCGGTCGCCAGCAGTACGGCCAGCAGCCCGGCGAGGACAAGGCGTGAAGTTCGGCGCGTCATGGTGACTTCGGCTTAATGATCGTGCGCTCGGAAATCATCCCGCGCAGGTAGTCGGCCAGGCTGTCGGGGAGCTTGCCGGGCTGGAAGAACATGTCGACCATCACCTCTGACATGGTGGGCGGCGGTAGGCCGTACAGGTTGATCTGGAAGCCCGGCCCCGAGGCCACCACCTCGCCGAGTGTGGTGGCGTATCCGGGCAGCCGCTCCAGCGCTCCGGCGATCCGGTCCTTGCGCTCGATCATGTTGTCCAACACCAGGTTGAGCTTGTTCAGGGTCGGACCGATCTCTTTCTCATTATCGGTCACGAATCCGGAAAGCTGTTGCGACACATCGTCGATACCGCTGATCAGCGCGCCAAGGGCCTGCCGACGCTCATCGAGGGCCGCAAACAACTGATTGCCGTCGAGCACCAGCCGGTTCACCTGGTCAGCACGCTGATTGAGCACACCGGTGACCGACTTGGCGTGAGTCAGCAACTGACCCAACGCTTCGTCGCGGCGGTTGATGCTGCGCGACAGGGAAGTCACCCCGTCCAGCGCTCCCCGCAGTTGCGGGGTCGCCTCGCGCATCGAGTCGGTGAGCACCTGCAGGGCCTCTTCGAATCGTGGCTTGTCCAGATCGCGGGCGTTGCCGCCGAGGTCTTGCAGTGCGTTATTGAGCGTGTACGGGGCACGCGTGCGCTCGAGCGGGATCGAAGTGACCGAACCGCCGCCGGCGGGAGTGATCGACAGGGCCTTCTCACCCAGCACGGTGTCGGTGCGAATGGCGGCCAACGACTGATCCCCCACCCGGACCTTGCGGTCGACGGTGAAGTCCACCTTCGCGCTGGCCCCCGCCAGTGACACCGACTTGACCTTGCCCACCCGGATCCCGGACACCGTCACGTCGTTGCCCGGGATGATGCCGCCGGCATCGGCGAAATAGCCGTGATACGTCTTGCCCTGCGGCCAGAACGGCAAGCTGGTGTAACCGAACGACACCAACACCAGGCACGCCACCAACGCGATGCCCAACAGACCCGTGCGAACCGGGTTTACGCCGTCAGTTTTTGACAGGAGAGCACCTCCCCTTGCTCGTGTCATTCTGGCCGCCCATGGGCAGCGTGATGTCGCTGCCGGCGGGGCCATTGAATTTCAGCGCGACCGTGCAGTAGTTGATGTTGAAGAACGAGCCGTAAGCGCCCAACGCATTGAGCCGCAGGTAGTTCTCCTCCAACGGGTCGATGACGTCGTTCAGCTCCTGCTTGCGCTTATCCAGCACGGTGGCCAACGGCCGTGCGTTCTCGATCACGCCTTGCAGCGGTCGCCGGGTGCGGCGCAGGGTGTCGGCGAGGTCGTTCTCCACCGAGGACAGCGGTCCGATCGCCCCGGCGATCGCATCCTTGCCCTGCGCCAACCCGGTGATCAACTGCTGCAGCCGGTCGACCGTGGCGTCGAACTGCTCGCTCTTGTCGTCGACGGTGGTCAGCACAGTGTTGAGATTGTTGATCACGTCCCCGATGAGCTGGTCGCGAGAGGCCAGGGTGGTGGTGAAAGACGTGGTGCTGGCCAGCATCTGCGACAACGCACCGCCCTGACCCTGCAGCAGCTCGATGAGCGCGCTGCTGATCTCGTTGATCTTGCCGCCGTCCAGGCCCTTCAGCAGCGGACGCATCCCGCCCAGCAGCGCGTCCAAGTCCAGGGCCGGCTGAGTGTGGTCTCGCGCGATGGTGCCGCCGGGCGGCAGCTTGCGCAATTCGCCTGCGCCCGAGGCGATCTCCAGGTACCGGTCGCCGACCAGATTCTCGTACCGGATCAAGGCGCGGGTCGAGTCGTAGAGCTGGTAGCGCTTGTCCACGTCGAACGTGACACTGACGTTGTTGTCCGGCGTCAACTCGACGCGTTTCACCGTACCCACCGGAATACCGGAGATCCGGACGTCCTCGCCGCCTTTGAGCCGGGAGGCATTGGAGAAATCAGCGTGATAGGTGTGGTTCGAGGCGAACCGGAATTCGCCGAACACCACCACCAGGCCGGCAGATACCAACAGCATGGCGATGGTGAAGATAGTGACCTTGATCAGCGTGCTGCGCGAGTTCATCAGTATTCATCCCGTTCCGCGAACGCACCGTTGAAGAGGAACTGCGCGGTGGAGGGCGCGTCGAACTGCACCTCGGTGTTGGGCTGGAACGGGATGTAGGCGCTGTCGGTCACCAGGAACGGCGACCGGAACCAGGAGCCCCCGTACTGCTTGCTGGGGATGTCCGGCAAGCCGCGGCAGTTCGGACCACCGGACGCGTTGGCCACCGGCAGGCTCTCCGGGTAGGTGTAGGCCGGCGCGCCCGGGATGAAGCTGGACTGCACGTAGAGAGCAGGCTTGGTGCCACCCAGCGACGGACCGAAACGCTCAAGCGCCCGCTGAATCCCCTTGAGCAGGCAGCCGAACTCCGGCGAGTACTCCGCCAGCAAACTGGACATGGCCCGGAAGCGCTGGACACCGGCGATGAAGTCGTCTGCGGCTGGAGCGAAGGTGTCGTAGCCGTTGTTGGCCAGCCCGGTCGTCGCCAGCAACGCCTTGCTCAGGTTCTCCCGCTGGTCAACCAGAGTCTTGCTGATCGTTGGGACGTTGTCGAATGTCGTCACCAGGTCCGGGGCGGCATCTCCGTAGATGTTGCCGACAACGGCGGTCTTGGCGAAGCCCGACTGGAGCTGCGGCAGTTTCGGATTGAGCTTTCCGAGATAGTTGTTCAACCCGGACAGCAGCCCGCCCAGGTTGTCGCCATTGCCCCGCAGGCCCTCGGCCAGCGCGCTGATCGACCCGTTGAGCTGGACCGGGTCGATCTTGTCGAGCACGTCGGTCAGCTTCTGGAACAGCGTGTTGACCTCCAGCTGGACAGCGGAGGCCTGAACGTTCGCGCCGTTGCGCAGCGTCGCACCCGAAGGCACCGGCGGCGGAATGAACTCCACCGACTTGGCCCCGAAGATGGTATTGCCGGCAATGTGAACCGCTGCATTCGACGGGATCTGATGCATCGCGGAGCTGTCGATGGACAGCAGGAGCTTGGCCTGGTCGCCCTGGTACTTGATCGACTTGACCTTGCCGACCTGGATCCCGCGGTACTTGACCTTGGCATCCTGCTCCATCACCAGGCCGGCGCGCGGTGAGGTGACGGTGACCTTGTCGGTGGAGCTGAAGACCGACACGTAGGACAGGTAGGTGAACACGGTGGCGGCAAGCAAGATCGCACCGAGGACTGCCGCAGCAATCCGTACCTGGGTACGCCTCGATCCCGTGTCCACGCTTGGTCCCTGCTATCCCGAGAGGTTGAAGTTGCCGGAGCCGCCGTAGACGGCAAGTGAAACGAACAGCGTAATGACGACGACGACGACCAGCGAGGTCCGCACGGCTTGACCGACCGCGATGCCCACGCCGACGGGGCCGCCGGCCGCGTTGAAGCCGTAGTTGGTGTGTACCAGCATCACCGCGATCGACATGATGATCGCCTGCAGGAAGGACCACAGCAGGTCTGTGGGGATCAAGAAGGTGTCGAAGTAGTGGTCGTAGAGGCCCGGTGACTGCGAGTTGATGAACACCGTGGTGGACCGGGCGGCGAAGAACGCGGCCAGCACTGACAGGGAATAGAGCGGGATGATCGCGATCAGACCCGCCACCAAACGCGTGGACACCAGATAGGACACCGCATGTACCGCCATCGATTCGACGGCGTCGATCTCTTCGGCGACGCGCATGGCGCCGAGCTGGGCGGTGGTGCCGGCCCCGATAGTGGCGGCCAGTGCGATCCCGGCAACCACCGGCGCCACAATCCGCACGTTGAGGAACGCCGACAAGAAGCCGGTCAACGCCTCGATGCCGATGTTGCCCAGCGAGGAGAAGCCCTGCACCGCGATCACGCCACCGGAGGCCAGGGTGAGGAAGGTGGCCACCCCGACCGTGCCGCCGATGATGGCCAGCGCGCCGGTTCCCATGGTGATCTCGGCGATCAGCCGGACGGTTTCCTTGCGGTACCGGGTCAGCGCGTTGGGGACGTATCGGATCGATTCGGCGTAGAACAACGCCTGCTCGCCGAAGTTGTCGACGGCCTTGGGCAGGCCGCGAAACATCCGCCGGAACCGCAACGTGGCGTCGTAACTCATTTCACCAACACCCGGACGCTGATCGCGGTCATGACGACGTTGATGACGAACAGACAAATAAAGGCATAGACGACGGTCTCATTGACCGCGTTGCCTACGCCCTGAGGGCCGCCCTTGGCGGTCAGTCCGCGGTAACAGCCGATCAGGCCGGCTGCCGTGCCGAACAGCAGCGCCTTGATCTCAGCCATCACCAGCTCGCCGAGCCCGGTGAGCACGGTCAACCCGTTGATGAAGGCGCCGGGGTTGACGCCCTGCAGAAAGACCGAGAACACATAGCCGCCGACCAGGCCGATCGCACACACCAGCCCGTTGAGCAGCAATGCGACGAACGTCGACGCGAGGGCCCTGGGTACCACCAGCCGTTGTATCGGGTCAATACCGAGCACCCGCATCGCGTCGATCTCTTCGCGGATGGTGCGGGCACCCAGGTCCGCGCAGATGGCGGTCGCACCCGCGCCGGCCACCACAAGCACGGTCACCACCGGGCCCAGCTGGGTGATGGTGCCGAACGCGGTACCGGCGCCGGACAGGTCGGCAGCGCCGATCTCGCGCAGCAGAATATTGAGGGTGAACGCCACCAGCACGGTGAACGGGATCGCGACCAGCACCGTCGGCAGCAGCGACACCCGGGCGATCATCCAGGTCTGGTCGAGGAATTCGCGGTACTGGAAAGGCCTGCGAAACATGGCCCGGAACGTCTCCAGGGACATCTCGACGAACCCGCCCACGGCCCGAGCCGGAACCGTGAGTTGTTCGATCAAGACACGTCCTTCCCTCAGGTCGGGCTTCCGGGGCATCGGTGGTCGCAAAACTGTATCCGGCAACCTCGTGCGATCGGCGTCATTCGTGCAATTCAGACGCCGCCTCACGTGAGCCGGATCATACTAACTAGAACACGTTCTCAGTGTCAAAGGACACGTTTCAGCGAGATTCCTGAGATATCCGCCCTGGTCACAGCATATTGTGACCCACGCCTCGCTATAACGCGTTCTAATTTTGTTCTAATCGCCGGACATCAGTTCGGACGCCGAGAAAGTCCGCGCCGGATCGCGGCCGGCGAAGTAATTGGCCAGCGTGTCGGACAGTCCGGCCGGGTCCCACGCCTGCCCATCGGCGCTGAACTTACGTTCCACGGTCGGCGCGGCCATCAGGGTTACCTCAGGTCCGTAGACCACGAAAACCTGACCGTTGACCGCGGCCGAGGCCGGGGATGCCAGGAACCGGACCAAGGTCACCACGTGCTCGGGCGACAAAGGATCGACATCTCCCGCAGCGCCTTCCGGGGCCTCACCGAACACATCGGCCGTCATCGCGGTGCGGGCCCGCGGGCAGATCGCGTTGGCAGAGACGCCGTAGCGGCTCAGCGCCCGGCTGGCCGAGAGCGTCAGCGCGGTGATCCCCGCCTTGGCCGCGCCATAGTTGGCCTGGCCGACCGGACCCATCAGGCCGGCCTCTGACGAGGTGTTGATGATGCGGCCGTACACGCTTCCATCGGCATCCTTGGCCTTCTGACGCCAGTAGGCAGCCGCATTGCGGGTCAAAAGGAAGTGTCCACGAAGGTGCACCGCGATCACGGCGTCGAAGTCGTCGTCGGACATGTTGAACAACATCCGGTCGCGGGTGATCCCGGCGTTGTTGACGACGATGTTCAGCCCGCCCAGCCCGTCGGCGGTGCTGACGAGCTCGTCGGCGGTGGACCGCTGGCTGATGTCACCGGCCACCGGCACGCCCTTACCGCCGGCCGCGGCGATCTCCTCGATGACGTCGGAGGACTCCAGCGCCGGAGCGATGTCGTTCACGACCACCGTCGCCCCGGAGCGGGCCAACCCGATCGCCTCAGCTCGGCCCAGGCCGGCGGCTGCGCCGGTCACCACTGCGACCTTGCCGGTCAGATCGATCGCGTTGTCAGTCATGTACGCCGCTCCTTTGCGTCACCGGCGCACTCATCGTCACCGGCGGTTATGAATACCTCTAGTCGTTGTTAGGGGGAGGCTAGTCGTCGACGCGGCGCAGCGCGGCCCGCGGGCACTCGGCGATGGCCTGCTCAGCGTGGGCTTCGCGGTCGGCGGGGACCGGGGCGAGTTTCACCTCTGCCTGCTCGTCATCGTTCAGATCGAACAGGTCGGGGTCGATTCCGACGCAAATCGCGTTGCCCTCGCAACGATCCAGATCTACCTCAACTCGCATGACATTCTCCTGTAAAAGCCCTGCGCCGACCGAGCGTTTCCGGCCGCCGTCATCCACTAGTGTCACCATACGATCCGACAGCGTTCCCACACGAGCCGCTAGGGCCGTTGGACCCCGGGACTAGAACGTGTTACAACGGGCTGTCGAACCAGAATCTTATCGTGACACCGATCACCAGCGAAGGACTCCCCCGATGCAGATCAGCTACACGCCGGCCCAAGAAGAGCTGCGCAGCGAACTGAGGTCCTACTTCACCACGCTGATGACGCCGGAGCGTCGTGAAGCCCTCAGCTCGACCCAGGGCGAGTACGGCACCGGCAACGTCTACCGCGAGACCGTGGCTCAGATGGGGCACGACGGTTGGCTGACGCTGAGCTGGCCGAAGGAGTACGGCGGCCAGGCACGTTCGCCGATGGAGCAGCTGATCTTCACCGACGAGGCCGCGATCGCCGGTGCCCCGGTGCCGTTCCTGACCATCAACAGCGTCGCGCCGACGATCATGGCGTTCGGCACCGAAGAGCAGAAGAAGTTCTTCCTGCCCAAGATCGCCGCCGGCGAGCTGCACTTCGCGATCGGCTACTCCGAGCCGGGCGCCGGCACCGACCTGGCCTCGCTGCGCACCACCGCGGTCCGTGACGGCGACGACTACGTGATCAACGGCCAGAAGATGTGGACGTCGCTGATCGCCTACGCCGACTACGTGTGGCTGGCGGCCCGGACCAACCCGGAAGCCAAGAAGCACCGCGGCATCTCGATGCTGATCGTGCCCACCACTGCCGAAGGCTTCTCCTGGACCCCGGTCCACACCATGGCCGGCCCGGACACCAGCGCTACCTACTACCAGGACGTGCGGGTGCCGGTGACCAGCCTGGTCGGCGAAGAGCACGCGGGCTGGAAGCTGGTGACCAACCAGCTCAACCACGAGCGCGTTGCCCTGGTCTCGGCGCAGCCGATCCTGCTGGCTCTCGAAGAGGTCCGCGAATGGGCACAGAACACCAAGGACGCCCACGGCAACCGGATCATCGACTCGCAGTGGGTCCAGCTCAACCTGGCCCGGGTGCTGGCCAAGGCCGAAGTGCTCAAGCTGATCAACTGGGAGCTGGCCTCGACTGACAAGGCCGCGCCGTCCCCGGCGGACGCCTCGGCGGCGAAGGTGTTCGGCACCGAGTTGGCCACCGAGGCCTACCGCCTGCTGATGGAGGTGCTCGGCACCGCCGCCACCGTGCGCCAGGACTCCCCCGGCGCACTGCTGCGCGGCCGGGTGGAGCGGATGCACCGGGCCTGCTTGATCCTGACCTTCGGCGGCGGCACCAACGAGGTGCAGCGCGACATCATCGGCATGGTCGCTCTGGGCCTGCCCCGTAACCGCTGACCTATTACCCCAAGGACTTTGGAGGCAAGTACCCATGGACTTCACCACTACCGAAGCATCTGACGACCTCTCGGGTCTGGTCGGCACCATCGTGGACGCGGTGTGCACGCCGGAGCGCCAGCGTGAGCTCGACGCGTTGGAGCAGCGTTTCGACACCGAGCTGTGGCGCAAGCTGATCGACGCCGACGTCGTGTCCAGTGCGGCGAGCGAGTCGCTGGGCGGCGGTGGTTTCGGCGTGCTCGAGCAGACGGCGATCCTGACCGCACTCGGCCGCCAACTGGCCGCGGTGCCCTACCTGGAGTCGGTGGTGCTGGCCGCCGAGACGCTGGCCAAGTTCGGTTCGGCCGAGCTGCAGCAGGCCTGGGGCGTCCCGGCCGTGGCCGGCGAGAAGGTCCTCACCGTCGCCCTCGACGGAGACATGGGCGAGGGCCCGGTCCGGGCGGCGACGGCCGACGGCGGCTACCGCCTCACCGGCACCCGCACCCAGGTCGGTTTCGCTTCGATCGCTGACGCCTTCCTGGTGGCAGCCGAAACCGATTCCGGCGCAGCGGTGTTCCTGGTCGCTGCCTCCGACCCTGGCGTGACGGTGACCTCGCTGGCCACCACCGGACGGGGCAGCGTTGGCCACCTGGAGCTGTCCGGGGTCACGGTAGAGGCCGGTCGCCTGGTCGGCGGCGCCGACGTACTCGACCACCTGATCAGCGTGGCGGCCTTGGGCCACAGCGCCTACCAGCTGGGCGTACTGGAGCGCGGCCTGGCCCTGACCGCCGAATACGCCCGCGAGCGCGAGCAGTTCGACAAGCCGATCGGCAGCTTCCAGGCGGTGTCGCAGCGGCTGGCCGACGGCTACATCGACGTCAAGGGGTTGCGCCTGACGCTGACCCAGGCGGCGTGGCGGATCAGTGAGGGGCTGCCGGCCACCACCCAGGTGGCCACCGCCGCATTCTGGGCGGCCGAGGCCGGTCACCGGGTGGCGCACAGCATCGTCCACATTCACGGCGGGGTCGGCATCGACATCGACCACCCGATCCACCGCTACTTCCTGGCCGCCAAGCAGACTGAGTTCGCACTTGGCGGCGCCACCGGACAGCTGCTGGCGATCGGCCGCGAACTGGCCGAAACGCCGGCGTAGTTGGTTGGCTAGCGGTTCAGCGCTTCACCGAACGTCACGTTGAACCCGGGCAGGTCTGTCAGGGCGATGGTGGCGTCGTAGGTGCGCTGGTAGCCGGTGTGGCTGAGCTTCCAGCCGTCGGAGGTGCGGCGGTAGGTGTCGTGATAGAAACCTGCCCCGATCAGCATCAGGTTGACGTCGGGCACGATCACCCGGTCCTGCAGGTACCAGATACCGGTGGCGGTGTCCGAGCCGGTGAGGGAGATCTCGGGGTGGTTCACCCGGTGCTCGGTGATGATGTTGCCGGGAAGCGAGTTCCGCATGAACTCCACCAGCGAGTCACGGTCGGCGAAGGTCTGCTTTTTGCCCATCGACTGGCCGTAGGCGGCGGTGACGTCCTCGGCCAGGGTGGCCGCGAAGTCGTCCCAGTGCTTGGTGTCCAATGCCCGCATGTAGCGGTACTTGACTCCCTTGATGGCGTCGATGTCGGCGATGGTTTTCAGGGCTGTAATGGCGTCGAAGTCGGTCACCGCTCTATTGCAACACTAATCTGATCACTATGTCAGCACCCACCCAAATTGACGAACAGTCCACCGTCACAGCGATGCTGGCCGCCCTAGCCGAGGTGGACGATCGCGGTGTGTTCTACGAGGACACCTTCGTCAGCTGGCGAGACCACATCGCTGCGGGCGCCCGGCTCGGTGCCGCGCTGCAGGCCCGGCTCGATCCGGACAAACCACCGCATGTCGGTGTGTTGCTGGGCAATACGCCGTTCTTCTCGATGATGCTGGTGGCGGCGGCACTGACCGGCATCGTGCCGGTGGGCTTGAACCCCACCCGCCGGGGCGCAGCCCTGGAGCGCGACGTAGCCCATGCGGATTGCCAGCTGGTGCTGGCCGACAACACCGCCGACGTCATGGTTCCCGGCATGATCGATGTCGAATCGCCCTCGTGGCAATCGGAATTGGCGGGCTATGACGGCACACCGGTGAGCTTCCGGGAGGCCGGCCCCGACGAGCTGTTCATGCTGATCTTCACCTCGGGCACCAGCGGTGACCCGAAGGCGGTGCGCTGCACCCAGTGGAAGGCGGCGTTCCCGGGGCTGATGCTCTCGCAGCGGTTCAGCCTGGGGACCTCGGATGTCTGCTATCTGTCGATGCCGCTGTTTCACTCCAACGCGGTGATGGCGGGCTGGTCGGTGGCGGTGGCCGCTGGCGCGTCGATCGCGTTGCGCCGCAAGTTCTCCGCTTCGGGGTTCATTCCCGACGTGCGCCGTTTCGGCGCCACCTACGCCAACTACGTGGGCAAACCGCTGTCGTACGTGCTGGCCACTCCGGCACAGCCCGACGACGCCGACAACCCGCTGCGGCTGCTGTACGGCAACGAGGGTGCACCCCGGGACCTGGAGCGCTTCGCGGCTCGGTTCGGGTGCACGGTGATCGACGCCTTCGGTTCGACCGAGGGCGGGGTGGCGATCGGGCGTACCCCGGACACCCCGGCCGGCGCGCTGGGGCCGCTGATCGACGGGAACACCATCATCGACGTCGAGACCGGCGTGCAGTGCCCGCCCGGGGTGGTCGGCGAGTTGGTGAATGCCAGTGGGCGTGGCCAATTCCGCGGCTACTACCGCGATCCCGAGGCCGAGGCGCAGCGGATGGCCGGCGGGATCTACCACTCCGGCGATCTGGCCTATCGGGACGAGGCCGGCTACGCCTACTTCGCCGGCCGGCTCGGCGACTGGATGCGGGTGGACGGCGAGAACTTGGGCACCGCACCGATCGAGCGGGTCCTGCTGCGCCACAATGCCGTCGCGCAGGTCGCGGTGTATCCCATCCCGGACCCCGCGGTGGGTGATCAGGTGATGGCCGCGCTGGTCCTGGCCCGAGGGGCCTCGTTCGACGCCGGCGACTTCCGCGCATTCCTGGCCGAGCAGCCCGACCTGGGCCCCAAGCAGTGGCCGTCGTATGTGCGGGTGGCCGAGGAATTGCCGCGCACCGAGACGTTCAAGGTGCTCAAGCGGGTGTTGACCGCCGAGGGCACCGAGTGCGCCGATCCGGTGTTCCCGATCCCCCGGTAGCGGCAGCCCGACACCCCTGCCAGCCGGGTCAGGAGATGACGTCCCAGCCTTGGTTCGGATCGCCGTTGCAGTAGCGGGCGGAGACCCACGTTCCCGGCCCTGGCCCGCCGAGGACTGTGAGGCAGTACCAACCCGTGTCGTTTTTCACCTGGCCGTTCGGGTCGACGTTCCAGTTCTGGGGCGCCATTGCGACACATGGACCGAGGTGCGCGAACATACCTTCGCCCGACGGATTCACATTGACCGCCGGATTGATCAGGCATCCGCCGGGAAAGGCGACGTTCTGCAGCTGCCGGCCGTTGCGATACCAGCGCTGGGAGTCAGAGTCCTCGCAGGGGTTGATCACCACCGCGGTGAAATAGTCCGCTCCGGGAGCGTCGAGACAGAAATCGCCCAGCCGACTGTTCAGTCGGACGGTGTCGTCGGCGGCCGCCACTCCAGCGATCCCCACCGCGACGCACAGCACCGCGGCGACCACGGCAAAAACCCGACCGACTCCGCCCATCCGCTGCAGCCGATGCATCGTTCGCTCCCTCTGTTTGGCGCCGGCCATCGAGCGCCGCAACCCATCGCGATCAGAACAGTTCGTAGGACTCACGACTGATCGCGAATCCGTGGTCATCACGGTTTTCGCAGCGGATACCGGACTTCTCGCTGACACAGGTGTAGGCGGTCGTCGCGTCACGATCGCCGTATTGCAGGACTCGGGCGTCACCGCCGAAGGTGGTGTCGCCGCCGCAGACGAATTTGGGTTTGCCGTGGACCTCGAGCACGACGCCCTGTCCGTATCCGGTCTGGCTGGCACAGTCCGACGGTCGCGGCGGCGGCGACCAATCACGGTCCTGAATGTCGCAGCGAACCGAGTCCGAATCCGCCAGGCATGCGATGTTTCCGCTGGGGGACTCGAAGAAGTGCATGTCCGGCTGGGCGGTGGCCGCAGGGGCACCGCCGATAATCACGAAGGTCAGAGCCGCGGTTGCTACCGCGATGGCGCCGACGGAAGGTCGCATGCCGCGACGATAGCCGCGTGCGGGAAAGAAGTACGCGATTTCGTCCGATGATTCACCTCAGCGGCCGCCCGCCGCGCCGCCCCCGTTCCGGCCACGTGGCGCGCAATACTGAATCAATGCCTGCTGCCCGCCGCTTGCTCGTCGCAGTCCTGGCCGCCGTCATGGCCCTCCCCCTGGCCCTGGCCTCCCCCGCCGCCGCCGAGCCCTTACAGGCCAGCTTCGCGCAGCTGGCCAACACCATTCCGGGCAACGTGGGCATCGCCTACGCCCCAGTCGGCCAGAACCAGGTGGGCACGCTCGGTTCCCTGCAGAACGGCGTCGCCTGGTCGACCATCAAGGTCCCGCTGGCGATCGCGGCGCTGCACGCCAACCGCCCGAACGCCCAGGACCTGGCCGCCAAGGCCGTCACGGCGTCCGACAACGACGCCGCCGAGCAGCTGTGGTCCGCGCTGGGTCCGGCGCCCCAGGCCGCCCAGCAGGTGCAGGCCGTCCTGCGGGCCGGCGGCGACGCGGGCACCGCGGTCGAATCCCGACGGCTGCGTCCAGAGTTCAGCGCCTTCGGCCAGACCCAGTGGCCACTGGCCCGCCAAGCGGTGTTCGCCGCCCACCTGCCGTGCATGGCCGTCGCTGCGCCCGTCTACAGCTTGATGCGTAACACCGTGCCCGACCAGCGCTGGGGGCTGGCCAGCATCGGCGCGCCGACCAAGGGCGGCTGGGGTCCCGGCCAGGGCGGCGGGTATCTGGTGCGCCAGTTCGGCGTCGTCGGCACGCCGGCCGGGTCGCTTGCGGTGGCGCTGGCCGCCGAGCCCAAAGACGGCAGCTTCGGATCCGGGATCGCGGCGCTCAACCAGATGACCCAGTGGCTCAGCGCCCATGCCGCCGAGCTACCGGGTGGCCGCTGCGCGGGGTAGGTTGGCCGCTAACCACGTGTTACCCGCCAGTAGGAGTTCACCATGCCCGCCCCATCCGCCGCAGACTTCGACCGGCTGCGCCAACTGTCCGCCATCGATGACATCGACGCGCGGCAGTCGAAGACCATCGACGAGGTCTTCACCGGCAAGCCGCTGACCACCATCCCGGTCGGCAACGCCGAGGACGTGACGGCGGCATTCGCCAAGGCCCGCGCGGCCCAGCGCATCTGGGCGGCGCGCGGTGTCAAGGAGCGCAGCGCGATCATCGAGCGCTACCGCGATCTGGTGATCGCCAACCGGGACTTCCTGATGGACGTCTGCCAGGCCGAGACCGGCAAGGCACGTTCGGCTGCCCAGGAGGAGATCCTGGACATCATGCTCAACGCGCGCTACTACGCGCGCCAGGCCACCAAGTTGCTGGCCTCCAAGCGGGTACCGGGGCTACTGCCCGCCGTCGTCAAGACCGTGGTCAACCACCACCCCAAGGGCGTGGTGGGCGTGATCGCGCCGTGGAACTACCCGATGACGCTGTCGATCTCCGACGCCATCCCCGCACTGCTGGCGGGCAACGCGGTGGTGGTCAAGCCGGACAGCCAGACCCCGTACTGCACGCTGGCCAACGCCGAACTGCTGTATCAGGCCGGCCTGCCGCGCGACCTGTTCGCGGTGGTGCCCGGCCCGGGGTCGGTGGTCGGGACCGCGATCGTGCAGCAGTGCGACTACCTGATGTTCACCGGCTCCAGCGCCACCGGTCGCACCCTGGCCGAGCAGTGCGGTTCCCGGCTGATCGGCTTCTCCGCCGAACTGGGCGGCAAGAACCCGATGATCGTCACCAAGGGCGCCAACCTGTCGGAGGTCGCCAAGGCCGCCACCCGCGCCTGCTTCTCCAACGCCGGGCAGTTGTGCATCTCGATCGAACGGATCTACGTCGAGCGCGACGTCGCGGACGAGTTCGCCGCGAAGTTCGCCGAGCAGGTGCGCGCCATGCAGCTCTCGGCCACCTACGACTTCACCGCCGACATGGGCAGCTTGATCTCCGAAGACCAGATCAAGACCATCTCCAACCACGTCGACGACGCGAAGGCCAAGGGCGCCAAGGTCATCGCCGGCGGAAATGCCCGTCCCGACATCGGGCCGCTGTTCTACGAGCCGACCGTGCTGACCGATGTCACCGACGAGATGGAGTGCGGGCGCAACGAGACGTTCGGCCCGGTCGTCTCCATCTACCCCGTCGACAGCGTCGAAGAGGCCATCGCCAAGGCCAACGACACCGAATACGGGCTGAACGCCAGCGTGTGGGCCGCCAGCAAGTCCCAGGGTGAGGCCATCGCCGCACGGATCAAGTCCGGCACGGTCAATGTCGACGAGGGTTACGCCCTGGCCTTCGGGAGCGTCGCCGCGCCGATGGGCGGCATGAAAGCCTCCGGGGTTGGCCGCCGCCACGGTGCCGACGGGATCCTCAAGTACACCGAATCGCAGACGGTCTCCACCGCCCGGATCCTGAATCTGGACCCGCCGCTGGGGATTTCCGGCCCGCTGTGGCAAAAGATGCTGACCCCGATGATCCGCGTGGTGCAGGCACTGCCCGGGCGTTAGCGGTCAGCGTCGGCCGGTGCGGTTCTTCCCCCGGTCGATGTCGCGCTCCAACTCGGCCAGCGCCGGCTCGATCCCGTCGGCCATCTTGTGGATGTCCTCGGCGATTTCCGGGGTGGTCACGAATCCGAAGTCGAGGTGGTCGCGGTAGGAGAAGCAGGTGATGTTCAGCGCCACGTCCATGACCGGCGGGCCGAGCGGCACCAGTGACTCCAGTTCCGCTCCGGCCATGTAGATCGGAATCGGCGGACCCGGCACGTTGGAGACGACGAGGTTGATCGGGGCCAGCCGGTTCGACAGCCCGGTCGCGGTGTAGGCACGGGCGGCCAGCTGCAGCAGCCCCGGCGGGGTGGTGTCGGTCAGGCCCATGATCTGGTGCGCCGACAACGCCTTCGCCATCTGCTTGGCACTCTGAGTGCTGGCGTGAATCGATTTGAGCCGCTGGGCTGCTCCCTCGATGTCGGTCGCCATCGACACCGTCATCGAGCTGACCTTGTTGCCGACCTCGCCCTGGCTCTCTTCGGTGCGGGTCGACACCGGGATCTGGGCGACGAGTGGCTTGTCCGGCAGCTCGCCGCGCTCGCCGAGATACTGCCGAACTGCGCCGGCGACCATGGCGAGCACTACATCGTTGAGCTTGACCCCGTAGGCGTCCTTGACGGCCTTGATCCGGGCCAACTCGACCCGGGCGGCGCTGATCCGCCGGTGCGGCGACACGCTGGCGTTGAAACGAGTTACCGGGGCGTCGAAGTAGCGCGGTGGTTTGCGGGGAAGTCCCAATCCGACAGTGGCGATCTGCTGGCGGACGGTCTGCTGCAGCAGCCGGCCGATGCGGTACGGCGTCTTGACCGCGACGTTGACCAATTCCTCGACGACCCGGCGCTCGTAGCTGGGGATGACGGATCCGTTCGACGACCCGATCGTCTCCGGTAGCGGCGGCCGCGGCTCCGGCGTGATGTCCAGCATGATCTCGAACAGTCCTGCACCAGAGACACCGTCGACGATCGCGTGATGCATCTTGGTCAGCGTCGCGACCCGGCCGCCGCTTACGCCTTCGATGACCCACATCTCCCACAACGGTCGGGAACGGTCCAGCTTGTAGGACATCAGGCGGCCCACCAGCTCTTCGACCTCGCGCCGCCCGCCCGGCGCGGGAACGCCGATACGCCGCAGGTGGAAGTCGATGTCGAGATGCTCGTCTTCGACGAACCACGGCCGGTCCAGGCCCATCGGCGAAGGGCTGACCCGCCAGCGCAGCTGCGGCAGTTGCGGTAATCGCTCGATCAGCAGCTGGCGAACCCGCTCAAAGCTGTAGTTCGGCGCATTGGTGGTGTCGCAGATCGCCAACCCACCGATGTGCATGTGCCAGCCCGCCGTTTCGGCAGACCAGAACGCCGCGTCGACGCCCGAAAGTCGCTGCATCGACAGAGACTAGCCCGCAAAGCGTTCCGTCGAGGGCAGCTCTGCACCAAAAATTCGGTGAGTTAGCTCTCTGCCGCCACGTGCTTGGCGTGCACCTCGTCGGCGGGACGGGCTTCGGTCTGCTCTTTGGCCCAGCGGTAGTCGGGCTTGCCGGCCGGGGAGCGCTTGACCTCGTCGACGAACCACAGGCTGCGGGGCACCTTGTAGCCGGCGATCTCGGTACGGGCGCAGGCGTTGATCTCCTCCAGCGAAGGCCGTGCGTCGCCGCGCGCCTGAACCACCGCGGCCACATGCTGGCCGTAGCGGGCATCGGGCACCCCGACCACCAGGGCGTCGAAGACGTCGGGGTGGGTCTTGAGGGCCGCCTCGACCTCTTCGGGGTAGATCTTCTCGCCACCGGAGTTGATCGACACCGACCCGCGGCCCAGCATGGTCACGCTGCCGTCGGCCTCGACCTGCGCGAAGTCGCCGGGGATCGCGTAGCGCACCCCGTTGATGGTGCGGAACGTCTCGGCGGTCTTCTTCTCGTCCTTGTAGTAGCCGACCGGGATGTGACCGCGCTTGGCGATGATGCCCCGCACGCCCGACCCGGGCTGGACCTCGTTGCCGTCGTCGTCGAGCACCACGGTGGTCTTGTCGATCGTGACCCGCGGGCCGCCGGTGTGCGCTTCGCCCTTGGCGACGATGCTGGTGCCGCCGAAACCGGTCTCGCTGGACCCGATGGAGTCGGTGATGATCCGGTTGGGCAGCAGCTCCAGCAGCCGTTCCTTGATGCTCGGGCTGAACAGCGCCGCGGTGGATGCCAGCAGGAACAGCGACGACAGGTCGTACTCGTTACCGGCGTCCTGATGGGCCAGCAGCGCATCCAGCAGCGGGCGCGCCATCGCGTCCCCGGTGAAGAACAGCAGATTGACCTTGTGGTCGTGGATGGTGCGCCACACCGCGTCGGCATCGAATTCCGGTGCCAGGACCACGGTTTGGCCGCTGAACAGCGACATCCAGGTGGCCGACTGGGTGGCGCCGTGGATCATCGGCGGGATCGGGTGCCGGACCATCGGCGGGTTGGCGACGGCCAGCTTGGCCAGGTCGTACTCGTCGGCGATCGGTTCGCCGGTGGCGAAGTCGGTTCCGCCGAACAGCACCCGGTAGATGTCCTCGTGGCGCCACATCACGCCCTTAGGGAAGCCGGTGGTGCCGCCGGTGTAGAGCAGGTAGATGTCGTCGGCGCTGCGCGGTCCGAAGTCCCGCTCCGGCGAACTCTGCGCCAGTGCGGCCTCGAACTCCACGCCGCCGTAGCGCTGGTAGTCCAGATCGCTGCCGTCCTCGACCACCAGGATGGTCTTGACGTGCGGGGTGTCGGGCAGCACGTTGGCCACCCGGTCGGCGTACTGGCGCTCGTGCACCACCGCGACCATGTCCGAGTTGTCGAACAGGTAGCGCAGCTCCCCCTCGACATAGCGGAAGTTGACGTTGACCAAGATGGCGCCGGCCTTGATGATGCCGAGCATCGCGACGACGATCTCGTTGCGATTGCGGCAGTACAGGCCGACCTTGTCGTCCTTCTTGACGCCCTGACTGATCAGGTAATGGGCCAGCCGGTTGGCCTTCTCCTCGAGCTGCCCGTAGGTCAGCTCGTCAGGCCCACAGATCAGGGCAACCCGATCCGGTACGGCGTCGATGGCGTGTTCGGCTAAGTCGGCGATGTTGAGAGCCACAACACACAAACTAGAACGTGTTACATTTCGATTTCAAGTCGAGGTCCCAACCCGGAAAGGCGGACGCCGGTGAGCGAGTCGTCAGAACAGCCCCACGCCCTCGTTGAGCAGCGCGGACACACGCTGATCGTCACGCTGAACCGTCCCGAGGCCCGCAACGCTCTTTCCGGCGAAATGCTGGCGATCATGGTCGAGGCCTGGGACCGCGTCGACAACGACGACGAGATCCGCTCGTGCATCCTGACCGGCGCCGGTGGTTATTTCTGCGCGGGAATGGACCTCAAGGCAGCCAACAAGAAGGCGCCGGGCGACTCGTTCAAAGACGGCAGCTACGACCCGTCGCGTATCGACGGCCTGCTCAAGGGCCGCCGGCTGACCAAGCCGTTGATCGCCGCGGTGGAAGGCCCGGCCATCGCCGGGGGCACCGAGATCCTGCAGGGCACCGACATCCGCATCGCCGGCGAAAGCGCCAAGTTCGGCATCTCCGAGGCCAAGTGGAGCCTGTACCCGATGGGCGGCTCCGCGGTGCGGCTGGTGCGCCAGATTCCCTACACCATGGCCTGTGACCTGCTGTTCACCGGTCGGCACATCACCGCCGCCGAGGCGCTGGAGATGGGCCTGATCGGCCACGTGGTGCCGGACGGTTCCGCGCTGGACAAGGCGCTGGAGATCGCCGAGCAGATCAACAACAACGGTCCGCTGGCGGTGCAGGCGATGCTGCGCACCATCCACGAGACCGAGGGCCTGCACGAGAACGACGCATTCCAGATCGACACCAAGATCGGCATCAAGGTGTTCTTGAGCGAGGACGCCAAGGAAGGGCCGCGGGCGTTCGCCGAGAAGCGCAAGCCGGAGTTCAAGAACCGCTGATGCGGGTCGCAGTCACCGGCGGCACCGGCTACCTCGGCGCCCACACGGTCAAGACACTGCTGGAAGCCGGGCATTCGGTTCGGCTGCTGGTCGCCCCGGGCTGCGGTGACGAGCCGGTCATTCCCCGGTTGCGCGAATTCGGCGCACTCGAAGTGCTCGACGGCGACATCCGCGACACCGCGGTGGTGGCTGCGCTGTTGGACGGCTGCGACTCGGTGCTGCATGCCGCCGGGGTGGTCGGCACCAACGACCGCCAGGAAAAGTTGATGTGGGACATCAACGCCTACGCCACCGAAGCGATCCTGACCCGCGCCGTGGCCGCAGGTCTGGACCCGGTGGTGTCGGTCAGTTCCTACAGCGCGCTGTTCCCGCCGCCGAACGGGATCATCGGCCCGGATTCGCCGACCGTGCCGGGGCGCAGCGCGTATGCGCGCACCAAGGCCTACGGCGAGCGGGTGGCCCGCCGGCTGCAGGACGAGGGCGCACCGGTCGTGGTCACCTATCCCTCCAGCGTGGTCGGCCCGGCGTTTCACACCGCGCCCGGCGTCACCGAACGGGGCTGGGCGCCGATCGTCAAGTATCGGGTGGCGCCGGTGGTGCGCGGCGGCATGGCGATGGTCGACGTCCGCGACATCGGCCGGGTGCACGAGGCGCTGATGCGGCCCGGTCGCGGTCCGCATCGCTATCTGTGCGGCGGAATCATGGTCAGCTTCGACGAGATGATCGCCGCGGTGGAACAGGGTCTGGGCAAGCCGGTACGCCGAATCCGGGTGGCCCCCAGCGTTTTCAAGGGCATCGGCCGGGTCAGCGACCTGGCCAGCAAGCTGCTGCCGCTGCCCGAGTCACTGAGCTACGAGGCGGCCTGGCTGCTGACCTCGGCCACCCCGACCGATGACTCGGCCACGCTGGCCGATCTGGGTCTGGCGTGGCGGTCGCCGATCGAGGCGATCATCGAGTCGCTGCGGGCCAGCCTCGCCTCCCCGCCCTTTTCGCCGAACGTGTAACCACTGCGAGAATCCGGCCGGATTTTCGCAACCAGTGCACGTTCGGCGTTCGTGTCGGTGGTCGTTGGCAGACTCCCGCCATGGTGACACCGTTCTTGGGCAGCGAAGCCGTGCGGACCGGGCGGCTGACGCCGTACGCCTTGCGGAGCCGATTCACCGCGATCCATCCGGACGTCTACGTCCCGACCGGGCCGGAGCTCACCGCCGTGTCGCGGGCACGCGCCGCATGGCTGTGGTCCCGGCGGCGCGGGGTGATCGCCGGCCAATCCGCTGCCGCGCTGCACGGTGCCAGGTGGGTCGAGGACCGCGCTCCGGCCGAGTTGCTCTTCGACTGCCGGCGCCCGCCCGGGGGCGTCAGGACCTGGTCCGACCGATTCCAAGCCGATGAAGTCCAGCTGATCGCCGGTATGCCGGTCACCACCCCCGCACGCACCGCGTTGGACCTGGCCTGCCGCTACCCAGTCGGGAAATCAGTCGCGGCCATCGACGCACTGGCCCGCGCGACCCGCCTCACGATGGCCGAGGTCGAGGTACTGGCCGAGCGCTACCGGGGCCGCCGAGGGATCCGCCGTGCACGGATGGCGCTATCACTCGTTGACGCCGGCGCCGAGTCGCCGCGAGAAACGTGGTTGCGGCTGTTGCTGATCCGCGCCGGATTTCCCCAGCCGCAAACCCAGATTCCGGTCTACGACGAGTACGGCCAGCTTGCTGCGGTAGCGGACATGGGTTGGGAGGACATCAAAGTCGGTGTCGACTACGAAGGCGAGCACCACCGGATCACGCGTGCGGCATTCAACAAGGGCATCAGGCGCCACGAAACCATGACCCAACTCGGCTGGATCGATATCCGGATCACTGTCGAAGACACCGAAGCCGGGATCATCGGCCGAGTCAGCGATGCCTGGGCGCGCCGAACGTGTACTGAGCCCGAGATTTCCGCGAAATATCCGGCCTGATTACACGCTCGGCGAAGATGACTACGCCAGCACCGGTTTGCTCGGGGTGAACACCACCGGCATCGATTCCAGGCCGCTGACGAAGTTCGCCGGGCGCAGCGGCAACGCGTCGCCGGACGCCAGCCGCAGATCCGGCAGGCGCTGCAGGATCCGCTGTGTCATCAGCCGCAATTCCAGCCGGGCCAGCTGGTTGCCCAGGCAGAAGTGCGTGCCGAAACCGAATGCCACATGGCTGTTGGGGTCGCGGGTGACATCGAAGCGTTCCGGCTCGTCGAACACCGACTCGTCGAAGTTGGCCGACTCGAACAGCAGCAGCATCTTCTCGCCCTCGCGCAGCTGCGTGCCGTGGAACTCGGTGTCGCGGGTCAGGGTGCGGCACATGTTCTTCACCGGCGAGGTCCACCGCAGCATCTCCTCGATCGCCACCGGCAACCGATCGGGTTCGCGCTGCAGCAACTCCCACTGATCGAGGTGGCGCAGTAGCTGCGCCGTGCCACCGGATAGCGTGTGACGGGTGGTCTCGTCGCCGCCGATCAGGATCAGCAGGGTCTCGAAGATGATCTCGTCGTCGGTCATCACGGCGCCGTCCACCTCGGCGTTGACCAGCACGGAGAACAGGTCGTCGGTGGGCTCGGCCCGACGTTTCGTGATGGTGTTCCTGGTGAATTCGGTCCAGCCGGCGAACGCCGCCATGACCGCCTGAGCCGTCGCCGATTCCGGATCCAGGTGTGAGCTCAGCCCGGCCACCAGGTCGTCTGACCACCGCAGCAGCATCGATCGTTCTTCGGGCAGCACCCCGAGCATGTCACCGATCACCGCCATCGGAAGCGGGGCGGCGATGTCGCGGACGAAGTCGCATTCACCGCGCTCGCACACCGCGTCGATGAGGGTGTCGCACAACGTCTCG
Organism: Mycobacterium sp. SMC-19; assembly: GCF_045310815.1. Lineage (NCBI taxonomy): Bacteria > Bacillati > Actinomycetota > Actinomycetes > Mycobacteriales > Mycobacteriaceae > Mycobacterium > Mycobacterium sp. SMC-19. The sequence goes on along the minus strand of NZ_JBJIAM010000003.1, from coordinate 3,955 downwards.
ATGGACGGCAGCTGGGCATGCACGCGTTTGCGGGTGAATCCGGCGTTGACCAGCTTGCGGCGCAACAGGTGCGCGGGGTCGTCCATGTCGATCATGTATGGGAAGCCCGGTTGGTCGGGACGGATGCCGCCGGCGTTGGAGAACACTTCGGGCGTGCGTTCGGCGTCGATCACCGCTTGGTAGGTGGCCGCCGCGGCCAGCCCGTTGCGGTCCCGGAACACCGGCTCGTTGATCCGCATCCAACCGTAGGCGCCACGAGCACCCCCGTCGGCGTAAAACGTGCCGTCGGTCAGATCGACGTCCGGCTTGGTGGCCGGCTTCGCATCGGCCATTACCTCGGTCATTGACGTCCTCCCCGGATTACAGTGGGAGCCATGGCTCTTTCACAGCACACCATCGCTGGCACTGTGCTTACCATGCCGGTCCGCATCCGTCACGCGGATGTACATTCCGCAATGTTTTCGGTCCCTGCGGACGCCGCGCAGGCGATGATCGACTACAGCGGCCTGCAGGTCTTCCAGCAGCAGCCGGGACGCGCCGTGGTCAATCTGATGCTGGCCCGCTACATAGACGGCGACCTGGGCAAGTACCTGGAGTTCGGGACCGCGGTGATGGTCAACCCGCCGGGGACCGAGGCCAGCGGCTGGCGGGCATTGGGCTCGGCCGGCGCGTTCATCCACCACCTGCCGGTCGACCAGGAGTTCACCCTCGAGGCCGGGCGCACCATCTGGGGATTCCCGAAGATCATGGCGGACTTCGCCGTTCGCGACGGACGGCAGTTGGGTTTCGATGTCGCCGCTGACGGCCAGCACATCGCTACCATGGAATTCGGTCGCGGGCTGCCGGTTCCGGGGCTGTTCACGTCCAAGCCCCGGGTGCTGCAAGCATTCAGCCACCTCGACGGCGTTACCCGCCAAGTGCCTTGGGAGATGCGAATTTCGAAAGTGCGCGGGTCGCTCGGCGGTACCACGCTGCGGCTGGGCACCCACCCTTACGCCCGCGAGCTGGCCGCGCTGGGTCTGCCCAAGCGGCCGATGATGTCGTCGACCGTGGGCCGGGTCGAGATGACCTTCGGCGACGCGCAGGTGATCGGCAGCTAACCGTCCAAGCACGGCCGGGGCTGATCCACGAACTTCGGCCATTCTCCTCGGTGAATTGACGCCCGCACGACCGGCTGTCAACGTTGATTCCCAGCTGACGCAGTAAAGGAGTCACGATGTTCGTCGATCCGGCGATGCTGAAGGACGGGGCAACCCATTCTCACAGCGCTGCGGACCACGCCCAGGCGGGCGCGGCGTCGTTGGACCAGACTGCGGTGGCGGCGGGAATCTTCGGCAGTTTCGGCGCCGCCGACGCCTTCCACCAGGCGATCTCGACCCGCCATAGCGACCACGTCACAACCCTCAACGATCAACGCCGCGTCTTGGCCGATGTCGCCGACAAGGCACATCACGCCCGGCGGGCATTTATCGGTATGGATCAGCACAACGCGGCCGAACTTCGTGCAGTGTGGTGCAACTCCGCTACATAAGCCTGCCGCTGCTCATCGATGCCGCGGGCGGCGACCCGTGGCAGGTCAACAACACCCTGCGAAGCGGTAACCCGGCCGCTGTCGACGAACTCGCGCAGGCCTTCCACAACGCCGGCGCGTGTACCGCCGAGTCCAGCGCGGCGTTCGCCCAAGCCCGCCAACGCTTCCAGGCGGCCTGGAACCGGGAGAACGGCGAGCACCCGATCAACGACTCGGCGGAAGTGCAACGCGCCACCGACACCTTGCACCTGCAGCAAACCCAGCTCACGGCTATCGGCACCGACCTGGAAATGATCGCCGCCGCGCTGGCCGAGGCCCAGAAGTCCGCGGCCGGGAAGATCCATGCGCTGGAGATCCAGCTGCAAGACATCGACAACCGCATCGGCATGTACCAGCAGGCGCACCTCGATACCGCCGAGTTGGAACAGGTCGCGATCGACGACACCGCCGGCATCTTGCATCAGATCGAGAAGCTCCGCGACGACTACGCCGGAATACTTCAGGTTTCGACAACCAAGCTGCTCTCCCACGGCTACGCCAGCGCACCGCTGGGTGGCCCCCTCAGTCCCGCCCCGAGCACGCCGGGCGACCAGTTCGCGTTCGAGGAGCTGTTGCGCGCCAACGACCAGGCGGTGCTCGATGCAATGGCCCGGGTCCGGGCCGCCCAAAAAGCCCTCGACGACGCCACGGCCAAGGCGTACCAGCAGGGTGCGGGCAGCGACGCGGCCCAGGAGGCGATGACGCAGCTGCCGGCATTGAAGAAGAACCTCGCCGATGCCCTCGATGACCTGGGCAAGATCCCCGACTACTCGACCATCGATCCCGCCTCGGTGCACCTGGGTCCCGGCGGCGCCGTGTCATTCGCCTACACCCTCGAGGGCCAAAAGATGGTGGTGACCGGCACCCTCAAAAACGGCACCGGCGAGGTCTACGACCAAGGCGCCGACGCCGGCAGTGGCGCCTACTTCAGCTATCAGGACGGCAAGCTGGCCGGCTCCCGGTTCCTCGACCCGGGCCGCGTCACCCCCGACGACGCGCTGCTGCAGAACGCCATCTTCACCGCGGTGGGCGCCGGGCCCGCGGTCACCGCCGGCAAGGCCGGCGTAGAAGCCGGCTGGCAAGGCATGCGGTCCCTGTTCGCCCGCGAAGCCCTCGAAACCAGCGGCGGTACCGCTGTCGGACTGAGCGCCGACAACGTGCTGCCGCGCGCGATCACCCAGGCCGAAATCCGCGCGCAGGCCGCCGCCGACGATCTCGCCATCCACCACTCGGGTGCGCACGCTCCGGTTACCACCGGTGGCGACCACATTCCGCCGCCGCTGACGACTGCCGATCAAGGCCCAGCGGTGCTTACGCACGAACACGTCCCACACAGCGGGCCACACGTGCCGGCCCCAGCAACCGAGGTACATCCATTACCAACTGATTCACCCTTGTTCGAGGGCTACCACCCCATCGAACCGGGACCACAATTCACCGACTCCGCCGGCCGCTTGATCTACCCTGACGACAGCCTGGCCAGCAAGCCGTACGCAATACCGGGCACCGTCATCCCCGACGCCGACTTGACCGCGGGAACCGAGCTCGGGCGATTCGGATCTGAATACGGCGGTTACATGGCTCCGGAAGGTACGCCCTTTGCCGAGTTGTCACTCCCGCCGGAAAGCGCGACGATGCCCTACCTGCGATATGTCGTCAACGATCCCACCGCCCTGCCACCCGGTTGGCATATCGAGCAGTCGCAAACCGCACCATGGTTCCACCAACCCGGCGGTGGGACACAATTTCGAATAATCGATGAGTTCGGAGATACCGGCAGCGTCGAAGAGCTGATCCGGTCGGGATTCCTCAGGAGGCAAAAGTAGTCATGGATTTCTCGCGTCTGATCCAACACTGGCAACGCTGGGCTCCGATGTTCAGCGGCGGAGACGTATCGATTTCGACTACTTGCGACGACTGTCATATCGCATTCAAGTCCAACGGCTATTCGGTCCATCTCCGCAACGAGAGTCCCTGGTGGGTAACGGACATAGTCGACGATCGCGGTAAGCGAACGGACGGCGACGCTCGATTCTCGAGCCTCGATCTGGCGGAGAAGTACCTGATCTGGGATTGGGGAACAGCAGCGCGCCCAAGCCTTGCCTCCGGGCCTTTGGGAACAGACCTCTATCGCCTGGGTTACGCTCCCGGGATCAAAGTCACCCGCGTCGATCGCGGCTATGAAATCCGTTCGAACGGCGACCGCGCCATATTATCCGTAGTGAATGCAACGATTTTCAGTCATCTAATGACTAGGTCCGTAGATGAGGTCGAGCAGCTCGTAAGTGAGGGCATCGCCTGACCTAGCTGTACTGCCCAGGCAGGTTGGTCAACCTGGTGATGGGCGGAATCTTGCCGATCGCGGAGTGTTGCCGATGGTGATTG